>CAIUSV010000093.1 GCA_903901915.1 uncultured Rhodospirillaceae bacterium | reverse complement strand
CGCACGGAAGATGTGGTTGAGATCCGGCCGAACGGCTCCTATCATCGCCGCCATGACGACCATAGCCCCGCCCAAGACCTGTGAGTTGCCCTGCGCCGGCTGCGCCGAAGCCATAGCCGACCGCTGCCGCATCGACGGCCATGACCTCAGCCGCTCGGCGTCGGACGGCTGCTGGGTGGTCAGCACTTAAACAACGGGCGGGGCGCTCCCATATGCCCTCGGGCGAGCTTTCACCATCGCATTCAAGGGATGACCGCCATGAGACGTCTCGGCTGTATCATTCTATTCGCGATTGTCGCTTTGGCCTCGCCGGCCGGGGCGGCGGACCGGGTTGGCGAGGTGATCGCGCTAATCGGCGAGTGTGCCGCCGACGGTGCCCGGGGGCATCGGATCCTATCCGCCGGAACCGCCATTGATGCCGGCGATACCATTGGCGTGGCCAAGGGGGGGAGGCTGAAACTGCGCTTGGCCGATGGCAGTGTGCTGTCGTTGGCGGAAGGCACCCGTTTGACCGTCGAAGCGTTTGCGGCCAGGGGCACCGACGGTCGCGATGCCCGTTTGGGTCTGTCCAGCGGATTGGTTCGCGCCGTGGTCAGCCGTATGGCGCAGCCGTCGCGGTTCGAGGTCGGTACCGCCACCGCGGTTGCGGCGGTGCGTTCGACCGATTGGTTCATCGAGGCGCGGCCGGAATGGACGCGCGTCGGCGTTCTGATCGGAAGGGTAGGGTTTACCAGCAACGCCACCCATAAGACGGTGGAGATTCCCGATCGCTTCGGCAGCCGGGTCGAGCCGGGCAAAGACCCGGTCGAACCCCGAATATGGTCGCAGCCGGAATTCGACGAATACGTCAGCGCCACCGCGTTGCCCTGACGGGGTGCCGTCATGGTCCGCCGCCGAAAACTGGCCGAGCCTTGCTTGGCCCTGGCGGTGACCATGATGGTGACGGCGTTGTTCTGGCAGGTGCGGGACCGGCCGGTGATTCGCGAGTTGGAGACGTGGTCGCTCGATCTGCGGCTGCGGCTGCGGGAGTCGCCGCATCCCCCGGGGACCGAACTGGCTTTGGTGCTGGTGGACGACCTCAGCCTCGCCCGGCTGGGGCGTTGGCCATTCAGTCGGCGGCTGATCGGCGACGTCACCGGCGCCATCGATCGCATGGGGGCGAAGGTCATTGTTTTCGACCTGTTGTTCTCCGAGCCCGAGACGCCGGTTGCCGACGACCTGCGGGCGGCCGCCCGCGAGGCGGGGCACCGTCTCGCCCGGGAAAATCCGGCGCTTGCCCGAACGCTGGATCGTCTGGCCGAGGATGGCCCCGATGCCAAGCTGGCCGGCGAATTTTCTCGTTCGGGCAAGGTGCTGATTCCGTTCGCCTTTACCTTTGAAGCCCGGCCCGAAGGCGACGTGGTCGCCGTGCCCGCGCTGGAGGCTGCGGCCTATGCCGATTTCGGCACCAGCCCGCGTTCCCCCCAATTTCCGCTACGGCCGACTGCCGTGCTGATGCCCGTGCCCGAGATCGCCGAGGCGGCCGCGGGGCTGGGGCATGTCAACGTCGCCTTCGATGCCGACAGTTCCCCGCGCTATGAATATGTGGCGCTACCCTATGGCGCCGATTTCCTGCCGTCACTGTCGATCCGGGCGGTGGCGCGCTATCGTGATCTGCCGTGGGAAAAGGTGTCGCTGGCGCTGGGTGAAGGCGTCGATCTCGGACCGCTGCATGTGCCCACCGATGCGGCCATGCGACTGTTGATCGACTATCGCGGGCCACGCGGCACCTTTCCCACCTATTCCTTCGTCGATGTGGTGGAGGGCCGCATCCCCGCCGACGCCTTTCGCGGCCGTATCGTCCTGGTTGGCGCGGCGGCGGTGGGGATCAACGACACCTTTCGGACGCCATTCGGCTCGTCGCCGCTGCCGGGGGTCGAGCGCATGGCCAATGTGATCGATACGGCGTTGCACGGTGATTTCATCCGTCGCCCGTCCGCGCTTGCGGTGGTCGAGGCGGCGGCGGTGTTGGTGCTTGCCATTCTGGTCGGAGGGGTGGGGGTGTTCTGTCCCACCTGGAGTGTGGCGGCGACATGGACGGTGGGGCTGGCCGCCTGGCTGGTGGTGGCGCAACTGGCGCTGTCTCGGGGCTTGTGGCTGTCGGTGGCATCGCCGGTAGCCGCGCTTGGATTCGGCATGATGGCGGCGCTGGCCTGGCGCATCGTGGTGGTGGATCGCGAGGAACGGCAGGTTCGTTCCGCCTTCCGCCGCTATCTCGCCCCCGCTCTGGTGGCCGAACTGGCCGCCCATCCCGAACGCCTGCGCCTCGGCGGCGAGACCCGTGAGATGACGGTGTTGTTCTGTGACATCCGCAACTTCACCACTCTCAGCGAAGCGATCTCGGAACAGGATCTGGTGCGGTTGCTCAACGGCCTGTTCACCCCCATGGTCGATATCATTCTTCGCCACCACGGTACGGTGGATAAATTCATCGGCGATTGCGTCATGGCGTTCTGGAACGCACCGCTGGACGATCCCCACCATGCCCGTCATGCCTGCGACTCGGCGACGGCCATGTTGGCGACGGCGGCGCAGATGGCCGCCGCGCGTATCCGCGAAGGCAGCCGACTGCCCCCCATCGCGGTTGGCATCGGCCTCAATACCGGTCCCTGCTGCGTCGGCAATCTGGGGTCTGAACAGCGCTTCGACTATTCGGTGGTGGGTGATGCGGTAAACGTCGCCTCACGCATGGAGGGGTTGACCAAGGTCTACGGCGTGTCCCTGGTTGCCGCCGATGCCACCCGGATCGCCACCCCCGGCCTGCCCTGGCTGGTGTTGGATGAGGTCAAGGTCAAAGGGCGCGCGACCGCGGTACGGGCCCACACCCTATGGACCGGAGAAGAGAGGAATGGCGCGGCGCTGGACGATCTGCACCAAGGCATCCTCGCCGCACTGGCCGATGACCGCGCTGAAGAGGGCCGCCATCTGCTCGCCAGGGCTCGTGCCCTGGCGGGTGATGATCTGGCGACCGCCCACGGCGTCCTTGCCTTGAAACTCGATGCCTGTCGCGATGTTCGGGCGTCATGAATTCATTCAGTCGCGCCAGATGCGCTGAGGCTAATCCTTGACGTCCTCGGCGTTCGGATCGACCCATTCGCGCATATTCAGGTCACATTTCTTGATGTGATCTATAAGCCATATCTTCAGTAGGTTGTTGAGTTCGTGGATTGACGCCGTGTTGAGAGGCCTGGATTTCTCGATAAAGTAAACGTTCGCCATATCCTTTATCTGAGCAATAAGAACTTTATGCTCCCTGTTGTGCATTGCTGTGTACGGGTAATTTGTCTCTCTCTGAATCTGCTCTTCTCTCTCAAAGTGGCCGACGCCATAATTGAGAAGTGATTTCAGTGTGTTGTTCATCAAGGTCGCATTGTCGGCGGAGTGCGATTGGTCGAGGAACGTATTGATAATCTCGATCAGTTTCTTGTGGTCGTTGTCGATCGTCGGATGGCCGACGGCCAAATCATCAGTCCAATGTAGCATGTAGCCCCTCCCTTCCGTGTGCCGGTGACCAAGCCCCAGCATCCCCTGGCATACAATACCAAATAAATGTATCTTTTGGTGTGGTCGGCGGCACACACGGAAGCGTGTTCTGCCCGGGGGGGGGCTGGGGGCCTATACACCGTCATATACACCACCCCGCCTGCCAACAAGCTGGTATTGCAGCGCCAATCGTCTGCCAGACTTCCGTCCACGGTCCGTATCAATCCAAGGTTTATGGCCGACCGGCGACGAAGGTGGACCGGTGAGACATTTTTGGCGAAATAGAGTTATTATGAATCCGATATCTGGAATCGTGGTCCCTGGGGGGGCTTGGCCGATGACCCACACCGCCGCCGACGGACAAGGCGTTCGTATCGGCTTTTCCTCCGCCGCCGACCCCGGCGCGGCCGCGACCGAGCTTCGCGCCTTGCTCGACCAGCCGCGGATGGGGCTGGTGGTGGTTTTCGCGTCCAATCGCTACGACCTCGACGTTCTGGGGGGCTGCCTGTGCCGGGAGTTCGGAAGCGTTCCGGTGATCGGCTGCACCACCGCCGGTGAAATCGGACCGCTTGGATATACCGAGAACGGCTTGGCGGGCTTCAGCCTGGGTCAGGCTGATTTCACCGTCGAGACCTGCCTGATCGAGGCGGTTTCCAAGCTGGAAAGCCGGGGCGCCCAGACGCTCGCCTTTGACCTGCGCCGGCGTCTGGTCAACCGGGTCATGAATTTCGAGTCCGAACGCAGCTTCGCCTTGATGCTGGTCGATGGGCTGTGCATGCGCGAGGAAAATCTGGCCCGTGCGTTCCATGATGGATTGGGTGGAATTCCGCTGGTTGGGGGCTCGGCGGGCGATGGTTTGAGTTTCGGCCGTACCGCAGTGCTCCATGGTGGGCGCTTTCAAAGCGATGCCGCCTTGTTGCTGGTGGTTTCCACCCCCAGCCCGGTCGCCACCTTCAAGACCCAGCACTTCATCTGTGGTCCTCGCAGGCTGGTGGTCACCAGCGCCGACCCGGAGCGGCGGATCGTCAGCGAAATCAATGGCCTTCCCGCCGCCGAGGAATATTCTCGCGCCGCCGGGGTAGCCCCGGAGTCGCTCGATCCGTTGGTGTGTTCCGCCCATCCCCTGGTGGTCAGGGTCGGCGGAACCGATTTTGTCCGCTCGGTGCAGAGGATAAACCCAGATGGCAGCATGATGTTTTATTGCGCCATCGATGAAGGCATTGTCTTCAACGTCGCCGAAGGCGTCGATATGGTCGCCAATCTCGAGGCCGTCTTCGAGGATGTGGTGGGGCGAATTGGTCCGCCCAGTCTGGTCATCGGCTGCGATTGCATCCTGCGTCGGCTGGAGATGAGCGCCAAGGGCATCGTGGAAGATATTTCCGCCGTCATGCGGGCTCATAACGTCGTCGGCTTCAGCACCTATGGCGAGCAGTTCCGCGGGATGCATGTGAACCAGACCTTCACCGGCATTGCCATCGGCGCGCGAGCCGTACCATGACCGGCGAACTCGACCTGCGCTGCGCCCCCAATGATCCCGAAGGGCTGAGGGCGGAAATCGTGCGTCGGGACAAGATGATCTTGGCGTTGATGAATCAGGTTCAGCGCAACCTCAATTCGCCCGATCACGATTTCGCGCTGTTGCAGACGTCCTTTCTGCTGGAAGAGCAGGTCCGTCGCCGCACCGACGAGCTTGAGCAGGCGAAGCGCGAAGTGGAGGCGGCACGCAACCGGCTCTCGGCCGCTATCAGCAGTATTTCCGAGGGCTTTGCCCTTTTCGGCCCCGACGACCGGTTGTTGTTGTGCAACGAGGTCTATTGCAAACTTTGGGATCTTGGCCCGGAAGCCGTCGGTCGCACCCTCGAGGAATTGCTGCGCGGGCTTGCCGGACGGCCGTTCGGCTCGGCGCCGGGGTGGGTCGAGCAGCGTCTGGCCAACCATCGCGCCGCGACCGGGACCAGCAAGTTCCGCTTGCCCAGCGGCCGGTATATCCAGGTCCGCGAGCGGCGGACGAGGGACGGCTGCATCGTGGGGATCTACGCCGATATCACTGAATTGGCGGAGGCACAGGCGCAGCTGTTGCGCGACGCGGTCGAAAATATCGACCAGGGCATCACCATGTTCGACGCCGATCTGCAACTGGTGGTCTGGAACCGGCGGTTCCTCGAACTGGTGGAGATGCCCGAGCACATCGTCAGCAGCGGTATCTCGCTGGAGGCGATATACCGCCATAACGCCGAGCGGGGGGAATACGGCGACGGCGACCGCGAGAGCTTGGTGGCCGAGCGGATGGCGCTGGCACGGCAGCGGCGGCCGCACCGCTATCAGCGCAGCCGTCCCAATGGCACGGTACTGGAGATCGCAGGTAGGCCACTGCCGAGTGGTGGGTTTGTCTCGACCTATACCGACATCACCGAGCGCGTCGCCGATGAGACCGCCATGCATGAAAAAACCGAGCAGTTGATTCAGTCCAACGCCGATCTCGAGCAGTTCGCCTTCGCCGCTTCCCACGATCTGCGGACGCCGCTGCGCAATATCGTCGGCTATGCCCAGCTTCTGGATCGGCGCTACCGAACCGCGCTGGATGCCGATGCCGACGCCTTTATCGGCTTTATCGTCGATAACGCAACGCATATGACCCAGTTGCTTACCGATCTGCTGGACTATTCGACGGTTGCCGCCCAGGGGATGCCGTTGCAGCCGATCCCGGCGGGTGAGGCCGTGGCTCAGGCCATCGCCAATCTGCGGTCGGACCTGGACGACGTCGGCGGCGAGATCACGGTTGGAAATCTGCCGACGGTCATGGCCGATCTGGTCCATCTTGTCAGCCTGTTTCAGAACCTCATCAGTAACAGCGTGAAGTATCGCGCGCGGGACCGCCGGCTCCGGCTGTCGCTAGATGTGAAGTCTCAGGAGGTTGCCCACTCGATCTGAAGCGAGGAAGCTGAAGTTGCGAGACTTTGGCTATCCAGGGAGAGATCGAATGGGCATCCACCAGAATGCCGTTCTGACGCCGACCGGTCGAGAGATTCTGG
>CAIUSV010000092.1 GCA_903901915.1 uncultured Rhodospirillaceae bacterium | reverse complement strand
CCAGAATCTCTCGACCGGTCGGCGTCAGAACGGCATTCTGGTGGATGCCCATTCGATCTCTCCCTGGATAGCCAAAGTCTCGCAACTTCAGCTTCCTCGCTTCAGATCGAGTGGGCAACCTCCTGAGACTTCACATCTAGCTGTTTAGTTCTGGTGTCGCTCCAGCCACGTCCGTACCGGATTTAGCTCAAGCAATGCCTCTTCGTCATTGCCCTCCTTGCAAAGTTCGTCCGCCTTTTTGAGTTGCAGCCTCATGCTGGAAATCATGACCTCATGGGGGTCCTTTTCGCCTCTCGCCCGGGGTTGAAAGGGCTTGGCGCCGGGATAAGGGTTGGGATTCCAGTTTGCTTGAACGGCAGCGACCTCGTCCCGGCATGACAGGCTGGCCCCCGCCGGTGTCGCGATGGAGACGAGGGCCACACCACAGGCGACCATAACCAACCTATTCATGACGATTTCCTCCGGTGATGGACTCGGTGACTGGCGGCGTCATGAGGCAATTCTGGTCCGGGAAACTTTCGGGCACCTTTCGCGGTCATCTTTTGGCCAGGAAGGGATCGGGTGCGTCTAGGGCTGTTCGGCATCCGCGAGCTTGGGGCGATTCCACCAGCCGCCACCCAGCGCCTGGAACAAGGCGACGCTGTCGGCGAATCGTGCCGCTTGGGCCTGGACCACGGAAAGCCGGGCTTGCAATTCGGCTTGCTGGGCATTCAGCAGGGTAAGCGTTCCGACGGCCCCCAGTTCCAATTGCCGTCGGGTGATGGTGAGGTTGCCCGCCGCGGCGTGTTCGGCCTCGACTGCTGCCGCCAGGGTTTCGGCGTCCCGCTGTAGCGCGGTCAGCACGTCGGCCACGTTCTGGAATGCGCCGAGGACCACGCTGCGGTACTGGGCGGCGGCCAGATCCAATCCCGCTTCGGCGGCGCGCTGGCGGTGCATCAGACTGAAGCCGTCGAACAGGGTCTGGGTCAGGTTTCCGCTCAGCGCCCAGAAGCCGGTGCCCGGCGTGAACAGCCCGAGTTTGCCATCGGTGAAGGCGGCGGAGGACCCTTGGCCGGCGGTGATGTTGATCAGCGGCAACCGATTGGCGATGGCGATCCCGACCTGGGCGGTGGCGGCGTGAAGGTTGGCGGCGGCGGCGCGGATATCGGGACGCTGTTCCACCAGCCTCGACGGCAGGCTGACCGGCAATTCCTCGGGCAGGTCGATGGCGGACAACTCGAACGTCTCGGCCGGTGGTTCGCTGGGAGGGGTACCGCACAGCACCGCCAACAGGTTCCGCTGTTGCACCAACTGACGATGTAAACCCGGCAGCGACTGCCGCTGTTGCGCCACCGCTGCTTCCTGGGCAAGAACGTCGGCGCGGGCCACTTGGCCCAGGGCGAAGCGTTTGCGCAGAATGTCCAGCGATTGCTCGCCCAGGGCGACGATTTCCCCGGTCGCCTCGATCTGGCCGCGCAGGCTGGCCTCCTGAATCGCCGCGAGGGCGACGTTGGTGGTCAATGTCAGGGCGGCCGCTTCCATCTGGAAGCGGGCGGCCTCGGCCTGGGCGTCGGCGCTCTCCACCTGTCGCGATATGCCGCCCCAGATGTCGGGCGCGTACGATATTCCCACCTGGGCGGTGTAGAGGTTGTAGACCGAATTGTGTCCCCCCGCCGCCGAGTTGGTTCCGGCCGAAGCCAGGGTCTTCTGGCGGGCGGCGCCGAAACCGCCGGCCAGGGTCGGCCACCAGCCCCCTGCCTGGGCCAAGGCGTTTTCATCGGCCACGCGCAAGGCTGCCCGGGAGGCCTTGAGGTCGGCGTTGGCGACGAGCGCCCGTTCGATCAGGGCATTGATGGCGGGCGAGTGGAACAGGCTCCACCACTGGCCGGGAATGTCGCGTTCGGCGGCGATGCGCTGCATCTGGCCACCCCAGACGTCGGCCGCCGCGGTGGTCTCGGGAAGCGGATCGGCGGTGTAGGTCGCGATCCCCGGAGCAGTCGGCGGCGTGAAATCGGGGCCAACGCATCCGGCCGCTGTCAGCGCCAGGGCCAAGGGAAGGAAGAGGCGTTTCATTCCACGTTACTCCGCCGGCAAGGAGTGAACAGCGCCGACATCGCCGCTCTTCTCGCGGCGACGCGAGAACGCGTCGATCAGAACCGGCAGGACGATCAGGATGAGAAACGGCGCCAGCAGGATGCCGCCCACCACCACCAGCGCCAGCGGCTTTTGCACCTGCGAGCCGATGCCGGTGGAGACGGCGGCGGGCAGCAGGCCGACGCAGGCGACGATGCAGGTCATCGCCACCGGGCGCAGACGTGTTTCGCAGGCGGACAGGATGGCCTGGCGGCGCTCCACGCCCCGGTCGATCAGATCGTTGTAGCAAGACAGCACGATGATGCCGCCCATCACCGAGGTTCCGAACAGGCCGACGAAGCCGATGGCCGCCGATACGCTGAACGGTGTTCCGGTTACCGCCAGGGCGAAGATGCCGCCGACCAGGGCCAGCGGCATGACGCTGGCGCCCAGCAGGGTGTCGGTCAGGGTACCGAAATTGACGTAGAGCAGCAGGGCGATCAGGGCGAGGCCCAGCGGTACCACGACGATCAGGCGGCTGATGGCGTCTTGCAACTCGCCGAATTCGCCGGCCCATTCCAGCCGGTAGCCGGGCGGCATCTTGATCTCGCGGGCGATCTTCTCGCGGGCCTCGAGCACGGCGCTGCCGAGGTCGCGGCCGCGGACGCTGAACCTCACCGGGACATAGCGCTGTTGGTTTTCGCGATAGATGAAGGACGCTCCGCTCACCAACTTGACGTCGGCCACGTCATCGAGCGGCACCTGGATGATCCCGCCGCCCTGGGCCGGCGCGCCGATGGTCAGGTGGCGAATGGCGTCCAGGCTGGTGCGATATTCGGGGGCGAGGCGAACCATGATGGGGAAATTGCGATCACTGCTGTCTTCATAGAGGTTGCCGGCGGCCTGCCCGCCGATGGCGGCCTGAACGGTAGCGTTGATGTCGCCGGGATTGAGGCCGTAGCGGGCGGCGCGCGCGCGGTCGATGTCGATCCTGACCGTCGGCTGCCCCAGGGCGCTGGAGACCTCGGCGTTGGCGATCCCGGGGACCGAGGCCAGGACATCTCGGATGCGGTTGGCGGCCGTTTCCAGGCTTTGCAGATCATTGCCGAACAGCTTGACCGAGTTTTGGCCTTTCACCCCCGAGGCGGCCTCTTCGACATTGTCTTCGATGTATTGCGAGAAGCTGAACTGGACGCCGGGAAAGCGATCGGCCAGTCCGTCAGACATTTCTTTGATCAGGGCTTCCTTGTCGGTTCCCTTGGGCCAGGTGCCGAAGGGTTTCAGCGGAACGAAGAACTCGGCGTTGAAAAATCCGGTGGCGTCGGTGCCGTCGTCGGGGCGGCCGTGCTGCGAGATCACCGTTTCCACCTCGGGAAAGGACTTGATGTATCGCCGCATGGCATTGACGGACGGATTGCCGGTTTCCAGCGAGATCGAGTCGGGAAGGGCGGCCCTGATCCACATGTTGCCCTCCTCCAGATGGGGCAGGAACTCCAGCCCGAGGAGATTGACGGCCACTAACGCCAATGCCGTCAGCAGTCCGGCCCCGCCCAGGGTGAGAATGCGGTTGGCTAGGGCAAAGCGTAGAAGCCGCCGGTAGAAGCGGCGCATGACGCGCACCACGATAGTCTCGTGTTCGGTGGCGGTGCCGGAGGCGAACAACAGGGCGCCGAGCGCCGGCGAAATGGTGAAGGTGGCGATCAGGCCGCCGAGGATGGCGTAGGCGTAGGTCTGAGCCATGGGGCCGAAGATGTGGCCTTCGACCCCCGACAGGGTGAACAGCGGCAGAAATCCGGCGATGATGATGGCCGCCGAAAAGAAGATTGCCCGGTTGACCTCCATGGACGAGGAATAGATGGTGCCGAGATGCCCGAGCAGCCGCGCCTTGGTATCGCGGGGCTGAGGGCGTTCCAGTGGCTTGGGCGCCTCGGTCAGGTGGCGGAAGATGTTTTCCACCATGATCACGCTGGCATCCACCACCAGCCCGAAATCCACCGCGCCGACCGACAGCAGATTGGCCGAGTCGCCCCGCACCAGCATGATCAGTACGGCGAAGAACAGGGCGAAGGGAATGGTGGCGCTGACGATCAGGGCGCTACGCAGATTGCCCAGGAACAGCCACTGCACCAGAAAAATCAGCACGATGCCGACCCCCATGTTTTCCATCACGGTTCTGGTGGTGACGCGGATCAGGTCGCTGCGGTCGTAGATCCGCTCGATCCTTACACCTGGCGGCAACAGATCGGAGGCGTTGATTTTCGCCACCTCCGCGGTTACGGCGGCGATGGTGGGGGCGCTTTTCTCTCCCCGGTGCATCAGCACGATGCCTTCGACGATATCGTCGTCGCCATCCTGTCCGGCGATTCCCAGCCGGGGCTTGTTGCCCACCGTCACCGACGCCACGTCCCCCAGCAGGATGGGCGATCCGTTGGTGGCGCCAAGCACGGTTCGCCGGATGTCATCGATGCCGTGGATAAGGCCGATTCCTCGCACCACCGCCGATTGCTGGCCGATATTGATCGTCTGGCCGCCGACGTTGATGTTGGCGTTATTGATGGACTGCAACACCTGGGGCAGGGTCAGTCCGTAAGCGGCCAACCGCGACTGATCGACGGTGACGTCGAAGGTCTTGGATTTTCCGCCCCAGCCGTTGACGTCGATTACCCCAGGCACCGCCTTGAAGCGGCGCTGTAGGATCCAATCCTGGATGGTCTTGAGATCGGCAATCGAATAGCCGGGCGGACCGACGACGCGATAGCGGAATACCTCGCCGATGGGGCTGGTGGGAGAAAGCTGCGGCTGCGAGCCGCCGGGAAGCGGCGGCATCTGGCCCAGGCGGTTGATCACCCACTGTTCGGCCTCGCGGTAGGTGAGATCATAGGTGAACTGGACCTTTACGTCCGACAACCCGAACAGCGAGATGGTGCGGATCGATGCCACATGGGGGATGCCCGCCATCTGAATTTCGATGGGGATCGAGATATAGCGTTCGATCTCTTCGGCGGACTGGCCGGAATCCTGGGTGATGATATCGACCATCGGCGGCACCGGGTCGGGATATGCCTCGATATTGAGGTGAAGAAACCCGACGGTTCCCGCCAGGATCATGACCGCCAGCAGCACAACCATCAGTACACGTTGGCGAAGGGCGAAGGCGACGACCTCATCCATGGTGTCGTTTCCTCAGCTTCCCTTGGCGGCGCGGTCGATGAACAGCGAGCCGCCGGTGACGATCTTTTCCTCGGGTTCCAATCCCGACACCACTTCCATCATTCCCGCGGCGGTACGTCCGGGAACGATGTGACGCAGGGAGAGGGTGCGGTCGTTACCCGCAATCCAGACCCGAGCGGTGTCCCCCTCGAACACCACCGCCGATTCCGGAACGCCGACCGCATTGCTTTCCTCGCCGGTGGCGATGCGGAACCGCGCGAACATCTCGGGTTTCAGGGCATGGTCTTGGTTATCGACCACCGCTCGTACCGGTAACCGTCGGGTCGTCGGGTCGATGGCGGGGGCGACATAGCCGATCCGGGCCCGGAATACCCGGCCGGGAAAGGCCAGAACGGCCACTTCCGCCGCTTCGCCGCCCCGGATCAGGGGGGCGTCGGCCTCGCGGACATTGGCCACCAGCCAAACCGTCGACTGGTCGCCGATGGCGAAGACGGGATTCGCCCCTCCGCCCGAGCCGCTGGTGATGTACTGGCCGACACCGACCTGGCGCTGAACCACGGTGCCGCCGATAGGGGCGTGAATGATCGCCTCGCGGCTGATCCGATGAGAGTCCGGAGCGGTTTCTATGGCGCTGATTTCGGCGTCGCTCTTGCCCAGGATGCGCAGGCGGTTGCGGCTGGCCGCCAACGCGATCTCGGCGGTGCGCGCCGCGCCACGGGCGCTGGTCAGGTCGGACTGGCTTTGTTGCCAGTCCTTGAGCGCTCCGCCGCCGCTATCGAACAGATCATGCTGTCGTTTCTCCGCCGCCTCGGCCAGCTTCAACTGGGCGCGAGCGGTGCCGACCTGGGCCAGCGCCGCCACCAGATCGTTCTGTCCCTGGACGAATTCCGACGCGTCCACCGCCAGCAGGGGATCGCCGGCCACGACCATGTCACCGGCCTTGGCGAAGATTCGGGTGACCCGCCCGGAATAGGGGGAAAACACCGGGGTGGTGGTGTCGTCGTTGGTGGCGATCTTGCCGTCGGTTTCCTCGACGGGACGGAAGGCCATGCGTCGCACGGGCTCGATGGTCAGTCCGCCCCACTGCGCCTCGGTTGCGCGGAAGCTGCCCGGCGGCGGCGGCTCGGCGGCGGCAATATCGGCGGTGGATTGGTGCGCTCCCCCGGGAATGGTTGACATGGCGGTCGCGGCAAGGATCGCCGCCGCCGCCAGCAGCATCCATTGGGTTCGGGCTGGAATTTTGCGGACTGTCCGCTCCGTGGAAACTTGGTTTTCCATTCCTCACCCCTACAAGTCTGTAGGGGGCAGTATTGCGCCGGCAGCCTTTCACATGGCTTTCGCGCTTGGTCGCTACAGCTTGAGCACGGCACGCAGGCCCAGCACGGCGGCGTCGGGGATACGGACGGCGGGGCGGTCGGGATAGCCGATGCCGCCGCCGGGATGGGCGATGTATTGGGCGTTGGGCACCAGGGTGAGCCATGGCGTCATCTGCGCCCGGTACAACAGTTCCACCACCGCCTCGAAATCGCGCACGGTGGTGTTGCCGCCTCCTAGCGCGACGGAATCGCGGTCGCGCGCCGCGAGGCCGGGACTCATCCGGCCATAGCCGACGGCGATGCCGGCGACGTCGTCGTCACGGCCTTCGAGCATGCCCTTCCAGGTCAGGCCGATCTCGCCGTAATAGGGCATGGCCGAACGGTCTTCGGCGTTGGCGAACAGGCGGGTGAAGGCCCCGATGCCGCCATCCTCGGTGCCGGGCTTCTTCCACAGCATCTGATCCACCACGCCATAGACGCCCCAAGACCCGCGATAGGTCCTGGCGATGCCGTTGGTGGCGGCGCTGCCCAGCGAAACGCCCTGGTTGTCGTAGTGCTGATCGAGGAAGCGGCCATTGTGATACCAGCCGCCCAGCTTGAACATGGCGGGCAGACCCTCGGCGTCCTTGCCCTGGTTGATGCCGTACTGCACTTCGCCGAACCAGTGCGGCGGCTGGTTGGTGTCGAAGTTGAGCCCGTAGCGATTGCGCCGCTGGGGATCTGGATTGTTGCTGTAGATCGTCGGTGCCGGATCGCCGTTGAACATCGCCACCAGGGCGGCAAGCTCGGGGGTGGGTTGGACCTTGATCCTGGCGCCGGTCATGGCCAGGGGATAGGCGCCACCGCCCGACGGCATGTTGGCGGCGAAGCCGATGGGCCAGCCGAAAGTACCGTTGATGAAATAGGCCCCGTTGGAGGAGACGCAGAACTCTTCCTGTTCGGGCATCTGACCGATACGCAGCGATGCCAGATCATCCAAAAACGCCTGTTGCAGCCACATCGCCCAGATGCGCGCGGCCGGCGCCGCCTCGATGTCGCGGACGGTGAATTGGTTGGACAGGAAATTGGCGCTCATGGAGCGGCCGTGAATCTGGAACAGCGAGGTATGGAAGGTCAGGCCCTGCCATCCGATCAGCTTGTCGAAATCGGCGTCGATATCGATTTCCAACAGGCCTTCCGCCACTGCCCGCCGGCGCAGGCCGCCCGACGGATTGCCCAGTACCTCGCCGGTATAGACTCCCCCCAGTTTCAGACCGGCCTCATCCAGCGATGAACGCAGACCGCCCCAATCGCCGGTCAGCGTGTCGCGGTCCCAGAATCCCTTCGCCGGGATGGCGTCGTCCGCGACGGCGGGTCCCGACATCATGGCCACCCCCGCCGCCAGCATGATCGTCAACGGCATATGGCGCATGAGGTTTCCATTCGTTTTCGAGGCTAAGTCCGGGGTTATCAGCCTTACCTTTCATTCGGCTTACATGCATGCCGATGGTCCGGCCGCCGAAAGCCGGTTTCGCTGAAATATTGATGAAAGGTTCCGCCGCTAACATCGAAACGCTTGCCCTCAGGCCGCCGGTAATTGGGCCTTTCAACGCGGACCGTCATGAAATCCAGAATCCGTGGTGTCGTCATGGCCGTCTTGGTTGTCCTCGTCGCCCCGGTTGGGCCGGCGGCGGCGGAACTGCCCCCGGCTCCGGAGTGCGCCGCCGGGGTGGAGGGGCTTCGCAGGGAGTGGCGGGAAATCTGGTCCTGGGTCGAGCCGCGGAAAGCGGGTGGCGGTGCCATGGTCAAGGACAACCATGGGCATCAATATTCCGCCGCCGAATACGAGTCCATGCGTCGCCGGCTCGACCGCAGCCTCGACCTGTGTCGCGGCGGCGCCGTTGACGAGGCCCGGGCCGAGATGTGGATTGTACGAAGCTGGTTGGATGCCGACTATGATCGGCCCTTACCGATACGATGAGGTTCAGCGTTGCGGCTGCTATTGGTCGAAGATAATGAGCGCCTTGCCGGTCTCGTGGTCGAAGCCTTTGGCCGCGAGAATTTCGTCGTCGACCCTGTCGGTTCCCTTGACGACGCGACGGCGGCCCAGGCTGTCGCGAAATTCGACGCCATCATTCTCGATCTCGGCTTGCCCGATGGCGACGGACTGTCTTTCCTGCGGCACCTGCGCCAGTCGGTCAGCGCCGTTCCCGTCCTGATCCTCACCGCCCGTGAACGCCTGGAGGATCGTCTGGCCGGTCTCAATGCCGGGGCGGACGACTACCTGACCAAGCCGTTCGCCATGGCGGAACTGATCGCCCGCGTCCGGGCGCTGTTGCGGCGGCCCCCCCTCCTTCTGTCCAACCGTTATGTCTGTGGCAATCTGGGGATGGATGAAACGACGCAGGAGGTTGATGTCGGCGGAATCCGCGTTGATCTTCCCCGGCGCGAGCGGGCGGTGCTGCGGCTTCTCCTTCGCCAACCAGGACGGTTGGTGCCGCGTTCCTCCATCGACAATGCCGTCTTCGGATTCGACAGCGAAGTTGGCGCCAACGCCCTGGAGGTCTACGTTCACAGGCTGCGTAAACGGCTACAGCAGGCTGGAGCCGACGTCACCATCCGGACGGAGAAGGGCATGGGGTACACTCTGGTGAAACCGGATGCCTAAGGGGCCGTCGCTGCTGCGTTCTCTCGCTATCGACCTTCTGGTCATCCAGGCGATCGCCATCGGGGCCTTGTTCGCCGTGGTGCTGGAGCGGCTGGATGCCACCGTGGAAGAACTGGAAGCCCGGGATATGCACGAGGCGGCGCTGGAACTGGCGGGCCACCTGAGGTTGGCCGATGGACCGAAACTGACTCTGTCGGCGGGTGACATGGCTCGGTTCTCGTCCTCCTATGGCCGCTATTCCTACGCCATTCTCGATGACGGGGGCCATCCCCTGCTGTCCTCGCTTGACCCGCCGCAGGCGCTGATCAGGCCGGATGCCTCCTTCTCGGAGTCTCGCGGACACTTCAAGCTCAGTTCTCCCGGCATGCTGCTGTGGGGCGTGTCGACCAAGACACAAGTGGATGGCAGATCGGTATGGATCCAAGTCGCCGAGGACATGAATCACCGCGACGTGCTGATGGATGAGATTGTCAGTGGCTTCATGGTTCGCGCCGGGTGGTTGTTGGTGCCGCTGTTCTTCATCCAGATCGGTTTCGCCCTGCTGCGCATGAAGCGCCGATTCCGGCCGCTGCTGGCAGCGTCTGAATCCGCCACCTCCATCAGCCCGCGGGCGCTCGGCGGCAGGGTCATCAGCCGGGGGATTCCGGCGGAGATTCTTCCGTTGGTGGAAGCGGTCAACAGCGCCCTGTCACGACTGGATAAGGCCTTCCGTGAACAGAAGGAGTTCCTGGAAAACGCCGCCCATGAACTGAAAACGCCCTTGGCCGTCTTGCTCGCCCGTGTCGAAACCCTTGATCCGGGGCGATTGCGCCGGGAACTCGAAGTCGATGTCGCGACGCTGTCGCGACTGGTGACGCAGTTGTTGCGAGCCGCCGAAATGGAGGGGCTTGCGGGCGAAGAGCGCTCTCGGGTCAATCTCGGGACTCTCGCCGACGCCATCGCGAGCTACCTGCGTCCCACCGCGATGGCGGTGGGAAAGTCCATTGTACGAACCGGCGAAGACGGCGTCGTCGTCCACGGCTGCGCCGAAACCATCGGCCAGGCGATCAATAATCTGGTGGAAAACGCCCTTACCCATACCTTGCCGGACACGGCGGTGGAAATCGCGGTGCTGGGCGGCGAGCATCCGGAAATTCGTGTCCGCGATCACGGCCCGGGCGTTCCCGCCGAGGAACGCGATCTGGTATTCCAGCGTTTCTGGCGGCGAAATCGTCGCAAGGATGGCGGAGCTGGCCTGGGGCTGTCTATCGTCAAACGGGCGATGGAACTGCACGATGGAACGGTAAGGGTTGAAACGGCGGATGGCGGTGGCGCGGTCTTTGTCCTAAGGTTCTGATGCCGGCGGCAGGGGATGCCGTCGGGGGTCCGGTTGGGTTCAACACCTAGGAGTTGTCATGCGGTTGGAAAACGTGGGAATTAGCGCGAAGATCCTGGTTGTCATCGCGATAATGACCGTGGTGGTCATTGGTGCCGGTGGGTTCGCCTCGGTCCAGATGATGGCCATCGACGACGCCTATAGCGACGTGATCGATAGGATCGATACTTCCACCACGTTGATGGCCCGTGCAAACCGCGTCTTCATGAGATACGGCCGTGACGCCTACGCCTTGGATCTTGAATCCACCGCCGAGGGCAACGCCCGACTGACCGCCGACGTCGCGGAGAGCAAGAAGTCCGTCGAATCCCTGATGGCGACCATTCGGCAGAAGGTCCCGGAGTATGGGGGCGAAGTGGATGCGGTAAATCGGACCATCCAACTCGCCTTCAGCGCTTGCGAGGCGCCGATAAAGCACGCGGGAGACGTGACGACGCCCCAGGACATCGTCGATGCCGGGGCTCGTTTGAAAGCGGAGTGCGACCCGCCGTTCAACGAAGCATCAAAGATGTTGATTCTTACCGTTGACAGTTTCATCGCCCACGCGAAGAAGGCATCGGATGATTTGACGGACAAGACCCACCGTACGATCGCCATTACCCTTGGCGGGATTGCCGCGGGATTGTTGTTGGGCGTGGTTTTTGCCAGGCGGATTTCCCGTGACGCCATCGTGGCTCCCTTGTCCCGTCTGGGGGAAACCATGAAGCGGCTGGCCGATAATGATCTTGACGCGGCGGTGGATGGAGCCACGCGCAAGGACGAAATCGGCGACATGGCCCGGACAGTGGAGGTGTTCAAGACCAACGCCGTCGAACGCCGCCGTATGGAACAGCGCGAAAGGGCGGAGGTGGCCGCGCGGGAAAAGCGCGCCGGCCTTATCGAGAACCTCACCCGGACCTTCGACGGCATGGTGGCGGGGATGCTCAAGGTCATGACCGGTGCCACCGGCCAACTGGAATCCACCGCTTCGATAATGAGCGCCAATGCCGAACAGACGACCCGACAGGCGTCCCATGTGGCCGAGGTAACCGAACGTGCGTCGTCGAACGTGCAGACGGTGGCGTCGGCGGCCGATGAACTGTCGGCTTCGATCAGCGAGATCGGCCGTCAGGTCGAGCAATCCAGCCGGACCGCCCGTGCCGCCACGGTGGAAGCCGAGGCGACCAACGGCATCGTCAAGGGGTTGACGGAAAGCTCCAGCAAGATTGGTGAAGTCGTCAATCTGATTACCGACATCGCGTCCCAGACCAACCTGCTGGCCTTGAACGCGACCATCGAGGCCGCTCGCGCCGGGGAGGCCGGCAAGGGCTTTGCCGTGGTGGCGAATGAGGTCAAGCACCTCGCCAACCAGACGGCACGGGCAACCGAGGAAATCACCACTCAGATCTGCGCGGTACAGGCCGCATCAACACAGGCGGTGGCGGCGATTGGCGGCATCGTCGCACGGATAGGCGAGATCAACCATATCGCCGACGCTATCGCGGCGGCGGTCGAGGAGCAGTCGGCCGCTACCGGCGAAATCGCCCGTAATGTCCAAGAAGCCGCTCACGGGACTCGCGATGTGACCGAGAACATCGGTGGCGTGAGTAAAGCCGCCACCGAGACCGGGACGGCTGCCGCCCAGGTCCTGGCGGCCTCCCGTGGCTTGACCGCCCAAGCCGCGACGCTGGAACGCGAAGTCCAGACGTTTCTGAATGGTGTTCGTTCGGCATAAATCGGACGAATGCCACGAAAACGTCAGGACGCCGTCATTCGGCGGTTTCGTTTCCGGATTCCGCGCTATGAAATAGACTTTGCGTCTCGGTGCGTATCCTTGGAGTAAGCGTCGCTATCGCAACCTTATTGATAAGGGCGTGAATGTCGATTCGTCCTAGCCCTTGGCGTTGCACTTCCCGTAATAGATCACGTCATACACAAGGCCACGTTTCATAATCGCTTTCCGCTCTGTGACAGTGAAGCCGTTTGGGCACATGCTGTTCTCGCGCAGAAACTCCCCCAACCACCCCATGCGATCCTGTTCGGCCCCAGGGCTATCGACGGGATAAACCCTGTCGGCGAATGCCTGATATCGGAACGTGCCATCAGCGAACGGCTCGAAATGGGTGATAGACCTGTCCCAGCTCGAGCAGCCTGCGAGCATGACAGCCGTGGCGATGATCACGACAGCGTGTTTCATGGCGCCCCCCTTGGTTGTGCCGTGTGAGCATACAGGTCTGCGGCCAACGTCAAATACGAGATGCGCAAGTCACCCTAACCAAAAGTCATAATTCGTATTTTGACCTGTCTGTCACAACCTGTTTACATGGCGCAAGGGGTTACTTTCGCCAGTTCCCCCTACCGGCCGACCGGGCCGCCTTCGACAGCCATCCCGGTCGGCCACCATCTTGGGGGAGCTGCCATGAGCCGTTTGGGTATTTCGACAGCTGATACCAGACACACCCGGCGCAAGCGGTCCCAACCTTGGTTTGCGTGGTGTGCTGGCGCCCTGGGGTGGGCGGTGGCATAGCTCGGCGGGTAACGGTTTGGGTAACACCAGCTCCATGGATTTCCGCACTTTCTGGACCTATTCGCGCTTTATCAGCGGGCTGTTACCCACAGCATTACCCAAAGGCCATTTTGGGTCAAAAATCGACCCCAGAAACGAGCCGATTTAGGCAACAAAAAACCCTGCTAAGTCGTTGACTTAACAGGGTCTTTGAATTTGGTGGGCGTTGCAGGGCTCGAACCTGCGGCCCGCTGATTAAGAGTCAGCTGCTCTACCAACTGAGCTAAACGCCCGCAATGGCCACGCGGCTCGCGCTGGGTGGCGCCCCCTTGACGGAGGGCCGCTTTATAGGGCGATCCGGGCAGGGGCGCAAGGAGAAAATGCGCGAGTAAACTCCTCTGCCCGGAGGTCTTTGCAAGGCGTCCCGCCGGGGGTATGAATGGAGCGGCAAACCACACCCGCCGACAGGGGACCGTTGAAGATGAGTGAGAGCACCAAATACCTGCTGTCCGAGGACCGGCTGCCCAAGGCCTGGTACAATCTTAACGCCGACTTGCCGGTTCCGGCGCCGCCGCCGCTTCATCCCGGCACCGGCCAGCCCATTGGTCCCGACGATCTCGCTCCCATCTTTCCCATGGCGGTGATCGCCCAGGAGGTTACCTCCGAGCGTTGGATCGAGATCCCCGAACCGGTGCGGGAAGTCTATCGCCTGTGGCGGCCGTCGCCGCTGGTGCGGGCACGGCGGCTGGAAAAGGCGTTGGGTACCCCGGCCAAGATCTATTTCAAGTACGAGGGCGTCAGCCCCGCCGGCAGCCACAAGCCCAACACCTCGGTGCCGCAGGCGTTCTATAATCAGCAGGAAGGCGTCAAGCGACTGTCCACCGAGACCGGCGCCGGCCAATGGGGGTCGTCGCTGGCGTTCGCCGGATCGCTGTTCGGCCTTGAGGTCGAGGTCTTCATGGTCCGGATCTCGTACGAACAGAAGCCCTATCGCCGCGCCCTGATGGAGACCTATGGCGCCCGTTGCATTGCCAGCCCGTCGCCGCTGACCGAGTCGGGCCGCGCCATCCTGGCCAAGGACCCCCATTCCAACGGTTCGCTGGGCATCGCCATTTCCGAGGCGGTCGAGGTCGCCGCCAGCCGTGACGACACCAAGTACGCGCTGGGCAGCGTACTCAACCATGTCTGTCTGCATCAGACGGTGATCGGCGAGGAGGCCATGTTGCAGATGGAGATGGCGGGCGACTCGCCCGATATCGTCATCGCTTGCACCGGCGGCGGGTCCAACTTCGCCGGTCTCGCCTTTCCCTATGTGCGGGAAAAGCTGAAGGGGGCCAAGGTTCGGGTGATCGGGGTCGAACCGGCGTCGTGTCCGACCCTGACCAAGGGCCTCTACGCCTACGACTTCGGCGATACCGGCAAGCTGACGCCGCTGGTCAAGATGCACACCCTGGGCGCCACCTTCATGCCGCCTGGTTCGCATGCCGGCGGATTGCGCTATCACGGCATGGCCCCGATGGTCAGTCACGTCAAGGAACTGGGGCTGATGGAGGCGCGCGCCTACCATCAGACCGAATGCTTTGCCGCCGCCGTACAGTTCGCTCGCTCGGAAGGCATCGTGCCGGCGCCGGAATCGTCGCATGCGGTCAAGGGCGCCATCGACGAGGCGCTGCGCTGCAAGCGGGAGGGCCGGGCCGAGACCATTCTGTTCAACCTGTCGGGTCACGGTCATTTCGACATGCAGGCTTATACCGACTTCTTCGCCGGCAAGCTGCGCGACAACACCTACGAGCAGGGGGATTTGGACGCCGCCCTGGCGGAATTGCCCAAGGTGGGATAAGGGCTACTCCTTCTTCTGGCGCGGCTTGATTCCCATCAACGATTCGATCAGGCCGCCGCCCTTGCCCTTCAGCGCCTTACCCAGGCCGTGTTCGACCAGATAGCGCTGCAGGGCGTTGACGTCGATGCTCTTGTTGGGGTTGTCCAGTTTGCCGTCCAGCCGCAGGCCCAGCGGTGGTGTGCCGGGGGTGGCCAGCGCGAAGGCGATGCGGGCGTCGATGGTGTCCCTGGGCAGATCGACGGTGGCGCTACCCTCGGCGCCTCCGCCCTCGGCCACCAGTCGGAGATCGCGGCTGGTGGCGACGCCCTTGTCGGCGCGGAAGCTGCCCCCCAGGGTTGAGAAGCGCGAACTGCCGCCCGACAGCCCGGCCTGGATCAGCCCCAGCAGGTTGCCGATCGTGTCGATCTTGCCCATCCGGGCATTGACGGCGGCGAGGTCGAAGCCCTCGATCACTCCGTCGCGCACCTCGATGCGGCCGTCGCCGCCGAGGGTGGCGATGCCACCGGCCGCCGCCAACCGGGCCTCGGCATCCAGGCTGCCCCGGGTCAGCTTCAGACCGGAGGCGGCGAGGCCTAGGCGGGCGATATCGGCGCCCTTGACCGACAGGGTGCCGGCCCATCCGGCGGCGTTGATCCGCGCCGCGCCGATCAGGTCTCCCCCCAGCAGACGGCCGCTCAGGCGCTTCACCGTCAGGGTGTTGTCGGCGAGGGCGATCTGGGCGGCGCCGTTGTCCAGCCGCCAGCCTTTGACCGCGTAATCGGATGGCAGGAAGGCGTCGAGAACGAAAGCGGGGGCGGCGAGGGTGGCATTCACGACCGGCTGGCCGCCCGGCGTGATCCGCCCCTGACCGGTCAGTATGGTTTCGCCCATGCGGGCATCAAGACTGTCGAAGGCGATGTCATCGCCCTCGGTGCGGATGCGGGCGGACAGTGCCAGCGGGCCGCCGCCGCGCGGTCGGTAGGCACCACCGCCCAGCGGCCGGATTGCCTGGGCCAGGCCGGCGGCGCGCAGGCCAAGGGTGCCGGTGACCGCATCCGCGGCGACGTTGCCGTCGAAACTGCCCTCCAGTCCCTGACCGGTCAGTCTGGCCTTGACCGCCAACGGCGTTCCGGAGGCCAGGGTGGCATCGCCGTGCCAGGCGATGTCATCTAGGATCAGCGTCAGCGGTGACAGGGCCACGCGCCCTCCGCGTGCCGTTACCGCGGCGTCAAGCGCGGCGCGGCCGGGGCGGGGCGAGGGCGGGGGGCCCTGTCTCAGCCAGGTTCGCAACTCGGCCAGATGGCCGCTGGTGACGTGAAGGTGGCCGTCGAAGACGGGGCTTTCCTCGGCGGCGGTCAAGGTGCCGTTCAGATCGATCGCGGTATCGCCGGGCAGCGTCGCCGTGGCGTGTCCGAGACTGAACACGCCTCCCTCCAGCATGCCGCCCAGCGCCAGGTCGCGTAGCAGGCCGCCGCGCCAGCGCACCGCGGCGGCGGCGAGGTCGAGATTGACGGTGACGCCACCGGGCAGGGTGAATCCGGATGGGGCCGGCGCGACCGTGGGGGATGGGGGGGGCGTGGCGGCGACGGGCGAGGCGATCGACGTCGTGGCGGCGGGCTGAACCGTCGCCGGGGGCGGAGGAGGGGACGCGGCGGCATCGAGATCGATGGTGGTGGCCCGCAACGTCAGGTCCACCAGCGCCGGCGAGGTGCCCAGGGTGGCGACGACGCTTCCGGTTGCCCGTGAGTCGCCCAGGGCCAGGGCGAGGTCTTGAAGACCGGCTTCCTCCGCCGAGATCGACAGCATGGCCTCGCCGGTCAGTGGCGCGTCGGGCAGCGAATCCATGGCGGTGGCGCGGCGAAGCGATGCGGTCGCGAGGCGTACCCGGCCGTGGATGCCGGTGGCGGTGGCGTTGCCGTCGAAGGCCAGACTTGCCCCGGCGGCGGGCAGGCGCAGGCTGGCGTGCAACGGGGATTCGGGGGTTCCCGCCCGGGGCAGGGCGCCGCTGGCCTCGAAGGTGACGGTTCCGGCGGGCAGGTGGGCGCCGCCGCTGGCGGCGAAGCCGCCGGACAGGCCGACACGGGCCTCGATGTCGTGGATGGCGCCCACCCGGCCCCCGGACAAGGCCAAGTCGTCGATGACCAACCGGCCGCCGAGCAGCGGCAGCAGCTTGAAGCCAAGGCCCAGACTCTTGACGCTGGCGAAATCGCCGACGCCGACTTCGGTCAGGTTGGCGGCGGGGCCGGGCAGCAGGCGCAACGAGATCGTGCCGGCGATGACCACCCGGCGGCCCAGTACCGAGGAGACCGTGGTCTCCAACTCGCTCCGGAACCGGCCGCCGTCCACCAGTGGCGGCACCAGCAGCGCCATGGTCGCGAGGGCGAGGGCAAGGCCCCCGATCCAACGGGTCCACCGGGGGGAAATGTCAGCCACCGGCTTGGTTCCCGAATCTCGACCGGGGAGCGGGAAGCACCTTGGCCAGACGCGGCAGGTCCTTCATCAGGCCGGGACCGTTGATCATGGCATAGCCGCCCTGTACCACGCCGGTAACCACGGCGCGGCGGCGGATTCCCCAGGCATAGACACCCAGCCAGGCGGAATCGGCGTTCTGATGCAATCGCGCCAGCAGATCCAGCAGGCGGTCGTCATCGGTATGCTCGGCGGGGGGCAGGTCCGACAGGTCGATCCCGATGACTCCGACGCCGCACTCGGCGTCGTTGATGGCGCGCGGCTGCGCCAGACGCACCCGCAGCATGACTTCGCGGCACAGCGGCCGCAGATTGGAGATGGCGGCCTCCAATTCGGGGTCTCTAACGCTGTCGGGAACACCGAACAGATCGATGATCAGGCGGACGGCACGCACCTCTTCGGGCAGGTCGGCCAGCGGGGCCAGCACCGACAGCCGTTGTGGCGAACTGGCCGATGCCCAATGCAGCGGCACGATGGCCACCGAGCCGATCCCGGCGGCTTGGGAGGCCCGCATCTCGCGGACGACGGCGCCGGTGCAGAAGCGATCGAGCCGCATGGCGGAGGCCGCGTCGTCGGGCGGATAGGCGTGTCCTCCCTCGTAAGCGGGGCGTCCCGGCTGGTCGATCCGCTGGATCTGTGCCCGGTAGGCGCCGATCATCTCGCCGTTGGCGATCCATGTGGGCCGCCACAACAGCGACAGGGCGGCATCTCCCGGCAAGGGCGGGGTGGTCGCCCTGGCGGTTCCGGCGGCAATGGCGCTTGCCATGGTGCGCCAATCGGGGTCCGTGCGCCCCCTGGTCCGCGCGGGCGGTTCGACCGCTGTCCAGGCTGACGCGGCCTTCGGGGGGGTGGGAGACGGGGGGGGAGCGATGATGGCGCGCATCTCGCCGACCGCCCGATCAAGGGTGGCGAGATTGAGGCGGCCATGGGGCTTCAGCGCCTCGGCCAGCGACAATTCGGCGGCCAGCGCCAGCGGCTGTTCCGAGCCGGTGAACTGGTCGCCCACCAGCCGGGTTCCCAATTCCTGGGCGATCAGCACGGCGCGGCGGCGGCCCTCGGCATGGGGAACGGCGCGGAACAGAAGGACGAAGCAGTCCTCGCCCTGGCGGGCGAACACGTTGCCGGCCCCGATGTGCAGGTTGATCACCCCCTCGGCGATCAGCAGCACCTTGGCCGCCAGCCGCGACCACTTGTCGCCGACCGCTTCACGGAACTCCACCAGCGAGATGACTTGCAGCTTGGTGTCGAACTTGCCGTCCTGCTCGTCGAGCACGGTCTGTAGCGCCAGGGTGAAGGAATCCTCCACCAGCGCCGGGTCGGCGCCGCGCGAGCCGGCGGGGGCGGCCGCTTCAGGGGCGGCTTTCCGGCCGATGGCGGCGAACGGCCGCGCCAGCCTGGACAACAGACCGCCACCGGGTTCCTTGGTCATGGTCGAATGCCTCTCCCTGCCCCGTGGGGCAGGATAGGCGCGGCGATCCTCCGTCGCAAGGCCGTGCGGAACGTGCCGCTTTCCCGCTTAGCCCCGCTCGTCGAGATAGCGCCTTCCCAGTGCGACATAGCCGGCCGCCGACACCGGGAAATAGGCGATGTCCTGTTCCGACAGCGGACGCAGCAGCCGGGCCGGATTGCCGGCCCACAATTCGCCGGCCTTGACCCGTTTGCCCGGCGTCACCACCGCGCCGGCCGCCACCATGGCGCCGGTTTCGACCACCACGCCGTCCAGGATGACGGCGCCCATGCCGATGAAACAGCCGTCCTCCAGGGTGCAGGCGTGGATGATGGCGCCATGGCCGATGGTGATTCCCGACCCGATGTGGGTGGAAAACTTGCCGCCGGTGACGTGGATGATGGTGCCGTCCTGGATGTTGGTGTCGGCACCGATACGGATCGGCTCGACGTCGCCGCGGATGACGCAGTTGAACCAGACGCTGGTGCCGGCGCCGATGACCACGTCGCCGATCACCGTGGCGGTCGGGGCGATGAAGGCGCTGGCGTCGATGGTGGGCAGGGTGCCCTGGTAGGCGAGGATATGGCCGCTCATGGAAAGCCTCACGGGAACAGGGGTTGCTGTTCGAGGCCCAGCGTTTCCGCCAGTCCGAACATCAGGTTCATGTTTTGCAGCGCCTGACCCGAGGCCCCCTTGACCAGATTGTCGATCACCGAGGTGATGATGACCCGGCCGGGGGCGCGGTCGTCGAAGACGTTGATCAAGCACATGTTGGAGCCGCGCACATGCCGGGTCGCCGGCACCACGCCTTCGGGCAGCACCCGGACGAAGGGCTCGCCCCGGAACCGTTCGGCCAGGGCGGCGCGCAGGCCGGTGGCCTCGGTGTCCCCCTTGGTCCGCACATAGATGGTCGACAGCATGCCCCGACTCATGGGCATCAGGTGCGGGGTGAAGCTGACCACCACCGGACGGCCCACCGCCACGGTCAGCCCCTGCTCGATCTCGGGGGCGTGGCGGTGGCTGGCGATGCCGTAGGGGTGGATGCCCTCGGTCACCTCGGTGAACAGATTGGCTTCCTTGGCGGCGCGGCCGGCGCCCGAAGCGCCCGACTTGGCGTCGATGATGATGTCGTCGGCCTCGATCAGCCCGGCTTGCAGCAGCGGCACCAGCGGCAATTGCACCGAGGTGGGGTAGCAGCCGGGATTGGCCACCAGCCGCGCCTTGGCGATTTCGGCGCGTCCGATCTCGGTCAGGCCGTAGACCGCTTCCTTCTGCAGGTCGGGCGCCTGGTGGGCGTGGCCGTACCATTCGGCGTAGGTGTCCACGTCGAACAGCCGGAAATCCGCCGACAGATCCACCACCTTGACGTGGCGGGGCAGGGCGGCGATCACCTCCTGGGTGGTGCCATGGGGCAGGCAGCAGAACACGGCGTCGATGCCGGCGAAATCGACCTGATCGATGGCCACCAGATCGGGCAGTTTCACCGCGGCCAGATGGGGAAACACCGAGGCCATGGCCATGCCGGCCTTGCGGTCGCCGGTCATCGCCCGGATACGGAAATCGGGATGGGGCGCCAGCAGGCGAACCAATTCGGCCCCGGTGTAACCGCTGGCACCCAGGATGGCGACCCTGATTTCGTTCATGACGACCTCTCCACGCGAATGGGGAGGGGACGATATCAGGCGTCCGCCCCGGCGACAACCGCCCCGGGTGCATGGTCGCGATGCGCCGAACCGGACGGGGGCGCGCCGTGCCGGCAGGGTCGATCGCGGCAGCGATCGCCGTACGGTGATAACGCCGTATTTGCCAATGCGACCGGCGCGGACTATCTTACGGCGCGATTGCCCAGGATGGAGAGCCGTTTTTGACCGACGACAACAAGGAAGATGCCGCCACCGAACTTCTGATCAAGGAGGTCGACGAGGATCTCAGGCAGGAGCAGCTTGCTCAGTTGTGGAAGCGCCATGGCGGTCTGTTGGCCGCCGCCGCGGTGGCGATCGTCCTTGCCGTCGCCGGTTGGCAGGGCTGGAACTCGTGGGATTCCAAGCAACGCCAGGCATCCTCGCTACGCTTCGCCGAGGCGTCGGCCCTGCTGGAGCAGGGCAAGAAGGACGAGGCGGCCGAGGCGCTGGGGCGGCTTGCCGTCGTGGGCACCAAAGGCTATCGCGTGCTGGCCGATTTGCGTCTGGCGGACTTGCGCCAAAGCACCGGCGATGTCGCCGGTGCCGTCGCCATCTATCAGCGTCTGTCCACCGATTCCTCGGTGGATCGGATCTATCGCGACATGGCCGGTATCCGCGCCGGCTATCTGACCCTCGACAGCGCCGATCCCGCCGCGCTCGACAAGAGCATGGAGCCGCTGGCGGCCGAATCCAGTTCGTGGCGTCATTCCGCCCGTGAAATCCAGGCCCTTGCGGCCATGCGTCGCGGCGACACCGCCCGCGCCGCCGATCTGTTCTCCCGTATCGCCGAGGACGCGGCGGCTCCTCAGGGGGTGCGCGCCCGCGCCGCCGAGATGCTGGCCGTCACCGGCCAGCGCGCCAACAGCTAGATATCCATGGGGATCTGCGTCATGCCGCGCCGGATTGCAGGGGTCTTGATCGCCGTGTTGTCGCTGACCGCCTGCGACAGCTGGCTGGGGGAGAACGCGGCACCGCCATTGCCGGGCAAGCGCATTTCGATCCTGGCCCGTGACAAGGCCGCCGATATCGAGATTTCCGGTGCCGCCGCCAAGATCGTGCTGCCGCCGCCGGAACCCAACGATGACTGGCCGCAGGCCGGCGGCTATTCCAACCACGCCATGCACCATACGATGGTGTCCGACACGCTGGAGCGTCGGTGGTCGTCGGATGCCGGCTCGGGCTCGGGCAAGCGCCGCCGGCTGTTGGGGCAGCCCATCGTCGCCGATGGCAAGGTGTTCACCGTTGACGCCTCGTCCATGGTCAGCGCCTTCGATGCCGCCACCGGCGAGCGCCTGTGGCATACCGACCTTACCCCCGAGGACACCTCCGAGGTCTATACCAGCGGCGGTCTCGCCTATGAGGACGGGCAGGTGTTCGCCGCCACCGGCTTCGCCCAGGTGGTTGCGGTCGATGCCCGGACCGGCGATATCCAGTGGCGTCAGAATGTCTCCGGGCCGATGCGTGGTGCGCCGACGGTGCGGGGGGGCCGAGTGTTCGCCAGCACGGTGGACAACCAGACCTACGCCCTGGCCGCCGACGACGGCAGCACGCAGTGGATTCACACCGGTACCGCCGAGGCGGCGGGCCTGCTGGCCGGCAACAGCCCGGCGGTGGATGGCAACGTGATCGTGGTGCCTTATTCCTCGGGCGAGTTGTATGCTCTCAGGGTCGATACCGGTGGCGTGATCTGGCAGGACTCGCTGATCACCGCCCGGCGGACCGAGAACATCGGCTCGCTCATGGATATTCGCGGCCGTCCCGCCATCGACCGTGGCCGGGTCTATGCCATCAGCAACGGCGATATCCTTCTTTGCCTCGACGAACGTAGCGGCCGGCGCATCTGGGAGCGCGAAATCGGCGGAGTGCAAAGCCCGTGGGTCGCCGGTGATTATCTGTTCGTGATCACCAACAGCAACGAGGTGATCGCGGTCGAGGCCAAGACCGGACGTATCGTCTGGGTTACCCAGATGCAGATGTGGGAGGACCCCAAGGACAAGAGCGGGCGGATTTTGTGGGTTGGTCCGGTACTGGCGTCCGATCGGCTGATCATCGCCAGTTCCGATGGCAAGCTGGTGTCGCTGTCGCCCTATACCGGCGACATGCTGGGCTGGGAGCCGGCGCCCACCGGCATCACCGTTTCCCCGGTGGTGGCCAATGGCACGCTTTATTTCCTCACCGACGACGCCGACTTGGTCGCCTATCGCTGATGGCCTTCACCGTCGCCATCGTCGGGCGCCCCAATGTCGGCAAGTCCACCCTGTTCAACCGGCTGGCGGGGCGGCGGCTTGCCATCGTCCATGACCTGCCGGGGGTGACCCGCGATCGCCGCGAGGGCCACGGCAGTCTTCTGGGCATGGATTTCCAGGTGATCGATACCGCCGGGTTCGAGGATTCCGGCGGTGACAGCGTCGAGGCCCGCATGCGCCGCCAGACCGATATGGCGGTTGCCGATGCCGATGTCGCTTTGCTGCTGATCGACGCCCGTGCCGGGGTGACGCCGCTTGACCGCCATTTCGCCGACCATCTGCGGCGCCTGCCGACGCCGGTGATCCTGGTCGCCAACAAGTGCGAGGGCAAGGCCGGATCGTCCGGCCTTTACGAATCCTACGGGCTTGGCCTGGGCGAGCCGGTGCCGGTCTCGGCCGAGCACGGCGAGGGCATGTACGAACTGTTCGAGGCGCTGCGTCCCTTCGCCGAAAAGGCCGGCGCACTGACCGAGGACGACGGCGACGAAGCCCCCTTCGGCGAAGCCGGGGGCGATGCCGAGTCGGAAGAGGTCGATCCCGGCCGGCCGCTCACCATGGTCATCGTCGGCCGTCCCAATGTGGGCAAATCGACCCTGGGCAACCAGTTGCTCGGTCATGAGCGGCTGCTCACCGGTCCCGAAGCCGGGCTGACCCGCGACGCCATCGCGGTGGAGTGGACCCACCGGGGCCGCGCCGTCAAACTGGTCGATACCGCCGGCCTGCGCAAGAAGGCACAGATCAGCGACGCCATCGAGAAACTTTCCGTCGGCAACACCATCGAATCCATCCGCCGCGCCGAGGTGGTGGTGCTGGTAATGGACGCCGCCGCCATTCTGGACAAGCAGGACCTGACCATCGCCCGCCTGGTGATCGACGAGGGGCGAGCCCTGGTCCTGGCCATCAACAAATGGGATGTCGTCGATGATCCCCAGGCGGCATTGCGGCGGCTGCGCGACCGGTTGGAGACCTCGCTGCCCCAGGCCAAGGGGGTGGCGACGGTGACGCTGTCGGCGCTGACCGGCAAGGGGGTCGATCGGGTGATGGACGCGGTGCTGGATGCCTGGACGGTGTGGAACCGCCGCATTCCCACCGCCCAGCTCAATCGCTGGCTGGAGGAGATGATCGAGCGCCACCCGCCGCCGGCATTGCCGGGGGGGCGGCGCTACAAGATCCGCTATATGACCCAGGCCAAGGCGCGGCCACCCACTTTCGCCCTGTTCGCAACCCGTCCCGACGAGCTGCCGGAATCCTATGTCCGCTATCTGGTCAACGGCCTGCGCGAGGCGTTCGCCATGCCGGGGGTGCCCATCCGGCTGTTCGTGCGCGGCGGCAAGAATCCCTATGCCAAGGCCGACGGCTGACGCGGTGCGGCTTATCGGATCAGGATCGCCCGGAAGTCGTTGACGTTTGTCAGCGTCGGACCGGTGACAACCGAGTCGCCCAGGGCCTGGAAGAACCCATGCCCGTCATTGGCGGCCAGGGCGTCCCTGGGCTTGATGCCCTTGGCCCAGGCGCGGGTGAGGGTATCGGGGGTCAGGATGGCCCCGGCGATATCTTCCATGCCGTCGACGCCGTCGGTATCGCCGGCAATGGCGTGAATGCCGGGGTGGCTGTCCAGCGCGACGCCCAGCGCCAGCAGGAATTCGACGTTGGGGCCGCCGCGCCCCGCGCCCCGGACGGTGACGGTGGTCTCGCCACCCGATAACAGCACGCACGGCGTGGCGAACGGCTGGCTCCGCCGGGCGACCTGCCGGGCGATGCCGGCCATGGCGGTTCCGACATCCCTGGCCTCGCCTTCGATGGCGTCGCCCAGGATATGGGCGGGGACTCCGGCGGCGCGGGCCACCTCGGCGGCGGCCTCCAGCGCCATTTGCGGTGCCGCGATCATGCGGGTGTCGATGCCGGCCAGACGCGGATCCCCCGGCTTGACGCTTTCACCCCGACCGCTTTGCAGAAGATCGAGTACCTTGGGCGCCACGGTGATGCCATGGCGGGCGATGATGGCCAAGGCATCGGCGCAGGTGGTGGGATCGCCCGAGGTCGGGCCGGAGGCGATATCGGTGGGGCTGTCGCCCGGTACGTCCGAGATCATCAGGGTGACGACCCTGGCGGGATGGCAGGCGGCGGCGAGGCGGCCGCCCTTGACCGCCGACAAGTGGCGCCGCACGCAGTTCATCTCGCCGATGGTGGCGCCGGATTTGAGCAGGGCGCGATTGATGTCCTGCTTGTCTTCCAGCGTCAGCCCTTCCAGCGGTAATGGCAGCAGCGCCGAGCCGCCGCCCGAGATCAGGCACAGCACCAGATCGTCGGCGGACAGTCCCCGCACCAGATCCATCATGTTTCGCGCGGCATTCAGACCGGCGGCGTCGGGCACCGGATGGGCGGCTTCGACGATGGTGATGCGGCTGCATGGAACATTGTAGCCGTAGCGGGTGACCACCAGGCCTGACAACTCGCCCGGCCACCGATCCTCCACCGCCCGGGCCATGGCTGCCGAGGCCTTGCCGGCGCCGACCACGATCAACCGGCCCTTGGGCGGCGAAGGCAGGTGGAGCGGGACGCAATGGGCCGGCTGGGCGGCGTTGACCGCGGCGTCGAACATGCGCCGCAACAGGTCCTGGGGTGCCATGGTCATGATCAATGTATCCGCGACATGAGGTGGAATGGTGATGGCGCCAAGGGTGCCGCGCCCCGATCTTGCCGCTTTTGCTCTTCTCCGGCCATGGGCAAAAGCGGATAGTGAGCCGTCCTATCACCCTTTAGCCCGGAGACCACACCCATGGCTGACGCGAAGACCGACACCATCAGCCCCGGCAACATCGCCAAGGAGCTTGGCGTCTCCGATGCCAAGGTCAAGAAGGCGATCAAGGATCTGGGGCTGGAGCCGGCGGCGAAACGGGGTGTCTGCAGTTTTTATTCCCGCGACGCGGTGGCGCGGATCAAGGCATCGCTGGGCGGCTGATCGCCAGTGGCCGAAAGGCGATGATGGTCATGTCGTCGCGGCGGTTCTGGTCGCCGCGATAGTCGGCCAGCGCCGCGTCGATGCGGGCAAGCTGGTCGGGCAGCGCCAGGGCGTGTCCCTCGGCGATGATCTCGATCAGCCGGCGGCGTCCGAACAGCCTTGGCGGCTCGCCTCCCACATGGTCGGTCATGCCGTCGGTGAACATATAGACGGTGGCGCCCGCTTCGATGGCGACGGTGTGATCGACGAACGGCCGCTCCTGGCCCGAGCGGCGATAGCCCAGCGAGCGACGGTCGCCCTTCAGGGTGCGGACCCCGTCGGGGGCGCCGATGACGATGGGCATGTTGGCGCCGGCGAAGGTCAGGGTACGGGCCTCGCCATCCCACAGGCAGACGGCGGCATCCAGTCCGTCGTCGCTCGACCCTTCGGGGCGATCCTGGCGCAGCCGTCCGCGAACCGCCGTGTCCAGCCGTTCCAGAATGGCCGACGGCAGCATCTCGCCGCTTTCCATGACGATGCGGTCCAGTGCGGTGGCGACCACCACGGTCATGAACGCGCCCGGCACCCCGTGGCCGGTGCAGTCGGCCAGCAGGATCAGCGCCTTGCGGCCGAACCGGTGCAGCCAGTAATAGTCGCCGCCCACCTGCTGCAGCGGTTCCCAGCGCACATGCAGTTCGGCCACCGCGTCGCCCAGGGCGGTGGCATCGGGCAGCAGGCCGTCCTGGATCTTGCGGGCATAGCCGATGCTGTCGAGCACCAGCCGGCTGGCCTTTTCCAGCGCGGCGTTGTTCTCGATCAATCGGGCCTGGGCGGTCTCCAGTTCCTTCAGCAGCCGCTTGGCCTCGTCGCCGGAGCGCAGCCCCTCGACCATGTGATTGAAGGCCCGGGCGACTTGGCCGATTTCGTCACCGCTGGTCCATCCCAGAATCGTCCAGTCCTTGCGCTCGATCCTCGCCATGGCCTCCAGAAGCTTGTCCAGCGGCGCCAGAATCAGGCGTCGGGTGGCGAGATGGATGGTGGCGAAGGTGGCGAGCAGCAGCGCCACGATGGAGGTGGCGCCGATGGCGATCTGGCGCTGGGCGCTTTGCTCCAGCTCGGCCTTGGATAGGACCAGCTCGAATTCGCCGATGCGTCCCCCCGGTCCCGACGGATCGGGGATGGGCTGGCGCGCCCGGATGGTGGGAATGCCGGCCGCCGGTTCGGCGCCGACTTGGAACGCCACCTGTCCGCTGTCGTCGAAAACCCGCGCCATGAAGAAGCCGGGGTCGCTGCCCACCGCCGCGACCTGGGCCTGGTAGACCGCCCGGTCCAGGTTCCATAGAGGCCGGGCAATGGCCTGGGCGGTAAGGGTGGCGACCAGTTCGGCCCTGGCGGTCAGCGCGTCGAGCCGGGCGGAGTGGTTGATCCAGGCTACGGTAAGCTGGGTCGCCAGCACCGCCACCACCACCACCGGCAACGTCGCGGCGAAGACCTTGACCGCGAGGCTACGGCCGGAGGCGAGGGAAACCGGCGGCTTCATTCATTTCAGTCCCTGATGCCGAAGCGGCGCCACAACTGGCCCAAGGTCTGATCCCGGGTCATCGCCGCGAAGAGGCGGTTGATCGCGGCGACGTCGATGGCGGCCCCCGGGCGCACCAGGGCGCGGTGGGCATAGCGTTGGTCGAAGCGCTCCGATACCAGCAGGCGCTGGCGCGATTCGGGATGGGATTTCATATAGCGCTTGAGATAGGCGTCGGTCACCACCGCCACGTCGCCGCGATCCTTGAGGATCATCTCGATGCTGGCGGCGTTGTCGTTGACCAGGGTCATGCGGAAGCGGCCGGTCAGAACGGCGGGGTCGGCCTCGAAGCCGGCGAAGCCGTAATGATAGCCGAGGATTCCCACCATGCGTTTGCCGCTCAGATCGGCGAAATAGTCCTGGCCGCGTCCGGGCCGAACCTGGGCGACATACAGTTCGCCGCCGTCGAGAAAGACATCGGAGACATCGACGGCGATCCGGTTGTCGCGCCAGCCCCAGTCGGGACTTTCAAAGAAGATCACGTCGAACTTGCGCTCGGAGAAATCCTTGTAGCGCCGGCTGGGCGAGGTGGGGACGAAGCGGAACTCGAAGCGATCCTGGTAGCGGTTCAACTCGTCGATCAGTGCCGGGACCAGACCGCCGGCCTTGCCATCCGGTTCCATGTCGACGAAGGGAGCGAACTCGTAGCCGCCCACCGTCACGATCTCTCGCGCCGAGGCGGCCTGACCGGTCAGCATCGCCAGCACCAGCACCAGCGCTCTCAGCATGGGTCGATTCCCCGGGATGAATGGCTTCGCACGCCGCTTTCGGCGGCATGGTATCGCAAACGACAACCTCCGAGAATGCGAAAGAACTCTTTCCCCGGCTAACCATTCCACATGGCATACTTGTCGTCATGGACACCGCGTCTTCCGGCATCCGCATCGGTATCGACATCGGCGGCACCAAGACCGAGGCGATCGCGCTCGATCATCTGGGGCGGGAGCTGGCGCGACGGCGGGTCGCTACCGAGCGCGGCAGTTATGACGGCACCATTCGCACGGTGACGGCCCTGGTCGCCACCCTGGAATCCGAGCTGGCCGTTCGTGGTTCCGTCGGTATCGGCATTCCCGGCACCATCAGCCCGGCCAGCGGTCTGGTGAAGAACGCCAATTCCACCTGGCTGATCGGACGGCCGTTGGATCGCGATCTTGAAGCGGCGCTCGACCGACCGGTCCGGCTGGCCAATGATGCCGACTGTTTCGCCCTGTCCGAAGCGAGTGACGGCGCCGGTGCCGGCTTTGCCACCGTGTTCGGGGTTATTCTGGGCACCGGCGTCGGCGGCGGCATCGTCGTGCATGGCCGTTTGCTGGCCGGACCCAACGCCATCGCCGGCGAATGGGGCCATAATCCCCTGCCGTGGCCGGCGGATGACGAACGCCCCGGTCCCTTGTGCTATTGCGGTCGCCGGGGCTGCGTCGAAACCTTTCTGTCCGGCCCCGCCCTTGCCCGCGATCACGGGGGTGGGCTGGACGCCGAGGAGATCTGCGCCTCTGATCGGGCCGAGGCGGTCGCCGCCATGGGGCGCTACGAGGATCGTCTTGCCCGCGCCCTGGCCTCGGTCATCAACGTGATCGACCCCCATGTCATTGTTCTGGGGGGTGGCCTGTCCAAGGTCGGGCGGCTGTATCAGGCGATTCCGGCCCTGTGGGGACGGTGGGTGTTTTCCGATCGGGTGGAGACGGTGTTGCGGCCTCCGCGCCACGGTGATTCGTCGGGAGTGCGTGGCGCTGCGTGGTTGTGGCCGGTGGAAACTCCCGCTTAAGTCGAGCAATCCGATGTCCCGGCGTGAAGAAGATCCGGAATTCGTCCGGGCATGAACGTAAGCCGGTTTTCATCCGGCGGTTCCCCCTTTATAGTTCACGGGAATAATACCGGCCGGGAAAAGGGAGGGGGCGGATTTTGAGCCTGCGCAACATGCCAGAGGCCTTCGAGATTCTGTTGGTCGAGGATAATCCGGGTGATGCTCGCCTTGCCCAGGAAGCCTTGAAGGAAGGCCGCATGACCAGCCGCCTCAAGGTGGTGGTCGATGGTGTCGAGGCGATGGCCTACCTCCGCCGTGACGGCCAGTACGCCGGTGCGCCCCGGCCCAATCTGGTGCTGCTCGATCTCAACCTGCCGCGCAAGGACGGCCGTCAGGTGCTGGCCGAGCTCAAGGCGGATGACGATCTTCGCCGGATCCCGGTGGTGGTGCTGACCACCTCCCAGGCCGAGCAGGACATCCTGCGCAGCTACGATCTGCACGCCAATTGCTATATTACCAAGCCGGTCGATTTGGATCGTTTCATTTCGGTCGTCCGGTCCATCGAAGAATACTGGTGCTCGGTGGTGACGTTGCCGCCGCGCTGATTGGTTCCGTCATGACGGACATGGCATCCGGTAATCGCCCCCTGGCGGTTCTCGTCATCGAGGACAACCCCGGCGATGCGCGTCTGGTTGAAATCTATCTGCACGAGGATCCCGGGCACCCGTGCGCCGTGGACAAGGCGGAAGATCTGGCCACGGGTTTGACCGTGTTGCAGGCCAAGCCCATCGACGTGGTGCTGCTTGACCTGTCGTTGCCGGATTCCTTCGGCCTGGAGACGCTGGCGCGTCTGCGCGCCGCCAGTCCGTCGGTGCCGGTGGTGGTGCTGACCGGCACCGCCGACGAGGCGCTGGCCCTGGAGGCGCTGCGTCGGGGCGCCCAGGACTATCTAGTCAAGGGTCAAGGTGACGGTGAGCTGGTGCGGCGGTCGATCCGCTATTCCATCGGTCGTTCCCTGGCCGATGCCGAACTGCGCGGCAGCGAGGCACGCTTTCGCGCCCTGTTCGACAACGCCGGTATCGGCGTGGTGCTGGCCGAGCCCGGCGGCGGATTCGTTCACTGCAATCCGGCGTTCTGCGCCATGGTCGGCTACAGCGACGCCGAGTTGCAGCGCCTTACCTTCCGCCAGATCACCCATCCCGATGATATCGCCAATCACAACGGTTTGCGCGATGACATGGCGGCGGGACGCATCGACAGCTACACCCTGACCAAGCGCTATCTGCGGCGGGATGGCGCCTCGGTGTGGGCACATCTGACCGTCACCGCCGTGCGTGATCCCGGCGGCGAGCTTCGCTATACCGTGGCGGTGGTCGAGAATGTCACCGAGAAAAAGCGGTTGGAGGAACATCAGCGTTTGGCCGCCACGGTGTTCGAGAACACCGGCGAGGGGCTGTTCGTCACCGACGAGAAGCGCCGCATTATCCATGTCAATCCAGCCTTCTCCGACATCACCGGCTTTGCCGCCGCCGACGTGATGGGGCACACACCCAAGATTCTGGCGTCGGGGCGCCATACCCCGGAATTCTACGAGCGCATGTTCCTGTCGCTGAACCAGACCGGCAAGTGGCAGGGCGAAATCTGGAACCGGCGCAAAAGCGGCGAGATGTTCGCCGAGTGGCTGAACATCGCCGCCGTGCGCGATGAAAGCGACCGGCTTACCAACTACGTCGCGGTGTTCTCGGACATCACCTCGCGCAAGGAGGACGAGGAACGCCTGAGTTATCAGGCCAACCATGATCCGTTGACCCGGCTGCCCAACCGCACTTTGTTCCAGGAGCGCCTGTCGCGCGCCCTGACCCGTGCCAACCGCAATCAGACCCTGGTGGCGCTGCTGTTCATCGATCTCGACTACTTCAAGCAGGTCAATGACACGTTGGGGCATCTGGCCGGCGATTTCCTGCTTCAGCAAGTGGCCGAGCGGCTGAGCGCCTGCGTGCGTCAGGGGGACACCGTGGCCCGTCTGGCCGGTGACGAGTTCACCGTCATCCTCGAAGACATCACCGAGGCGCGCGATGGTGCCGTGGTCGCTCATAAGATCCTGGCGACGCTGGCCGATCCTTTCGACCTTCAGGGCAGTCAGGCCCGCATCAGTTCATCCATTGGCGTCGCCCTCTATCCCGCCGATGCCGGCGACCCGCAATCGCTGGTCAAGTTGGCCGATGCCGCCATGTACCGGGCCAAGCATCAGGGGCGCAACGCCTGCCGCTTCCACTCCGAGACGGTCAATGCCCAGGCGTTCGAGCGCCTTGCCTTGGAAAGTGCGCTGCGCCATGCCCTCGACCGGCAGGAATTCATCTTGCACTACCAGCCGATCTTCGATGCGCGTACCGGCCGGGTGACCGCCGTCGAGGCGCTGTTGCGCTGGCGCCATCCCGAAATCGGACTGGTCATGCCGCACCAGTTCCTGCCCTTGGCGGAAGAGACCGGGCTGATTCTGGCCATTGGCGAGGTGGTATTCGATACCGCCTGCCGCCAGGCCCGGGAATGGGTCGACCAGGGCTTTGCCGATCTGCGCATCGGCATCAACCTGTCGGCCCGCCAGTTGCGGGCGCCCGATCTGATCGAAACGGTGGCTGCGGCGCTGGAGCGGTCGGGGCTGCCGCCCGACGCGCTTGAACTGGATGTTCCCGAAGGGTGCGTCACCGACAAGAGCCAGGACGTCGGTGCCATCTTCGCCCGGCTGATGGCCATGGATGTCGGCGTCTCCATTGACGATTTCGGCTCGGGCTACTCGTCGTTCGCCTTCCTGCGCCGGTTGCCGGCCCGTTCGCTCAAGATTGATCAGAGCTTCGTGCGCAACGCCGCGACCGAGGGTGACGGCAGCGAAATCATCACCGCCATCGTCGCGGTGGCGCGTGGTCTTCATCTTGGCGTTATCGCGCCCGGCATCGAGACCGAGCAGCAGTTTGCCGCGATGGCGCGCTATGGCTGCGACATGGTTCAGGGCTTCCTGTTCGCCCACCCCATGGTTGCCGCCGAGATGACCGAGTTTCTGCGCCTGGGGCGGGTGCCGCCGGTCCTGGCCGCCGCCAAGCCTTGAATTCCGGATAAAAGAAAGGCGGCGAGTCCCTTGTGGAACTCGCCGCCGTCTGTGTTTGGCTGTTGCCTAGGCTCGCAACGCCGCCAGGACTTCGTCCAGCATCTTCTTGGCATCGCCGAAGAGCATGCGGTTGTTGTCCTTGTAGAACAGCGGGTTGTCGACGCCGGCATAGCCGGACGCCATCGAACGCTTCATCACGATCGAGGTCTTGGCCTTCCAGACCTCCAGCACCGGCATGCCGGCGATGGGGCTGTTGGGGTCTTCCTGCGCCGCCGGATTGACGATGTCGTTGGCGCCGATCACCATGGTGACGTCGGTGGACGGGAAATCGTCGTTGATCTCGTCCATTTCCATCACGATGTCATAGGGCACCTTGGCTTCGGCCAGCAACACGTTCATGTGGCCGGGCATGCGCCCCGCCACCGGGTGAATGCCGAAGCGGACGGTCACGCCCTTTTCGCGCAGATGCTTGGTGATCTCATAGACGGTGTGCTGTGCCTGCGCCACCGCCATGCCGTAGCCCGGCACGATGATCACGCTCTTCGAGTCCTTCAGCAGCTCGGCGGTTTCCTGCGAGCTGATGGCGGTAACCTCTCCCGCCGGCTGGCCGTCGGCCGAGGCCACCACCGTGCCGCCGCCGGTGCCGAAGCCGCCGGCGATGACGCTGATGAAGTTGCGATTCATCGCCCGGCACATGATGTAGGACAGGATGGCGCCGGAAGAGCCGACCAGGGCGCCGGTGACGATCAGCAGGTCGTTGGACAGCATGAAGCCGGTCGCCGCCGCCGCCCAGCCCGAGTAGCTGTTCAGCATCGAGACCACCACCGGCATGTCGGCACCGCCGATGGCCATGACCATGTGGACGCCGAACGCCAGGGAAATGACGGTCATCACCAGCAGCGGGAAGGCGCCGCCGGCGACGGTCTCGGCGTTGATGAACGAACCGCCGACCCAGATCACCACCAGCAGCCCCGCGAGGTTCAGCCAATGACGGCCGGGCAGCAGCAGCGGCTTGCCGCCGATCTTGCCCGACAGTTTGCCGAAGGCGATGATGGACCCCGAGAAGGTTACCGCGCCGATGAGGATGCCGAGGTAGATTTCGACCTCGTGGATGGACTTCTCGGCCCCGGTGAACTCCACCGAGCTGTCGATGTAGCTGGCGAAGCCGACCAGACAGGCGGCAAGGCCGACCAGGCTGTGCATCAGGGCGACCAGTTCCGGCATCTGGGTCATCTGCACCTTGCGGGCGGCGTAGAGACCGATGCTGCCGCCGATGGCCATGGCCATGATGATCCACGGAATACCCCCCAGGGTGACCCGCGGTCCGAAGACGGTGGCCAGCACGGCGATAGCCATGCCGATGATGCCGTAGAGGTTGCCCCGGCGCGAGGATTCGGGGTTGGACAACCCCCCCAGGCTGAGGATGAAGAGGATGGTGGCTCCGATATAGGAGACGGTCGCGAGACTTGCAGACATTATCCGATCTCCTTACTTGCGGAACATCGCCAGCATGCGGCGGGTGACGGCAAAGCCGCCGAACATGTTGATGGCGGTCAGTATGATGCCGAACACCGCCAGGATGCCGATCCAGCCGCCGGGACGGACCATGCCGGCCTCCAACGGCGGAGCGATCTGCACCAGAGCCCCGATGGCGATGATGCTGGAGATGGCGTTGGTGACGCTCATCAGCGGGGTGTGCAGGGCGGGGGTGACGTTCCACACCACCATGTAGCCGACGAAGCAGGCCAGGACGAACACGGTGAAGTGGCCGAGGAAGGCCGCCGGGGCATGGGCACCGACGAACCAGAAGGCCAGGGCGCCGACGCCGAACACGATGGCCAGGGTCTTGGCGGGCATCGGCCCGCTGTCACCGTGGCCGTGACCCGACTTCTTCGCCGCGACCGGGGCCGCGGCCGGCTTGGCCTGGGCCGGGGCGGCGGCAAGCTTGGGCGGCGGCGGCGGCCAGGTGATGCCGCCGTCCTTGATGACGGTCAGGCCGCGAATGGCGTCGTCGTCGAAATTGACGTCGATGATGCCGTCCTTGGTCTTGCACAGTTCCTCGGTGAGGCGCAGCAGGTTGGTGGCGTACAGCGTCGAGGACTGCTTGGACAGGCGCGACGGCAGGTCGGTATAGCCGACGATGGTCACGCCGTGACGCTCGACCACCTCGCCCGGTACGGTGAGTTCGCAGTTGCCGCCCTGCTCGGCCGCCATGTCGACGATGACGCTGCCCGGGCGCATGCTCTGCACCATTTCGGTGGTGATCAGCTTGGGGGCGGGCTTGCCGGGGATCAGCGCCGTGGTGATGATGATGTCGACGTCCTTGGCCTGCTTGGCGAAGGTCTCCAACTGGGCCTTCTGGAAGCCCTCGCTCATCACCTTGGCATAGCCGCCGACGCCGGTGCCTTCCTCCTGGTAATCGACGGGCACGAATTCGGCGCCCATGGACTTGACCTGATCACCGACCTCGGGGCGCGTGTCGTTGGCGCGCACGATGGCGCCCAGACCGACGGCGGTGCCCAACGCGGCAAGGCCGGCGACACCGGCGCCGATGACGAACACCTTGGCCGGCGGGACCTTGCCCGCGGCGGTGATCTGGCCGGTGAAGAAGCGGCCGAAGTGATGGGCCGCCTCGATCACCGCGCGGTAGCCGGCGATGTTGGCCATGGAGGACAGCGCGTCCATCTTCTGGGCGCGGCTGAGCTGGCGCGGCACCGAGTCCATGGCCAGCACCGTGACCTTGCGGGCGGCCAGGGCCTGCATCAGCTCGGGGTTCTGAGCCGGCCAGATGAAGCTGACCAGGGTGGTGCCTTCCTTGATCAGCGCCACCTCGTCCATGTCGGGGGCGCGGACCTTGAAGACGATGTTCGACGAATTCCACAGCTCGGCGGCGCTGGCGGCGATCTTCGCCCCGGCGGCGACGTAGGCGTCGTCGGCGAAATTCGCCAATGCGCCGGCACCGCTTTCGACGAGGACCCCGAAGCCCAGCTTGATCAGCTTTTCGACAACGTCGGGTACGGTAGCGACACGCTTTTCGTTAGCGTAGGTTTCCTTTGGGATTCCAATGATCGAAGACATAGTTTCTCCTGTGCTTCATTGGCGTTGCATCTCGACCATGACGGTCGCGCCGGCGCAGCCACCTCGGTGTGGGCTCGGCGTGGAACGGCCCTGACCGCGTATTGTGAGCAGCGAAATGCGGTTGATCCCGTCCATGGCAACGCATCCCACTATCGCCGCGGGAATCAACACTATTCCGGCGATCAATGCAATGTTGTTGACGGCTGAATCATCGGCTAATCGCAGCGAAATTCATAGATGCACGTTGGAGGCATTCGGAACAGTCGGATTCGTCGCGTATCCCCGTGTCCGGCGCGCCGGTTGGTGTTAAACTTCGATTTCTTCCATCTTCTCTTTCAGCCGGTCGGCCTTCTTCGTCATGTCGCGCTCCATGCGTTTGATGCGCTTGTCGAGATCCTCGATATGGCCGAGGCGTTCCACCCGTTTGTGCTTGGCATAGTCGCCCATCAGGCGCTTGACCCCCCAGTCGGCGGTGACCAGGAACAGCGCCGCGCTGGCCACCAGGGTGATGGTGGCGGCGATGCCGCCATAGGCGCTGTTCACCGCCACCATGGCGCCCCAAAAACCGATGGTGACCAGCGACGAGGCGGCGACCAGGATCAGCCGGTTGACGGTCTGATCGTTCACCCTCCGGCGCTTTTCCGCCGAGCGCAGGGCGTTGACGATTTCTTCCATGGCGATTGCCTGCCAGGTGCGGAACGACATGCCCTTGACCGTCCGGTTGTCGCGGATGGTCTGCTCTAGCTTGCGCACCAGATATGCGGCCTGCTGCTCCGGTGTCGGGCCTTCGGCGGTCACTCCGGACTCCTTGCTGGGCGATGAAACGCCGCGAGTGTAGCCCATGTCGGGACCGCCTGGGAGCCATTCGGTCGGCAGGGTTTCGCGAACCATCGTGGGGTGCTATGGTCCGCGCCTTTCTGGTACCTTGGCTGATCATGACTTCGGCTTCCATCGACTTTTCCGGGCTGCCCGGCGCCGATCTGACCGATGACGGCGGTCGGCCGTTGCGGGCGCGACTGCTGGTCACCGCCGACATTGCCGCGACGGTGGCGGCGGCGGTGGCCGCCGGTTGGGCGGTGATGCCGGCGGGCGGACTCACCAGCGCCATCGGCTCCTACGACTATGACGCCGAAGTCGCGGCCGGGTTCGAGGGCGTGGTGGCCATCCGGCCCAAGGGTGCGATGGCGGCCGATATCGTCGATCCGGCCACCTCGCTGGAGGTCCTCAAATCCAATCAGGTCGCCATCCAGGCCGAGCGGGGGCTGGTGTCGGCCGGTGCCGGCCTTACCGTCACCCAGGTCAACACCGCCCTGGCCGAGGTGGTGGGGCCCAACGTCCGCGTTCTGCCCGATCTCACCAGCATCGGGTCGGCCTTCGTCGGCGGTGTGCTGGCCACCGGCGGCATGGGGCCGCTGCGGCTGGCGCCGTCCGCCACCCTTGACGCGCTGTGCCTGGCCGATGGTGGTGCCCCACGGGTTCTGACTGGTGACGCCATCGCCGATGTCGAGGGCATGCAGGGCTGGACCGGCATGGTCGCCGCCGCCCGCTTTCGCTTTTATCAGGTGCCCGCCGGTGAATTCGGCTTGGTTCTGCCGGTCCAGGGCTCCGACGTGGATACCGTCGCCGGCCTGCTGAGCTATCTGCGCAAATGGACCCGCGTCACCTTGCCGGAAGCCGGTGGACGCCTGTCGGGGGAAGGCGGCGAGACGGTGCTGAACGGCATCGAACTGGTCAGTCGCGATTCGCTCGATGTCTTCATCGCCCATGCCGAGGATCCCGCGCGCTCCAAGGCCGAGGGGCTGTTGCAGTCGTGCGAGTATGCCGGTGCCGACATGCTGGCCTGCCTGACCGGCTGGTCGGAACTGTCCATCGACGACGTGCTGATGAGCCTGCTCGATCCCGAGACCGAGACCATCGGCGGCGTCGGTATCGATTTCGGCGTCGGCTTTTCTTCCGGAGCCGAGATGGAGACCTTCCGCGCCATCCGCGAAGGCGCCCCCGACCTTGCCCGCACCCGTGCCCGCGTGGTTCAACCGGGCGGGCTCAAGCCGTGGAGTACTTCGACCGACGTCAATATGGTGATGCCGGCCGATGCCTCGGCTGCCGTGGCGGTGCTGGAAGCCTACGCCGACTATCGCGGCGCCATTCGCTCGCTGGCCCGCGAACTGGCCGGGGCGGTCGAGGTGGAGTTGTCCGCTTACGGCCATCTGTCGCCCGTCGGCATCGATCCGCACCACCGTGTCACCCTGTTCGTCCCCGAGGGGGGCGAGGCGGCGCTGGCCGGCGCGCGTCACGCGGTGGCGGCCAACAAGCGAACCCTGATCCACGATCTGTTGTTCGCCGCCGAACGTCACGGCGCCACTGTGAGCGGTGGCGAGAAGGGGGCGCCGTCGCTGGTGGAAATCGCCCGCGCCGCCGGCGGCGAAGGTCGCTTGCCCGACAATCTCAGACTCGGGATACGCCGCGCCCGCGCGGCGGTGATGGCGGCACCCGCCAGCTTCGCCTTCCGTGCCCCCAGGGAACTGCGGACGGAACCGGAGTAATCGACCTCAGCGCGACTCGCGGCCCTTCAGATAGAAGGCTACCGCCTGGGCGCGGTTGCCGACGCCCAGCTTGTCGTACAGGTTCTTCAGGTGGAACTTGACGGTATTCAGCGAGATGTCCAACTGGCTGGCCATCTGCTGATTGGTCAATCCACCGGCCAGGGCGGCCAGCAATTCCCGCTCGCGCGGGGTCAGTCCGGCCAGCGGGTCGCTGGCAAGGCTGGAGACGTCGATGAACGGAAACACCATGCGGCCCGCCGCCACGGCGACGATGGTGTCGAGCAATTGTTCCGGCGGTTCGCGCTTGGAGCAGAAACCGGCGGCCCCCAGGGTCATCGCCTGGCGCGGTACGTCGGGATTGGGGCTGCCGGTATAGACGATCATGCGCGGCGCGTCGGCGCGGCCGCGTAGGGCCTGAAGCACGCCGCGACCGTCAAGGTAGGGCATCTCCCACCCGATGACCCCGACATCGAACGGGGTTTTCTCCACCGCCTCAAGGAACCGTTCGCCATCGCTGGTCACCGCGGCGACGGAAAAGCGGTCGTCCCCGGCGAACAGCTTGATCAGGCTGCTTTGCAGCAGCGGGTTCTTTTCGGCCAGGACGATGGCGATCGCTCGGGTCTGTTGAACGGCCATTTGGAAACGATCCTTCCCCCACCCCGGGGCTTTGCAAACCCCGCCCATGGAGGCGCATTGTTACCGCTTACAGGCGATTAGGCAAACGTTCATCGTGCCCGGCCCACACTTTTCCTACTCTGTCGCAGGGGAGGAATACTACGCCGATCGGAGGGGGCCAAAAAGCGAAGGCCGGCGTCTTCCCGTGGGAGGACGCCGGCCCGGCTGTCGCGGAATGGCGTGCACTCAGGCCTGTTCGGCCCAGGCGCTGGCATCGAAGCGGCCCGGTTCCACCGTCGAGGCGGGGGCGATGACGGCGGCCACCGGCGGCTCGGACGGCTTGACGGGGGCCGTCACCGTCGCTTCGGTCTTGGCCGGGGCGGCCGGCTCCGGCGTGGCGGCGAGCGCCGGGGTGTCATGGCGCAAGGACGCCGGCTGTACCTTCACCCGACCCGGGCGGTAAACGAAGCCCTGGGTTTTGTAGACACGGCTGCCGTATTCGTTGGACGGGCGGTACCAGACGCGCACCTCGCTCCAATCGTTGTGCGGTGAAACGTCCATCACCGGCACGCCCTCGGTCACCTGACCGCGGCCGGCGCTGCGATGCGGCGCCCAGTTGGCGTGATCGACCATGACCATCCGGCTGCCGGCCACCCGGCGCACCACCGAGACGTGGCCATGGGACATGCTGCCCTGGCGTTTGAATACCAGTACCGAACCTTCCTTGGGGGCGTTGCCGCGGTCGTAGACGCCCTGGGCGGCTTCCCACCACTTCCAGGCGTCGCCTTTGAGATTGAGGCCGGTAACTTCGCGGGCGTAGGTCACGCACTGTAGGGCGGCGCTGGCTTCGTGCGGCATCGCCAGCACGAGCGTCGCCACGAGCAACATGATCGATTTCCGCACCGGTCTCTCCCCCTCCGGTTATTGGTTGAACCGATTGTGGCTATCCGAAAAGCCGATGGCAACCTGATTCGGACAAATCGCGGAAATTTATTTCGACAACTTGAAACAAAGTGTCGCTTTCTTGCCTGCGACAAGGGGCTTCTGGCGGATGGAATGCCTGGATGCGGCAGTCATGATGCAATTACCCCGGTATCTATTCAGTGGCCTCTTTCGGGATGGCGGACGGTTGGCTATCATCGCCCGCCTTGCCGAACAACCGATTGCAACGAGGATGATCGCATTGGGACGGATCGCGACGGTGATGACGGGGCTCTTCTGTCTGGCGGCGGCACTGGTTTCGGGGCCTGCCTCGTCGGCGGAGCGCCGGACCTTGATCATCGCCGGTGGCGAGGTCACGGGTTATTACTTTCCAGTGGCGGGGGCGATCTGCCGGATCATCAACAAGGAGCGGCCGCACGGCATGACCTGCGCGGTGGTTCCGTCTTCCGGGTCGGCGGCCAACTTGGCGCTGTTGCGCTCCGGCGACGCCGATCTGGCCCTGGTGCAGTCGCGCGCGGCGGCCCAGGCGGTCGTCGGCGAGGAGGGATTCAAGGAGGCCGGTCCCATGCCCGACCTGCGGGCGCTGATGGCACTGCATGGCGAGGTGGCCGTGGTGGTGGCGCGGCCCGGTTCGGGGATCGAGCAGCTGGGCGACCTCAAGGGCAAACGGGTCAATCTCGGGCGGCCGGGATCGTTTCAGCGGGCCATGGCGGAAACCGTCGTCGACGCCTCGGGCCTGTCCCAGGGCGATCTGTCGGTACTGGTGGAACTGGACATGGCCGAACAGGCGACGGAACTGTGTCAGGGCAATATCGACGCCGCGGTGCTTACCGGCATCCACCCCATGGCCGAGGTGCAGACGGCGATCGAGGAGTGCGGCGCCACCCTGGTGCCGATCCGCAGCAAGTCCATGGACTCCTTTCTGAAGAAGTCGCCGGCGGTGTCGCGTTTCGTGGTCAGGGGCGGTACCTACGAGGGCCAGAAGGAGGATGTCGCCGCCCTTGGACTCAAGACCCTGCTGGTTGCCGACCGATTGCCCTCCGAGGTGGTGGCCGATGTGGTCAAGGCGATATGGGCCAATTTCGGCGCCTTCACCCGGCTGCATCCCGTGCTTCGCGGCCTGACCAAGACCGAGGCGACGCGCGACGGCATTCCCATCCGCTTCCACGAGGGGGCGGAGCGCGACGGCCGCTAGCTGTGAAGTCTCAGGAGGTTGCCCACTCGATCTGAAGCGAGGAAGCTGAAGTTGCGAGACTTTGGCTATCCAGGGAGAGATCGAATGGGCATCCACCAGAATGCCGTTCTGACGCCGACCGGTCGAGAGATTCTGG
>CAIUSV010000091.1 GCA_903901915.1 uncultured Rhodospirillaceae bacterium | reverse complement strand
GAAGATCCTGGTGGTGCAGGAAATCGCGCGCCAGACCGACCTGCTGGCGCTCAACGCCGCCGTCGAGGCGGCCAGGGCCGGCGAACACGGCCGGGGCTTCGCCGTGGTCGCCTCCGAGGTGCGCAAGCTGGCCGAGCGCAGTCAGGCAGCCGCCACCGAGATCAGCGGCCTGTCGTCGGAGACGGTCAAGATCGCGCTGGACGCCGGGCAGATGCTGTCCAAGCTGGTGCCCGACATCCGCAAGACCGCCGAGCTGATCGAGGAAATCTCCGCCGCCTGCCGCGAACAGGATATCGGCGCCGAACAGGTCAACACCGCCATCCAGCAGCTTGACAAGGTGACGCAGCAAAATGCCGGCGCCTCCGAGCAGATGACCGCCACCTCCGAGGAACTGGCCTCCCAGGCCGAGCAGTTGCAAACCACCATCGGCTTCTTCCACCTGGAGAACGCGGCGGCGCCACCGTCGCGGGCGAGAGGGTCCCGCCCGATCGAAGCCAAGCCGTCCAAGGCTCCGACGCCCCGCCCACCGGCGGCCCCGGCCGCCAAATGGGCCGCCAAGCCGACGACGGCGCGGGGCGGCAATGGCAAAGGGGTGGCACTGGATCTGGTGGCCGGCGCCGCCGATGGTCAGGATGCCCGGTTTGAACGCTATTGAGCGGCGGTGACGGCGATGGCCGAAGATGTCGATGTGGGCCAGTCCTGCCTGTCACCGACGGAGTTCCGCCGTCTGGCGGCGTTCATCAACGGCTACAGCGGCATCAAGATGCCGCCGTCCAAGCGGGTGATGGTGGAGGGTCGGCTGCGCAAGCGGCTGCGCAGCGTCGGCTTCGACGATTTCCACTCATATTGCCATTACCTGTTCGAGGAGGGCGGCCTTGACGACGAGGCCGTCCACATCATCGACGCCGTCACCACCAACAAGACCGAGTTCTTCCGGGAGGGTGAGCATTTCCAGTTCCTTTTCCAGGTGGCGCTGCCCGATCTGGTGTCCGAGCGCCGCGCCCCCAGCCTGAAGTTCTGGAGCGCGGCCTGCTCGCTGGGGGCGGAACCCTATACCCTGGCCATGGTGGTGGAGGAGTTCGCCCGCGCCCGGGGCGAGATGCGCTATTCGATCCTGGCAACCGATCTGTGCACCGAGGTGCTCGACCACGCCGCCTCCGCCATCTATCCGGAAGAGGCGGTCGCCCCGGTGCCGATGGCGATGCGGCGGCGCTATCTGCTGCGCAGCCACGATCCCGCCCTGCGTCAGGTCCGCATCGCCCCGGAACTGCGCCGTCAGGTTCGCTTCGCCCGTCTCAACCTGATGGATCCCAGCTATCCGGTGGAACGGGGCTTCGATGCCATCTTCTGCCGCAACGTCCTGATCTATTTCAGCCGCCAGGACCAGGAGGCGGTGCTGCTGCGCCTGTGCGGCCATCTGGTGGACGGCGGCTATCTGTTCCTGGGGCATTCCGAGACCACATCGGGCATGTCGCTGCCGCTGAAGGCGGTGGGGCCGACCTCGTTCAAGAAAGTATAGGGGGAGGATCATGGCGAAACGGATCAAGGTGCTGATCGTCGATGACTCCGCCTCGGTCCGCCAGACCCTTGCCGGCATCCTCGGCTCCGACGACCGCATCGAGGTGATCGGAACCGCCGCCGACCCGTTCGTCGCCGCCCGGCGCATCCAGGATCAGGTTCCCGACGTCATCACCCTCGATGTGGAGATGCCGCGCATGGACGGCATCACCTTTCTGCGCAAGCTGATGGCGCAGCACCCCATTCCGGTGGTGATGTGTTCGTCGCTGACCGAATTGGGCTCGGAAACGCTGATGCTGGCGCTGGCCGCCGGGGCGGTGGACGTCATTCTCAAGCCCCGCACCGATACCCGCCAGCAATTGCTGGAGGCCACGGTCGGCATCTGCGACGTGGTCGCCGCCGCCGCCGGAGCCAGGCTGACCCGCCTGCCGCTGCGCCGAGGCTCGGCCGCGGTGGAAAAGAAGCTGTCGGCCGACGTCATGATGCCGCCCCCCGCCGGCAGCCACGCCATGGCGCGGACCACCGAACGGGTGGTCTGCATCGGCGCGTCCACCGGGGGGACCGAGTCGCTGCGCGACGTGCTGGAGCGGCTGCCGGCCGACTGTCCCGGCATCGTCGTCGTCCAGCATATGCCGGAAAAGTTCACCGCCGCCTTCGCCCGGCGTCTCGACGGATTGTGCGAGGTGTCGGTCAGGGAGGCCCAGTCGGGCGACGCGGTGCTGCGGGGACATGTCCTGATCGCCCCAGGCAACCGGCACATGCTGCTGCAACGTTCGGGGGCGCGCTATCACGTCACGGTCAGGGACGGGCCACTGGTATCGCGGCACCGGCCGTCGGTGGACGTGCTGTTCCGTTCGGCCGCGCAATATGCCGGCGCCAACGCCGTCGGCATCCTGATGACGGGAATGGGCGACGACGGCGCCAAGGGATTGCTGGAGATGCGTCAGGCCGGCGCCCGCACCTTCGCCCAGGACGAAGCCAGTTGCGTGGTCTTCGGCATGCCGAAGGAGGCCATCGCCCTGGGAGCGGCCGAACGGATCGTTTCCCTTGGCGGCATTTCCGGCGAGATCTGCCGGGTGGCGTAGACAAGATTCCATCATCGCCATGGACTCGCCGCAATTCGCGCCTACATACTTGGCCTCGGAGTTTCGCCAACGTCAGAAGGCCGACCATGAACCCCACCGAACGTGAACTGATCCAGAGCGTGCTTGATCGTCTGGCCCGGGTAGCCGGTTCGCCCAAGGACCCCGAGGCCGAGGCGCTGATCACCGAGGGCACCCGCCGACTGCCCGATTCCGGCTATAATCTGGTGCAGGCGGTGGTGGTGCAGGAACTGGGCCTGAAACAGGCCGAAAGCCGCATCGCCGAATTGGAGCGCCAGTTGGCCGAGGCCCGCGCGGCGGCGCCCCAGGCCCAACCGCAGGCCGGCGGCTTCCTCGGCGGCGGCAATCCCTGGGGGCGCGGCTCGGTGCCGCCGGTACCACCGCAGCAGACCCAGCCCGCCTACGCTCCGCCCGCGCAGCAACAATACGCCCCGCAGCAATACGCCGCACCGGCCGCTGCCGCGCCGTCGCCCTGGGGCCAGTCGGCCGGCGGTGGTTTCCTGCGTAGCGCCGCCACCACGGCGGCGGGCGTCGCCGGTGGCGTGCTGCTGGCCGAGGGGTTGTCCAGCCTGTTTTCCGGCCATCACGGCGGCGGCGGTTTCGGCAGCCCATGGGGCGGTGGCGGCATGGCCGGACCGGTGTCGGAAAACGTCACCGTCAACAACTATTACGGCGACGGCGCCCCCGAATCGGCGCAACAGGGCTTTTCCGGCTCCCCCTCCCAGGTCTCGTACGACACCGATGTTTCCGACGACGGCGGCGGCTTCGACGGGGGCGGGGATTCCGACTTCTGATTCAGTTGTGCCGACGGCAAGCGTCCCTATATAAGGGGGCGCTTGCCATTACGGTGGACCGGACATGATTCTTTACAGCCTGCGCTGCTCTCACGACCATCAGTTCGACGAGTGGTTCTCCAACAGCGCCGAATACGACACCCGCCACGCCGCCGGGTCGCTGGTCTGCCCCCAGTGCGGCGACACCGTCGTGACCAAGGCGATCATGGCCCCCAACGTCGGCAAGGCGCGCTCGGCGCCGCAGCCGTCACCGGCCTGCGGTACCCCCATGGGCTGCGGCGGCTGCGCCTTCGCCGGACAGCACTGAGTCCGGTCCCGACCGCCGGACGTCATTCCGCCGCCGACATCTCGCCACCGACGGGATGCTCGAGCCGCGCCAGCATTTCCCTGGGCACCACCTGCCAGAACCGCGCCGATTCGCGTTCCCAATCGGCCAGAATGGCCTCGGCCCAGGCCGACTGGGTGGCGGCGGCGTGGTCTTGCACCAGCACCCGCAGCACCCCGTCCCAATGGGGAGTGGCCAGGCGTTGCCAGACCACCGTATCGGGGTTGACCCGCTTGGAAAAGCTGTCGTCGGAATCGTAGACGAAGGCCATGCCGCCGGTCATGCCGGCGGCGAAGTTGGCGCCCACCGGCCCCAGGATCACCGCGGTGCCGCCGGTCATGTACTCGCAGCCGTTCGAGCCGCAGCCCTCGATCACAGTGTCGGCGCCGGAATTCCTGACGGCGAAACGCTCGCCCGCCTGTCCCGCCGCGAACAGCCTGCCGGCGGTGGCGCCGTACAGCACGGTATTGCCGATAATGGTGTTGTCCTGGCTTTTCAACCGCGCCGCCACCGGCGGCCGCACGATGATGGTGCCGCCCGACAGCCCCTTGCCGACATAGTCGTTGGCATCGCCGAACACCTCCAGCCGCAATCCCTGGACGGCGAAGGCCCCCAGACTCTGGCCCGCCGAGCCGCGCAGCCGCACGGTGACATGGCCTTCCGCCAGCCCGGTCATGCCGTGCTTCTTGAAGATCTTGTGGCTGAGCTTGGTGCCGATGGCACGCTCGACGTTGCGGACGTTGTAGTCCAGTTGCATCTTCTCGCCGTCGTTCAGCGCCGGCTTGGCATCGACGATCATGCGCGCGTCCAGGGTCTCGGGCACGGCGTTGCCCTTTTCCTCGACGCAATAGCGGGGGAAGCCGCCGGTATCGGCCTGGGCCAGCAGCGGATTGAGGTCGAGGTCGTCGAGATGGCTGGCACCGCGGCTGACCTGACACAGCAGGTCCGAGCGGCCGATGACCTCGGCCAGCGACCGCACCCCCAGCGACGCCAGGATCTCGCGCACTTCCTCGGCGACGAAGCTGAACAGGTTGACCACCTTTTCCGGGCTGCCGTTGAACTTGTCGCGCAAGCTGCGATCCTGGGTGCACACCCCCACCGGACAGGTGTTGGAATGGCACTGGCGCACCATGATGCAGCCCATGGCGATCAGGCTGGTGGTGCCGATGCCGAACTCCTCGGCACCCAGCATGGCGGCGATGACGATATCGCGGCCGGTTTTCAGGCCGCCGTCGGTGCGCAGCCGCACCCGGTGGCGCAGGCGGTTCAGCGTCAGCACCTGATGGGCCTCCGATAGCCCCAGCTCCCACGGCAGGCCGGCGAACTTGATCGAAGTCTGCGGGCTGGCGCCGGTACCGCCAACATGGCCGGACACCAAGATGGTGTCCGCCTTGGCCTTGGCGACGCCGGCGGCGATGGTGCCGATGCCCGAACGTGACACCAGCTTCACGGTGACGCGGGCTTCGGGATTGATCTGCTTCAGGTCATAGATCAGCTGGGCCAGATCCTCGATGGAATAGATGTCGTGGTGGGGCGGCGGACTGATCAGCATGACGCCGGGGGTGGCGTGGCGCAGCCGGGCGATCTCCACCGTGACCTTGAAGCCGGGCAACTGGCCGCCCTCGCCGGGCTTGGCGCCCTGGGCCACCTTGATCTCGATCTCGCGGCACATGTTGAGGTACTCGGCGGTGACGCCGAAACGGCCAGAGGCAATCTGCTTGACCGCCGAATTGGCGTTATCGCCATTGGGGCGCGGCCGATAGCGGTCGCGGTCCTCGCCCCCCTCGCCCGACACGCTTTTGGCGCCGATGCGGTTCATGGCGATGTTGAGCGTGCCGTGAGCCTCGGGCGACAGCGCCCCCAGGCTCATGCCGGGAGTCAGGAAGCGCTTGCGGATCTCGGTGATGGATTCCACCTCGTCCAGGCTGACCGCCGCACCGGCGGGACGCAGGTCCAGCAGGTCGCGGATGGTGACGGGCGGCGACCGGCGCATGCCGTCGGAATACTTCTTGTAGGTGGCGTAGGAATCGGTGGTGACGGCGGTTTGCAGCAGGTGGATCAGAGTGCCGTCGAAGGAATGGGCCTCGCCACCCGCCCGCCGCACCCGGTAGAAGCCGCCGATGGGCAGCGTCGGCACCGGCCCGGCGAAGCCGAAGGCGTGCTGCTCGATGGTCTTTTTCTGGATGCCGGTAAGACCGATGCCGGAGATGCGGCTGGTCATGCCGGGGAAGAATTCGGCCACCAGGGTGCGCGACAGACCCACCGCCTCGAAATTGCAGCCGCCGCGATAGGAGCTGACCACCGAGATGCCCATCTTGGCCATGATCTTGAGCAGGCCCTGATCCAGCGCGTATTTGTAGCGCCGGACGCACTCCTCCAGAGCCATGGCGCCGAACAGGCCGCGGCGCTGGCGATCGGCGATCGCCTCCTGGGCGAGATAGGCGTTGACCGTGGTGGCGCCGACGCCGATCAGCACCGCGACGTAATGCACGTCCAGGCATTCGCCCGAGCGGACGTTGAGCGAGGTCCAGGTCCGAAGCGATTCCCGCACCAGATGGGAATGCACTCCACCAGCCGCCAGAATCATCGGAATCGGGGCGCGATTCGGCCCCACCGCCTCGTCGGTGAGAATCAGGTGGGTGCAGCCACCGCGGACCTTGTCCTCGGCCTCGGCCCGCACCCGGATCAGCGCCTCCTTCAGGGCGTTGTCGCCGCCCCTGGGATCGAAGGTACAATCCACCACTCCGACCTCGGCCCCCATATGGGCGCGCATGGCGGCGAACTCGGCGGTGGACAGCACCGGGCTTTCCAGTTGCAGCAGGTCGCACTGGCTTTCATCCTCGTCGAGGATGTTGCCCAGGTTGCCGAGGCGGGTACGTAAGCTCATCACCCGCGACTCGCGCAGGGAATCGATCGGCGGATTGGTAACCTGGCTGAAGTTCTGCTTGAAGAAGTGATGCAGGCCGCGATAGCCCTCGGACAGCACCGCCAAGGGGGTGTCGTCACCCATGCTGCCGATGGCTTCCTTGGCGTCCTCGACCATGGGATGGAGAATCATCTCCATATCCTCCATAGTCTGGCCAAAGGCGGCCTGACGGCGGCGCAGATCGTCGGCCGACAGCTCGGCCGGCTCGGGCATGCCGGCGCCGGCGGCCAGTTGAGTGATGCGCTTGACCCACTGACTGTAATTGCGCCGTGACGACAGCAGATCCTTGATGTCGCCGTCGCGGTAGAGACGGCCGTGGTCCAGGTCGATGGCGATACTCTGGCCGGGTCCGACCCGCCCCTTCTCCACCACGTCGGCGTCAGCCACCTTGACCATGCCGGTCTCCGATCCCAGGATCAGCAGGCCGGTGGCGGTGATGGTGAAACGCATCGGCCGCAGGCCGTTGCGATCGACCCCGGCGACCACCCAGGTGCCGTCGGTGGCGCAGATGGCCGCCGGACCGTCCCACGGCTCGATCACCGAATTGCAGTAGCCGAAGAAGGTGCGGTGCGCCTCGGGCATCAGGGCGTTGGAACCGAGCGATTCCGGGATCAGCATCTGCTTGACCAGGGGCGCCGGCCGTCCCGCCCGGCACATCACCTCGAACACGTTGTCGAGCGCAGCCGAATCCGAACCGCCGGGCTGGACGATGGGTTTGAGGTCGTCCATGGCCGGGCCGAACACCTCGTGTTCCATGCGCGGCTCGTGGGCCTTCATCCAGTTGAGGTTACCCGACAGCGTGTTGATCTCGCCGTTGTGGGCCAGCATGCGGAATGGCTGGGCCAGCCGCCAAGTCGGAAAGGTGTTGGTGGAATAGCGCTGATGATAGATGGCGAAACGCGACACGAACCGCGCGTCCAGCAGGTCGGGATAGAAGGTGGTCAGCTGTTCGGCCAGGAACATGCCCTTGTAGATCACCGACCGGCACGACAGCGAACAGATGTAGAAGTCGGTGACATGCTCGGCCAGCACCCGCTTCTCGATGCGGCGACGGATGATGTAAAGGTCGGCCTCGAAGCGATCTTCCGGGGTGTCCAGGGTATTGGCCACCATGATCTGTTCGATCTCGGGCCTCGTGGCGTTGGCCTTCTCGCCGATCACCGTCACGTCCACCGGCACTTGGCGCCAGCCATAGATGGTGTAGCCGAAATTGAGAATCTCGGTCTCGACGATGCAGCGGCAACGCTCCTGCGCGCTCAGATCGGTCTTGGGCAGGAACACCTGCCCCACCGCCAGATGGCCCGGCACCGGCTCGTGACCCTGATGGCGGATGTGATCCTTGAAGAAATCCTGGGGGATCTCGACATGAATGCCGGCGCCGTCGCCGGTCTTGCCGTCGGCATCCACCGCGCCGCGATGAAACAGCACCTTCAGCGCCTCGATTCCGGCCACCACCACGTCGCGCCGCGGCTTTCCGTCCAGTGCCGCCACCATGCCGACACCGCAGGCGTCATGGGGCGCGGTGTCGATGCCGGCGGCCTCCAGGATCTCCTGGTTGGCGAGGTATTGGGAGACGAAATCGGACATGGGTAGATCTCCTCGGCCCCGATGGGCGTGTCCTTACGGTATTTTAACCGCGGAGACGCAGAGACACAGAGAGGGAACAGAGAAAAAAGAATGAATTTCGGTTCTCTGTGTCTTCTCTGTGTCTCTGCGTCTCCGTGGTGAATTATCTGTTCGTTATTTCGCCGCTCTGGCCGCCACGCCGGAGACATAGCGGTGAATGGACCGGGCGGCGTCACGGCCGTCCTTGATCGCCCAAACCACCAACGAGGCGCCGCGCACGATGTCGCCGGCGGCGAAGACCCCGTCCAGGCTGGTCATCAGCTCGGCATCGGTGGCGATGGTTCCCCAATCGGTCACCCGCAGGTCGGGCGCGCCGAACAGCGCCGGCACATCCTCGGGGTCAAAGCCCAGGGCCGCGATCACCATGTCGGCCGGCAGGGTGAAGGTGGAACCTTCGATCGGCTCGGGACTCTGGCGGCCCGAGGCGTCGGGCAGGCCGAGATGCATGCGGGTGGCGCCAACCCCCTCGGCGGTGATGGCATCGGGCGCCGCCATCCAGACGAACTCGACGCCCTCCTCCTCGGCATGGGCAACTTCACGCCGGCTGCCGGGCATATTGGCGCGATCGCGACGATAAAGGCACTTCACCGATTTGGCGCCCTGGCGGATGGCGGTGCGCACGCAGTCCATGGCGGTATCGCCGCCGCCGATCACCACCACATTCTTGCCGGCGGCATTCAATTCGGTGACGGTCTCGCCGAGATCGCGGCGGTTCTGGGCGATCAGATAGTCGAGGGCGGCGTGAACCTCCGGCCGGTCCGCACCGGGAATGCCCAGCGGCTTGGCCCGATAGACACCGGTGGCGATCAGCACCGCGTCGTGACGGGCGCGCAACTCGGCAAAGGACAGATCCCGGCCGATGGCGACACCGGGAACCAGGACGATACCGGCCTCGGCCAGCAGAGCGACCCGCCGCGCCACCGCCGCCTTCTCCAGCTTGAAGCCGGGAATGCCGTAAAGCAGCAGGCCGCCCATGCGGTCGTGACGGTCGTAAACGGTGACGGCATAACCCCCGGCGCGCAGCGCCTCGGCGGCGGCCAACCCGGCCGGTCCACCACCGACGATGCCGACCGAGCGGCCGAGTTCGTGGGCCGGCAGCACCGGCTTGACCCAGCCGGCGGCAAAGGCGGCTTCGACGATGTGCTTTTCCATAGCGCCGATGGTGACGTTGCCGTGGCCGGATTGTTCCAACACGCAGTTCCCCTCGCACAGGCGGTCCTGCGGACAGATGCGGCCGCAGATCTCGGGGAAGGTGTTGGTGGCCGAGGCGACGCCGAAGGCTTCCTCCATCCGGCCGCACGCCGCCAGCATCAGCCAGTCGGGAATGTTGTTGCCCAACGGGCAGCGTAGCGAACAGAACGGAATGCCGCATTGTTCGCACCGCGACGCCTGATCGGCGGCCTGGGCGACGGGGAACCCCTCGCTGATTTCGGCGAAATCGGCCCGGCGTTCGGAGGCGCCGCGCTTGGCGGGAAAGCGACGATGAAGATGGGTGAACTGCTGCATCTTGCGCGTCATGGCGAACCCTTTGGCAACGCCCCGGAGAGGAAGCTGGCGGAAGGAATTTAAGGTAGAACCCGTGACCAATCAACAGCGATTTGCGATATAAGACAGCCTAACTGTCTTATATTCCGGGTCACGCCCTGAGAACGGGGGAAGAATCGCGCCGCCCCCGGCGCCGCCACAACAAATAGGTCCGATACGGATCTTTCTTGGCCCTCTTTCAGCCGCGAACGTCCGATGGTATAAAGACGGCGCCGTATGCGGGGGTACCCGATTGACATTGCTCGACGCCCTGATTGTCGCCGTGATACACGGCTTGGGAGAGGTGCTGCCGCTGGGCGCCTCCGGCCATCTGACGGCGTTGCCCGGAATCGCCGGGCCGCCGGAAAGCGGCGCGGCCCTGTCGATTGCGGCCCATTGCGGCATCCTGTTGGCGTTGACCGGCTATTTCTGGCGTGACGTGATCGCCATGGTCATCGGCGTATGGCGGCTGGCCAAGGGCAAGCCCGACGGCGGATCACGCCTGTTCCTGCATGTGGCGGTCGCCACCGTTCCGGCGGCGGCGGCGGGGTGGCTGCTGCTCGAACATGCCGGCAACCTGATCGGCCCCGTCGGGGCGGCGGCCATGGTGCTGGCGGGAGGTGTACTGCTGCTGGCCTGCGACAAACTGGGCGTCACGGTGCGCCGGATCGAGCACGCAAGCTTCGTCGGCTCGTTCTGCCTGGGGGCGTTACAGATCCTGGCGCTGATCCCAGGGGTGTCGCGCACCGGCATCACCATCACCGTCGCCCGCCTGATGGGATGGGAACGTCAGGCGGCGGCACGGTTCTCGCTGCTGCTGGCCATGCCGCTGATTCTTGGTCATGGCGGCTATACCCTGTGGACGCTGTCGCGCCACGCCCGGCCGATCCTTTCCGCCGATCTGGCGATCACCGCCGCCGCCGCCGGCCTGACCGCCCTGGTAGCGGTGGCAGGCATGATGGCCTGGGTCGACCGCCGCAGTTATGCCCCCTTCGCGGTGGCACGCATCACCCTGGGCGGCGCCATCCTCGCTCTGGCGCTGTGGGGCTAGACAGGTGGTCGCCCCCCTCAGCCCTTCCGCGACAGCATGAACAGGCCCTGATCGGCGAACAGGTTGGCCGCACCCGCCCAGCCCGGCAACAGCATGGCCTTGCCGTCGCGGTCGAGCGCGATGGAGCGTTCCACCGTGATTCCCAGCTCGCGACAAAGATCGACGAAGTCGCGGACGGTGCAGAAATGAATGTTTGGAGTGTCGTACCAGTCATAGGCCAGGGTGTCTGTGACCGGCATGGTGCCGTTCAACAGCAGATGCAGCCGCACCCGCCAATGGCCGAAATTGGGGAACGAGACGATGGCCCGTCGGCCGATGCGCAGCATGTGCGACAGCACGGTACGCGGCTCGTAGGTCGCCTGGAGGGTCTGGCTGAGAATGACGTAGTCGAAGGCGCCGGACGGATAGTCCTTGAGATCGGTATCGGCATCGCCCTGAATCACCGAAAGACCGTGCGACACCGCCGCCGACACCCCGGCCATCGACAGCTCGATGCCGCGCCCGTCGACGTTCTTTTCCTTGCCCAGCCAGTCCAGCAGGGCGCCCTCGCCGCAGCCGACGTCCAGCACTCTTGAGCCCGGCTCGACCATGTCGGCGATCATCCTAAGATCGACGCGCAGGCTGCCGTTGTTCATCACCATCATCATGGCCGCACCGCCTTGGCCGCGCGGGGTAGACCGCGATGGGCGGCGGCGCCTTCCAGAAAGCCGGTCAGGGTGGCATGAAACTCGGGTTCATCCAGCAAGAAGGCGTCGTGGCCCTTGTCCGACTTGATTTCAACGAAGCTGACATTGGCCGCCACGGCGTTCAACGCGTGCACCACGGCGCGGCTTTCGGCGGTGGGAAACAACCAGTCGCTGGTGAACGAAACCACGCAGAAGCGGGTACGGGTACCGCGAAAGGCGTTGGCCAACACCCCGCCGTTTTCCGCCGCCAGGTCGAAATAGTCCATCGCCCGGGTGATGTAGAGGTAGGAATTGGCGTCGAAGCGATCGACGAAGGTCGATCCCTGGTGACGCAGATAACTTTCCACCTGGAAATCGGCGTCGAAGCCATAGGCGACGGTGTCGCGGTTCTGAAGGTTGCGACCAAATTTCTGGTGCAGCGCCGGCTCGGACAGATAGGTGATGTGCGCCGCCATGCGCGCCACCGCCAGACCGCGATGAGGCCGCTTGCCCTCCAGCAGGTAGTTGCCGTCGCACCAGTCGGGATCGGCGATGATCGCCTGACGCCCGACCTCGTGGAAGGCGATGTTCTGCGCCGAATGGCGGGCGGCGGCGGCGATCGGGATGGCCGAGAACACCCGCTCGGGAAAGCTTTGCGCCCATTCCAGCACCTGCATGCCGCCCATGGAGCCGCCGACCACGCAGAACAGCCGGTCGATGCCGAGATGGTCGATCAGCCGCGCCTGCACCTGGACCATGTCGCCGATGGTGATCACCGGAAAGCCCAGCCCCCAGGGCTGGCCGGTGGCGGGATTGATCTCCATCGGCCCGGTGGTGCCCATGCAGCCGCCCAGCACATTGGAGCAGATCAGGAAATAGCGGTCGGTGTCGAACACCCGCCCCGGCCCCACCAGCTCGCTCCACCATCCCGGCTTGCCGGTAATGGGGTGGGGATCGGCGACGTAGTGGTCGCCGGTCAGGGCGTGGCAGATCAGAATGGCGTTGGAGCGGTCGGCATTAAGCCGGCCGTAGGTCTGGTAGGCGACCTCGATGGGGCCGAGCTCGACGCCGCAATCCAGCCGAATCGGCCGGTCGCGCCCCAGTTCGACCTTGAAACCGGGGGGAGTCGGAGAAACAGAAACGCCGGGCGGCTCGTGTGCGGTCATCGGGGTCCTTAGTGGAACCACGCGAAAGCGGGGAAACGATTAGCTATGGTCGCCGCCCCTCACTGTCAACGTTTTCTTTGATTTCCGGACCGGCCCGCACTACACCTAAGGCCCATTGATAATCCATTCGCATCGCAATCGGCGACCATGAGCCAGGACAGCAACGCCCTCGACCAGCTTCGCCTTGAGATCGATCGCATCGACGATTCGATTCAGGATCTTCTGGTCATGCGCGCGGCGGCGGCCGAACGGATCGCCGCCGCCAAGGTTGCCGGCAGTGTCTCGTTGCGCCCGGCGCGGGAAGCCACGGTGCTGCGCCGGCTGCTGGCGCGCCACGGGGGGGCATTCCCCCGGACGGCGCTGGTGCGCATCTGGCGCGAGATCATGGGCGCCCTGGTAGGGTTGCAGGGCGATTTCACGGTGGCGGTCCATTCCGCCGGCCGCGGCACCGCCGCCATCGAGCTGGCACGCAATCATTTCGGCACCGCCGCGCCGCTTCACGCCTTTCGCAGCGCCGGCCAGGTGGTGCGGGCGGTGGCCGACGGCCAAGCCGCCGTCGGCGTGGTGCCGCTGGCGCCGGGAACCGAGGCCGCCGATGACACCGATCCGTGGTGGTCCAGCCTGACGGTGGGCAGCGGCGAACCACCCAGGGTGGTGGCCCGCCTGCCCTTCGCCGCCCCCCGGCCGGTCATCGGCGGTCCCGAACCGCTCCAGGCGCTGGTCATCGCCTGCCGCGACCATGACGAAAGCGGCGACGACCGTACCGTGCTGGTGCTGGAGACCGGCCCCGAGGTCAGCCGCGACCGGCTACGCGCCGTCCTCGCCGCCGGCGGGCTGGAACCGGCGGAACTGCTGAGCATTTCGCGCCATGGCGCGGTCTGGCTGCATCTGGTCGAGATCCTCGGCCATGTCACCGCCGCCGACCCCCGCCTCGCCCTGCTGGTGGCCCCCAAGGACCCGATCCACCATGTCACCGTGATCGGCGGCTACGCCACCCAGCTTGTTCCCGAAGCGCTTGCCTGAACCATTGGAGGCTGCCCCCTTGACCGCTCCCACGCCCCGTCCCGGCATCATGGACATCCGCCCCTATGTCGGCGGCGAATCCGCCATCGAAGGCGTCGCCCGCATCCTCAAGCTGTCCTCCAACGAGGGCGCGTTGGGACCCAGCCCCAAGGCCATGGCGGCGCTTCGGGCCATGGCGCCCGAAATGCACCGCTATCCCGACGGCGGTGCCGAACAGTTGCGCAAGGCCATCGCCGCCCGCTTCGGCCTGGATGCGTCGCGCATCGTCTGCGGCGCCGGCTCGGACGAATTGCTGGGCATCCTGTGCCGCGCCTATGCCGGACCGGGCGACGAGGTGCTGTACTCGGCCCACGGCTTCCTGATGTACGCCATCGCCGCCAAGGCCTGCGGCGCCACCCCGGTCACCGCCCCCGAGGTGGACCTGACCGCCAACGTCGATAATCTGCTGAAGGCGGTGACGCCCCGGACCAGGATCGTCTTCCTGGCCAATCCCAACAATCCCACCGGCACCTATCTGCCCGCCGCCGAGGTGGCGCGGCTGCGCGCCGGCCTGCCGGCCCATGTCCTGCTGGTGATCGACGCCGCCTATACCGAGTTCGTCACCAGGAACGACTATTCCTCGGGTATCGAGCTGGTCGAGGCCGGCGACAACACCGTGGTCTGCCGCACCTTCTCCAAGATGTACGCCCTGGGCGGGCTGCGGCTGGGCTGGGCCTATTGTCCGGAAAACGTCACCGGCGTGCTGAACCGGGTGCGCAACCCCTTCAACGTCGGCGCCCCGGCGCTGGCCGCGGGGCTGGCGGCGTTCGAGGACACCGCCTATGCCGATCTGTGCAAAAGCCACAACGACTACTGGCTGCCGTGGCTGAGCGGGCAGGTGGCGGCGCTGGGCCTGACCGTGGTGCCCAGCGTCTGTAACTTCATCCTGGTGCGCTTCCCCGCCAACCCCGGCAAGGACGCCGTCGCCGCCGACGCCTTCCTGCGCTCGCGCGGGATCATCGTGCGCGCCATGGGCGGCTACGGCCTGGGTGATTGCCTGCGCATCACCATCGGCACCGGCGAGGAAAACCAGGCGGTGGTCGACACCCTGGCGGAGTTCCTCCGGGCATGAGTTCCTTCCTGTTCGACAAGATCTGTTTCGTCGGCATCGGGCATATCTGCTCGTCGCTGGCCTGGGCCGCGCGCAAGCACGGCCTGGCCCGGCGGCTGGTGGCGCTGGAGATATCGGAATCGGCGCGACGTACCGCCGTCGAGATCGGGGTGGTCGACGAGGCCACCGCCGACGCCGCCCAGGCGGTCAAGGGCGCCGGGCTGGTGGTGTGCGGCGTGCCGGTCGGCGCCATGGAAGACGTCGGCCGCGCCATCGGCCCCCATCTGGAAGCGGGCACCATCGTCACCGATACCGGCTCGGTCAAGCTGGCGGTGGTGCGCGACCTGGGACCGCATATGCCCGACGGCGTCCATTTCATCCCCGGCCATCCCATCGCCGGTACCGAGCATTCCGGCCCGACCAGCGGGTTCGCCGAACTGTTCGAGGGCCGCTGGCATATCCTGACCCCGCTGCCCGGAACCGACGACGCCGCGCTGGAAAAACTGTCCGAGCTGTGGCGCCGGGTCGGTGCCCAGTTGGAGATCATGGACCCCCACCACCATGACAAGGTGCTGGCCATCACCTCGCATCTGCCGCACCTGATCGCCTATACCATCGTCGGCACCGCCAGCGACCTCGAAGGCCACATGCAGCAGGAAGTGATCAAATTCTCGGCTTCGGGCTTTCGCGACTTCACCCGCATCGCCGCCTCGGACCCGATCATGTGGCGCGACGTCTTCCTGAACAATCGCGAGGCGGTGCTGGAAGTGATTCAGCGCTTCACCGAGGATCTGACGGCGTTGCAGCGCGCGATCCGCTGGGGCGAGGGCGAGGTGCTGCAGAAGCGTTTCACCGAGACCCGCGCCATCCGCCGCGCCATCATCGACGCCAAGCAGGCGTAGGCGACCGAGGGCCACGACTCATGAGCAGCCGCGTCACCGGCCTTGATCACGTCATCATCGCGGTCCGCGACCTCGAGGCCGCCGCCGCGACCTTCCGCCGTCTGGGCTTTACCCCGTCGTCGCGGGGCGAACACGCCGAGTGGGGCACCGCCAACCTTTGCCTGATGTTCGGCAACGACTACATCGAACTGCTGGCGGCGGTGGCCGAAGGCGGGCCGGCCGAACGGGTCCGCACCTTCACCGGCGTCCGCGAGGGGCTGATGGGGCTGGTTTTCGCCACCGATGATGCCGAATCCGATTGCCGCCGGCTGGGAGTCGAGGCGCCCGGCCGTCTCAGCCGCACGGTGGCCACCGCCCAGGGCCCGCGCCTGGCCCGGTTCGTCGCCGGACCATTGCCGCCCGAGACCACGCCGGGCGTGGCCTCGTTCCTGTGCCAGCACCTGACCCCCGAGGTGCTGCGCCAGCCGGGCTGGACCGATCATGCCAACGGTGCCGGCGCCATCGCCTCGATTACCGCCGTGGTCGCCGACCCTGTCGGCCTAATCCCGGCCTGGGACGGCCTGATCGGCCCGGCAGCATCGACCGCCACCGACGATACCGTGGCGGTGCGGACCGGCCGCGGGCTGATTTTCCTGTGCCGACCGGGGGATCTCGACCTGCTGCACCCCGGAGCTGACGACGAGGACGCGCCGTCGCCGCCCGCCATGGTCGCGCTCACCATCACCGTCGCCGACATAGGAACCGCCGCCGACGTATTGAGCGCCAACGGCGTGCGCTTCAGCCGCGATGGCGGCGGCATCCGGGTTCCCTCGTCCGAGGCTTGCGGCGTCCTGATCGAAATGATCAGCGCTTGAGCGGCCGGCTGACCGACAGCACCGCTTCCAGCGGCCGGCGGCCGGGGGCGGAAATGGTGGTGACCAACGCCAGCGGCACGGAACCATCATCGCCGAAACGCTGGCCCAATTGCCGGGCGTACCAGTCCTGCGGCACCAGATAATAGTCGTTGACCCGGGTGCCGTCGCCGTCGCGGGCATCCAGGGCCAGCAGCTGGGCACCGCCCTTCAGCCCGCCCTTCTCCACCATGGCCAGAAGATGGCGATGCAAGGCGTTGACGTCGGCGAATTCCGACCATACCGAACAGATGCCGTCCCGTCCCGCCACCACGGTTATTGCCCCCAAACCGGCGCGGCGCAGCACCCGAACGAAGCCCTGACGCCCTTGCAGGAAGGCGGTGGCGACGTCGGCGGGGGCGTCGACGAAGCCGAACTCGCCACCCGGCGCGCTGGCGGCCAGGGTGGCGCCGAGGTCGCCCATGTTCATCAGACAGACCCGCCCCAGCACCGCCACCGCCAGCCGGCTGCTCTCGTCGCGCATGGCGTAGTCGGCGCCGTTCTGGGCCGCCACCGGCGACGGCCAAGCGATGCCGCCGAACACGGCCAACAAAACCACCAGGAGCAATTTCATGGCTGCCTCGCACCGATGGTGATGATGGCCTGAAGATCGGGGTTGGCGGATTCCGAGGTGGTCACGATGGTGCGGTATCCCGCCGGTTCGCTGCCGTAACGCTTTTTCAGCTCGTCCCGATAGTCGCCGGCGGGAACCACATCGATGAAGCGCGACCGCAGCGGCCCCTTGGCTTCCTGCCCGGCGGCGCGGATGGTGAAGGACTTGCCCAGGCCAATGCGCAGATCCTTCTCCACCTGCTGGTAGATGCGTTCGGCGCCGACGCGGCGAACGAACACGGCGCAATCGTCGTCGGGCCGAATCAGAACCATGGTGACGCCGGCATCGGGACGGATATAAACCTCGCCCGAGCGGCCCTGGAGGAAGGGCTTGGCCTCGGCCTCGGGAAGGCGGGGCAAGTACAACTCGTGCCCCGGCAACAGCTTGTCACGCAGGCTGTCATAGGCGCCCATGTGGGCGACGCAGCCTAGGACGAATGTCTTCGAGGCGATCTCAGCGACGTCGGCGGGCGCGTCGGCACCGCCGGCGGGGATGGCCACCAGACCAAGGAGCACGGTAAGGACGGCGGCGTGCCTCATGTCATTCCTTGTTGGCGGCCTGGATGAACGCCCGGATACGGGCATCCTGAAGGGCGATGTGCTCGGCCAGGCGCTCCAGCAGGGAGCGGGTACCCAGCAGGCAATCGATCAGACAGGTCGCGTGTTCCAACTCGTGACAGGTTTCCTCGGTCTGGGCAAGCAGGCGGGAGTGTTCCAGGCGATGATCGCGCAATTGCGGGAAGCCAAGCGTGGTCATCAGCGCTTCCTCGTCCCGGAAATGGGTCTCCAGATCGGCCCGGAAGGTGGCGCAGTAGTCCAGGATGCGGGCCCTGGGCTGGTCGGACACCAGCGCGGCGCGGATCTGTTCGGCTTCGACGAAAAAAGCGCGGTGTTGGGCATCGATAGCGGCATCACCGATGGCAAGGTCATCGCGCCATCCGAACTGCCACAGGGCATTTCCACTCATCAACGGCTCCCGCGGGTCCACCAGTTTGGAATGTTGCGATATTCGCAGGTGCGGCGGCTTCAGGCAATCCCGCCCTGACGGCAAAGGGCCGCTCGAACGGAGCGGCCCCTTTTTCCGGTTGAATGGCTCGGCCGGACCGACCGTCAGCCGATCGCCGTTTCCATGGCCTCGGCGATGGCGAGCAGGCGTGCGGCCTTGCCCTTGTCGGCGTCGGACTTGGCGTCGTCGATGGCTTCCTTGGCCACCTTCTTGCGCGCGGCAAGCATGTCGGCGGTCAGTTCGTTCACCGGAATGGCCTCCTCGGCCAGGACGGTGATGCGCTCCTCGGTGACCTCGGCAAAGCCGCCGGCCACGAAGATACGGCTGGAAACCTTGCCGCCGTCATGGACGTCGATAACGCCGGGGCGAACTGTGGTGATCATCGGGGCGTGGCGGGACAGCGCGCCGAAGTCGCCTTCGCCGCCCGGCACCACCACCATGTCCACCGGCGACGAAAGCAACAGCTTCGCCGGCGACACCAACTCGAACTTGATCTTCTCGGCCATGCCGCTGTTCCCTCGGGTCCGTTAGGCCGCCTCGGCCGCCATCTTCTTGGCCTTCTCGACCGCTTCCTCGATGCCGCCGACCATGTAGAACGAGGCTTCGGGCAGATGATCGTAGTCGCCGGCAACGATGGCCTTGAAGCCCTTGATGGTCTCTTCCAGCGACACCAGCTTGCCCGGCGAGCCGGTGAAAACCTCGGCGACGTGGAACGGCTGCGACAGGAAGCGCTGGATCTTGCGGGCGCGGGCCACCACCAGCTTGTCCTCTTCCGACAGCTCGTCCATGCCCAGGATGGCGATGATGTCTTGCAGCGACTTGTAGGTCTGCAAGATACGCTGCACGTCGCGGGCGGTCTGGTAATGGTCGGCGCCGACGACGCGGGGGTCGAGAACGCGGGACGTCGAGTCGAGCGGGTCCACCGCCGGATAGATGCCCAGCTCGGCGATCTGACGGTTCAGCACCGTGGTGGCGTCCAGATGGGCGAACGAGGTGGCGGGCGCCGGGTCGGTGAGATCGTCGGCCGGCACGTAAATCGCCTGCACCGAGGTGATCGAGCCCTTCTTGGTCGAGGTGATGCGCTCCTGCAACGCGCCCATGTCGGTGGCCAGCGTCGGCTGATAGCCCACCGCCGAGGGAATGCGGCCCAGCAACGCCGACACTTCCGAGCCGGCCTGGGTGAAGCGGAAGATGTTGTCCACGAAGAACAGCACGTCCTGGCCTTCGGCATCGCGGAAATACTCGGCGACGGTCAGACCCGACAGGGCGACGCGGGCACGGGCGCCCGGGGGCTCGTTCATCTGGCCATAGACCAGGGCCACCTTGGACCCGGTGCCGTCCAGCTTGATGACGCCCGACTCGATCATCTCGTGATAGAGGTCGTTGCCCTCGCGGGTGCGCTCGCCGACACCGGCGAACACCGAGTAGCCGCCGTGGGCCTTGGCGATGTTGTTGATCAGCTCCATGATCAGCACGGTCTTGCCGACACCGGCGCCGCCGAACAGGCCGATCTTGCCGCCCTTGCAGTACGGCGCCAGCAGGTCGATGACCTTGATGCCGGTGACGAGGATCTCGGTCTCGGTCGACTGGTCGATGAAGTCGGGGGCGTCGGCGTGGATCGGCAGGGTGGACTTGTTGCCGATGGGGCCGCGCTCGTCGATGGGCTCGCCGATGACGTTGATGATGCGGCCCAGGGTCTCGGGACCGACCGGCATCTGAATGGCGGAGCCGGTGTCCACCACCTCGGTGCCGCGGGTCAGGCCGTCGGTGGAGTCCATGGCGATGGTGCGCACCGTGGACTCACCCAGATGCTGGGCGACTTCAAGAACCAGCTTCTTGCCCTGATGGTCGAGGTGAAGCGCGTTCAGGATGGCCGGCAGCGGGCCGTCGAAGCGCACGTCCACGACGGCGCCAAGGACCTGGGTGATCGTGCCGACGTTCTTGTTTGCCATGGTGTGCTCCTAGTCTTCCGTCACAGCGCTTCGGCGCCGGAGATGATTTCGATCAGTTCCTTGGTGATCTGGGCCTGGCGCGACCGGTTGTACTTGATCGCCAGGGCATTGATCATGTCGCCCGCGTTGCGGGTGGCATTGTCCATCGCCGTCATGCGCGCCCCCTGTTCGGACGCCTGGCTTTCCAGCAGGGCGCGGAACATCTGGGTGGCAAGATTGCGCGGCAGCAGCTCGGCCAGAATCTCTTCCTCGCCGGGCTCGAATTCGTAGATGGCCTTGGCGCCGGCCTCGGCCTTGCCGGTGGTCTCCGGCAGCGGGAAGGGAATCACCTGCTGGCGGGTCACTTCCTGGGCGATGGCCGACTTGAACCGGTTGTAGATGACGGTGCAGACGTCGAAATCGCCGGCATCGAACATCCCCGCCACCGCGTTGGCCACCTGATCGGCCTCGGCGAAGACGATCCCCTTGCGGCCGAGCTGCTCGAAGCCTTCGATCATGTACTGGCCGAAATCACGACGCAGCTGCTCGCGGGCCTTGCGGCCCACCGGCATGATCTTGACCGTCTTGCCCTGCTTGAGCAGGTCGGCGGCCAGATGCTTGGTGGCGCGAACGATGGACGAGTTGAACCCGCCGCACAGACCGCGATCGGCAGTCACCGCCACCAGCAGATGCACCTTGTCGGCGCCGGTGCCGGTCAGCATCCGGGGCGCGCCGCTCTGGCCCACCAGACTGGCGGCCAGGGTGCCCAGCATGCGTTCCATGCGCTCGGCGAAGGGCCGTGCCGCTTCCGCCGCGGTTTGCGCGCGGCGGAGCTTCGAGGCAGCGACCATCTTCATGGCGGACGTGATCTTGCGCGTCGATTTGACGCTCACGATCTTCATCCGCAGGTCCTTTAGACTCGCCATAACCTACACTCCGAAGGGACGGTTAAGCGAAGGTCTTGGCGAAGGCGTCGAGGAACGCCTTGAGCTTCTCTTCGGTCTGCGGGCTGATCTGCTTCTCGCTGGCGATGGTCGCAAGGATGGCCGGGGCCTTGGACTTAATCTCGGCCAGCAGGCTGCTTTCAAAGCGGCCGACATCCTTGACGTCGATCTTGTCGAGATAGCCACGCACGCCGGCGTAGATCGAGATGACCTCTTCCTCGGTCGCCATCGGCGAGAACTGCGGCTGCTTCAACAGCTCGGTCAGACGGGCGCCGCGGCCGAGCAGCTTCTGGGTCGCCGGATCGAGATCCGAGGCGAACTGAGCGAAGGCCGCCATTTCGCGGTACTGCGCCAGTTCCAGCTTGATCGAGCCGGCCACCTGCTTCATCGCCTTGATCTGGGCGGCGGAGCCGACGCGCGACACCGACAGGCCGACGTTCACCGCCGGGCGGATGCCCTTGTAGAACAGCTCGGTCTCCAGGAAGATCTGGCCGTCGGTAATGGAGATCACGTTGGTCGGGATGTAGGCCGACACGTCGTTGGCCTGGGTCTCGATCACCGGCAGAGCGGTCAGCGAGCCGGCACCGGCGGCGTCACCCATTTTGGCGGCGCGTTCGAGCAGGCGGGAGTGGAGATAGAACACGTCGCCGGGATAGGCTTCGCGGCCCGGCGGGCGGCGCAGCAGCAGCGACATCTGACGGTAGGCGACGGCCTGCTTCGACAGATCGTCATAGATGATCAGGGCGTGCATGCCGTTGTCGCGGAAGTACTCGCCCATGGTGCAGCCGCCGTAGGGGGCGATGAACTGCAACGGGGCGGGTTCGGACGCGGTGGCGGCGACGACGATGGTGTATTCCATGGCGCCGTAATCGGTCAGCGTCTTGACGATCTGGGCAACGGTCGAGCGCTTCTGGCCAACGGCGACATAGATGCAGAACAGCTTTGCCTTCTCGTCGGTACCGTCATGCCAGCGCTTCTGGTTGATGATGGTGTCGATCAGGATGGCGGTCTTGCCGGTCTGGCGATCGCCGATCACCAGTTCGCGCTGGCCGCGGCCGACCGGGATCAGGGCGTCCACCGCCTTGATGCCGGTGCTCATCGGCTCGTGCACCGACTTGCGCGGAATGATGCCCGGCGCCTTGACGTCGACGCGGGCGCGCTTCTCGGCCTGGATCGGCCCCTTGCCGTCGATGGGATTGCCCAGGGCGTCGACGACGCGGCCCAGCAGGCCCTTGCCCACCGGCACGTCGACGATGGACCCGGTCCGCTTGACGACATCGCCTTCCTTGATGGAACGGTCGTCGCCGAAGATCACGACACCGACGTTGTCGGTCTCGAGGTTCAGCGCCATACCCTTGATGCCGCCGGGGAATTCGACCATCTCGCCGGCCTGGACCTTATCGAGGCCGTGGACACGGGCGATACCGTCACCGACCGACAGCACCTGGCCGACCTCGGCAACTTCCGCTTCGGTCCCGAAGGCGGCGATCTGTTGCTTGAGGATTGCGGAGATTTCCGCGGCGCGGATTTCCATTATCCAACCTCTTTCATAGTGAGCTTGAGATGCTGAAGCTTCGTCTTGAGCGAACTGTCAGCCATTTGGGAGCCGACCTGCACCACCAGGCCGCCCAGCAGGCTGGGGTCGACCTTGACCTCGACGGCGATACTGCCGCCGAAGGCCGTCTTGAGAGCGGAAACGAGGGCGTCGTTCTGGGCCGGAGTCAGCGCCACCGCGGAAGCCACCGAGGCGGACTTCTCACCGCGGCGGGCGGCAAGCCGGCCGAGATAGGAGGCGATCACCCCGTCGAGGGTATGCAGCCGGCGGTTCTTGGCGGCCAAACCCAAAAACTTGGTCGTCAGGTCGGCGAAGCCGGCGGCCTTGGCCACCGCGGCGATGGCCTTGCCCTGATCGGCACGGCTCAACACCGGGCTGTCGACGACACGGCGCAAATCGGCGCTGCCGCGAAGCATGGCCTTGAGAGTCTTGAGGTCGCCGGCAACCTGATCGAGTGCGGACGAGGAATCCGCAAGATCGAACAGCGCGGCGGCGTAGCGGTCGGCGATCACGCCAATTGTTTCGGATGGCACAGGGCAAGTCCTTGGATAGGGTCGAACCGGCTGCCGTAAATGACTGAAAGACAAAAGTATTCTGGCGCCTGCCGGAAAAGCCCCCCCGTCGGCGCGTCGGTTAACTAGCACATCGGGTTTTGCGTTGCAAGACGACTCCTGCCCATTCGGGGGAGGCGGCGACATAAACCCGCGCGGCCCGAACCCGGCGGTTATGGCCGCTGGGGAGGGAATCCGGGCGGGTGGGGCACCTACCCGCCGGCCGAAGCGCGGTAAAATATTTTTCGCTACCGCGCCGTGGCGACGCGGCGGACGGGGCCATCGGCGACGTCGGGCGGAGCGGCATGGGGATGTTCGGATGGCCGGGCATAACGATACCCCTGCAACAGATCGGCACCGGCATCGACGGCGAGGCGATGTTGGTCGGCGGTTTCGATCCCTTCGCAGACCACGGTGGCCCCCATCTCGTGAATGAGGTCGACCAGCTTGGGCAGGATCCGCCGTGCCCTGGGATTCGACACCGCCTCGACGATCAATCCCCGATCAAGCTTCACGATGTCGGGCGTCAGGTGCCACAAACGGTCGAAATTGGAATGCTGGCTGCCGAAATCGTCGATCGCCACCCGATAGCCCCGGCCGCGATAGGCGTCGACCGCATCCCGAAGATGGCCGAGATCGTCGATACGCGCTTCCAGCACCTCCAGCACGATACGCCGGGGCGACAGATCGCATTGCTTCAGCAACGCCTCGAAGACCCGGCCGTGCTCGCCACTGCCGACGCTGAGCAGATGCAGGCTGTGGATGTTGAGGAACAGGTCACCGCCCCCACCCCGGCGTACGAAGTTGAGGACATGGACCAACCGGCACAGGCGGTCGAAGAGAATGATTTCCGCCGGCGACGACAACGCCGCGAAGGCTTCGGGCGGCGCGATCGGCGCGCCCCGGCCGTCAACCACCCGCAACAACGCCTCGTGCGCCCGCGGCCGCAGATCGCCGGCGGAAAACAAAGGCTGGAACACCGAGCGCAGCGCCATGGAGCGGAAACCGCCGGAAATGCCCGCCACCCCGTCGCACAGGCCCGCCCCGGTCTGGGGGCATTCCGCTCCCCACGCCGCGATGATGGCGGACAACCTGGCGATGTGTTGGTCCTGCATGGTGCTGGGCTCCCGGCTCATGCACAATTATCTTGTATCTAGTAGATTACAGATCACCCTAAGAGGGAGTCAATCCGACCAAGCCTCACCAGAAGGTATAGGGGTCGATATCCACCTGCACCCGCACTCCGCCGGGCGGCACAACCCGACCCAGCCAGTCGTGCAGCGACGCCTGAAGATTGACGCCGCGCGGCGCCTTGACCAGAAAGCGCCGTCGGTGCCGGCCGCGCAGCAGCGCCATCGGCGCGGGGGCCGGGCCAAGGATCTCCATGCCGTCCAGCCGGGGGGCCGCCCGCGACAGCCGGCTGGCGAAACCATCAAGGATTGCCGAATCGGGACCGGACAGCACCAGGGCGGCAAGACGGCCATAGGGTGGCATGCCGGCGGCGCGGCGCAATTCCGCCTCGCGGGCGATGAAGCCGTCGCGCTCGCCCGAGCCCAGCGCCCGCATCACCGGATGGTCGGGTTGATAGGTCTGAAGGAACACCCGTCCCGGCCGTTCGGCCCGCCCGGCGCGGCCGGAAACCTGCGACAGCAACTGATGGGTGCGCTCGCCGGCGCGCAGGTCGCCGCCCTCCAGACCGAGATCGGCATCGACCACGCCGACCACCGTCAGCATGGGAAAGTGGTGACCCTTGGCGACGATCTGGGTGCCGACCAGCAGGTCGATCTCGTGCGCCGCCACCTTGCGGACGAACTCGGCCGCCGCATGGGGACCGGAACAGGTATCCGACGTCATCACCGCGATGCGGGCGCTAGGAAAACGGGCGGCAGCCTCCTCGGCAACCCGTTCGACACCAGGACCACAGGCGGTGAAGCTGTCCTCCGCCTCGCAATGGGGGCATTTCCTCGGCAACCGGATGTGGTGGCCGCAATGGTGGCAGACCAGCCGACCGGCCGAGCGGTGTTCGACCAGCCAGGCGGTACAGTGGGGACACTGCAGACGATGGCCGCAGCCCCGGCAGAGCGTCAGCGGCGCATAGCCGCGCCGGTTGAGGTAGAGCATCGCCTGCTCGCCGGCGGCAAAGCACTCCTCCAGCGCCGCCACCAATACCGGACTGAGCCAGTGGCCGCGCGGCGGTGGCTGGCGGCGCAGGTCGATGGCGACGATCTCGGGCATGGCGGCGCCGGCATGGCGGTCGGGCAAATGAAGGCGGCGATAACGCCCGGCCTGGATGTTGGCCATGGTCTCCAGCGACGGCGTCGCCGAGGCCAGCACCGCCGGAAAGCCGCCAAGACGGGCGCGGACCACCGCCATGTCGCGGGCATGATAGCTGACGCCGTCCTCTTGTTTGAAGGCGCCGTCATGTTCCTCATCGACCACGATCAGGCCGAGATCGGGAAAGGGCAGAAACAGGGCGGAACGGGCGCCGACCACCACCTGGGCCTCGCCATTGGCCACCGCCCGCCAAGTATCGCGCCGGCGGGCGTCGCCCAGATCGGAATGCCACTCCGCCGGCCTGACCCCGAAACGCCGGGAGAAGCGTTCCAGCCACTGGGCCGACAGCGCGATCTCGGGCAGCAGGACCAGCGACTGACGGCCAGCGGCCAGGGCGGCGGCCACCGCCTCGAAATAGACCTCGGTCTTGCCCGAGCCGGTGACGCCGTCGATCACCGCCACAGAGAAGCCGCCGTCCAACGCCGCCACCAGGGCGTCGGCGGCGGCGCGCTGGTCCGGCGACAGCTCGGGACCGGCGCGGTCGAGATCGGGCGGCAGGAAGTCGAGCGGGCGCGGCAACTCGACCCGTTCCAGCGCCCCGGCCTCCAGCAGGCCCTTGACCACCGCCGGCCCCACCCCGGCCTCGCGCGCCAGATCGGCCGGCGCCAGCGGCGGCAGCCGGCCCGCCGTGTCCAGCACCCGGCGCCGGGCCGGAGTCTCCTTGATGTCCGGCGCCATGTCGGCAAGACGGCAGGCCACCAGCCCGCGCGCCGGTTCCAACGCCGCCGGCACGCTCATGGCCATCTTCAGGACCGCTCCGGCCGGCGCCATGGTGTACGCGGCCACCCAATCGACCAAGTCCCGCACCGGCCGGGGAAGCGGCGGCGCCGGCAAGCGGCGGATCACCGTCTTCAACCGGTCTTCGGCCACCTCGCCGGCGGCATCGCCCCACACCACGCCGATGGCCTCGCGTCCGCCCAGCGGCACCGCGACGAAATCACCCGCCGCCAGCAGCTCGGCCCCGGCGCGATAGTCGTAGGCACCCGCCAGCGGCAAAGGCAGCAGCACGGCGACCCGGGCGCCGGGGGAGACGCAGGAACGGCTTGAAGTGAGGGATCGGGCTGGCATAGGTTAAACTTCTTACGTTCCGTCCCGCCGAGCAACAGGACTCGCCTCGGCTGAGAGCATTTTCCACAGAAAGGTATTCGGTGATGGCGCGCAAGCGCGACGACACGGCCCTGCCCGTGACCCTGCCCGACGAACGGCAGGTCGAGGCCTATCTTCAGGCTCATCCCGACTTCCTGGTGCGCCGCCCCGATCTGCTGCTGTCGCTGTCGCCGCCATCGCGCTGGGGCGAGGGTGACGGCGTGCTCGACATGCAGATGTTCATGATCGACCGCCTGCGCGACGAGGTCGAGCGGGTGCGCGGTGCCGCCGAACACCTGATCCACACCAGCCGCAGCAACATGTCGATCCAGACCCGCACCCACAAGGCGGTACTGGCGATCCTGGCCGCCGACGACATGACCCGGCTGGTCGAGGCCATCGCCGACGACCTGCCGGCGGTGCTGGACGTCGATGTCGCCACCTTGTGTTTCGAGACCCCGGAAACCCCGCTGCCCCGACTGGCGATTCCGGGGGTGATCACCCTGCCAACCGGCACCGTCGCCCGCATCATGGGCGGTGCCGACCGCGAATGCGCCCTGACCGAGGAGATGCCGGGCGATCCGGCGCTGTTCGGTGACGGCGCCGGCCTGGTGCTGTCGTCGGCGGTGGTGCGCCTGTCCCCCGGCGGCCCCTGCCCCGAAGGCGTCATGGCCCTGGGCTCGCGCCATGGCCGCACCTTCCACGCCGGCCAGGCCACCGAGCTGATCACCTTCCTCGCCCGCGTGGTCGAACGCTGCGTGCGGCGGTTCGCGGGGTAGATTGAAGCCCGGCGGCAGCCATGCTATCATAATTGATAGCATATGGAGGACCACATGGGTTCGGTGGTTATTCGCAATCTTGACGATGCCGTCATCGAGCGGTTCAAAACCAAGGCAGAGTTGAACAATCGCTCGCTTGAGGCCGAGTTGCGCGACGCCTTGGCGCGCACGGCGCCGCTGACGCCGGACCAGAAGCGTGACCTGCTGGAATGGGTGAAGATCACCCTGCCCCCCGGAAGTCCCGACAGCACCGACCTCATCCGCAAGGATCGCGACAGCCGATGACCGTGGTCATTGATGCCAGCGTCGCCATGAAATGGCTGATCGACAGCGATGAATCGGGCCGTGCCCGCGGACTGATCGGCACCGCGATATTGGTGGCGCCCGACCTCATCATGGCCGAGGTCGCCAACGCGCTGTGGCGCTATGTCGCCGCCGGACAGATCCCCCCGCCCAAGGCCGCGGCGGCCATGACGGCGTTCCGACGCACCCTCGACCGAACCTATCCCCTGGCTCCGCTGGCCGACGCCGCGCTCGCCATGGCCGGAACCATCGGGCACACCGCCTACGACTGCTTTTATGTGGCGCTGGCCGAAGACCTTCATGCCACGGTGGTCACCGCCGACCGGCGGCTGATCACCAAGGTAGCCGGCACCGCTTGGCAGGACCGGATAAGGTCACTCTGATGCCGCCCACCCCCATCCATTTCGCCGCCCGTCCCGACCTCGCCCTTGCGGTGGAGGGGTGGCGGCAATGGCTGGCCGGCGAGAAGCGGGCCTCGGCCCACACCCTCGACGGCTATGGCCGCGATCTTTCCGCCTTCCTGGCCTTCGTCACCGACCATTCCGGCGCCGAACCGGATCTGGCGGCGCTGGCGGGGTTGAGCGCCTCGGACTTCCGCGCCTTCCTGGCACGACGCTCGGGCGAGGGGCTGGCGCGCTCGTCGCTGGCACGCACCATGTCCACCCTTCGGGGATTCTTCCGCTTCCTCGACCGCCGTGATCTGGTTCACAACCAGGCCCTGGCGGTGGTCAAGGCGCCGCGCCCGCCCAAGTCGGTACCCAAGCCGCTGGCCGCCGACGAGGCGATGGAAACCCTGGCCACCGCCGGCGAATTGCACGACGAACCCTGGCTGGCGGCGCGCGACGTCGCCCTGTTCACCCTGCTGTACGGCGCCGGCCTGCGCCTGGGCGAAGCGCTGGGCCTCGCCCGCCGCGACTGGCCGCGCGGCGATACCATGGTGATCACCGGCAAGGGCCGCAAGCAACGGGTGGTGCCGATCCTGCCGGTGGTCGGCGAGGCCGTCGCCGACTACCTGCGCCAGCTCCCCTACCCGTCCGAGGCCGGCGACCCGCTGTTCCTGGGCGCGCGCGGCGGGGCACTCAATCCCGGGGTGGTACAGCGCCAGATGCGCCGGCTACGGTCGCTGCTGGGCCTGCCCGAGACGGCGACGCCGCACGCGCTCCGGCACAGCTTCGCCACCCACCTGCTGGCCGGCGGCGGCGACCTGCGCACCATCCAGGAATTGCTGGGCCATGCCTCGCTGTCGACCACCCAGCGTTACACCGAGGTGGACGCCGCCCGTATCACCGCCGTCTACCGCGACGCCCACCCGAGGGCCAAGGGATGAGACTCGCCCTCGCCGACGAGGCCGCCACCGTGCGGTTGGGACGATGGCTGGCGAAGCAGGCCCGGCCGGGCGACGTCATCGCCCTGTCCGGCACGCTCGGCACCGGCAAGAGCACCCTGGCGCGGGCCTTCATCCGGGCGCTGACCACCGACGACGAGGAAGTCCCGAGTCCGACCTTCACCCTGGTGCAGACCTACGAGTCCGACGCCGGAACCATCTGGCACTTCGACCTCTATCGGCTGGACCGGCCCGACGACGCCCTGGAACTGGACATCGAGGAGGCCTTTGCCGAGGGCATCAGCCTGATCGAATGGCCGGACCGGCTGGGCCGCCATCTCCCCGCCAAGCGGCTTGACCTGCGGCTGGAAGCGGGCGACACCGAGGGCGGCCGTCTTGCCATCCTGACCGCCACCGGCCCATGGGCCGCCCGCATTGGAGACCTGAGCGCATGAGTTCCCGCGAGGCGCTGATCCATTCCTTCCTCGATAACGCCGGCTGGGGGGCGGCCGAGCGCGGCCGGCTGGCCGGCGACGCCAGCTTTCGCCATTACGACCGCCTGAAGCGGGGGGCGGAACGCGCCGTGCTGATGGATGCGCCGCCGCCCAAGGAGGACGTCCGCCCCTTCGTCGGCATCGCCCGCCACCTTGCCGGGCTGGGGCTGTCGGCACCGCGTCTGCTGGCGGTGGACGAGGATAGCGGCCTGCTGCTGCTGGAGGATCTCGGCGACGACACCTATACCAGGCTGCTGGCCGACGGCTATGACGAAACCGCGCTGTACGCCCTGGCCACCGACGTGCTGGCCGAGATCGCCGGACGTCCCGACGCCATGCCCGCCGGGCTGCCGCCCTATGACGACGACCGGTTGCTGGCCGAGGCCGCGCTGCTGACCGACTGGTACATGCCGGCGATACTGGGCCAGCCCACCGGCGACGAGGCGCGGGCGGACTACCAAGACATCTGGCGGCGGCTGTTCCCGGTGGCGCGGCTGGTGCCCGATACGCTGGTGCTGCGCGACTTCCACGTCGACAACCTGATGCTGCTGCCGCGCCCCGGCCTTGCCGCCTGCGGCCTGCTGGATTTTCAGGATGCGGTGGCGGGACCGGCCACCTACGACCTGATGAGCCTGCTGGAAGACGCGCGGCGCGACATCGATCCGTTGCTGATCGAGCGCATGAAGGGCCGATGGCTGGCCCGCTTTCCCGCCCTCGACCGCGCCGTGTTCGAGGCGTCGTGGGCGGTGATGGCGGCGCAGCGCCACGCCAAGGTCATCGGCATCTTCACCCGGCTGTGCCGCCGCGACGGCAAGCCCGGCTATCTCGTCCACATTCCCCGGGTTTGGCGGCTGCTGGAGGTGGCGCTGCGCCATCCGGTGCTGGCCGAACTGCGGCTCTGGCTCGACCGCCATGTTCCGCCGGGCAAGCGGGGAGTCCCCGCGCCATGAAGCCCCTCCTAAGCCACGCGATGGTACTGGCCGCCGGTCTCGGCCTCAGGATGCGGCCGATCACGCTCCACACCCCCAAGCCGCTGGTGGCGGTGGCGGGACGCACCATGCTCGACCGCGCGCTGGACCACCTCGGCCGGGCGGGGGTGACCGAGATGGTGGTCAACACCCACTGGCTGGCCGAGCGCATCCGCGACCATCTGGCCGGGCGGCCCGGCATCACCCTGTCCCACGAGGACGACCTGCTGGAGACCGGCGGCGGCGTCGCCCGGGCGCTGCCCCGGCTGGGAAGCGACGCCTTCTATGTGGTCAATAGCGACATCATCTGGACCGACGGACCGGACCCGGCGCTGGCCCGGCTGGCCCGCGCCTGGGACGGCGAACGGATGGACGCGCTGCTGCTGCTGCAACCGACAGCCACGGCGGTGGGCTACGAGGGTCGGGGCGACTTCACGCTGGACGAGGCCGGAATCCCTCGCCGCCGCGGCGATGCCGAGACCGCGCCGCTGTTGTTCTCCGGGGTGCAGATCCTTCACCCCCGGCTGTTCGCCGGCTGTCCGCCGGGCAAGTTCTCGCTTAACCTGCTGTACGACCGGGCCCTGGCGATGGGCCGCCTCGCCGCCGTCGTCCATGACGGCAACTGGTACCACGTCGGCACCCCGGAGGCGTTGCCCGAGGTCGAGGGCATGCTGAAGCGACACTGATAAGGGGCGGCGCGTGACGGCGATCTTCACCATCCCTCCCGGTCTGCCCTTCGCCGACACCCTGGCGGCGCATCTGCTGACCGAGTCCGGCGGCGACCCGCTGCGGCTGGCCGAGATGGAAGTGCTGCTACCGACCCGGCGGGCCTGTCGCGCCCTGTCCGACGCCTTCCTGCGGCTGTCGGGCGGGCGGCCGCTGCTGTTGCCGCGTCTGCGGCCGCTGGGCGACATGGACGAGGAGGAGTTGGAGCTGGCCTCGGCCGATCCCCTCGATCTGGCCCCGGCGGTACCGCCGCTGGAACGGCGGCTGATCCTGGCCCGGCTGGTGATGGCCATGGCGGGCGGACGCGGCGGCAATCCGCCGTCGCCCGACCAGGCGGCACGGCTGGCGGGTGAACTGGGGCGGCTGCTCGACGCGGTCCAGACCGAGCGTCTTGACCTTGCCCGGCTGGACGGGCTGGTGCCGGCCGACTATGCCGCCCATTGGCAGATCACGCTGGATTTCCTCAAGATCCTCACCCGCGAATGGCCGAAGATCCTGGCCGAACGCGGCGTACTCGACGGCGAGGATCGCCTTGACCGGGTAATGACGGCGCAAATCGAGGCGTGGCGCGCCCGGCCGCCCGGCCATCCGATCATCGCCGCCGGCTCCACCGGCTCGCGCCCCGCCACCGCCGACCTGCTGGCCGCCGTGGCGGGACTGCCGCGCGGAAGGGTGGTGTTGCCCGGCCTCGATCAGGCGCTGGACGAGGCCAGTTGGCGGGCGCTCGACCCCGCCCACCCCCAATTCGGCCTCAAGCACCTGCTGCTGCGGCTGGGGGTGGAGCGGGCCGAGGTCCGGCCGCTGACCGCCGAGCCCGATCCTCGCGCCGCCCGCCTCCGCCTGCTGGCCGAGGCCTTGCGCCCCGCCGCCACCTGCGACGCTTGGCGCGACCTTCCCCCCCTGCCGGCCGAGACCCTGGCCGGGCTTTCCCGCCTCGACGCCCCCGGCCCGCGCGAGGAGGCCGGGGCCATCGCCATGATGCTGCGCGAAGCCCTGGAAACTCCCGGCCGCACCGCTGCCCTGGTGACCCCGGACCGGGCGCTGGCGCGGCGGGTGGCGGGCGAGTTGGAGCGCTGGGGCATCCGCATCGACGATTCCGCCGGGCGGCCGCTGGGCCTGACCGAACCCGGCGCCTTCCTGCGCCTTGCCGCCGAGATGGTGGCGGACGCCTTCGCCCCTCACCCCACCCTGGCCTGTCTCAAGCATCCGTTGGCGGCGGCGGGCCGCGACGCCGGCACCTGCCGTGCCCTGGTGCGCCGGCTGGAAATCGCCGCCCTGCGCGGCCCCCGCCCGGCGCCCGGCACCGCCGGGCTGGCCTCGGCGGTCAAGGACAAGCGGGTTGCCGCCCTGCTGGCCGATTTAGAGGCCCTGGCGGCGCCGTTCGCCGCCCTGCTGAACCGCGATCAGGCGCCGCTGGCCGAACTGGTGCGCGCCCACATGGAATTCGCCGAGGGTCTGGCCGCCGACGACCGCCTGCCCGGCCCCGCCCGGCTGTGGGCCGGCGAGGCCGGCGAGGCCGCCGCGCGCTTCGCCGCCGAACTGGCGACCGCCGCGCCGGCGCTGGGCGCCATCGCCGGACGGCGCTATCCGGCGCTGTTCGAGGAACTGATGGCCGGCGCGGTGGCGCGTACGGCGTGGGATCACCACCCCCGCCTGCACATCTGGGGACCGCTGGAAGCCCGGCTGCAACACGCCGACCTTCTAATTCTCGGCGGCCTCAATGAGGGCACTTGGCCGGCACCGCCCGAGGCCGACCCGTGGATGAGCCGTCCCATGCGCCAAGCCTTCGGCCTCGCCCCGCCGGAACGCCGCATCGGACTAGCCGCCCACGATTTCGCCCAAGGATTCGGCGCCCCTCGGGTGGTGCTGACCCGCTCGGCGCGGGTGGACGGCACGCCGACGGTGCCGTCACGCTGGCTGATGCGGCTGGATACGGTGATGGACGCCTGCGGCCTGGGCTTCGACGAGGATGCCGGCCAGTGGCTGGACTGGCATGGCCTGCTCGATCGCCCCGGCGCCTGGGCGCGGCCGGCGCCACCAGCCCCCCGGCCGCCGGTGACGGCGCGGCCCCGCCAATTGTCGGTGACGGCGGTCGAAACCTGGATGCGCGACCCCTACGCCATCTATGCCCGCCATATCTTGGGACTGAAGGCGCTGGACCCCATCGACGCCGACCCCGGCGCCGCCGAATACGGCAGCATGGTGCATCTGGCGCTGGAACACTTCCTTAAGGCCTATCCCGCGGCGCTGCCCGCCGATGCCGAAGCCGAACTGCTGGCAATCGGCAAAGACGTGTTCGCCGACGCGGTGGCGTCACCGGCGGTGTGGGCATTCTGGTGGCCGCGCTTTCGCGCTGTCGCCCGCTGGGTCGCCGGACAGGAGCGGAAGCGTCGGCCGGACATCCGCCGCAGCCATGCGGAGGTCGCCGGCGTCCTGGACATGGACGCCCCCGCCGGCCCTTTCCGGCTGACCGCCAAGGCCGACCGCATCGACGCCCTGCGCGACGGCGCCCTGGCCCTGGTCGATTACAAGACCGGCCAGCCCCCCGGTGTCCGCGAGGTCGCCGCCGGCTATGCCCCGCAGTTGCCGCTGGAAGCCGCCATCGCCCGCCACGGCGGCTTCGAGGGCATCGCCGCCGCTGAACCGGCCCATCTGCTGTACTGGCGCCTGAAAGGCGGCGAGGATGGCGGCGAGGAACGCGACGCCGGCGACGACCCAAGCCGCCTGGCCGACGAGGCGCTGGCGGGCCTCAAAGCCCTGGTCGCCGCCTTCGACGACGAAGCCACCCCCTATGCCGCCCGCCCCCACCCCGAACGGGCACCGAAATATTCCGACTATCTCCACCTCGCCCGGGTGCGCGAATGGGCCAGCGCCACCGACGAGGGGGAGGAATAGCCATGACCACCCCCCTCTCCGCCGACGCCGACATCCGCCAGCGCCGGGCCGCCGATCCGAAGACCAGCGTGTGGGTGGCGGCCAGCGCCGGAACCGGCAAGACCAAGGTGCTGACCGACCGGGTGCTGACCCTGCTGCTGGCCGGAACGCCGCCGCACCGCATCCTGTGCCTGACCTTCACCAAGGCCGCCGCCGCCGAAATGGCCACCCGCATCGCCAAGCGGCTGGGCCGCTGGGCCACCGACGACGACACGGAATTGGCCGCCGATATCACCCGGTTGTTGGGCCGCGATCCCGATACGGCGATGCTGGCGGCGGCGCGGCGGCTGTTCGCCGGAGTGCTGGACGCGCCGGGCGGCATGCATATCGAAACCATCCACGCCTTCTGCCAGTCGCTGCTGCGCCGCTTCCCGCTGGAAGCCGGCATCGCGCCGCATTTCCAGGTGATGGATGAGCGCGACGCCGGCGAACTGCTGGAAGCGGCCAAGCTGGAGGTGCTGGCCCATGCCCAGGGCGGCGGCGACACCGCCCTGGCCGAGGCGCTGGCGCTGGTGACGGGACGCATCCACGAAACCGCCTTTCCCGAGCTGATGGCCGAACTGGCCGGCGAGCGCGGCCGGCTGGAACGGCTGTTGGACCACCACCACGGCGCCGAGGGCGCGGTGGCGGCGCTGCGCGCCCGGCTGGAACTGGCGGCCGACGACACCCACGCCACCATCCTGGAGCGGGCTTGCGACGAGAGCGGCTTCGACGCCCCGGCATTGCGGCAGGCGACCGAGGCGCTGTTGACCGGGGCCAAGACCGACCGCGATCGCGCCACGGTGATGGCACCGTGGCTGGCCGATTCCGCCGGGCGGGCGGAAGGGTTCGATCGCTACCGGACCGCCTTCCTCACCGTCAAGGGTACGGTACGGGAAAAGCTGTGCACCAACGGCGTCCGCGATGAACATCCCGGCATCGGCGAGGCGCTATTGGTCGAGGCCGAACGGCTGTTGCTTGTGTGCGAGCGGCTGAAGGCCGCCGCCGTCGCCGAGGCGACGCGGGCGCTGCTGACCCTGGCGGCGGCGCTGCTGGCCGCCTATCGCCGCGCCAAGGATGCCCGCGCCCTGATGGATTACGACGATCTGATCCTGGGCGCCCGCGACCTGCTGTCCCGTCCGGGTGTGGCGCCGTGGGTGCTGTTCAAGCTGGATGGCGGCATCGATCATGTGCTGATCGACGAGGCCCAGGACACCAACCCCGATCAATGGGCGGTGGTGGCGGCGCTGACCGCCGAGTTCTTCGCCGGCCAGGGCGCCCGCGACGCCAGCCGCACCGTTTTCGCCGTCGGCGACGCCAAGCAGTCGATCTATTCCTTCCAGCGCGCCGACCCGCGCGAGTTCGAGCGCATGCGCGCCGGCTTCGCCGATCAGGTGCCGGCGGCGGGCGGGCGCTGGGACGAAGTGGCGCTGAACCTGTCGTTCCGCTCGGGCCGGGCGGTGCTGGACGCGGTCAACGCGGTGTTCGGGCCGGGAATGCCGGCGCGCGACGGCGTGGCCGCCGACGAGGACATCACCCACCTCGCCCATCGCGGCACCGCCGCCGGCCGGGTCGAACTGTGGCCGCCGGTGGAACCGCGCGCCGCCGACGAGGTGCCGCCGTGGAAACCCCCGGTCGAGCGCATCCGGGGAGATTCGCCGCGGACCCGGCTGGCCCGGCTGCTGGCGCGGCGCATCCGGGTGATGATCGAGGCCGAACGGCTGGAGTCGAAGGATCGTCCGGTCCGAGCCGGCGATGTCCTGGTGCTGGTGCGCCGGCGCGGTGGCTTCGTCGAGGATCTGGTGCGCGAACTCAAGACCGAGGGAGTCGAAGTCGCCGGAGCCGACCGCATGGTGCTGGCCGAGCAGATGGCGGTGATGGATCTGGTGGCGCTGGGCCACTTCCTGCTGCTGCCCGAGGACGACCTGACCCTGGCGACGGTGCTGAAGGGACCGCTGCTGGGGCTGTCCGAGGATCAGTTGTTCGCGCTGGCCCACGGCCGTGGCGAATCCGGGCTGTGGGAGACGCTGAAGCGCCGCATCCTCGACGACGCCGATTTCGAGACCGCCTACACCACCCTGGCCGACCTGCTGGCCCAGGCCGACCGGCTGCCGCCGCATACGCTGTTCGCCCGGGTGCTGGGGCCGCTGGGTGGACGGCGCCGACTGCTGGCCCGGCTGGGGCTGGAGGCCGAGGACGCCATCGACGAGTTCATGGCCCAGACCCTGATCTTCGAGCGCGCCCATCCGCCGTCGCTGCAGGGTTTCCTGCACTGGCTGGAGGCCGGCGGGCTGGAAATCAAGCGCGACCTGGAACAGTCCGGCCGCGACGCCGTGCGCATCATGACGGTGCATGGCGCCAAGGGCTTGCAGGCCCCCATCCTCATCCTGCCAGACACCATGCAGGTGCCGACCAAATCGTCGCGGCTGCTGTGGCTGGGCGAGGGCGGCGGCGAGACGCTGGCGTGGCCGCCCCGGGCCGACGACATGGACCCGGTCTGCCGCGACGGCGCCGACGCCCGCAAGCTGGCGCGCGAGCGCGAGTTGCGCCGCCTGCTCTATGTCGCCATGACCCGCGCCGAGGACCGCCTGATCATCTGCGGCTGGCGCACCCACAAGGCTCCGCCCGAGGGCTGCTGGTACAATCTGGTGCGCCAAGCGGTGGCACCGCTGGCGGCCGAGGTCGAGGACGCCTTCCTGGCCCGCTCCGGCGAGACCGCCGACGCCACCATCTCGGTGATCGACCACCGCCAGGACGGCCCCGCCGAAACCGGCACGGCGACGAAAGGCAAGCGGCCGCCGCCGCCGGCCTTGCCGGATTGGGCGAGACAGCCGGCCGAGGCCGAGCCGGTGCCGCCACGGCCGCTGGCGCCGTCGCGCCCGGAAAGCGACGAGCCGCCGGTGCGCTCGCCGCTGGCCGAAGCCGATGGCGGGCGGCGCTGGCAGCGCGGCCAGCTGATCCACCGCCTGCTCCAGACCCTGCCCGACCTGCCGGCCGCCGACCGCGCGGCCGCCAGCCTGCGTTTCCTCGGCCGCCCCGCCTGGGGGCTGGAAACCGCCCAACGCCTTGCCATCGCCAACGAGGTCGCCGACATCCTCGACCATCTCGGCCTTGCGCCGCTGTTCGGTCCGGGCAGCCGGGCCGAGGTGCCGCTGATCGGGCGCATCGGCGACCGCGTCGTTGCCGGCCGGGTCGACCGGCTGATGGTGACCGAGTCCGAGGTGATGGTGGTGGACTACAAGACCAACCGCCGCCCCCCCGCCACCGAAGCCGACATCCCCGATCTTTATGTCCGCCAGATGGCGGCCTACCGGCTGGCGCTGGCCTGCATCTATCCCCGCCACCATGTCCGCTGCATCCTGGTGTGGACCGACGGCCCGGCGCTGATGGAGATCGATTCCGCCCGCCTTGACGACGCCCTGTCCGGCATGGTGACGGCGGGGGAAAATCTCCCTTCCCATAACTGAACTGGATGGTTTAGTTTTTGCCAGGGGCGGAGCGGAGGAGGCATGCCGAAATCAACCGTATGCAGCCGGCGTAAACCGTCGGCGAAGCGCGAGGCTATCCTCGACGCCGCCGGCGAGGTGTTCCTGGAACAGGGCTACGCCGCCGCCAGCATGGACAACGTCGCGGCCCGCGCCGGGGTCTCCAAGGCGACCATCTATGCCCATTTCACCAGCAAGGACGACCTGTTCCGGGCGATGGTGCGGCGCCGCTGCGAGCAAGGCGAGGTATTCGCGCCGCCGTCCCGGCCAGCCGACGCCCGTGCCACCCTGACGGCGCTGGGGCGTCGGCTGATGGATCTGCTGCTGTCGCCGGAAGGCTTGGCCATGTATCGGGTGGTGATGGCGGAATCGGCGCGCCAACCGGATCTGGCGCGGGCGTTCTACGAATCCGGCCCCGCCGCCGGCAAGGAACAGATCGCCGCCATCATCGCCGATCTGGCCCGGCGCGGCGAGATGGCGGTGGCCGACCCCTGGGTGGCCGCCGACCTGTTCGTCGGCATGCTGCGCACCGATCTGTTCATGCGGGCATTGCTGGGGCTGCCGCAGCCGGAAGGCCGCAGCCTCGACGGACACGTGGCGACGGCGGTGGAAACCCTGATGCGGGCTCATACGCCGCCGGAAAAGGAGGACAGGCCATGAAAATATGGTTGAGAGCGGCGGCACTGTGGGCGGTGGGCATCGGCACGGCCGTGGCGGCCGAAGCGACGGCGTGGCCCGATACCTTCGTGGCACGGCTGGAGGCGCTGGCCCTGGTCCAGACCCTCAACGCCGAGATCTTGGGCAGCCGCAGCGCCACCTTCAGCCTGGAGAAATGGTGCCGCGACCACCATCTGGCGGAACCGGCCCGCATCATCGCCCAACTCGATTCCGGCATCGACAAACCGCCGACGGCGGAGCAGCGCGCCCGCCTCAAGGTCGGCGAGAACGAGCCGGTGAAGTATCGCCATGTCCGCCTGTCCTGCGGCGAGCGGGTGCTGTCCGAGGCCGACAACTGGTATGTCCCCGGCCGCCTCACCGCCGCGATGAACCGGCTGCTGGAAACCACCGACACGCCGTTCGGCAAGGCGGTCAAGGCGCTGGAACCCTACCGCCAGACCTTCGCCGCCACCACCTTGTGGTCGCCGCTGCCCGAAGGCTGGGAGAAGGGCCCCATCACCCCCGGCGACACCGCCAGGGCGCTGGCCATTCCCGAATCGCTGTTCGAGCATCGCGCCCTGCTTTATACCGCCGACCACCTGCCGTTCTCCGAGGTGGACGAGGTCTACAAGCGGCCGCTGCTGGATTTCCCGGTGGTTCGGCCCTGAGGATTAGGGAGCTTCAGCTTGAACCTGAAGGACCTTAGTGGGTGAAGATGTCCTCGTCCGCCCAGCCGGCAAGATCAAGTTCGGCGCGGTCGGGCAGGAAGCGGAAGCAGGAATCGGCCAGGGCACGGCGGCCCTCGCGCTCGAGCAGGACGTCGAACCGTTCCTTGAGCTGGTGCAGGTACAGCACGTCCGAGGCGGCATAGGCCAGCTGCTCGGCGGACAACCGATCGGCGCCCCAGTCCGAGCACTGCTGCTGCTTGGATAGATCGATGCCCAGCAGGTCGCGACACAGATCCTTGAGACCGTGGCGCTCGGTATTGGTCCGCGCCAGCCGCGAGGCGATCTTGGTGCAGAAGACCGGCTGGCAGCGGACGCCGAAATGGCGCTTGATCATCGCCAGATCGAAGCGGGCGAAGTGGAACAGCTTGACCACCTCGGAATCGCCGAACAGCCGGACCAGATTGGGGGCGTCCCAGCGCGGCTCGGGAAAGTGGACGACGTGGGCGTCGCCGTCGCCGGCCGAGAGCTGGACGACGCACAGGCGGTCACGCTGGAGATTAAGACCCATGGTCTCGGTATCGATGGCGACCACGGCCCCGAGATCAAGGCCGGTGGGGAGATCGTTACGGTGATAAAAGACAGTCACGGACCGCACCTTATATTGCCCCGGTCGGGGCGGGCGGCGCCGCGTCCGTCACCCCTGCCGCAGGATCGGACAGGATTTGGTGCCCAGGAGACCTCGGCAACGGAGGTCACCTCCCGGCACGGGCACCGAAGAGCCGCTTGACTCCAACGATCGCCGGAGCCTAGCCATCCCCAGGTTCGATGTCCAGGGGCACTTTTGGTCTACCGTTGACTGAGGCAACCATCAGCCTCCTTGGCGTCACCATCAGTCATCCGGATCTGCCAGTGACCCGATGGACGCGATTGAAGACCGGGAGGCCCCGCTACGGCGGACATGGACAGAGACCCCAGGTACGATATGGGGCTGATATTTTCTGCCAGAATATTCGGAAACCCAGGGTGCCCCTGGAGGTCACGGAGAGCGTCCATTTCGGTATCCCTGTCCGCGTCCGTCTGGGATGACGGGGTGTCGAGACAGTGGTCTGATTAATAAGGGGGTGGATTTTCCATTCTCTCCTATAGAGCCTTCACCCACCTATCGAACCCGAGGAACCGCGCCCGCATGACGGCGGCAAGACCGAGGACGGGGCTAAAACGGCCCTGGACAACAGAAATCCACCCCGAAAATCCCGCTCACGGCGGGGATCAGACCACGACCGATGCCGTCCGGACGTCACGATCCCGGCTTTTTCGAGGTGTCCAATTATCGCAACGGGTTCCGCGAGTGGACCCTGGATACCCGATTGGGCAGCCTGGCGCCGCCATCCCCAAGCTACACCAGGGCAGCTGTCCAATCATGTTGCGATCACTCGGCGACATGCTTCACGACGAAACGGTTTCCACTATTTTCGTTGATAGTCCTATCAATGCGGTCCATGCGCAACATGGGCAGAAGGTCTGGCCTGTCCGCCGCGATCTTCTTGAGAATGCGCAGATAAGTTACCTCACCGCCATGGATTACGTCGATGAATTCGCATGGTTCCGATGGCAGACCTAAGGGGTCGTGGAAATCCCAGACGTTGGAAAACGTTTCCCGCATATATTGCCGCCACTCGTCGACATAGGCGAATTCCGGCTGTTGCAGATACTTGACTGCGGGTGGCGCGACGGGAGGGATGATCAAGATAACATCGACCCCGTGTTTCTTCATGGAATAGACTGCCTCCCTGAATTCATCCAGTTTTCCCTGGTCCAACCGTTGTCCAGAAAGAAAAACTCGGCCCCACCCGCTGAAATCGGCCATCTGAGATAGACATTGCGCGTCTTCCGGAGCCTTCAGGCCATAGTAATAGCTACCGTCGACATCAAATCCATTATGCCATAACGTCGCCGCGATACCGAAGGTCTCGATGTCGCCGATCACGGTCGGATAGCGACCCATTATGGCGCCGAAATATTGTTCCATTTGCAGATTGTTCTGCATGACCAGTCGCGTCGGGATCGATGCGGTTCTGATGAACTTTGCCAGCGGGTGGTCCGTTGCAAACCAAGCGGTCCGTCCATTGCCGTTGCCGCGTTGCCCTTGCCCGATCACCGACGGCGTCGAATTGGGTTCTTCCACGGTGAACCACCAGTAATCCATAAACACGAACAAGAGCTTGGTGGTTTTGTTGCGGGCGGAAAAATATATATTAAGAACAGAGAACCGGTTATTGGCATTCAGGCTGTCAGCCCCCGCGATGGAGCCGCCAAGATTATAGAACGGCTGCGTAAAATATTGTTCTCGCACAAGAAATGCCCGAGATGATCCAATGGATCCTATGACGGGATTTGCGTTCCTAAATCCATCTTCTTTTAAAAATCCATAGTTCATCCCATTGAACAGCAAGGCCCTCCCGTCCTTCTTGACCCGAGCAACGGCGGTGTTGAAGTCGACGAACTCATTGGTCCGCGCCAGGAACAGAATGTTGAGCCCGAAGACCGTGGCCAGCAGCGCCAGGAAACCGCCGATCAGCCAGAACACGTAACGCCGCCAGACGCGGCGTATCCGCGGAGCCGATCCCCGGGCAGGGTGGGGGATCGAGGTCAGAATTGCCAATAGATGAACTCCGAGGTGTCGCCGAAGGTCAGAACCGCATAGGTGAGCAGGGCCAGGGTCACGGCCCACCACGGCGCCGTCGGCCGCCACATCAACCTGCCAAGCAGCGTATGGGATCGGCGCCAGTCGATGTTCAGGCCCGGCCGGTAGCGGCCGAGCCACTCCTGGGTATTGGGCATGGCTAGGCAAATCAGCAGCGCCGCAAACGCATACTGCAATTGGTCGCTTGCGGAAAAGGTAAGGGGCCGTTTGGGTCGCCCGCATGGCATCCCCCTCTAACCGGGTTCTTGACGAAACCGTTTAGAATCAGGGGTTACCACGGGAAACTCTTAGGAGTTGGTGCCCAGGAGAAGACTCGAACTTCCACGACATCGCTGCCACACGGACCTGAACCGTGCGCGTCTACCAATTCCGCCACCTGGGCAGGTAGCCTGCGAACGGCCGAGCCGTCCGAGGCGCGAACAAATATTCGACCAGTGACGGCATGTCAACGATGTTTTGCCGTCGACCGCTCCCGCCCTTTACACTCGGCTGAATTATGGCTAGCTTCCCACCCGAAGGAGCAGGACGGCTGAGCCGTCCCAATGGCCTAAGGAGGGGAAGCGGATGGCACGGCGTCTCGTGACGGTATTCGGCGGCTCGGGCTTCGTTGGCAGGAATCTGGTGCGGCGTTTGGCCGCGCAGGGCTGGATCGTACGCGCCGCGGTGCGCGACCCCATCGCCGCCGAATTCCTCAAGCCCATGGGCGATGTCGGCCAGGTCACTCCGGTCCGGGCCGATGTCACCGATCCGGCGGCGGTCCGTCTGGCGGTGGCCGGTGCCGATGCGGTGATCAATCTGGTCGGCATATTGGTCGAGCGCGGCCGCAATACCTTCGACGCGGTCCACGTCAAAGGCGCCGCCAACGTCGCCACCGCCGCCAAGGAGGCGGGTGTCTCCCGGCTGGTGCAGATGTCGGCCCTGGGCGCCGACAAGAATTCCGAATCCGCCTACGCCCGCAGCAAGGCCGCCGGCGAGGAGGCGGCTCAGGCGGCCTTCCCCGGCGTCACCATCGTCCGTCCCTCGGTGGTGTTCGGCCCCGATGACGATTTCTTCAACCGCTTCGGCCGGATGACCCTGATTTCGCCGGTACTGCCGGTGCTGACCGGCGACGGCTATCACGTCGAATGCGTCAACAATCACTGCTCCATCGATCTTTTCGGCTCGGGTGGCCCGACCTTCCAGCCGGTGTTCGTCGGCGATGTCGCCGCCGCCATCACCAAGGTGCTGGAAGATGGCCGGCTTGCCGGCAAGATCTACGAGCTGGGCGGGCCGCGCCGCTATTCCATGAAGGAAGTCATGGAACTGGTGCTGAAGGTCACCGGCCGCGACTGCCGGCTGGTGCCGGTCCCGTTCGGGCTGGGCATGCTTCAGGCGACCTTCCTGCAAATGCTGCCGTCGCCGCTGCTGACCCGCGATCAGGTGCGGATGATGAAGGTGGACAACGTGGCGCGCGGCGGCAAGCCGGGATTGGCCGAGTTGGGAATCACCCCGATGGCGGCCGAGGCCGTTTTGCCGCAATACATGAAGCGTTATGGCAAGCCGGGGCAGGCGGCGGCCTAGTGGCGCGTGAGCCAGCCTGAGCCGGAAACAAGGGCCGCTGATGGAATCGGGTAGGACATGTCATTTTTGATGACGTGTCCTACCAGGGTGCTTCGCTGAAGCACACCAACCCGCGACCTAGCGCTGCTGCAACCGGAACGGATGCAGCGGATAGACCCCCAGGATACGGACTTCGTGGCTGAAGAAGTCCAGTTCCTCCAGCGCCTGACGCAGGTTGCGGCTGGCGGGGTGGCCTTCGACGTCGGCATAGAACTGGGTGGCGGCGAACTCGCCGCCGACCATGTAGCTTTCCAGCCGGGTCATGTTGACGCCGTTGGTGGCGAAGCCGCCCAACGCCTTGTACAGCGCCGCCGCCACGTTGCGCACCCGGAACACGAAGGTGGTGATGCACGGTTGGTTGGGGTTGGGCTCGACCGCGTCGCGCGCCATCACCACGAAGCGGGTGGTGTTGTGTTCGGCGTCCTCGATGCCCGCCTTCAGCGACACCAGGCCGTACGCCTCGGCCGCCAGTTCGGACGCGATGGCGGCGATGGTGGGATCGCCCTTCTCGGCGATCTCCGCCGCCGCCCCGGCGGTATCGGCGCCGACCACCACCTTCAGTCCCATCTGCCGAATCAGATTGCGGCACTGCCCCAGGGCGTGGACATGGCTTTTCACCGTCCGCACGCTATCGAGCGTGGCCCCCGGCACCGCCAACAGATGGTGGCTGATGCGCTCGAAATGCTCGGCGATGATATGCAGGCCGGCATAGGGCATCAAGTGATGGACGTCGGCCACCCGCCCCGCCACCGAATTGTCGATGGGGATCATGGCATAGCGGGCACGGCCCTCGCGTACGGCGGCAAAGGTGTCCTCGAAGGTGTCGCAAGGCAGCGGCGCCATCGCCGGATAGGCATTGCGGCAGGCGAGATGGGAATAGGCGCCGGGGGCGCCCTGGAAGGCGATCGCCCGGTCGGGATTGGAGGTATCGTTCATCTTGGGATCGCTAGGCTTTCAGCAGGGCGCGCGCCCGTTCGAGGTCGGCGGGAGTATCGACACCGAGTGGAACCGTGTCAACCAAGGCGGCATCGATGCGCATGCCGTTTTCCAGGGCACGAAGCTGTTCCAGCTTCTCGCGCCGCTCCAATACTCCCTGGGGCAGGGCAACGAAACGCGCCAGCGAGCGGCGCTTGTAGGCGTAAAGACCGATGTGGTGATAGTGTGGCCCCGGATTGGCCGGCACGGTGGCGCGACTGAAGTACAGCGCCCGGCCCACCGTCTGGCCCGGCGCCAGCGACACCACCGCCTTGACCACGTTGGGGTTGGCGCGCTCGTCCTCGACGACGATCTCGGTGACCAGGGTGGCGATATCGACATCGCGGGCGGCCAGCGGCGCGAACACGGCGCGGATCACCGCCGGGTCCAGCGTCGGCAGGTCGCCCTGGACGTTGACCACCGCATTGAAGGCACGTTCGGGGTCGATCTTTTCCACCGCCTCCCACACCCGATCGGAACCGGAGGGATGGTCGGGATCGGTCATCACCGCATTGCCGCCGTGGGAGTGCACCGCGTCGAACACCTCCGCCTCCGAGCACGCCACCACCACCGGACCGATGCCGGCCTGCATGGCGCGGCGCCAGACGTGAACGATCATCGGCTCGCCGCAGATATCGGCCAGCGGCTTGCCCGGTAACCGGGTCGCCTGCATGCGGGCGGGAATGACGATGACGGGGTTGAGAATGGCCATGGCGGTATCCGTTTCGCGGCTTCAACACCACACCCTATCCAGCCGGCGCGTTTCGCGCCACACTCTTGCAGCCCCAAGACAGCGAGACCCTCCGCATGCCCCCCTGCCCCGCCGAATTCGTCACCCTGGCCGAACGTCTGGCCGACGCCGCCCGCCCGGTGGTGCGCAAATATTTCCGCACGCCGGTGGCGGTGGACGACAAGGCCGATTCCAGTCCGGTGACCATTGCCGACCGCGAGGTCGAAGCCGCCATGCGCGCCATCCTCGCCGCCGAAGTTCCCGGCCACGGGATCTTGGGCGAAGAACACGGCAGCGATAATTGCGACGCCGAGTGGGTGTGGGTGCTCGATCCCATCGACGGCACCGCCGCCTTCATCACCGGCAAGCCCAGCTTCGGCACCCTGGTGGCGCTGGCCCATCGCGGCCGGCCGGTGCTGGGGATCATCGATCAGGCCTTTACCGACGAACGCTGGCTGGGGGCGGCGGGACGACCGACCACCCTCAACGGTCAGACGGCCAAGGTACGGGTCTGTCCCGACCTCGCCCACGCCTACGCCTTCACCACCGCGCCCGAGCTGTTCGGCCCCGACACCCGCCCGGCCTGGGATCGCATCGCCGCCCGGGTCAAGCGCACCCGCTATGGCTGCGACTGCTACGCCTATGCCCTGTTGGCCTCGGGCTTCGTCGACGTGGTGGTGGAAGCCGGGCTAAAGCCCTACGACTACGCCGCCCTGGCGCCGGTGATCGAAGGCGCCGGCGGCATCATGACCGACTGGTCGGGCAACCCACTGACCATCGCCTCGGACGGAAGGGTGATCGCCACCGGCGACCGGCGGGTCCATGCCGAGGCGCTGGCGGTGCTGGCATGACCCCCAAGCAGGCGGACCAGTTCTTCGCCCGCCTCGCCGCCGCCAATCCCGAACCCAAAAGCGAGCTGGAGCATTCCGATCCCTACACCCTGCTGGTGGCGGTGGTGCTGTCGGCGCAAGCCACCGATGCGGGGGTCAACAAGGCGACGCGGCCGCTGTTCGCCACCGTCAACACCCCCGCCGCCATGGTGGAGCTGGGCGAGGAGCGGCTGGCCGAGGCCATCCGCACCATCGGCCTGTACAAGACCAAGGCGAAGAACGTCATCGCCCTGTCGCGGCTGCTGCTGGAAAGACATGGCGGCCGGGTCCCCCGCGACCGCGAGGCGCTGGAGGCGCTGCCCGGCGTCGGCCGCAAGACTGCCAACGTGGTGCTGAACGTGGCGTTCGGCGAACCCACCGTGGCGGTGGACACCCACTGCTTCCGCGTCGCCAACCGCACCGGACTGGCGCCGGGCAAAACGCCGCTGGAGGTGGAACTGGGGCTGCTGAAGGTGATTGCGCCGCGCTGGCTGAATCATGCCCACCACTGGCTGATCCTGCACGGCCGTTATGTCTGCAAGGCGAGAAAGCCCGACTGCCCCACCTGCCGGGTCGCCGACCTGTGCGGCTTCAACGGCAAGGAAGGGCTGTAATACTTATCGCACTGCCGCCATGTACGGCTTGTATTCCATGTCGTTGGTGGCAATGTGGGTTACCAGCCAAGTGGCCAGCGAATCGCCCAGGGTGCGGATGATGCCCTTGCGCACGTCGTCACCGCCATCCAGGTAATGGGCCAACACCGCGTCAAGCCGCTTCAGCAGCATGTCATGGCTGAGGCGGTGGGCGTCGATGTCTGGAAAACCGATGGACCGTTGCAGCGCTTCCTCGCGGGCGAAATGCTCGGCGGTCAGGCGGGTGAGTTCGGCCAGGGTGCGGCCGATGGCGGCGCAATCGACCGGGCCGGTGGCGGCGGCCTCGATGGCGGCGATCAGGTTCATCATGCACCGGTGGTCGGCGTCGATAGCGGCGTCGCCCACCGTCAGCGTCTCGTCCCAGGCGATTGACATCAAACCCCTCCCGGCTGACACCCGAACGCCGACGAGGACTGTAGCGGGGTTCCGGCGACGGGGAAAGACGGATGATGGTGGTATCGCATGTGCTGGTCGGACTCGGCGCCTGGGTGGTAGCAGCCCGGCTGGGCGGAACGGCACCCGACGCCCTGCCCGGATTGGCGGCCGCAGCGGCCGGGGCCCTGTTGCCCGATATCGACCACCCTTCGTCGTGGCTGGGGCGGCGAGTTTGGGTGGTGTCCAAGCCGCTGTCGCGACTGATCGGCCATCGCGGCCTGACCCATTCGCTGCTGGCGGTAGCCGGCGGCCTGATGCTGCTGGACGCCCTGCGACCGGGCAGAATGCTGGCCGGTCTGGTCGAACCGCTGGCGGTGGGCTATCTGTCGCATCTGGCGATGGACGCGCTGACCCCCGCCGGGGTCCCGCTGCTGTGGCCGTGGCGACAACGCTTCGGGGTCGCACTGTGTTCTAGTGGCGGCGCCATGGAAATGCTGGTGGTGGCGGCCATTTTGGCCGCCGCCGGCTGGTTCGTCTGGCGCTGAGGCCGCTATAAATGCACCAGGGTCGGCGCCAGCCAGCCCAGCAGGCCGAAGACGATGCCGATCAACCCCAACCCACCGGCGATATAGGCCAGCAACAAGGTACCGGTGACCACGGCGGCCGAGCACAGCACGATGGAGATCTGTAGGGCGGCGGCGCCGAACTCGAACTGGTGGTAGGCGGCCAGGGCGTGATCGCGTTGGGCCTCGGCGGCCTTGGCCTTGGCCGACAGTTCCTTGCGGCCTTCGCCGGTCTCGGGTTCGCTGTCGTAACGCTGGGCGGTGGCGCGCCACTCGGCGGCTTTCCTGGCCGCCGCCTCGTTGCCCGGCATCGTCAGTTCCAGAACGTCGGCGCTTGACCTTATGGTGGTCATGCGGATGCTTTTGGCCTGATAGAAACTCCACAGATCGTTGGCGTGGATGTTCGCCGACAGCGACGCGTTCTGGGCGCTCTTGCCGCCGGCCTCGATGATAGCCAGCAGTGCCGCCAGCACGCTGATCAGCACCGCGATCTTCTTGTTGCGGCTGGTGCGCAAGGGCTGATGCCCCTCGTGGGACTCGTGCCCATGGGCGGCTTCGTGAATGGTCTCGTGCGCTTCGTGTGCTTCCATGACAGCCCTTCAAGGTTTCGGTCCGATCCGCTACCCTGCGGGGGTCCAATCGCGAATCGGAGGCTTTCAGTATGTTCATGGTCCACTGCAAGGACAAGCCCGGTCATCTCCAGACCCGGCTCGACAACCGTGCCGCCCATCTGGAGTACTGGCGGGCACGGCTCGACAAGGTGGTGATCGGCGGCCCGATCCTGACCGAGGACCGTCAATCCATGGTGGGCAGCCTGTTTGTCGCCGACATCGCCGACCGCGCCGAACTCGACGCCCTGCTGGCGGCCGACCCCTACGTCAAGGCCGGGCTGTTCGAGAGCGTCACCATCCTGCCCTACAAGAAGGTCCTGCCCTGATGGCCCACTGGCTGGTCAAGTCGGAGCCCGGCTGCTGGTCATGGGACGATCACGTCGGCAAGGGCACCCAGTTCTGGGACGGGGTGCGCAACCACCAGGCGGCCGGCAATCTCAAGGCGATGACGGTGGGCGACCGCGCCTTCTTCTACCACTCGGTGGACGAGAAACGCATCGTCGGCGTGGTCGAGGTGGTGCGGGAAGCCTATCCCGACCCCACCGACCCCGAAGGCAAATGGGTGGTGGTGGACCTGAAGGCGCTGATGCCGCTGGCGGTTCCCGTCACCCTGGCCCAGATCAAGGGCGATCCCCGGCTGGAGCATCTGGCGCTGGTGCGCCAGTCGCGACTGTCGGTGACACCCGTCGACGATGCGGCGTGGAGTCTCATATGCAATCTCGGAGGGGTAGAGGCCTGATCAGCCCCACCCATTCGAGCGGGCTTGTATCCCCCGCGGGAGTCGAACATAATCGCCCCTCGCACACCGGGGAAACGCTCCGCGCCGACGGTTCAAGAGCGCGGGCCAATCAGAAAAGGGAGACACCCCCACGATGTCCGAGGTCTATCCTATTCCCGCAGACGCGGCCAAGCGCGCCTGGATCGATGAAAAGACGTATGGCGAGTGGTACCGGCGTTCGGTCACGGACCCGGAAGGGTTCTGGGGCGAGCATGGCAAGCGCGTCGATTGGATCAAGCCCTACACCAAGGTCAAGGATGTCTCCTACAGCGGCGACGTCCACATCAAGTGGTACCATGACGGCACCCTGAACGTGGCCGCCAACTGCCTGGACCGCCACCTGGCCAAGCGCGGCGACCAGACCGCCATCATCTGGGAAGGCGACGACCCCAACGAGTCGGCGCACATCACCTATCGCGACCTGCACGAGCGCGTCTGCCGCTTGGCCAACGCCATGACCGACCTGGGCGTGCAGAAGGGCGACCGCATCACCATCTACCTGCCGATGATTCCGGAAGCGGCGGTGGCAATGCTGGCCTGCGCCCGTATCGGCGCCATCCACTCCATCGTGTTCGGCGGCTTCTCGCCCGACGCCCTGGCCGGTCGCATCCAGGATTGCGATTCCTCGCTGGTGATCACCGCCGACGAGGGCTTGCGCGGCGGCCGCAAGGTTCCGCTCAAGGCCAATGTCGACAAGGCGCTGGAGACCTGCTGGTCGGTCAAGAACGTCATCGTGGTCAAGCGCACCGGCGGCGACATCCACATGGTTCACGGCCGCGACAGCTGGTACGAGGAACTGGTGGCCAAGGCCGCGCCGACCCACACCCCGGCCGAGATGGACGCGGAAGCCCCGCTGTTCCTGCTTTACACCTCGGGTTCCACCGGCAAGCCCAAGGGCGTGCTGCATACCACCGGCGGCTATCTGGTCTATGCCGCCATGACCCACCAGTACGTCTTCGACTATCACGACGGCGACATCTACTGGTGCACCGCCGACGTGGGCTGGGTCACCGGTCACAGCTACATCGTTTATGGCCCCCTGGCCAACGGTGCCACCACCTTGATGTTCGAGGGCATCCCCAACTATCCGACGGTGTCGCGTTTCTGGGATGTGGTCGACAAGCATAAGGTCAACATCTTCTACACCGCCCCCACCGCCATCCGCGCCCTGATGCGCGAAGGCGAGGAGCCGGTCAAGAAGACCAGCCGCGCAAGCCTGCGCCTGCTGGGATCGGTGGGCGAGCCCATCAACCCCGAGGCGTGGACCTGGTATCACCGCGTGGTCGGCGAAAACCGCTGCCCCATCGTCGATACCTGGTGGCAGACCGAAACCGGCGGCATCCTGATCACGCCGCTGCCGGGCGCCACCGCGTTGAAGCCCGGGTCGGCCACCCGTCCGTTCTTCGGCGTCCAGCCCCTCATCGTCGATGCCGAGGGCAAGCCGCTGGAAGGCGCCACCGAAGGCAATCTGTGCATCAGCGATTCGTGGCCGGGCCAGATGCGCACCCTGTGGGGCGATCACGAGCGCTTCAAGCAGTCCTACTTCACCACCTATCCCGGCCGCTACTTCACCGGCGACGGCTGCCGGCGCGACGAGGACGGCTATTACTGGATCACCGGGCGCGTTGATGACGTCATTAACGTATCGGGTCACCGCATGGGCACCGCCGAGGTCGAATCGGCCCTGGTCGCCCATCCCAAGGTGGCCGAGGCCGCGGTGGTCGGCTATCCGCACGAGATCAAGGGACAGGGCATCTACGCCTACGTCACCCTGATCGGCGGCGAAGAGCCGACCGAGGATCTGCGCAAGGAGCTGGTCAACTGGGTCCGCAAGGAAATCGGCCCCATCGCCAGCCCCGACCTGATCCAGTGGTCCCCCGGCCTGCCGAAGACCCGTTCGGGCAAGATCATGCGCCGCATTCTGCGCAAGATCGCCGAGAACGACTACGGCGCCCTGGGCGACACCTCGACCCTGGCCGATCCGACGGTGGTCGAAGACCTGATCGACAACCGCATGAACCGCGTCTGAACCGCGTATAAGCCGGACGTGTGAACGATACGGGGCCCGTGGAGCGATCCACGGGCCCTTTTTCCTGGAAGGACCCGGCCGCGTGATCCTGATGGTGATACTGAAGACGCTGGCGCTGAGCGGCGGGGCCTACGCCCTGTTGATCGGCTGGCTGGCGCTGCGCCAGCGCGACATGATCTATCATCCCGACCCCAGCCGCTCCACCCCGGTCGAGGCCGGAGTGCCGGAAATGGTGCCGGTTCCGCTCAAGGCCCCCGGCGGCGGCGTGGTTACCAGCTGGTATGCCCCGCCCGGCCAGGACGACCGCGCCACCGTGGTGCTGTTCCACGGCAACGCCGGCACCGGTGCCGGGCGCGCCCACAAGGCCCGCGCCCTGCTCGACGCCGGCTATGGCGTGTTTCTGGCGGAATACCGAGGCTATGGCGGCAATCCCGGCAGGCCGAGCGAACAGGGGTTCTATGCCGACGGCCGCGCCATCGTGCAATGGTTGGCATCGCGCGGCACCGGCGCCACCCGGCTGGTGTTCTATGGCGAATCCCTCGGTTCGGGCGTCGCCATGGAAATGGCCCGGTCGTTCACCCCCCGGGCGGTGGTCCTGGAATGCGCCTTCACCTCGCTGCCCGACTTGGCCCCGCCCTACATCATACCGGCACTGGCCCGCGCCCTGATGACCGACCGCTACGATAATCTATCAAAGGTACGCGACCTGAAGGCACCGCTGGTGGTGGTCCACGGCGACCGCGACGACGTGGTGCCGGTCGCCATGGGCCACGCCCTGCTCAACCAGGCCGACACGGTCAAGGAAGGGATATTCCTGCCCCAGGGCCGCCACAACGATTTATGGGATCATGGCGCCGGCCTGCGCATCCTCGACTTTCTGGAACGGCGGACGTAGTGGAAAAAATCTAACATTTGCGGCCCACGAGCAGGACACGCGATCCAGAATGACATGTCTTGCTCGATTCCATCAGCGGCCCTCGCCTCCGGCTCGGGCTGGCGCAGACACCACTAACCCGCCAGCCGCTTATCCCGCTCGAACCGCAGCCGCACATCGATGCCCCGGCGGGTCAGCAGCCGATGGACCGCCAGGGTGACGAACGTTCCCAGCCACGCCCCCAGCACCGCGTCGGACAGGAAGTGCACCGAGGTCAGCACCCGGCTGGCCGCGACCAGCACGGCGATGGCGATGAAGGCGATGTCGTAGCGCGGCAGAATCAGGGTCAAGGCTGTCATGGCGGCGAAGGCGGCCTGGGAATGCCCCGACGGCAGCGAATTGGTGATGTAGGCGTGGGTGAAGGGGGCGAAGCCGTAGGTGCCGTCGGTGAACAGGGCCAGCGGCCGGGTGCGGCCGACCAGGATCTTGACCAAGGTGTTGAGCAGACCCGACGCCGCCATCGCCAGGACGAAAAACCCCGGCACCCAGGCGATTCGCCCCAGGCGGGCGCGGATCTCCAAAGTCGGCGCCGCCCGCCATGCCAGCATGACCATCACCCACAGCACCCCCGACGGCACCAGCCAGACGGCCGCCAGCCCCAGCGTGGTCACCGTCTTCCAGAAGCCCTCGAACTCGCCGGTGACGTGGGCCTTGAACCACCACGCCAGCGGCCGGTCCAGCGCCACATACGAGAACGCCGCCACGCCGAAGGCGTAAAGCGTCATCCAAGCCAGCGGTCGCCGCCGCGCCAGTCTCCACTGACCGGCGGCAAAGCGGCGCAACCGGCCGCAGCGACTCCAGTGTCCGATAACGGCTTCGGTGGCCCGCTCCCACAACCGCACCACGTGATCCAGCGGCGTCATGGCCGGTCCTCCGCGGCATAGGCGGTCAGCACTACCGGCTTGCCGCGCGAATAGTTGAAACCCTTGACCACGCCCACCGCCACCGGATGGATGCCGTCGGCGCTGGCGGCGGCGCGGAACGGCGTCTCCTCGCGGTCGGACACCAGCACCAGCGCCCCCGGGCCCGCCATCAGGCGCCGAGCGGCGTCGGCACCCGAAGTCAATTCGGTGTCGGTGCCCAGCAGGAACACCAGACTGGGTTCGGCATAGCCCGCCACCGCCACCGGTCCCCGATGCGGCCGGCTGGCCACCAGTTCGGCGGCGGCCCGGCTGACCCACAGCCGGTCCAGCCGGGGCAGCACCCCGTCGAATACCACCTGGAAAGTCACCGCCGCCGTCACCACCGCCGCCAGGGTGGCGGCGCGCGGACGCCCCTTCAACGCCGCCCAGGCGGTCAGCAGGGCGGTGGCGGCGATGGCCAGCGCCGACGGCACCCCCAGGGCGACGGGGCCGTCACCGAAACGGGCGGGCGCCAGCACCACCGCCGCAGCCAGCGCCAGGGCGATCAGGCTCCACAGGCCGTACCACACCTTGGCGGGGCGACTGTTCAGCACCGGCGCCGCGGCAATCACCGCCACCGCCATCAGCAGGGTCAGCGCCGGAAAGGTCGGCAGCACGTAATGAGGCAGCTTGGTCGGCACCGCCTCGAACATCACCCAGGCGGGACCGGCCCAGGCAAGGCAGAAGCGGGTGGCAGGCTGTGTCCGCTGGCGCCACGCCAGCACCAGAGCGGGCCACAGCAGCAGCGATCCGGGCCACAGGATCACCGCCGCCAGTGCCAGGAAGGTGCCGGGCGGGCCGCCGTGACTTTCCTGGGCACCCAGCAGCTTGGGCAGCAGATCGCTTTTCACCGCCTCGCCGACGAAGGCGCCGCCGGTGGCGTTGGAAATGGCGACGAACCATGGCGCCGCGATGGCGGCGGCGACGATCACCCCGGTAAAGGGACGCAGCCCCACCAGCCAGCCCGCCTTGCGATCGGCGATGACCAGGGCGAGGATGGTCAGCAGGGTGATCGCCGGGATCACCGGCCCCTTGACCAGGATCGATACGCCGATGGCGACCCAGAACGCCAGCGCGGTCAGCGGACCGGGCAGCGGCGCGATACCGCGCGCCGCCGCGTAGAACCGCCCCAGCGCCCCTTGCGCCGCCACCGCCGTGGCCAGCAGCAGCGCATCGGTCTTGGCCTGATGCGCCTCGGAGACCAGGATCAGGCAACAGGCCAGCAGGGCGGCGCCGGTCAGGGCGACGTCGCGGCCGAACAGGTGGCGGCCGAAGCCGAAGGTCATCAGCACCGCCGCCCATGCCGCCAGCGCCGACGGCAGCCGGAACGGCCACACCGCGCGGGTGGCCTTGTCGGCGAAGGCGGTGACGCTGGCCGCTTGCAGCCAGTAGGCGCCCACCGGTTTCTTGGCCCGCATCTCCTTCTGGAACTGGATGCGGACGAAGTCGCCGCTTTCCAGCATCTGCCGCGTCGCCTGGACAAAGCGCGACTCGTCGCGATCCAGCGGTGGCACCGACGCCAGCCCCGGCAGGTACAGGATCAGGCACAAGAGGGAAAGCAGCAGGTAGGGGCGTAAGCCGCCGGTCAGTCGTTCCACGTCCTGGGCGTCCCATGCTGGGGTCGGGGAAGTGGCATCAACAGCACGAACTCCGGGGCGCGGTCAAGCGCCGCCGCGCCTAAAGCAGGCTGCCCTGGCGGCCGTCGAAGGGCGCCGGTTTGCGCGGCTTGGGCGCCGCCGGCGTTCCCGAGACCACGGCACCGACGGTGCCGTCGCCGAACTCGATGGCCAAGGCCTCGCCCGGCCGGGCGGCGGCGGCCGACACCACCGGATGGCCGTGGGCGTCGCGGATGACGGCATAGCCGCGTTCCAGCACGCTGCGATAGGAAAAGCTTTCCAGCAGTTTGCCGGTGTTGTCGACCCGCACCGCCAGTTCGCCCAGCAGGCGCGGCATGGCCTGGGACAACCGGCCGCCCGCCTGGTCCAGTTGCAGGCGGCGGCGTTCCAGCAGCGCCAGCTCGGCCGCTCTGACGGTCTTGATGGCGTGATCAAGGCGGGTGGCGAGGCGGTCGATGTCGATCCGGCGACGCTCGACCAGGGCGGGCAGGGTGTTGGCCAATCTCTCGGCCCGCTCGTCAAGGCGGCGGGCGCAATCCTCGATCACCCGCCGTGGACTGGGCAGCGCCCGGAAGGTATGGGCCAGCACCGAGCGGCGATCCTCCAGCCCGCGCATCATGGCGCCGACCAGCCGCGCGCCTTGCTCGGCCACTCCGGCCACCAGCTCCGAGCGCACCGGCACCGCCTTTTCGGCGGCGGCGGTGGGGGTGGGGGCGCGCAAATCGGCAGCGAAGTCGATCAAGGTGGTGTCGGTCTCGTGCCCCACCGCCGAAATCAGCGGAATCGTCGATTCCGCGGCGGCGCGCACCACTATTTCCTCGTTGAAGGCCATCAGGTCCTCCAGCGAGCCACCGCCACGCGCCACGATCAGCACGTCGGGCCGGGGCACCGCCCCGCCCGGAGCCAGGGCGTTGAAGCCTCGGATGGCGGCGGCGACCTGGGCGGCTGCACCCTCGCCCTGCACCGCCACCGGCCACAGCAGCACCCGGCGGGGAAAGCGTTCGGCCAGACGGTGAAGGATGTCGCGGATGACGGCGCCGGTGGGCGAGGTGACGACGCCGATCACCTCGGGCAGGAACGGGATGGGGCGCTTGCGCTCGGCGGCGAACAGGCCTTCGGCGGCCAGACGCTTCTTGCGGTCCTCCAGCATCTTCAGCAGCGCGCCCTGGCCGGCAAGCTCCATGCGCTCGACCACCATCTGGTATTTCGACCGGCCGGGATAGGTGGTCAGCCGCCCGGTCGCCACCACCTCCATGCCGTCGGCGGCATCGATGCCGAGGCGCTGGGCCTGACCGCGCCAGCACACCGAATCCAGCACGGCATCCGCGTCCTTGAGAGCGAAATAGAGATGGCCGGAACTGTGGCGCTTGAACCCCGATATCTCGCCGCGCACCCGGACGAAGCCGAAGGTCTCCTCCACCGTGCGGCGCAGCGACCCCGACAGTTCGGAGACGGTGTATTCCGGGACGTTGGAGGGCGGCGGCGGCTGATCGGTCATGGCCGGGCGATGGTGGCGCAAGCGGGGCCGATTTGCAAACCATGACCGCCATGCTAAAACCCGGTCGGTCGTCGTTCCCGGAGAAGCGTCATGAAGGTTCTGGTGGTCGGATCGGGTGGACGGGAACATGCGCTGTGCTGGAAGCTGAGGCAGTCGCCGCTGCTGACCCGGCTGTGGTGCGCCCCCGGCAACGCCGGTATCGCCCAGGTGGCGGACTGTGTCGCCATCGCCGCCGAGAAGGTGGATGAACTGGTCGCCTTCGCCGTCGCCAACGCCGCCGATCTGGTGGTGGTGGGGCCGGAAGCGCCGCTGGTCGCCGGGCTGGCCGACCGGCTGCGCGACGCCGGCATCCGGGTGTTCGGCCCCTCGGCCGCCGCCGCCGAGCTGGAAGGCTCGAAGGGCTTCATGAAGGACATGGCCGCCCGGGCGGGCATTCCCACCGCCTGGTACGGTCGCTTCACCGACATCGCCGCCGCCAAGGACTTCATCCGCGCCAAGGGCGCCCCCATCGTGGTCAAGACCGACGGGCTGGCCGCCGGCAAGGGGGTGGTGGTGGCCATGAGCGAGGACGAGGCCCTGGCCGCAGTCGATAGCATGATGGGCGACAAGGTGTTCGGCGACGCCGGTAACGAACTGGTGATCGAGGAATTCCTTGATGGCGAGGAATGCAGCTTTTTCGCCCTGTGCGACGGCAAGACCGCGCTGCCGCTGGTTGCCGCCCAGGACCACAAGCGGGTGGGCGACGGCGACACCGGCCCCAATACCGGCGGCATGGGCGCCTATTCGCCGGCACCGGTGGTGACGCCGGCGATTCAGGCCGAGATCATGGACACCTGCATCCTTCCGCTGGTGCGCACCATGGCCGACGTGGGCAGGCCCTACGCCGGAGTGCTGTTCGCCGGCATCATGGTGACGGCGTCCGGCCCCAAGCTGCTGGAATATAACGTCCGCTTCGGTGATCCCGAGTGTCAGGTACTGATGGCGCGGCTGAAATCCGATCTGCTGCCGGTGCTGTTGGCCGGGGCCGAAGGCCGTCTGGCCGAAATCCACCTCGACTGGCGCGACGAGGTGGCGCTGGTGGTGGTGATGGCGGCGAAAGGCTATCCCGGCGCCTACGACAAGAACACCGTCATCGGCGGCCTGGAGGCGGCCGGCGGCGTCGAGGGCGTCACCGTGCTGCATGCCGGCACCGCGATGACGGACGGCAAGGTCGTCGCCACCGGTGGCCGGGTGCTGGGAATCACCGCCATCGGCGCCACCGTCGCCGAAGCGCGCGAACGGGCCTATCGGGCGGTGGACCGGCTTGACTGGCCGGGGGGGTTCTGCCGCCGCGACATCGCCTGGCGGGCGCTGGCACGTAGGGGTTAGACATTATACGTACTACCTATCGCTGCCAGCCTTGCACCGGCCACGTCCCGTGGTATGATCGACTCCTTCGGGTGGGGCGCCGCCCGACCATGCGGGTGGTTCCCGATCATCAATAGCTGAAGGTGGGGCCGCGTCGCGGCCAGGGAAAGTAGTGTCATCGTCGGATAGAGCCTGTAACCGGGCGTTCGGCCCATGCTGATCGCCGCTCCCATGTCCTCCCTGTTGGCGCTTGCCGTGCTCGGCGTGCTGGCGGGCGGGGAGATGTGGCGGCATCGCCTGATTTATGTCTGCTGCGCCATCGCCAGTCTGGCGCTGTTGGTGGGCGGCGCCCGGCACCTGGGCCAGTCGCCGGGAACCGGCCCGGCCTTCATCCTGCCCATCGGGCTGCCGTGGATGGAGGCGCATTTCCGCCTCGACAACCTGTCGGCGCTGTTCATGGTGGTGGTCAACATCGCCACCTGCGCCGCGTCGGTGTTTGGCATCGGCTATTGCTCGCACCTGCCCGAGCCGCGTCGGGTGACGCCGTTCTTTCCGCTGTTTCTGTTCGGCATGAACGCCGTGCTGATCGCCGACGACGCCTTCATGTTCCTGGTATCGTGGGAGTTCATGTCGCTGTCGTCGTGGTTGTTGGTGCTGGCCGACCATCGTACCGCCGAGAACCGGGATGCGGCGCTGGTCTACCTGATCATGGCGACGTTCGGCACCTTCTGCCTGTTGACCTGCTTCGGTTTGCTGGCCGGGCCGGAGGGGGCCTATTCCTTCGCCGCCATGCGCGATGCCAAGCTGGAGCCGGTGGCCGGTTTCCTGGTGGTGGCGCTGGCGCTGATGGGGGCGGGCTCCAAGGCCGGCCTGGTTCCGCTGCACGCCTGGCTGCCGCTGGCCCATCCGGCGGCACCCAGTCATGTCTCGGCGCTGATGAGCGGCGTCATGACCAAGGTGGCGCTTTACGGCCTGATCCGCATTCTGTTCGATCTGCACGGCCACGTTCCCTGGGGTTGGGGGGCGGCGATCATGGTCATCGGCGGCATCACCGCGGTGCTGGGGGTGCTGTACGCCATCCTGCAAGACGACCTCAAGAAGCTGCTGGCCTATTCCACCGTCGAGAACATCGGTGTGGTGGTGATCGGGCTGGGGCTGGCCATCGCCTTCAAGGACGGCGGCGAGAAGACCCTGGCGGCGCTGGCGCTGGTGGCCGGGCTTTATCACATCGTCAACCACTCGATCTTCAAGACGCTGCTGTTCCTGTCGGCCGGCGCGGTGATCACCGCCACCGGCGAGCGTGATCTGGGCAGGCTGGGCGGCCTGCTCAAGCGGATGCCGTGGACCGGTGCCGCCACCCTGGTCGGGGCGGCGGCGATTTCGGCGCTGCCGCCGCTGAACGGTTTCGTGTCGGAATGGCTGATCTTCCAATCGCTGTTCAAGGGACCCAGCCTGCCCCACTGGGCGATGAAGTTCGGGGTGCCGGTGGTCGGCGCCATGCTGGCCCTGGCGGCGGCGTTGGCCGCCACCTGCTTCGTGCGCGCCTATGGCATCGCCTTCCTGGGGCGGCCGCGTTCGCCCGAAGCGGCCCAGGCCCACGCCATCCCCGGCACCATGCGTTGGACCATGGCGGTTCTGGCGGCGCTGTGCGTTGTCCTCGGCGCCGTGCCGGTCACCCTGACCGAGGCGCTGTCCGCCGTGGTGCAGCCGCTGACCGGCATCAACATCGCGGTATCGGCCGACCTGGGATGGCCGTGGCTGTCGCCGGTCAGTTCGACCCGCGGATCATATTCCGGCACCGTGCTGGTGCTGACCGGGGCGGCGCTGTTCGTCATCAGCATCGTGCTGGTGCATGGCTTCGGCACCACTCGAACACGCCGCGCCGACGCCTGGGATTGCGGCCACCGCGAGAATATCCCCGAGACCCAGTACACCGGCCAAAGCTTCGCCCAGCCGCTGCGCCGGGTGTTCGGCTCGTCGCTGTTCGGCGCCCGCGAGACGGTGGACATGCCCGAACCCGGCGATCTGGGACCGGCCCGGCTGGTGGTGCGGCTGATCGATCCGGTGTGGATCATCTTTTATCAGTCGGTTATCCGGGTGGTGGGCTTTCTCGCCGACCGGGTCAACCGCATGCAGTTCCTGACGGTGCGCCGCTACCTGCTGATGATGTTCGCCACCTTGGTGTTCATGCTGCTGGTGGTGGCGGTGAGGCAGACGCAATGATGAACCAGCGGCGTCCGAGGGCTGAACCATGACCCCGGTGATTTGGCAATTGGTGCAGATCTTCCTGGTGGTCGGGCTGGCGCCGGCGGTGACCGGCTGGGTGCGGCTGGTCAAGTCGCGCTTGCAAGGGCGCATCGGCGCCTCGCCGCTGCAACCTTACCGCGACATCTATCGTCTGCTGCAAAAGGAAGCGGTGGTGGCCCACTCCGCGTCATGGGTGTTCCGCGCCGCGCCTTACGTTACGTTCTCGGCGGTATGGCTGGCGGCGGCAATCATTCCCGCCTTCACCACCGATCTGGTGCTGGTGCCGGCGGCGGACCTCATCGCCCTGGTGGCGTTGCTGGGGGTGGCGCGGTTCTGGACGGCGCTGGCCGGCATGGATGTCGGCACCGCGTTCGGCGGCATCGGCGCATCGCGTGAAATGATGATCGCCTCGCTGGCTGAACCGGCCATGCTGATGGTCACCTTCTCGCTGTCGCTGATCACCGGCACCACCGCGCCGGCCCAGATCATCGGCTTCGTGCTGTCGGGCGGCGTCGGCATCGAGGTGTCGATGGGGCTGGCGCTGGCGGCGCTGGTGATGGTCTCCATCGCCGAGAATGGCCGCATTCCCATCGACAACCCCGCCACTCACCTGGAACTGACCATGGTGCACGAGGCCATGGTGTTGGAATATTCCGGCCGCCATCTGGCGCTGATGGAAGGCGCCGGCATGGTACGCCTGACGCTTTACATGGCGCTGATCGGCTCGATCTTCGCGCCGTGGGGCATCGCCCTGCCGGGGGCGGGGGCGGTGGGACTGACCATCGGCCTGGGGGCGTTTCTGGCCAAGTGCTTCGTTCTGGCGACGGTGCTGGCGGTGTTCGAGACGGTGATTGCCAAGATGCGGGTGTTCCGTTACGCCGACTTCCTGGGCGGCGCCCTGCTGCTGGGGCTGCTGGCCACCATCTTCATCTACGTCTCGGAGGCGGTGTGATGGTGCTCACCCAGCTTTCCTACGACATGGCCCACCTGATCGGCGCCGGGGTGCTGATGGCGGGATTCCAGCTGCTGTACCAACGCCGGCTGTTCGCGGTGCTCAACACCTTCGCCTTCCAGGCGCTGGCGCTGGCGGCGGCCGCCGCGTGGCAGGCCCACATCCAGAACGCGCCGCACCTTTACGTCACCGCCGGCATCGCCCTGGTATTCAAGGCGATGATCGTGCCCTTCGCGCTGCATTGGCTGGTGGAGCGCCTCGGCATCCACAAGACGGTGGAGACCGCCATGTCCATCGGCTGGACCATGATCGCCGGGGTGGCGCTGGTGGCGCTGTCGATCCTGCTGGTGCTGCCGGTGACCGCCAACGCGGCGGCGCTGACCCGCGAAAGCCTGGCCATGGCCATGAGCGTGGTGCTGCTGGGCCTTTTGATGATGATCACCCGCCACAATGCGGTGACCCAGGTGGTGGGCTTCATGGCGCTGGAAAACGGGCTGATCCTGGCGGCGGTGTCTGCCAAGGGCATGCCCCTGGTGGTGGAGATTTCGGTGGCGTTCTCGGTGCTGGTGGCGATGACCCTGTTCGGCATCTTCTTCTTCCGCATCCGCGAGCGTTTCGAGACGCTGGACCTCAACGACCTCGAAACCTATCGCGGGGACCGGCAATGATCGCGCTTTTCGCCGGGGACCGGACATGATCGAACGCCTCGCCCTGCTGCCCGGCCTGGAGAATCCGCTGTTGTGGATTCTGGGAGTGCCGCTGGGATCGGCGGGCTTCCTCGCCATTCTCAGGGATTGGCGGGTGGCGACCTGGGTCAATGTCGGCGCCTCGGCGGTGACGTTTACCGCGTCGCTGGCGCTGTTCGAACTGCGGCCCGAGCCGACCCGGCTGCTGTTCATCGACGACTTCAACATCTATCTGGTGGTGCTGACCGCCTTCGTCGGCATGACCACCGCCATCTTCTCGGCCGCCTACATCGCCCGCGAGACCTCGGCCAATCGCCTGTCCGACATGCATCTGCGGTTCTATCACTCGATGTACCAGGCCTTCCTGTTCACCATGCTGCTGGCGCTGACCGCCAACAACACCGGGGTGATGTGGGTGTCGGTGGAGGCGGCGACGCTGACCACGGTGCTGATGGTCAGCCTGTACCGCACCCGCGAAGCCATCGAGGCGGCGTGGAAGTATTTCATCTTGTGTTCGGTGGGCATCGGTCTGGCGTTGTTCGGCACCATCTTGGTCTATCTCGCCGCCCAGCCGGTAATGGGCGATGGCCCCGACGCCATGGCCTGGACCCTGATGGTGAAGCGGGCGCACGACTTCCAGCCGGACCTGCTCAACCTCGCCTTCGTGTTCGTGCTGGTGGGCTATGGCACCAAGGTCGGTCTGGCGCCGCTGCATTCCTGGCTGCCCGACGCCCATGCCGAAGGTCCGACGCCGATCTCGGCGGTACTGTCGGGATTGCTGCTCAACGTCGCGCTTTACGCCCTGCTGCGGTTCAAGATGGTGATCGCCGCCAACGGCCGTGCCCTGACACCGGGGCCGCTGCTGGTGATGATGGGGCTGTCGTCGCTGTTCCTGGCGGCGTTCATGCTGTACCGACGCGGCGACATCAAGCGGCTGTTCGCCTATTCCTCCATCGAACACATGGGGGTGATCACCTTCGCCTTTGGCATGGGTGGGCCTCTGGCCAATTTCGCCGGTCTGCTGCACATGACCATGCACTCGCTGACCAAGTCGGCGATCTTTTTCGCCGTCGGCATCATCAGCCAGAACGCCGGCACCAAGCGCATCGCCGACATACGCGGCCTGACCGCGACCAACCCGGTGCTGGGCTGGGGATTCGTGCTGGGGGTGCTGGCCATCGCCGGGTTGCCGCCGCTGGGCGTGTTCATGAGCGAGTTCCTGGTGGTCAGTTCCACCTTCGCCCGTCAGCCGCTGCTGGCGATACCGCTGGCGCTGGGGTTGCTGCTGGCATTCGGCGCCCTGATCAGCCGGTTGCAGATGATGGCGTTCGGTCCACCGCCACCCACGGTCCTGGGCCACGGCAACGCCTCGACCATGTCCAGTATCATGGCGCTGACGCCGTTGTGGGTTCACATGCTGCTGGTGCTGGTCGCCGGCCTCTACCTGCCCAAGGAACTGGTGTCGTGGTTCCAGGCGGTCGCCAAGTTGCTGGGGTAGCGGCATCATGATGGGAAACGTCACCCTGCTTGAATTCCTGTCGTCCGGCGTGCCGGTGGAGGGGCATCGGCCGTGGCCGCGCTTTCACCTCGACAACCGGGCATGGCGGGCGCTGGTCGAGCAGCTGTCGGCGGCGGAATGGACCCTGATGGCCGAATGGGCCGAACCGGGCGAGGTCCATGCCGCCTTTCGCGACGAGGACACCGGCGACATCGCGGTGGCATCGCATCCCTGCCCGGAACGCCACTTCCTGTCGCTGGCCGGAGTGCGGCCGGGCGCCGCTCGGCTGGAACGCGCCATCTTCGACCTGTGGGGGCTGGTGCCGGTGGGGCTGGAGGACCAGCGTCCGTGGCTCGATCACGGCCGCTGGCCGTCGATCCATCCCCTGGCCGCCGAGCCCAAGCCACCGCCGGAAGAGCCCTATACCTATCCCTTCCTAACCGCCGAGGGCGATGGGCTGCACCAGATTCCGGTCGGTCCGGTCCATGCCGGAGTGATCGAGCCGGGCCATTTCCGCTTTCACGCCCAGGGCGAGCTGGTGGTGCGGCTGGAGGAACGGCTGGGCTATGTCCACAAGGGCATCGCCGGGCTGCTGCGGGGAGCGCCGCTGGAACGGGCGGCCCGTATCGCCGGGCGGGTGTCGGGGGATTCCACCGTCGCCTACGCCCTGGCCTTCGCCCGCGCCGTCGAAGGCGCCACCGGCTGCGAGGTGCCGCCGCGCGCCCACTGGCTGCGTGCCCTGCTGGCCGAATTGGAGCGCATCGCCAACCACGTCTTCGATATCGGCGCCATCTGCAACGACGCCGCCTTCGCCATCATGCTGGCCCATATGGGGGTCTTGCGCGAGCGCATCCTGCGGGCCAACCAGACCCTGTTCGGCCACCGCCTGCTGATGGATTGCGTCGTCCCCGGCGGCGTCGCGGTGGATCTCGGCGCCGACGCCATGGTGGTGCTGCCCGCCATGTTGCGAGGCCTGCGCAAGGACTTCAACCGGGCGGTGTCGCTGTACAATGAGACGCCGTCGCTGCTTGACCGCACCACCGGCACCGGCATCCTGACCGGCTCGCTGGCGCATCGCTTCGGGGCCGGCGGCTTTGTCGGCCGCGCCTCGGGGCTGGCCCATGATTCGCGGCGCGCTCCCGGCTATCCCCCCTATGACGATCTCGACGTGGCGGTGCCCGATTTCCACGACGGCGACGTCCACGCTCGTATCGAGGTCCGCATTGCCGAGGTTCGCGCCAGCCTGCTGTTGCTCGGCCAGATCCTCGCCGACCTGCCGGCCGGCGAGATCGCCGCGCCGCTGCCCAAGGTGGCCGGCGAGGGGCTGGCCATGGTCGAGAGCTTTCGCGGCGAGGTGGTGGCGTGGGTTCGCCTCGACGGCGACGGCACCGTGCTGGGCGGTCATCTCCACGACCCGTCATGGTTCCAGTGGCCGTTGCTGGAGGCGGTGATCGAAGGCAACATCGTCGCCGACTTCCCGCTGTGCAACAAATCTTTCAACTGCTCGTATTCGGGGCACGACCTATGATCCCGCCGGTCAGCAGGCTTTTGTTCCGCCATCTGGTCAAGGGGCCGCACACCGACCGCACGGTGACGCCCCCCGATCCCGACGGCTCGGAGGAACTGGCCCGCGCCCTGGGCGAGGCGGTGCGTACCCGGCTGGGGCGCTCGCTGGCCATCCGCGAGGTCGATGCCGGGTCATGCAATGGCTGCGAGTTGGAAATCCACGCCGTCAACGCCCCGGTCTATGACCTGGAACGTTTCGGCATCCGCTTTGTCGCCAGCCCGCGCCATGCCGATGTCTTGCTGGTCACCGGCCCGGTCAGCGTCAACATGGCCGAGGCGTTGAAGCGCACCTTCATCGCCACACCCGAGCCGCGCTGGGTGGTGGCCCTGGGCGACTGCGCCCGTGACGGCGGCTGCTTCGCCGGGTCCTACGCCGTGGCCGGCGGCGTGAATCAGGTGGTGCCGGTGGATCTGCACATTCCCGGCTGCCCGCCCAGCCCCAAGCAGATCTTGGCGGGCCTGCTGGCGCTGCTGGACAGCGTATCGAAGCGATGACGCCCCACCAGTCACATACTGTTTACGTGCCATTTAAAAAGTAATCGCATTAATAAACGAAGTATTACAACAGTCACAATTGCTTCTCCGACAACTATTCTGTTGCTGCGTTCGTGTTCCATGTCATACCATGGCCATAGATAACGGCCGGGAGAACGGGCATGGACGCCACGACGCTGGAGATGGTGCTCACCGCCTATGACGAGACGGTTCAGGACGCCGCGACCGCCGGTCGTGGCGGCGAGGTGGCCCATGCCGAGGGCATGGTGGCCGCCGCCATGCTGCTGGCGGCGGTGACCGGGGTCGAGGATGCCGCCGCCCGCGACGAAGTCGAAAGGATCAACCCCCGGGCGCGGCTCGCCGCCTGATCACGGCCTCATCTCTTCGCGGAGGTTTGGGCATCATGGACTCCCTGATCGCGGAAAAAGACCGCCTTGACCGGCAACTCGACGAGGCGTTGCGCAGTTTCGCCGACTACGAGGAAAACATGAACCTGCGCTGGCGGACCGCCGATCCGGTGGCGCGTCAGGCGCTGATCGCCGAGCGCCACCGGGTCGAGGACGAACTGGGCATCGTCATTCTGGTCGAGCGCCTGGATCAGATCCGCGAACGGCTCAATGCCCTGAGGGTGGCGTAGGAATTCGATTCAGCGCAACGGCATCGAACTCTAAAGCCCGTCCGGCCACCGCCTCCTCCCGCGTACGAAACCCCAGTTCCAGCAGCAGCGGCGGTTCCAGTCCGACCGCGGCCAGGGCCTCGCGGTCGGCCAGCACCTCGGCGGCGGCGCCCTGGCGGCGGACCCGGCCGGCATCGAACAGCGCCACCTCGTCGGCGAAGCTCCAGGCAAGATCGACGTCGTGGGTGGTGAACACCAAGGTGGTGCCGGCCGCCGCCAGCCGCTCCAGAACCGCCACCAGCCGTTTCGTCCCCCCATGGTCGAGGCCGGCGGCAGGCTCGTCGAGCAGCAGCACCTCGGGACGCATGGCGATGGCGGCGGCGATGGCGGCACGCTTCTTCTGGCCGAAGGACAGCATGTGGGTGGCGCGTCCGGCCAGATCGGCGATGCCCAACGCCTCCAGCGCCTCCGCCACCCTCTCGCCCGCCTCGCGCTCGGACAGGCCAAGGTTGAGCGGACCGAACGACACATCCTCGGCCACGGTGGCGGCGAACAACTGGTCGTCGGGGTCCTGCAACACCAAGCCGACGCGACGGCGCCACTCGGCCAGACCGGCACGGGTATAGCCAAGTTCACCCCCCGCCACCAGCACCCGCCCCGCCGCCGGCCGCAGGGTGCCGTTGAGATGCAGCAGCAAGGTGGTCTTGCCGGCACCGTTGGGGCCCAGCACCGCCAGCCGGCGGCCGCGCGCCACCGCCAGATCAAGCCCGGCCAGCGCCGGAATGCCACCAGGATAGCAATAGGCCAGCCCGCAGGCTTCGACGATCAACTCAGCCACAGACTTACCCCCGCCACCATCGCCTCGCCACCCAGCGCCGCCACCAGGAACGCCGGCGACACCGGCCGCACCGGCGACAGCATGGGCAGGCTGCCGTTGAAGCCGCGCGCCGCCAGCCCGATCTCCAGCCGCCGCGCCCGCTCCATGGCGCGCGGCAACAGCATCGCCACCAGCAGTCCAAGCGACCGCAGCGACCGCCGCCAGCCCTGCCAGCCTAATCGCGCTTCCTGCGCCGCCCGGATGGCGGCGGCGGCATCCAGCAACAAGAACAGGAAGCGCCAAGTCAACAATGCCACCTCGGCGATTTCCGCCGGCAGCCCGACGCGGCGCGATCCCCGCAGCAGATCGGGCGTCGGCGTCGTCGCCGCCAGCAGCAGCAGACAGGACGCCCCCGCCGCCGTCCGCAGCACCACCAGCGCCGCCCGGACCCCATGATCGGCGGCGAGATGCACGCCGCCGTCGCTCCATTCCACCGCCAGCGCCGCCGCCCCGGTCAGGGCGAAACCCAGCGGCGCGGCGTTCAGTCGCAGCCAGTCGCCGGGCGGCACACCGGCACCGAACAACGCCGCCCCCCAAGCGACGGCCAGCACCAGCGCCGCCCCCGGCCACGGCGGCAAGGATATCGCCAGCAGCAGCAGGCCGAGGGCCAACACGACCTTGTCCGCCGTCGCCCGCCGCCGCCACCGGCCCGCCTGCGCCAGCCGGTCGATGAACAGGGTCACTTGCGCCGCCGTCCGATGACGTAGCCGAGCAGGCCGGCGCCAATGGCGGCTTGAAGGGCGAACAGCAGGCTTTCGACCTCCTTGCCCGGCGGCTCCCACAGCGGCGTCGCCCAGCGACGATAGTCGGGATGGGCCGCCGCCACCAATTCCCTGGCGGCATCGTCGGTACCGCTGAACTGGGCACCGGGGCTGAGCACCAGTGGCGCCGCCACGATCAGCGCCGCCAGACCCAGCAACAAGACATTGGCACGAGTGCTCTTGGTCCGGCCCTCGAGCGCCGGGCGCTCGCTCGGTGAGCTTGGCTCCTCGGCTGTCGCCTCGCTCATATTCCGGCCCTCAAGCGCCGCTCCTCCAGCGCGTTCATCGCCACCACCGTCACCAGGCCTTCGGCAACGGCCAGCGGCACCTGGGTAAGGGCGAATACCCCGGCGAACTTGACCAGGGCACCAGTGAACCCGCCGGCCGCATCGGGAAAGGCCAGCGCCAACTGCACCGAGGTCACGCCGTAGGTGGCGAGATCGCCCAGACTGGCGGCCAGAAACACCCCCACCGCCGAGGGCAGGCCCAGCCGTTCGGCCAGCCGCCAAATCATCCACGCCACCCAAGGTCCGGCCACCGCCATGGAAAACACGTTGGCCCCCAGGGTGGTCAGGCCGCCATGGGCCAGCAGCAACGCCTGGAACAGCAGCACCAGGGTGCCCAGCACCGCCATCACCGGCGGGCCGAACTGGATGGCGCCAAGGCCGGTGCCGGTGGGATGGGAACACGACCCGGTGACGCTGGGCAATTTCAGCGCCGACAGCACGAAGGTGAAACCGGCCGCCGCCGCCAGGGTCAGCCGCGCCTCGGGCCGCTCGGCGACCATGCGTTTGAGACGCCGCGCCCCCGCCACCACGAAGGGGGCGGAAACCACGGTCCAGGCCAGGGCATGCCCGGCGGGAAGGAAACCTTCCATGATATGCATGATGAACAGACTCCGTTCGTCGAGAGACCAGTCGTCGCCGCGAAACGGAACGAAAAACCCTTCGGCACACCCCGGCCGATCGGGCTCGCGAACGACTCTCGTGATGGCAGGTCTCCTGACTCGCGGGTCTCCGGATTCGGCATAGCCTTCCCAGCCCGCTCGGGGCCAGTGGCGTCTCGGTGGCCGAACCCTATCCGCTTACAGTTGCGGGGGCAGCCGTGGGTTTGGCCCCTTTTCGGGCACCGCACCACGTTCCCATTTTCACCCCGCGCCCGATCGGACACGGGGAACCATCGCCGGTCACTATAATTTCGCCATGATCGGGATGCAAACCCTTCGCGAGATGCTAGTTTATGATGGCATCCCGCTGGAGGATCTTTCCGTGTCGCACACCATTGCGCTGGTCGACGACGACCGCAACATCCTGACTTCGGTCTCCATGGCGCTGGAGGCCGAGGGCTTCAAGGTCCGCACCTATACCGACGGCGCCGATGCCCTGCGCGGGCTGACCAGCCAGCCGGCCGACCTCGCCGTGCTCGACATCAAGATGCCGCGCATGGACGGCATGGAACTGCTGCAACGCCTGCGCAAGCAATCGGCCATTCCGGTGATCTTCCTGACCTCCAAGGACGACGAGATCGACGAGCTGCTGGGCCTGCGCATGGGCGCCGACGACTACATCAAGAAACCGTTCTCGCAAAAGCTGCTGATCGAGCGCATCCGCGCCCTGATCCGCCGGCTGGAAGCCAATGCCGGCGGCACCGAACCCGGCGGTGATGCCCTGGCACGCGGCCAGCTGGTGATGGACCCCTCGCGCCACGCCTGCACCTGGAAGGGCCGCGACGTCGATCTCACCGTCACCGAATTCCTGCTGCTGAAGGCGCTGGCCATGCGGCCCGGCCACGTCAAGAACCGCGACCAGCTGATCGATGCCGCCTATGGCGAATCGATCTATGTGGACGACCGCACCATCGACAGCCACATCAAGCGCCTGCGCAAGAAATTCCGCGAGGTGGACGACGAGTTCGCCCATATCGAGACCCTTTACGGCGTGGGATATCGCTATCGTGAGGAGTGAGGCCGACGCCCATCCCCGCCGGCCGCGCTGGCGGCCGCTGGCATCGCGGCTGACCCGGCGCATCCTGGCGATCAACCTGCTGGCGCCGGTGGTTCTGGTGGCCGGGCTGTTCTATCTCGACAGCTACCAGCAGGGACTGATCCGCGCCGAACTGGAAGGCCTCGGCACCCAAGCCGAGATGGTCGCCGCCGCCATCGGCGAGGGCGCGGTGGTCGAGGAGGAACACGCCGCGCTTCACCTGAACGTCGAGATGGCGCGCCACATGGTCCACCGCCTCGCCGAGCCGGCACGGCTGCGGCTGCGGCTGTTCGAGCTGGGCGGCGAGATGGCCGCCGATTCCCGCCGCCACCTGGGCATCAACGGCAACATCCTGGTCCAGGCACTGGAACCACCCAGTTCGCCCCACTGGACCGACCGGCTGCGGGTGTGGTGGTGGAAGGCCAGTCAGTGGATGCCGGTGGATAAATCCCTGCCCACCTACCAAGAACCCCTCCACCCCAAGGCCGACGGCTTTCCCGAGGCCCTGCGCGCCCTTGGCGGCCGGGTGGGCTGGGCGGTGCGCAATCGCGCCGACGGCGGCCTGATGCTGTCGGTGGCGGTTCCGGTCCAGCGTTACAAGCAGGTGGTGGCGGCACTGCTGATCAGCGCCGACGGCACCAACATCGCCCGCTCGCTGTTCCAGGTCCGTCTCGCCATCCTCGAGGCGTTCGCGGTATCCCTGGCCACCACCATCGGTCTGTCGCTCTACATGGCCGGCACCATCGCCCGGCCGATCCGCCGCCTTGCCCTCGCCGCCGAGCGGGTGCGCCACGGTCGCGGCCGCAGCCACGCCATCCCCGACCTGTCCACACGCGGCGACGAGATCGGCGAGCTGTCGGTGGCGCTGAAGGAGATGACCGAGGCGCTGTGGCGGCGCATGGATGCCATCGAGGCCTTCGCCGCCGACGTCGCCCACGAGATCAAGAACCCGCTGACCTCGCTGCGCTCGGCTGTGGAAACCGCGTCACGCATCGAAAATCCCGACCAGCGGCGCAAGCTGATGGCCATCATCCATGACGACGTCGGGCGGCTCGACCGCCTGATCAGCGACATCTCGGACGCCTCGCGCATCGACGCCGAACTGTCGCGGGCCGAGACCGCGCCGGTGGCGGTGGCCCGCATGCTCGACACCCTGACCGAGGTCTATCGCGCCACCAGCACCGACCCGGAGATGGTCTTCACCCTGGACCGGGACGAGGCCGACCCGCTGATCGTCCTGGGCATCGAATCCCGGCTGGTCCAGGTGCTGCGCAACCTCATCGCCAACGCCGTCTCGTTCAGCCCCCCGGGTGGCACCATCACCCTGCGGGCGGGACGGGAAAATGGGCGCGTCGTCATCGAGGTCGAAGATCGCGGCCCCGGCATCCCTGCCAACAAGCTGACCGCCATCTTCGACCGCTTCTATTCCGAGCGCCCCGAGGGCGAGAAGTTCGGCACCCATTCCGGCCTGGGGCTGTCGATCTCGCGCCAGATCGTCGAGGCCCATGGCGGCACTATCCGGGCCGAGAACCGCGAAGGCGGCGGTGCCCGCTTCATCGTCACCCTGCCGACGGCATAACCGGAGTCCCCCCGCAATCATGTCTGGTTTTCGTCACAATGAAATGGCAGGCTGTGATCGCCCAAGCACGCGTGGAGCGAGTGTCATGAAAAAAACCCTGATCGCCCTGATCGTCGCCCTGCCGGTCGTTATCGCACTGCCGGCCACCGCCCAGCCCGCCGGCGACGTCCGTCATGACCGCCACGAGGTCGGCCAGGACCGGCGGGAACAGGTTCACGACCGCAATGAATTGCGCCGCGACCGCAAGGCCGGCGACAAGGAAGCCGCCGCCAAGGATCGCGCCGAACGGCACAGGGACAAGAAGGACCTGCGCGAAGATCGCAAGGCGTTGAACAAGGACCGCAGGGAGCAGCGCAAGGGCCATGGCGAGCGCCGCGAGGAGCACCGCGAGGAGCGCCGCTGACCCGGCTCAGTAGGCGTATTCCTGGAAGACGGGATCGACACTGCCGCCCCAACGGCCGTGATAGGCGTCGAGCATCTCCTCGGCGGGCGTGCGCCCCGAAACGGCGGTTGCCTGCAAGGTGTCGAGAAAGATGACCTCATCGCGTCCGAACGGACTGAGGCGGCGGCGGCGCTTGAGCCCACCGGCGGCGAGATCCAGTACGTCCAGCGCCAGATTGCGCATCGTCCGGCCGCGAATGGTGGCGGCCAGCCCCTGGCGGTTGACGTCGCGGCGCAGGGTTTCGCGCTCGTCCGGCGTCCAGTCCTTGACCAGTTGCCAGGCGCCATCCAACGCCCCGTCATCGTAGAGCAGACCGGTCCACAGTGCCGGCAAGGCGCACAGCCGGCACCAGGGGCCGCCGTCGGCGCCGCGCATCTCCAGGTACTTCTTCAACCTGACCTCGGGAAAGGCGGTGCTGAGATGGTCGACCCAGTCGCCCATGTTGGGGACCTGCCCCGGCAGCGCCGGCAGCCGCCCGGCCATGAAATCGCGGAAGCTCTGGCCGGCGGCGTCGATGTACTTGCCGTCGCGGTAGACGAAGTACATGGGCACATCCAGCATCCAGTCGACATAGCGCTCGAAGCCCATGCCGTCCTCGAAGGCGAACGGCAGGGTGCCGGTGCGGTTGGGATCGGTGTCGGTCCACACGTCGGCGCGGGCGGACAGCATCCCCGTCGGCTTGCCGTCCTTGAAGGGCGAACTGGCGAACAGGGCGGTGGCGACCGGCTGCAACGCCAGCGACACCCGCAGCTTCTTCACCATGTCGGCTTCGGAGGCGAAATCCAGGTTCACCTGCACGGTGCAGGTGCGCAGCATCATGTCTAGCCCCTTGCCCCCCACCTCGGGCATGTAGCGCCGCATGATGGCGTAGCGACCCTTGGGCATCCAGCTGATGTCGTCGCGGCCCCATTTGGGCTGGAAGCCGACACCGAGAAAGCCGATGCCGAGACGGCCGGCCACCTGCTTGACCTGATGCAGGTGACGGCCGACCTCGGCACAGGTTTCGTGGACGGTTTCCAGCTGGGCGCCCGACAGTTCCAGCTGTCCGCCCGGCTCCAGGCTGATGGCGGCGCCGGTGGCATCGCTCAGGGCGATGACGTTGTCACCCTCGAAGATCGGGTGCCACCCCAACTCGACCAGACCTTCCAGCATGGCCTTGACGCCGCGCTCGCCGCCATAGGGCAGCGGCCGCAGGTCGTCCAGGGTATAGCCGAACTTCTCGTGCTCGGTGCCGATACGCCAGGCCTCGCGCGGCTTACAGCCCGATTCCAGATACTCGACCAGTTGGTGCTTGCCGGTAATGGCTTCGGCGCTCGACGTGGCGGGTGCGGACATGGGGACGTATCCTGCTCGGAAGTTGCGGGGGTCAGCAAACGACGGGGCGGGCAAGGGCGTCAAGCGGTGAATCGGCAGGCCATCCGTACGTCGGCCGCAATAAGGTGTTGCGGAAACCCCGGCGGTGCGTTTAGGTCTCGTCGCTTGAGTTGCGAACCCCCGGTGTCCCAATGATGAAGGTCATCCGCGCGAAGCTGCACGGCATTCGCGTTACCAACGCCGATCTCAATTACCACGGCTCGATCACCCTCGATCCCGAGCAGTGCGAACTGGCCGGCATCTATCCCATGGAATTCGTCGAGATCTGGAACAAGAACTCGGCGGCACGCATATCAACCTACGTCATCTTCGGCGAGCCGGGATCGCGCTGCTGCGTGCTTAACGGCGCCGCGGCACGCACCTGCCAGAACGGCGACGAACTGATCATCGCGGCCACCGAGATCGTCACCGGGCCGGAAAAGCTCTACGAGATCAAGCCGCGCATCCTCACCTTCCTGCCCGACAACCACGTCGATCAGGTGCTGTACTACGACGTCTTCAGCAGCGAGCGGCGGCCCTACGACTTCCGCATCATCGATGCCGACAAGCACACGGTGGAAAGCTGCCACACCTGGCCCAACATCGACGTCTTCGGCGTCCGCTCCGGATTGGCGGCCAAGGGCTGGAGCGAGGCCGAGATCGACGAGTTCATCGCGTCCCACTTCTCGCTATGACCCCGCCCGCCGTCGTCCTGCTCAGCGGCGGCCTCGATTCCGCCACCGTCCTGGCCATCGCCAGGGACCAGGGCTTCCGACCGGCGGCGCTGACCTTCCGCTACGGCCAGCGCCACGCGGTCGAAATCGCCGCCGCCCGGCGGGTGGCCGCCGCCATGGGGGTCACGGACCATCGCATCGCCGATATCGACCTCAGGGTATTCGGCGGCTCGGCGCTGACCGCGGATATCGCCGTGCCCAAGGGCCGCGCCGATGCCGAAATCGCCGACGGCATCCCGGTCACCTATGTGCCGGCGCGCAACACCATCATGTTGTCCTTCGCCCTGGCTTTCGCCGAGGTGATCGGCGCCGCCGACATCTTCGTCGGCGTCAACGCGGTGGATTATTCCGGCTATCCCGATTGCCGCCCCGACTACATCGCCGCCTTCGAGCGCATGGCCAACCTCGCGACCAAGGCGGCGGTGGAGGGACACCGGCTGACGCTGCACACCCCGCTGATCAGCCTGACCAAGGCCGAGATCATCCGGCGCGGCCTGACCCTGGGGGTGGATTACGCCATCACCTCGACCTGCTACGACCCCAATCCGGAGGGTGCCGCCTGCGGCCAGTGCGACTCCTGCCGGCTCCGCCTCAAGGGTTTCGCCGAGGCCGGTCTCGAGGACCCCGCCCCCTACGCCTGATACCGCTCCAGCCACGCCTGAAACATCAGGGCGTGCCAGACCTCGTTCTGCCAGTTCTTGGCCCCCGAACGGTGCTCGCGCCAGCAGCCCGCCACCAGGGCGGCGTTCAGCCAGCCCTGGCGCCGCAACCGCTCCTCGGACAACAGATCGTCGGCCCAATCGCGCAGGCTGCCCCTGAGCCAGCGGCCCAACGGCACCTCGAAGCCCATCTTGGGGCGATCGACCAGGGTGCGCGGGACATGGCGGTACAGCACATCGCGCAGAACCGCCTTGCCGGTGCCGCCGTCGAGCTTGAACCCGGTGGGCAGGCTCCAGGCGAATTCGGCGACGTCGCGGGCAAGGAATGGCAGCCGCGCCTCCAGCGACACCGCCATGGTGGCGCGGTCGGTCTTGACGCAAAGATCGTCGGGCAGATAGCCCAGCACGTCCAGCACCATGGTCGCCAGCGCCGGATCTCCGGCGAGGTCCGGCCCCGAAAACACCGTGAGTGGCCGTTCCGCCCCCGGCACCGGCGACGGCATGCCGCGCCAGCGGCAATAGTGCAGCCCCAGCAGCTCGGCCAGACCGGCAACCTCCAGCCGTTCGGCGGCGCGTCCCAGGCGGAATCCGGGATGGCTGCGCCGCTTGCGCACCAGCGCCGCCAGTCCGGCCAGCGCTTCGGCCGGTCCGGCCAGCAGCCGCGCCCCGGCGGCGCCGAGACGGCGCAGGGAAACCGGCAATGCCGATAGCCGCCTCCAATCCTCGGGGATCGAGCGATAGATGCCGTAGCCGCCGAAAAGTTCGTCGGCGCCATCGCCCGACAGCGCCACGGTGACGTGGCGCCGCGTCACCCCGGCCAGCAGCCGGGTGGGCAGCGCCGCCATGTCGGCGAACGGTTCGTCATAGGCGTGGGGCAGCTGCGGCACCAGTTCCAGCGCCTCGGCGTCGGAAATGCGGATTTCGGTGTGGATGGTGCCGAGATGGCGGGCAACCGCCAGGGCGTGCGGGCTTTCGTCCAGCGATCCCTGGTCGAAGCCGATGGTGAAGGAATGAACCGGCGCGTCGGAAAGCTGGCGCATCAGCGCGGCGGTGACCGACGAATCGACTCCGCCCGACAGGAACACCCCCACCGGCACATCGGCCTGCATGCGCAGTCGCACCGACTCGCGCAGCACCTCGTCCAGCCGCCCGGTCGCCTCGGCACGATCGCCGGTGAAGCTACCGGCCAGGGCGGCGGCGCGGGCGGCCGCCGACCAATAGGCGGTCGGGCCGCCGACCTTGCCGTTCTCCACCGTCATCAGGTGGCCCGGCTCCAGCTTGCGGGCGGCGGCGTAAATGGTGTGCGGCGCCGCAATCCAGCCCAGCCGCAGGTAAAGCCCCAGGGCGTCGCGGTCGATGGCGCCGTCCCAGGCCGGGTGGGCGGCCAGCGCCTTGAGTTCCGAACCGAACAGCAGATGACCGCCGACCCTGGCCCAGTACAGCGGCTTCTCGCCGAAGCGGTCGCGGCCCAGGGTCAGGCGGCGCTCGGCGCGGTCCCACAGGGCGAAGGCGAACATGCCGTCGAACGCCGCCACCGCCTTTTCCACCCCCCAGGCGGCGACCGCCTCCAGCAGCACCTCGGTATCGGAATGGCCGCGCCAGACGACGGCATCGCCTAGTTCGGCCCGCAAGGCGGCATGGTTGTAGATCTCGCCGTTGAAGACGATCACCCAACGGCCGTCGTGAGAAGCCATCGGCTGATGGCCGTGGGGGCTGAGATCGAGAATGGCGAGGCGGCGGAACCCCAGCGCAAGCCCGGCGGCATCGTCGCACCAAACGCCGTCGTCGTCGGGGCCGCGATGGACCAACGTCGCCGCCATGGCGCGTACCGTCGCCGCGCGGTCGGCGGTGGCGGCGGATATGTCGAGGAAACCGGCGAAACCGCACATGGACGGGAAAAGCCCAGATTGATCCGGGCGACACAGTAGCGGTGGGCTAGCCCTTGCGCAACACCACCACCAGACCGGGAACGTCGGCGCCGCCCTCCTGGCGGGTGGCGGCCTCTTCCGACAGCGCCAACTCGAAGCCGGCGGCGGTGGCCCGCTCGTTCACATGGGCGGGCGCGTGGGCATAGCGGTTCTTCGGCCCCAGCAGATAGGACCCGCTGTCGGCGGCCCGCTCCACGGTGAAGGCGAACAGGCCGGCGGGACGCAGCGCCCCATGCACCGCCCGGAACACCGGCCCGAGATCGCCGAAATAGACCAGGACGTCGGCCGCCGCCACCAGATCATAGGCGGCCGGGCGCAGGCCGAGTTCAACGACAAGGTCGCCGACGTCGAGACGATCGTAGACCTGACGCTGGCGGGCCTTGTCCACCATGGCCGGCGACAGGTCGATGCCGTCAAGACGAGCGGCAAGGGGACGCAGAACCGGCGCCGCCAGACCGGTGCCGCAGCCGGCGTCGAGCACATCCAGCCCGGTCTTGCGCGACAGGGTACGATCAAGCGCATTGGCAAGCAGGGCGGGAGCACGATAGGCCAGCTTGTCCACCAGGGCGGACTCGAAGCGGTCGGCGTAATCGTCGAACAACTGGCGGATATAGGCGTCGGGCGCCCGCTCCGGAGCCGGGGCGGCACCCGCCAGGGCCAGCCCCAGGGCGGCGCCGTGGCAGTCGGCGGGATCGAGTTCCAGACAGCGGCGGTAATGGGTGGCGGCACGGGCGGTGTCGCCCAGAGCGCGGCGGACCTCTCCCAGACACCAGTGGGCATGCACCGAGTCGGGTGCCGCCGTCACCGCCCGTTCGAACGCCGCCGCCGCGCCTTCCGGCATGCCCTTGAGCTGACGGACCAGCCCGAGTTCCAGCCAGCCGGCGGGATCGTGGGGCCTGAGCCGGGTTGCACGCTCGGCGTGGCGCCGGGCGTCGTCGATGCGTCCCATTTCCCTGAGGGCGCCGGCCAGGGCGGCCCGGCTTTGGGCATTGTCGCGGCGCAATTCCACCGCCCCCGACAAGATGGTGATAGCGCGCTCGGTCTGCCCCAGCGCCCGCAGCACCAGCCCGTAATTGTGCAGCGCCACCCCCCAGTCCGGCCGTTGCGTCAGCGCCTGTTCCAGGCAGCGGGCGGCCTCGGCGTCACGGCCCGAGGCGTGGAGCAACGCCCCCAGGGCGCACAGCGCCTCGGCGTGATCGGGATTGCCGGCGATGGCCCGGCGGCAATGACCCTCGGCCTCGACAATCCGGCCGGTACGCCCGAGCAGCTCGCCCAACCGGGCGTTGGCCTCGACATGGTCGGGATCGGCAGCGAGGATGGCGCGGTATTGCAAGATGGCGGCATTGACGCTGTCCTGGCTTTCCAGGGCACGGCCCAACGCCAGACGAGGCGCCGGCTGATCGGGATCGGCGGCGACGGCGCGCGACAGATGTTCGGCGGCCTTGCGGCCCTGGCCATGGGCCAGCGCGATCACCCCCAGCAGATAGTGCGCGCCGCCGAATTCGGGCTTGGCCTCGACGATCCTGCGGGCGAGACGACGCGCCTCGGCGCCATCGCCGTCCTCCCAGGTCTTCATCGCCTGGGAAAATGCTTCACCGATATTCAATGCCTGTCGCCCGACCATGATCGTTTTTCCGCCCCCACCGTACACCGACGGGCGTCGGGTCGATAGATATTCGCCGCAAGCGGGCGAGATCGGCGCGCCTCAGGCGGAGCGTAAGGCCGGTCGAGATTGGACCGAACCGCCGAAGCGCAAGCGGTGGACGGTTTCAAGCGCATGCCGCGCCGCCGCCACCAGCAGCGGGGCATGACGGCCGGGCTGTTCGAGGATGATCAAGGCCTCGCCCACGATTTCGTCCAACACCTCGTCACCAATGGTATGGCCGGTCTCAATGATCGACAGCCGCGCCAGCATATCTTCCACCCCAACTGAAATCCCTACCCGCACGACAGGATTATCATACTAACGAATAGGGTTTCTACTCCCTATGCACCACTGCATACCAAAGGCTTAGCCGCCAT
>CAIUSV010000090.1 GCA_903901915.1 uncultured Rhodospirillaceae bacterium | reverse complement strand
CCGAAGCCGCCGGAGCCGATGGTGGCGGGGCCGAAGCCGCCGGAGCCGATGGTGGCGGGGCCGAAGCCGCCGGAGCCGATGGTGGCGGGGCCGAAGCCGCCGGAGCCGATGGTGCCCGCACGGGACGATTGGGGGGCCGCTCGGGCGCCTGGGCGGCTGGTTCTGGCCGGCCTTCTTGCCGAGTAGGTCGTGGTGGTGACGGCGGTGACGGCGGCGCCGACGGCTTTGCCGCGGAAACTGGTTTGGTGGACGCATCGGGTCCCGGCGAAACCTGCCGGGAGGCCGGTGCACGCGGAGGCCTTCCCGCCATCTGGGGCAGGTCCGGGGCGGCTGCCTCGGCCGGCGGCGACGGCGCGTCGGGAGCCTGTTTTGCCCGGCCCTGGAAATCCTTCAAACGATCGCTGGAAAGAAAGCGTGCTTCCGATGAAACCTCGAAGGTCGGATCTTGACGGACACGAGGCAAAGGAACGGCAAATCCCCCTTGCGATGCCTCCGTCACCTGGCGTTCCATCCTCTCGGCCCGGCGCATCGACTTGTCGGCGGCACTGTTGATCTGCTCCCTGATGCGGTCCGACGCCCGCCGGAACGGCCCCTGATATCCAGACGCCATGTGCCGGCGCCGACACGGCCCCCGATAGGTGTCGGTCGAAATGAACGGACGCTTACCGTCCAGAGCCGAAAGCAGCTTGCGCTGGACCGCATGGATCGACGTCGGCATGGCGATCACTTCGTTGATGCCCGCGTCGCGGGTTTCCAACAGCTTCTCCGGCGTCCATTCCCGCCCGACGCTGATGATGGGAATGGACGTGTTGGGCGACAACTTGTTCCAGCGGACGAATTGGGCGACGGCCGCGCCTCCGCCAACCGGCAGATCATTCTGGACGATGATCAGATCAAGACCGGGCTTATTACGAAAGAAATAGATCACCCCGTCGGAATCATTGACGTAATCGACGTCACGCATCTTGATTCCAAGCAGCAGCTCGCGCACCACCATGCGAAGCCCCGAATCCGCCACTCCGATCACCGCCGAGCAGGCCGAAAGCTGCTTCATTTCACCAACCGACTCTCCCCCGCCAAACCTGCTGCCGCCATCGGCAGACCGGTTCGCTTCCCCGCGGCAGGATAGCGCCCGGCTTACAGGAAATAAACCCAGGACAGATGAAACCGAGTCCATAACCGAAAAGGGGGGGGCCGCATCGCCAGACCCTCCACCGGCGGGGATTGACGTTTGAAGCCCGTCGGCAACCCATTACACTGGGCTGGGCCAGTATGATCATGGTGACCGCGACGCCAAAGAAGAATGGACCGGTTGCCCCGCACGGAAAGCACGCCTTTCATGACCCTATCGTACGATCAGATTCAGGCCCTCGACACCCGCCACGTCTGGCACCCGTTCACCCAGGCGGGAACCGCGGCACCGGCAATCATGGCGGTGGCGGCCGAAGGCGCGACCATCCACGCCGCCGACGGCCGCGACTACCTGGATCTGGTGTCGTCGTGGTGGGTCAACCTGCACGGCCATGGCCACCCGGCAATCGCCCGCGCCATCGCCGAGCAGGCCGGTCGGCTGGAACAGGTGATTTTCGCCGACTTCACCCACGAGCCGGCGGCACGGCTGGCGGCGGCGGTATGCGGGTTGCTGCCCGGCGACCTCAACCGGGCATTCTATTCCGACGACGGCTCCACCGCGGTCGAGGTGGCGTTAAAGCTGGCACATCAGTATTGGCGCAACCTGGGCGAGACGCGCGGTACCTACATCGCCTTCGAGGGCGGCTATCATGGCGATACCGCCGGAGCCATGTCGGCCGGCCACTCGTCGGGCTATTTCTCCGCCTGGAAGGAGATGCTGTTTCCGGTCGAAACCGTGCCGTTCCCTGCCACATGGGATGGGGACGACGAGGTCGAGGCCCGGGAAAAGGCTTCGCTGGACGCCCTGGCGCAGGCATTCAAGCGCCACGGCGGCGACGTGGCGGCGGTAATCATCGAGCCGCTGATCCAGGGCGCCGCCGGCATGCGGATGTGCCGCCCCGACTTTCTGCGCGCGCTGTCGGCGCTGGTTCGGGAGTCCGGCTCGCTACTGATTCTCGACGAGGTGATGACCGGCTTCGGCCGCACCGGCGACCTGTTCGCCTGCGTCAAGGCGGCCATTACCCCCGACCTGATCTGCCTGTCCAAGGGACTTACCGGCGGCTTCGTACCGCTGTCCATGACGGTGGCGCGTGACCGGATCTTCGACGCCTTTCTCGGCCAAGACCTGTCGCGGGCCTTTCTGCACGGCCATTCCTATACCGCCAATCCGCTGGGCTGCGCCGCCGGCCTAGCCTCGCTCGACCTGCTGCTGGCCGACGATTGCCGCAGCCGCAGGGGCGCCATCGAGACCATCCACCGCCGGCGGCTGGACCGGTTGGCCGGACGCGGCAAGGTTGGCCGCACCCGCCTTACCGGCACCGTGGCGGCGCTGGACGTGGGCGGCAGCGGCGAGGGTTATGGCGCCGAGGTGGCGCCCCGGCTCAAATCGGCCTTTCTCAAGCGCGGCCTGCTACTGCGCCCGCTGGGCAACGTGCTATACTTGCTGCCACCCTATTGCATCACCGAGGCCGAGCTTGACCGCGCCTGGGATGCGGTCGAGGAGGTGCTGGAGGACCTGTAATGCTGCGGATCGAAGAGATCGTCGGCAATGTGGATTCCGACTTCCGCGACCATCTTGAAGAAATGGACGATGGCCGACTGCGCGCCCTGCTGGCGGATTCGCCGACGTTGCGGCACATGTTGCCGCTGGGGGTGTCGTTCAAGGAGGCGGTGGCGCTGATCGAGGCCATTCTGCTGGTCCGCGCCCAGCCGCCCGAACCGCCGCTACGCAAACTTCGGGCACCGCGCAAGAAGAAGGCGGTGGCGCCCCCCCTGCCCGAGCAGCCCCCCCCGGCCGAGCCGCCCCCCCCGGCCGAGCCGAGCGACGTACCCGACCACCAGCCCTGCCAACCGGACTCCGCGCCGACCGTTCGGGATGACGGCGGCGGGCCGGAGCATTTGCCGGCCACGGATAATCCCGGTGGCGATTCCCCCCTCCCCACTCCCGCCGCGCCCCCGGTTCCTCGCGAGAGAGGAAAACTGGTGCTGCTTGCCCTGGCCGCCGCCGCCGGCCTTGCCATCCTGCTGCTGGCCCGCTGAGCCCCGGCGGGTTATCCTGTCCCGCCATGGCCCATCGCATGCTCCGCCGCCTGCCCCTTTTGCTTGTCCTCGCCGCCGCCGGGGCGGGTGCCGGTTGGCTCTGGCTGCGCAATGGCGCCGTCGAGGTGGAAATCGTCACCCCCAGACGCGGCACGGCGGTGGAGGCGATCTACGCCACCGGCACGGTCGAGGCGGAACGCTGGGCGCGCATCGCGCCGGTGACGCCCGGCCGCATCGCCGAAATCCTGGCCCAGGAGGGCGAAGCCGTGCGCGAGGGGCAGCCACTGGCCCGCCTCGACGACCGCGAGGCCCGCGCCCGTGTCGCCGAACTGGAAGCCAAGGCGGCCTATTGGCGCGAGGAGATGAACCGCTCCGGGGTGCTGGTGGCCCGCGGTATCCGCCCCCAGGAGAACGAACAGAAAGCCCGCAGCGAATACAATCAGGTGGTCGCCGCCATCAACGCCGCACGCCAGCGCCGCACCGACCTGCTGGTGACATCGCCCATGGATGGGGTGATTTTGCGCCGCGACGGCGAGGTCGGCGAGCTGGCCGAGGTCAAGGACGCCTTGTTCTGGGTCGGCGCTCCCCTCCCGCTGCGTATCACCGCCGAGGTGGATGAGGAGGACATCTCGCGGATCCGCCATGGCCAGAGGGTGCTGATCAAGGCCGACGCCTTCCCCGACCGGACGCTGGAAGCTCGGGTGGACCGCATCACCCCCAAGGGCGATCCCGTCAACAAGACCTTCCGGGTTCGGGCGCGGCTTCCCGACGACAGCCCGCTGCTGGTGGGCATGACCACCGAGATCAACATCATCACCGCCGAGCATGCCGACGTCCTGCTGATCCCCGCCACTGCCGTCGCCGACGGCAAGGTGATGGCGATCGATGACGGTATCGTCCGGCCGCTGGCGGTCAAACTGGGCATTCGCGGCCGGACCATGGTCGAGGTCGCCGACGGCTTGTCGGCCGACCGGTCGGTCATAGTGTCGCCGCCGCCCGGTCTAAAGCCGGGCGACCGGGTGCGGACGAAGTAGACCGACCATGGCGCTGCCGATCGGAGTAGATATCGCGATCCAGCACCTGCTCCACCGGCGGCGGCAGACACTGGTCTCGTTGCTGGGCGTGGCGTTGGGGGTGGGGTTCTTCATCGGTATCTCGGCAATGATGCAGGGCTTCCAACGCGACTTCATCGCCCGCATCATCGACGTTCAGCCCCACATCATCGTCAAGGACGAGGTCCGCACCGCGCCAAGGCAGCCAGTGGAATGGATCTATGGCGACGGTGCCGTCGATCTGCGCGGACTGAAGCCGCGCGAGGAAGTGCGCGGCATCCGGGGCGCCCGCAACATCATGGCCACCCTGGACGAGGTGCCGGGGGTTCAGGTGGCGCCGGCGCTGTCGGGCAACCTGCTGCTGCGGTTCGGCGGCAGGGACGTGTCGGTCAACGTCACCGGCATCGACCCCGTCCGCGAGCGCAAGGTGACCCACATCGAGAAGGACCTGCTGTCGGGCAGCCTCGACGCGCTTTATACCACATCGAACGCCATCATCCTGGGCGAGGGCGTGGCGGCCAAGGCCGGCATCCGCAAGGACGACCTGATCTCGGCGGTATCGCCGGTGGGAGTGGTGCTGAAGATGAAGGTGGTGGGCATCTTTCGCAGCAACATCACCCTGATCGATAATTTCGACACCTATGTCCTGCTCAAGAAGGCGCAGGTGCTGCAAAACCGCGCCAACGTCATCAACCGGCTCAACCTCCGGCTCGACGACATCGAACAGTCGGGACCGCTGGCCGAGCGCATCGAGCGGCAGTTCGGCTATCGCTCGGAGCCGTGGCAGGAACAGTCGCGCAACGTTCTCGGCATTTTCGTCATCCAGAACGGCATCATGTATTCGACGGTGGGCGCCATTCTGATCGTGTCATGCTTCGGCATCTACAACGTCATCTCCACCGTGGTGTTCGAGAAGACACGCGACATCGGCATATTGAAGTCCATGGGCTTTCGCCCCCGCGACATCCGCCGCATCTTCGTGCTGGAGGGGCTGATCGTCGGACTGACCGGCACCGTGCTGGGCTGGCTGCTCGGCTGGAGCCTGATCGAAGGTCTGGCCTCGATCCACCTGAACATGGAGGGTTTCATCAAGTCCCAGGGCTTCATCCTCTACCGCACGCCCCGGCACTACATCATCGGCGCGGTGATGGCGGTGGTATCGGCGACCCTGGCCGCCTGGGTACCGGCGCGGCGGGCCAGCCGCCTCAATCCGGTGGACATCGTCCGGGGGGCGGGATGATCGCGGCGGTGGAGGCTCGGGCGGTTAGCCGCGAATTGCCCGGCCCGGTGCCGGTGACGCTGGTGCGCAATATCGATCTGACGGTAAGCCCCGGCGAGTTCGTCGCCGTTACCGGCCCGTCGGGATCGGGCAAGTCGTCGCTGCTTTACCTGCTGGGACTGCTGGACGTCCCCACCGCCGGAACCGTACTGATCGAAGGCCGCGAGACCGACACACTGAAACCCGACCAGTTGGCGGGTCTGCGGCTCGCCCGTATCGGCTTCGTTTTCCAGTTCCATTTTCTGCTGCCGGAATTCACCTGCCAGGCCAACGTCGAAATCCCCATCCGCCGCCTGGGCGCCCTGAGCGACCAAGCGGCCCGTCGCCGTGCCGCCGGGCTGCTGGAGTCGCTCGAGGTGAGCGAACATGGCGGCAAATACCCCGACCAAGTGTCGGGTGGCCAGCGCCAACGCGTCGCCATTGCCCGCGCCCTGGCCAACGATCCGCCGCTGCTGCTGGCCGACGAACCCACCGGCAACCTGGATACCCGCACCGCCCATGTGGTGTTCGACCTGTTCCGCGATCTGGCGCACAGCCAGGGACGCAGCGTCGTGGTCGTCACCCACGACACGGATCTGGCGTCCATGGCCGACCGCCGCATCCATCTGGTGGATGGAACCATCGTCGAATAGGAAGCTACATCCCGGTCTTGGCGGCGAGAATGGCCGCCTGGGTACGGTTCTCGCACCCCAACGAGCGCAGGATGGCGGTCACATGAAGCTTCACCGTGATCTCGGCAAGACTGAGGTCGCGGGCGATCTCCTTGTTGGACTTGCCTTGGCGCAGCATCGCCAGCACGTCCCGCTGCCGGGGGGTCAACAGATCGCGCAAGCGATCGGCGTCCAGATCCCCTACCGGAGCCTGCGCCGAATCGGGCACGGTGAGGTGGGGGCTGACGAAGGTATCGCCCTCCAGCACCGAGCGGATACCCTCCATCATCGAGGCACTGCCGCGCGACTTGCTGATATAGCCATGAGCGCCGGCATCAAGGGCGCGGCGGACCGTCTGGGGATCCTCCGACGCGGATACCACCACCAGATAGACGTCCGGCGCCGTTCTGCGGATGGAACCGATGGCGGAAAAGCCATCCATCCCCGGCATGCCGAGATCAATCAACGCCACGTCAATGCCAGGGTCCGCCCGCACTGCGGACAACGCCTGGGTAAAATCACTGGCCTCGATCGCCTCTACCGCTTCATCCGAGAGGTTTTCCAAAACCATCCGCACGCCCTCGCGGAACAGGGCGTGATCATCCGCAATAAGGACCTTCATCGTCATCGTCCCCAAATTTCGGCCGAGCCAAACGCCGACACATCCATCACGCGATGGCCGGCGCGCCGGCCACCGCCGTGTGGCCGTTTAGCCCAGTACTCCCCAAAACCCATAATACTTAAATCATGGCCGCGCCGATACCGCAATCCAGGATATGGGATCATCCCAAGTTTTGCTGAAAACTCAAGTATTCGGCCGCCACCATCCTCCGGAAGTGTCTCGGCCTAATACGAACGGCACCTTGAATTTTTCGCCCGCGAGAAATGTGGCAGATAAAGCGCCACATAATCATACCAAAGGATAGGACAGCTGCACCCGCGATCATCGCCGGCAATACTCGGCAACGAAGTCGGCGATGCCGTCGATGTCGTCACGGCGGAAACACGGCAGCCCGGACGTCGCTACCGGCTGGTCGGCCGCCACGGCGACGACCGAGGGCAGCAGCTCGGGACTCGGCATGGCTTCGTCCGTTGACGGCGGCCATATCTGCAACTTGGGCCATGACGCCCACTTGAAGCCTTCCACCAAGAGCAGATCAATTCCGTCGAAATGCCTGACCAAGGCTTCCGGCGTCGGCTCCGGCGCCTCGCCGAGTTCGCGGATAAGGACGAAGCGTCGAGGCGACGCGGTCACGGTCTCGGTCGCCCCGGCGGCGGCCAGGGCCCTGTCCTCGGCGGTCCCGACCACCGGCGAATGGTGGGTATGCTTGAGGGTGGCGACGTCGACACCCCGCCGCGTCAGCGCCGGAATCAAGCGCATCAGCAGGGTGGTCTTGCCGCTTCCGCTCCAACCGGCGATACCGAACACCTTCATGGCCCGCACCCTATCAAAGTGGTGGGGCGACGCAAGCGGCGGCTGGCCTTATCCCCGTACGGTAGCGAGGAAGCCATCGACCTCGCGATCCAGCGTCACGGCGGGAACCGCAAGATCCTCGGCGGCCCACATCACGCCGATGGCTGCGCCGCAATAGCGCGCCGCCGACTGGGTGAGCGCCACCACCCCCCGACTCATCACCGTGGTATCGACAATGACGTCTTCGACACAGCGGCGGATGCGGTCGGTGGCGTCGGACTGCCGACCGGCCGCCGACGACACCTGGGCGACGATGCCGTCCATCCGCCGGACGGTATCGCCGATGCCGTCGATCGCCGCTGCCGTGTCGGCGGTGGCGGCTTGGATGGCGGCGACCTCGGCGGCGATCTCGCGGGTCGATTGGGCGGTCTGAAGCGCCAGCATCTTGACTTCGTGGGCAACCACGACAAAGCCCCGACCGGCATCGCCGGCGCGCTGGGCTTCGATGGTGGCGTTGAGCGCCAGCATGTTGGTGCGACCGGCGATCTCGGTGATCAGGCCCACCACCCGATCGATACGACCGGCAACCTCGGTCAGACTGCGAATGCGCTCGGTGGTGCGGCCGAGCTGATCGACGGCACCGCGCACGATCTCGGACGAAGCGGCGACGCTGCCGGTGATATCGTGAACCGCGGCCCCCAGTTCGGCGGCCGCCTCGGCGACGCTGCCGACGGTGGCGCGGCACTTATCCGCCGCCTCGACCACCGCCAGCGAGCCGTTCTTGCCCGCGTCGGTCCTCGCCGCCATGCGCATGGCGGTGTCGCGGATGCCGACCGAATTGGTCGCCACCATGTCGGCTGCGCCCTTGACCTCGCGCTCGAACGTGTCGGCCAAGGCCAGCATGCGGGCACGACCGGCGGCCTCGGCCTCGACGCGGATCGACTGCTGTTCGGCCTGGAGCCGCACCATGGCAATGGCATTCTCCTTGAATACCGCCACCGCGCGCGCCATGTCGCCGATTTCATCGCCGCGGCGGATACCGGGCACACCCACCGCGTTGTCGCCGCCGGCCAGTCGCTCCATGGCGGTCTGGATCAGGCGGATTGGCTGGCTGACGCTGCGGGCCAGCACCATGCAGGCCAGCAGAAACGACCCCGCCGCCAACAATCCGACCATGGCGACCATGCGGCCGGTGGCGGCGCGTTGCGCCTCCTGGGCGGCGATGGCCTCGGCCATGCCCTGGCGGGCGTAGGCCGCCACCTGCTGCATCTCCGGCTGCAACGCCTGAACGTCGGCGCGCAGCTTGGCGACACCGGCCCAAGTCGCAGTCGAACCGTCGGCGAAGGCCCGCATGGCGGCGGTGTAGGCGGTCAACAGCTTGGCCATGTCGTCGCGAGCGGAATTGGGCAGCGGCGAGGTATCGACCGCCAGATCGAACTGATTGGCGGCGGCACGATGGCGCCCCAGGGTGTCGTCGCGCCCATAGAGCATGAAATCACGCTCGGCCAGCCGCATTCTGGCCATGGCAACCGACATCATGGCGATAGGCAGATTGCTGGAACTCTGCCACATGGACAGTTCGGTCTCGATCGCCTTGGAGGAACTGTTGAGTCTCCCCCGCAGCCCCCTGGATTCGGTCAGGCCAAGCTTCTCGGCCTCGACGGCCATGGCTGCGAAATCCTCGGCGATGGTCTCGACTCCGACCTGCGCCGCGCCGACCGCCTGGATCAGCGGACCACCGGCCGACAGTTCCGCCATGACGTCGAGCCGCTGGCGCATCTGCTTGATCTCTTGGCCGAACGCCTCGGCGGCAGCGGGATCACGCTCGCGCACGAACAATTCCTCCAGGTTCTGCAACACCGCCGTGCCCACCCTCACGTCGCCAGCCAGATCGTTAAGCCGGCGGAAGGAATCCTGCTCCTTCAGCATGTGGTCGATGCGAATGTCGGCCAACCGGATGACGGCGCCGAACAACACCGTGGCAATCAACGCCAACACCACCAACAAAGTAAAGCGAACGCGAATCTGCAAGTCGCCCAAAACGGGCAACTCGCCACTGGACCACGCCTCGGCCATCCGCCGGAGCAAAGCGCCCGAACCGGCGACAGGCGCAGGGGCGTCAACGGTAGCGGCGACGGCGTTCTGGCTCATGGTTCCCTCCTGTTGCGGCGCGGAGGCAAACTATAGACAGGGAACGCGACTCTCGAATGTCGAAGCGATGACAGTTCGCTTACACGGCGAATAAATCCTGATAGCACACGAGACCGAGCATACGGTTGACCTGTCCCCTGGCTTCGACCAGGGCGATGTCGCCCTGGCACTTGCGCACGGCGTCGCGCGCCTGGAGCAGAAGGCCCAGTCCCGCCGAATCGATGAACTCGACATCGCCGAGATCAACCTCGACCCGGCCGATCGGAGCGGCGCTCTCGCACAACCGGGCCAATACGCCGCGAAAGTCACCGTTCTCGGCAAAGGTAAGCCGGCCACGAAGCGCGAGCCGCAGGCCCCGAGGGGTGTTCTCGATCCGAAAATCCATGCTCGTGGCCCCTTCCTGGTCTCGCGCCCCAATGCAGGTCTAGCAAAGCGACCGCCGAGCGGCCAGTTGCAGTTTCGTGTCGCCTTTGATGGTTGCACCGCTCCGCCCGACCGAGCATCATCCGCGCCACTCCGGACCACCAGACCATCGGGAAAATCATGCAAATCGCTTTTGAGGCCCTTCTTCTCGGAATCATCGAGGGACTGACCGAGTTCCTGCCCGTTTCCAGCACCGCTCACCTTTTGCTGATCGGCGACCTGCTGGGATTCGATGGACCGCCCGGCAAGACCTTCGAGATCGTGATCCAACTGGGCGCCATTCTCGCGGTATGCGTGGTCTATCGGCGCAAGCTGTGGGATGTCGCCACCAGCCTGAACCAGCCGCGATCGTTCGCCTTTGCCCGCAACGTCGTACTCGCCTTCCTGCCGGCGGCGGTGATCGGCGCCACCGCCTACAAGTACATCAAGCAGATGCTGGAAGCGCCGGTCGTGGCCGCCGCCGCCCTGGTGCTCGGCGGCATCGCCATTCTGGTCATCGAACGTATGGTCAAACGCGCCCGCATCCACGAGGTCGAAGACCTATCGCCCGCCATGTCGCTGGCCATCGGCTTCTGCCAGGTGCTGGCCATGATTCCCGGCGTATCACGCGCCGGCGCCACCATCATGGGATCCATGCTGCTGGGGGTCGAGCGCAGAACGGCGGCCGAATTTTCATTCTTCCTGGCCATTCCCACCATGACCGGCGCCACGGTGTATTCGCTCTACAAGAACTGGGCGAGCCTGTCGCTGGATGGCGGCGGCCTGATCGCCATCGGCTTCATCGCCGCCTTCTTCGCCGCCCTGGTGGTGGTGAAGACCTTCATCGCGTTTATCGGCCGGCACGGCTTCGCGCCGTTCGCCTGGTACCGCATCGCCTTCGGCGGCCTGATGCTGGTGCTGCTCTTGGGAAAAGTCTGACGTTTGCGTCCGGCGCAAACGTTGGATTGGTTTCCATAATTCCATCGGTCTGGTGGTCCGATCCGGCGCCTGGAAGCCAAGCGCCAAGATCGGACCACCGGAAACGCTGACGGAAAGAAAAAGGGCCGCCGGTATTCCCGGCGGCCCAGTCGCAAGATCTTATTGCTTGGCCTTCCCTTAGTGGGAGGCGGCTCCTTCGGAACCCAGGCCAGTCTCGGAGCGGATTTCCTGTTCGTCGAACAGGGCCCGTTCCGCCGCGGCGCGCGGGCTGTTGTCGAGGATCGAGAACAGCCAGCAGCCGACGAAGGACAACGGCATGGAGAACAGGGTCGGGTAGGCCCAGGGGAACACCTCATGGGGGAAGTGGAAGCTCTGCACCCACACCGCCTTGGACAGCACCACCATGCCGACCGAGCTGACCAGACCGATGATGCCGCCGATAACGGCGCCCCGGGTGGTCAGACCCCGCCAGAACATCGACATCACCAGCACCGGGAACGGACCCGAGGCGGCGACCGAGAAGGTCAACGCGACGATGAACGCCACGTTCAGCTTCTCGAAGACGATGCCCAACGCCACGGCGATGATGCCGAGAGCGATACTGGCCATCTTGGAGACCATGACCTCGGTGCTTTCCGACGCACGGCCGTGGGCGATGACGCTGGCGTACAGGTCGTGCGAAATCGCCGACGCGCCCGCCAGGGTCAGGCCCGACACCACCGCCAGGATGGTGGCGAAGGCCACAGCCGAAATGAAGCCGAAGAACAGGTCGCCGCCGATGGCATGGGCCAGCAACGGAGCAGCCATGTTGTTACCGCCCCGCAGGTTGATGCCACCCTTGACGGCGTCGAGGTACTGCGGGTCGGTCAGCACCATGGTGATGGCGCCAAAGCCGATGATGAAGGTGAGAATGTAGAAGTAACCGATGAAGCCGGTGGCATAGAACACCGAGCTACGGGCCGCCTTGGCATCGGGAACGGTGAAGAAGCGCATGAGGATATGCGGCAGGCCGGCGGTGCCGAACATCAGGGTCATACCCAGCGAAATCGCGTCGATGGGATCGCTGACCATGGTGCCGGGAGACATGATGGCGAGGTGCTTAGGATGAACCTCGACCGCCTTGGTGAACATCGCCTCGAACGAGAAGCCGAAATGGGCCATCACGCCCAACGCCATGAAGGTGGCGCCGCCAAGCAGCAGGCAGGCCTTGATGATCTGCACCCAGGTGGTGGCAACCATGCCGCCGAAGGTGACATAGACGATCATCAGCGCACCGACGATCATCACCGCGTACATGAAGTCGAGACCGAACAGCAGCTTGATCAGCTGACCGGCACCGACCATCTGGCCGATCAGATAGAAGATCACCACCGTGAGGGCGGCGGTCGCCGCCAGGGTGCGCACCGGCCCTTGGGCGAGGCGGAACGTCGCCACGTCGGCGAAGGTGTACTTGCCGAGGTTGCGCAGCCGCTCGGCCAATAGGAACAGGATGACGGGCCAGCCGACCAGCCAGCCGACCGAGAAGATCAGGCCGTCATAGCCCGACGCGTAGACCGCCGAGGAAATGCCGAGGAACGACGCCGCCGACATGTAGTCGCCGGCGATGGCCAAACCGTTCTGAAGGCCGGTGATACCGCCGCCGGCGGCGTAGAAGTCCTTCGCCGTCTTGGTGCGCTTGGCCGCCCAGTAGGTGATGACCAGCGTAACGCCGACGAAGATGATGAACATGATGATGGCGTGCATGTTGGTGGCCTGCTTCTCAGCGGCCTCCACCGTTCCGGCGGCCATGGCCGCCTGAGCGAGAAACATCTGGCCACCGGCCAGAGCCGCCGCCAGGAGAGACTTCATGGTCTTCATCAGCGGGACTCCTCGATGATCTGACGATTGAGTTCGTCGAACTCGGTATTGGCGCGCCGGACATAGATACCGGTGAGCAGTACCGAGGACACGATGACACCGACGCCGATGGGGAAGCCGACCGTCATCAGGCTGCCCTGAACCAGCGGCTGACCGAGGAAGCTCTTGCCGTAGGCGACGAGCAGGACGAAGCCGTAATAAATCACCATGATGAGCGCGCTGAGAGTATAGGCGAACGACTCGCGCTTGCTCACCAGTTCGCGAAACTTTGGGTTGTTTCGTATGTGCGCGTACGCTTTTGAATTGCTATGAACTTGGCTCACTTTGACCCTCCACTATGATCGCCGCGCCCGGAGGGTGCTGGCGACTGTTGTTTTGCGTCCCGGTCTTGGCGCCGGTTGGGTTACATCGCTTCACGACGGCAGAGGGGCTCCCATGCGCAGTTCGCATACCCTCCCTCGCTAACATGAGGCTCTGAACCTCATTAGCATTCAGCCCCTTTGCCGTCAACTCCTTATGGCCACCATCGACTATATTAGGCAGGTTATTCTAATGAGAAGATAGGTATTCGCCCTTATGGGGCGCTGAATTTATTCAAGAACATGGCCGCAATTATCATAGTTTCTGCTTAGTTGCTCAAAATCGTCACTTGAGGCATTAACCAGATGCATTGGGTCACGAATGAGGGGCATCCAGTATACACCCGATGATCTTCTCGGATAACATTTCGTCGCATACCGTCGCTTACTGGAAAACATTCTTTTGCGGCTAAAAATCCGTTGAAAAATCTCGGACGGCCACTATCGTGGTGCCGCCATGAACGACATCGCCGCCCTAGCCAGAATCGACAGCTTTCCTTATCGTCATCGCTTGCGCGAGGTGATGAGCACTCCGGTGTTGACGGCATCGGGCGTGATTACGCTTTCCGAAGCCGTGCGCAAGATGTACGAAGCCCGCGTTTCTTCCATCGTCGGCGTCGACGACGATGGCCGCGCCGTCGGCATCTTCACCGAACGTGATCTGCTGCGGGTGCTGTCCAACGACGGGCCTTCCGGACTGGAGATCTCGCTGGCCGAGGCCATGACCAGGCCGGTGGCCGCGGTTTCAGCCGACGCCTACGTTTACGTGGCGCTGGCGCGGATGACCCGGATCGGCCTGCGCCATCTGGTGGTGGTGGACGACGACAACCGGCCGCTGGGCATGATCACCGGACGGGCGTTGCTGAAGGTCCGGGCCACCGAGGCGCTGGTGCTGGGCGATTCGGTCGAGAACGCCCGTGGCGCCGACGACATGCGCGCCGTGCTGGACAACCTTCCCAGGCTGGCGCGGGGACTGCTGGACGAGGGCGTGACCGCGCGCAACATCGCCTCGGTTATCGCCCTGGTGCTTCGCGACACCACCGGACGCGCCGCCGAGCTGGCGGAACAGTCGATGCTGGACGACGGCTGGGGCGCGGCTCCGTCCCGCTATGCCGTACTGATTCTGGGATCGGGCGGCCGGGGCGAAAGCCTGCTGGCCTTTGACCAGGACAACGCCATCGTCCATGACGGCAAACCCACCGACGACCCCTGGTTCGCCGAGTTGGGTCGCCGCCTCAACGACATGCTGAACGCCGCCGGTATCCGGTTCTGTGATGGTGCCGTCATGGCGCGCGAGTCCAAGTGGCGCAAAAGCCTGGAAGAATGGCGCGACGAGGTGCATCGCTGGGTCTATTCGGTCGAGAATCAGACAGTGATGTATTGCGACATCTTCTTCGACTTCCAGCCGGTATGGGGTGACCGGGCACTGGCCGAGGAACTGCGGACCATGGCCATGGAGAAGGCGGCGCAGTCGGCCTTCTTCCTGCGCTATCTGGCTCAGAACGTTGCCGGCATGGACGGCTCCATCGGCCTGTTCGGCAACTTCGTCACCCAGCAGGGACGCCTCAACGCCAAGAAGTTCGGGCTGCTGCCGCTGGTAAGCGCCGCCAGGATGCGCGCCATTCGCGCCCATGTGCCGTTGACCGGAACCGACGACCGTTTCGCCGCGCTAAGGGATTCGGGGGCGCTGCACGCCGACGACCTGCGGGATCTGGTCGAAGTGCGTGAAGTCGTGCTGCGGGTAATGCTGGAACAGCAGTTGGCCGATATCGCCATGAACATACCGCCGTCGGCCCGCATCGACCCCAAGCGGTTCGACAAGCGTCTCCGCCATCGGTTGCGCTGGGCCTTGAAGCGGCTGAGAACGCTGAAGTTCATCTGCGGCGTCGCCGGTTGAGACCGGCCGCTTACAGCACCCGCTGGCGCTCGTGCAGGATCATGGTGATGTTCAGCGTCTTGACCGCATCATCAAGGGTATGGATGCCGCGAGCTTCCAGCGCCTCGATCTGACGCAGCAATACCGCCGCCGTCACCATGGAATCGCCCAACGCGGTGTGGCGGTTGGTGATCTCGATGCCATAGCGCTCGCAGATGTCGTCCAGGGTGTGTCCCGCCTCCGGCCCGTCGAGAAAGTCCGACAGAATCATGGTGTCGAGCACCGGATTATCAAAACTGATTCCCATCTGTCGCTCGCGCATGCGCATGAATTTCAGATCGAAGGCGGCGTTGTGAGCCACCAGCACGGCGTCGGCGACATAGGTACGGAACTGAGGCAAGACCACCTCGGCCGGGGGCTTGTCCTTGACCATTTCGTCGGTAATGCCGTGAAAGCGAATGGATTCGGCCGGAATCGGCCGGCCGGGGTTGACGATGCGGTTGAAGCTTTCGCCCGACAGGATGCGGCCATTGACGATCCTGACTCCGGCCACCGAAACGATGCGGTCACCCTGGGAAGGCGCCAACCCGGTGGTTTCGGTATCGAACACCACATAGGTCAGTGACTTCAGCGGCTGCCCCCCCATGGCGCCGGTCTCGCGCGCCTGTTCCAGCAACGTCAGGTCATAGAACTCGGGCCGCCCTGGCAACACCTGGCGCTCCAGGCCGTGCTGCTCCACGCCCTTGCGCATGGGCAGGCGCAGGACGCCGCCGCCGCCAACCCGCTCGCGGGTGAAATCAGCCCCGGCGTGGTGCTGCAATACGTCGCGCACGGTCATCCCGCCCAGCGCGGCCAGGGGCTGGGCCAGCCAGCGGTCCAGCAAGGCCTGCTCGACCATCGCGCCCATCCAGGCGAATTCGATCCAGGCGCCCTCCTCGCCGGCTCCGGCGGAGAGATCGAAACCGGCGGCACCGGTCTGATCGGCGGTTCGGCGGATCAGCGATTCCACCGCCAGGACCAGCGAGTGGGAATCCCCGTGCAGCCACACCGGCAGTCCGACCACGGTGGCCGAAAGATCCTGGCCCAGACGGCTGGCGATGAAGGACAGAAGTTCGGTGGAATTGATGTCGGCCATGGGCCACCAGCCCGCCAGCATCTTGCGATAGCCCTCGGTCACCCGCCTGATCGCCTGTCCGATGGCCTCGCACTCGCGGCGGACCACGGCCGGGTCCTCGGCCGACTTGCCGATTCGCCTCAGCGGCGCCTCGACATCCTCGGCGACCTCGCGCAGCAGCCCTTCCCGCTCGACCAGGGCGGTCAATTGCGGCCCGGCGTCGACCAGCGTGACCACGTAGCCGGTGACGCTGCCCCCCTCGTTGCGGATCAAGGTCATGCGCGCCTGAAGCAGCATGTGATCGTCGATGGTGCCGACCAGGAACGGAATGCCGCGCCCGGCCATATCGGGGCGATTGCCCAGAACATCGAACATATGAACCACCGGATCGCGCGAGACCGTCTCGAACAGCGACCGCCCCAATCCCAACTCGGCGGTCTGGCGCAGCATGTCGAACGCCAATTGGTTGTACAAGACCAGCTTGTGGCGCTGATTGCACACCACCACGCCCTCGTGGAGATCGTTGAGAATGGCCGCCAGCCGGTTGGAATTCTCCTCGGACCGGCGTGTCGCCGCCGACAGTCCGTCGGCCAGCTCGGTACGGGCCCGAACCATGCGGACGCAGACCTCGTTGACCGCCTCGGGCAGCGGCGAAATCATGAAATAGCGATCGAGATCAACCCCCTCTCGGCCCGCGCCATAGGCGATGGCCCGGACCTCCGCCGCCATGCGGCGAATGCTGCGGACCACCAGGAAGTCGATGATCTTCCACGAAACCGCGAACAGGATCGAGGCCCCGGCCAGCGACACCAGCACCAGAGCCGTCAGCTCCTCGCGGTCAACCACCCCCTGGGACAAGAAGTAACCGGCTGCGACCGTGACCACCACGTCGGCGCCGAACGCGGCCGCCAGCCAGGGAAAGGGACCCCGCCACTTGACCGCCACCGAACGTCTCCCCGTCATGGAATTTTCTGATTGGCCCTATCACGCCGCGCCGCGCCCGCCACGTCAACCCCGGATATCGACCGGGAACCATCGCATAAGGCGAATGTCGCGACAAAGTATGGGGCGATCAGCTCCGCGGCAGATTCACCGATTGCTCGGCGGTGGCCCGTGCGGCCTCGACATAGGCCTGCATGGCGGCGCGCGCCGCCACGCCGTCGCGGTCCAGCACCGCCTCGACCACCCGGGCGTGGGACGGCGCGCCGTCGCGATGCCAAGCCGCCCAGGCGCCCTCCATCAGCCGCCAGTAGGGCAGCAGGCGATGACGGACGTTACGCGCGAGGTCGGCCAATTTGGGATTGGCGGCGGCACGATGCAAGATGGTATGCAGGTCCTCCTCCTCTCCGGTGGCGGCGTGGGCCGAGGCCCAGGGGGGCAGTGATCGCAGCAGCAGGCGATCGCCGTCGTCGAGACGGGCCGCCGCCAGACAGGCGCAAGACGCCTCCAACTCCCGCATGGTTTCGTAGAGGTCATGCATGTCGTGACGCCGGGGCCGAACCACCACCACACTGCGATTGGTCTCGGCCTCGACCAGACCGACACCGGACAGAAGCCGGAATGCCTCGCGAACCGGGGTGCGGGAGCAACCCAGTCGCTCGGCCAACCGAATCTCGTTCAGCTTCTCGCCCGGACCGAGGCGTCCGCCCAAAATGTCGTCGGCAAGCTGGCGGCGCACCCATTCCGCCATGGACAGGTCGGTGGGATCCCGACCTCTGCGCCCCCTGGGCCTCACGACGACACCGCGACACCCGGCCGCGCTTCTATCAATTGTCGCATTTTTTCATGACATACATTTCTATGGGCATTGCTAGCCACAGAGTGCGCTCTCAGATTGTACACTGCAAGGGTTTTACATATATCAGGCCTTTGATTCGCCCACACGCTGCCGCAAGAGGGTGGCGATTGCGGTGATGACCGGTTCCCAGCCGCTGCCGGGCCGACGACGGAACAGGCGCAGCGACGGATACCAAGGCGAAGTATCGCCTTGCATCAGCCAACGGAAATCCGGTACCGGCGGCAGCATGGCCCAAACCGCCTTGCCCAGCGCGCCCGCCAGATGGATCACCGCGGTATCGACCGAAATGATCAGGTCCATGGCGGCAACGATGGCGGCGGTGTCGGCGAAGTCGGCACCGAGATCGGCGGCCGGGAGCACCCTGTCGGCGGAAGGACGCCCCAGCCTGGGGGCAACGCCACCCCGTTGCAGGCTGTAGAAGGTGACGCCCTCCACCGCCAGCAACGGCTCCAGCAGCGACGCCGGGATCGATCGGTTCCAATCGTCGCCATGGGTCGGCCGGCCGGCCCAGGCGATGCCGACCTTGAGTCCGCCGCCACCCGCCGGTGCCGACAGGGTGACTCCGGCCCCCCGGGGCACCGCAAGATAGGGAATGTCGGCGGGCACCTCCGCTTCGCCGGCCGCGAACAGCCCACCAAGCGACATCAAGGTCAATGCCCGGTCGAACGCCGGCAACGGCCCGGTTTCCGGCACCACCGCATCCAAACCGGGCGCCGTCCCCAACAGCCGCAGCAGTTCCGGCTGGCAGGCCAGCACCACCCGCGACACCCCCCGCAACTTCAGCGAAGGGACATAGCGGATGAACTGGATCGTGTCGCCATAGCCCTGTTCGGCCTGAAGCAGCAAAGTGCCGCCGCCCGGCAGTTGGGCCGGCAACGGCGCGCCGTCCCAGGCATTCTCGCGCAGATAGGGCGGCAGATTGGGATGCTCGCGCCAACGCCACTCATATTCCCGCCAGCCCTCGCCATACTTGCCGGCCAACAACAGGTTCAGCGCCAGATTGGTATGAAATTTGGAGGCATTGGGCTGCAATTCGATGGCGCGGCGATAGGCGGCCTCGGCCTCCTCCAACCGACCCTGGCGGTGCAGGGCGTTGCCAAGATTGCTCCAGGTCTCGGCGCCCTTGGCGCCCACCGACAAAGCACGGCGATGACACGTCTCGGCTTCGACCTCCCGACCGGTGGACAGCAGCGAGTTGCCGAGATTGTCGTGGATCGCCGCGGAGTCGGGCCGCACCAGCGCCGCCGCACGCAGCAATGCTACCGCCTCCTCGCGCCGCTCCAGACGCTCCAGCGCCACCCCCATATTGTTGAGCAGATCCGCCGCGTTGGGCTCGACCCCGACGGCGATGGCGGCACGATAGGCGGCGATGGCATCATCGTGGCGCTTCAGCCCCATCAGGGCGGCGGCCAACCCGGCCAACGGCTTGGGATCGCGCGGCGCCAAGGCGGCGGCACGGCGGAAGGCATCCGCCGCCGCCTGAATCGAGTCCGGGCGGGCGGCGAGAATCTCCCCCAGCGCCGCCCAGGCATCGGCCAGGGCAGGGTCCAACCCGACCGCCCGTTCAAGGCTGGCACGGGCCTCGTCGGCAGCACCACCGGCCCGCAGCGCCACCCCCAAGGCGGCATGGCAACCGCCATCGCCGGGCGCCAACCCCACCGCCGCCTCCGCCGCTTGCCGTGCCGCCGCCGGTTGACCAAGCCGAACCCTGACCAGCGCCAGCCGGCGCAGAATTTCGGGGGAATCGGGGTGCAGCCGGTGCAGTTCCGACAGAAAGGTCTCGTCCCGGACATCGTCCGGATTGGGATGCGCGGATATGGCCATCGACATCGTCGTCCCCACCTTTGGCCGGCCCGTTGCCGGTTGCGCCAAGCCCGCGAGCGATAGTTCACAAGCCGCGCGTTTCGGTGTATATCAGGCGGACTGATCGGGGGCTAGCGAAGTGCATATCTTGGAAGTATTCGTCGACAAGTCCCCGCTGCCCAAGCGGATCGCGGCCGTTGCGGTCGCTCTGCCGCTACTGATCGCCCCTCTTTCCGGCGGTGCGGTCACCCTCGAAGAAGAAATGCGCGACCTTGTCGCCAATCATCCGCAGATCCAATCCAAGACCAAGGCGGTTAATTCCGCCGAACAGGGCATTCGCGTCGCCCGGTCGGGCTACATGCCCAGCGTCAAGATTGGCGGCGACGAGGGCTGGGAATACATCGACAGCCCCGACCGACGCCTGACCCAGGGCAGGCCATTCAACAACCAGCGGCAAACCAGCAGCCTGACCGTCTCCCAGAAGGTCTTCGACGGTTTCGCCACCGACTCCGCCGTCGATGCCGCCAAGATCAACGAGGAAATCTCCAATTCCGACCTGCGCGCGACCCGCCAGACCACTCTGCTGGAAGGCGCCGTCGCCTATCTCGACATCTTGCGCCAAACCAAGCTGGTGGCGCTGTCGCGCGAGAACGAGCGCAAGGTGGGCGAAAGCCTCAACCTGGAGGACGAGCGGGTACGCAAGGGGTCGGGTATCGCCTCCGACGTGCTTGCCGCCAAGCAGCGCCTCCAGATCGCCAAGGAACGCCGGGTCAACTTCGAGGGTTCGTTCCACGCCGCCGTCGCCAAATACACCCAGGTGTTCGGCCACGCCCCCGAGGTCGCTTCGCTGTTCGACCCGCCGCTGCCGCTCGACCTGATCCCCGAGACCATCGAGGATTCGCTCGACGCTGCGGAAAAGGACAATCCCAGCCTGGAATCGGCGATCAAGACCATCAGCCTCACCGACGAACGGCGCCGCACCGCCGAGGCCGGCTACTGGCCCACCCTCGATCTGGTGGGCAAGATGGACTACGAAAACAACAAGAACGCCTCCATCGGCCCGCGACGCGACTGGTCGCTGCTGCTGGTCGCCAACTGGGAGCTGTTCGCCGGCTTCAAGACCGATGCCCAGGTCGCCCAGGCGTCGTGGGATCACGCCGCGAGCAAGGATAACCGGACCCACGCCGGCCGCAAGGTCTCGGAGGCGGTACGGGTGGCGTGGCACAAGCTCCAGACCGCCCGCCAACGCCTCGACCTGCTGGAAAACGCCGCGAATATCGCCGAGGAAGTGTGGGAGGCGCAGAAGAAAAAGCGCGAGGCCGGCAAGGCCACCGTCCAGGAAGTGCTGGACGAAGAAACCCGCATCAACGACGCCCGCATCAACTATACCAGCGCCTTCTACGACATGTATCAGGCCGCATTCGAGTTGCTGTCGGCCATGGGCCGCCTGGAGGTCGACAGCCTGGTTCGCGCCAAGCCGGCCGCCGCCCCCGACCTCGCGCCGGCGAGCAAGTCGCCACCGGCCAAGGCGTCCAGCCTGACCAAACCGATGACGGTGGCAACCCCCGCCGCCGCCGCGATGGCGACCCCGGCCGTCACCCACCCCGCCGAAGCGCTCCCCGCCGCCGCCCAACAGCACGCCACCCAGGCCAGGGCCGCCACCACGGCCATGACCGAACGGGTCCGTGACCTGATGGCGGCGCCGTCGGACAATTTCTGGACAGTGCGGTAGGTTTTTCTCTGACTGTACCGGCAAGATCCCTCGGCCATGCCTGGGGAAGACGGGGTTCTATCGCTGATCGAAGCGGATCTCGATGCGGCGGTTTCTGGCCAGTGCCGCATCGGTGTCGCCGGTATCCAGCGGCTGGAACTCGCCGAAACCCGCCGCCGCCAGCCGGTCCTTCGGCACGCCGTTGGCGGCCAGGGTGCGCACCACCGTGATGGCCCGCGTCGTCGATAGCTCCCAGTTGGAAGGATAGCGGCCCGAGGTGATGGGGCGCTTGTCGGTGTGACCATCGACCCGCAACACCCAGTTGATGCCCTTGGGCATGGTCTTGGCGATATCCTTGAGGGTGGCGGCGAGACGGCGGACCTGCTCGATGCCGTCCACCCCCAGTTCGGCCGAACCGGTGTCGAACAGCAGCTCCGACTGGAACACGAAGCGATCGCCCTCGATGCGGATGCCGGGCCGGTCGCCCAGCACCTTGCGCAGACGGCCAAAGAATTCGGACCGGTATTTCTGCAACTCCTCGACCTTGCCGGCCAACGCCACGTTGAGGCGCTTGCCCAGGTCGGCGATCTGGGTTTTCTGCTCCTTGTCGCGCGCTTCCGACGCCTCCAGGGCGGCGGTGACGCGGGCCATCTCCTGGCGAAGCGCCTCGATCTGACGGTTGAGCAGCGCCAACTGAGCCTTGGCCTCGTCGGAAACCTTGCGCTCGGCGGCAAGTTCCGCTTCCTTCTCGTCCTTCAGCGCCAGCAGCGAACCGAGGTCCTGATTAAGGCCGGCGGCCCACGCCTCCACCCTATCCTTCTCGGCCCGGCTGGCCACCAGTTCGGCCTGAAGCGAGGCGTTGGCGGCGGTCTGCATGTTCAGTTTCTCGGCCAGGGCCGCCATCTCGCGTCCCAGTTCGTCCAACGCCTTCTGCCGCCCCGACAGCGCCTGGCCCAGGAAGTATTGGGCCAGCACAAAAACCATCAGCACGAAGACGATGACCATGACCAGCGTCGCCAGGGCATCGACGAAGCCGGGCCAAATGTCGATGGAACGGCGGGCGCGGCGGGCCAATGGCATGGATCAGCCCATCGGCTCTTCCGCGATGGCGGCGATAGTGCGCGCCAGCAGGCGGATTTCCGAACGCAATTCGGCCACCAGTTGCTCACGGCTGGCCACGGTCTCGTCCACCAGCCGCTTCATCCCGCCATCCAGGTTGCGGATATGGCCGCGGGTGGCCTCGTCGATGCCGCCCCCCCCCTCGGCCAGCCGCGCCATCAGGGCGCGGGTCTCCAACTGCCCCTCGCCCAGCTTGAGCAACAGCGCCTGTTCCGCCTTCATGTGATCGCTCAGCACCGACAGCTTTTCCACGACCAGATTGATCGAGGTATTGGCGCTGGCCCGGTTCTCCTCACCCCGGCTGACCACGCGCTGAAGCTGGTCGAGGCTGTCGGCGGTCTGTTCCAGCAGGGCCTGGATATAGGCCGGCACCGATTGCTGCGGCTCGTCACCGCCGGCCAGGGCCGCCCCACTGACGCCGATCCGGGTCTGCCCGGCCAGCCACTCTTCCAGCTCGTTATAGAAGGCGTTCTGGGCCTGCCCGGCGTTGAGGTCGAGGAAGCCCAGCGCCAGCGATCCGGCCAGCCCGAACAACGAGGTCGAGAACGCCGTGCCCATGCCGTTGAGCGGCTTGGCCAGACCGGCCTTGAGACCTTCAAAGGCGACGGAGGGGTCGTTGCTGCTGACCGCCAGCGAGGCGATCACCTCGCCGACCGATCCCACCGTCTTCGACAATCCCCAGAAGGTGCCGAGCAGGCCAAGGAAGATCATCAGCCCGACGACATAACGCGACAGGTCTCGCTGTTCCTCCAACCGGGCGGCGATGGAATCCAGCACCGAGCGCAGCGCCATGGTGGACAGGTTCATGCGGCCCTGGCGTTCGCCCAGCATGCTGGCCATCGGCGCCAGCAGCCTGAGGCGACCCGACAGCGCCGGCTGACCACGCCGCCAGCTTTCCAGCCAGTCCACCTCGGGCTTGAGCAGCAGGACGTGACGAAAGTTAAGCACGATGCCGGCGACGAACACGCCGAGGATCAGCCCGTTCAGCGCCGGATTATGGGCAAAGGCGGCTTGCAGCCCGTCATACAGCAGGCCGGCAACGGCAGCCACCGCCGCCAGGAAAGCGGCCATGCGGAGCAGGTAGCGGTTGGGACGGGTCATGAGGGAACCTCTTCCCCTTGCCTAACCCCGTCCCCGATCAGGTCCGGGGATGTATTGGAACCTAACGGGACACCAGCAGCGCATCGACGCGGTCGGCCGCCCCCCCCTCGATCTTGTTGCCCAGCGCCCGGACCTCGATGCGGGTCGAGCGGACCCCCATCTCCATCAGGTATTTGCGGACCTCCAGCGCACGCGACAGCGACAGCCGGCGCGCCTTGCTGGCATTGGCCTCGTCGCCGGCGGCGTAGGCCAGAAGCTGCAACGACAACGCCTCGTCCCTCTCCAGCTTCTGGGCCAGCCGATCCAGATCGCCCCGCACGGATTCGGGCAGATGCGAGCTTTCGGCCGTGAACAGTACCGACAGATTGTCGCCCTTGCGCACACTGCCGCCGGTGGCGGGCGGCAACGACGCCAGTTGCTGGGGCGGCGCGGATGCCACCGCCGGAGGAGCGGGCGGCGTGACCGGAGCCGGAGCGGCCACCACCGGAGCCGGCGGCGGGGCGGCCGGGGCCGCCACCGGAGCAGCAGGCGCCACGGGGGCGGGCGGCGCAACCGGTGCCTCGACGGGCTTGACGAACTGTACGGCAGCGGGCGGAGTCTCGGCCTTGGGCGGCTCGGCCTTGACCGGCGCGGCGGCGGCCGGAGCGGCGGGAGGCGTCGGCAGCTCGGTCGCCACCACCGGCGTCGAAGCACGCGACTTGGCCTTGACGTCGGACTTGGGCGGCGGCGGCACATCGGCGGCCACGTCCGCCCGGGGCGGCTTGGCCGGCTGCGCCGGCATCCGCGGCCTCTCCTCGGACGGCACGCCGGCGACATCCTGCGGCTTGGACGCGGTCGGCCCGGAGTCCGGGGCGGCGGCGGCGGGCGCCGGAGTTGGCGTGGTGGCCGGAGCGGTGGAAACGGGAACGGCCGGCGGCACCGAAGCGGCTACCGGCGCCTTGGCCGGTCTGGGCCTGGGCGCGGCGACGGCGACCTTGGCGCCATCACCGCCGCCATAGGGCTTGTAAACCGGCCCCTGGGTCCCGGTGGCGGCCTTCGGCTTGGCCGGCGCCGCCGGACGGCGGGTCAGCAATCCCGGCAGGGTCGGTTCCGGCCCCAGCTTGTCCAGCAGATCCCAATTGACCTCCACGCTGGGGCGGGACTCGCCGACAACGACCTGCGCGGCGGCGGGAAAAGCCGCAACGGAAACGAGCGCCCCCAGCGCCACTATCGTGAGCCTGCCCGCCCTCGTCATCACGCCATTCTCCCGGCTCGAAGCCCCAAAATCGCAAGGCAAGAGACTAGCCGAAGCGGACTCCGACCACAACAGGCGCTTTGCGACAGGAAAAGCTACGCCCGCGCCGTCTTCAGCAGACGCAGCAGCGACTGGTGCAAATGGTCATTGGCGGCAACGATTTCACCGGTGTCCAGCATCCGGCTGCCACCGTCATAGTCGGTGACATAGCCGCCGGATTCGCGCACCAGCACCACGCCGGCGGCGATATCCCACGGCTTGATGCCGGCCTCCCAATAGCCGTCGCAGCGCCCCGCCGCCACATAGGCGAGGTCAAGCGCCGCCGAGCCGAAGCGGCGGATGCCGGCCACGGTAGGCATCACCGCCGCCAGTTCCTTGAGGAAGACCTCGTGGCCGGGGCGGCCGTGGAAGGGAATGCCGGTGGCGATCAGGGTGTCTTCCAGCTTGCGCCGGGCCGAGACCCTCAATCGCCGCTCGTTGAGAAAGGCCCCCGCCCCCTTCTCGGCATGAAACATCTCGTCGCCCAGCGGCTGGTAAACCACACCGGCCACCAACTCGCCGTCGCGCTCCAGCGCGATGGAGATGCAGAAGTTGGGAATACCGTGCAGAAAGTTGGTGGTGCCGTCGATGGGATCGATGATCCAGCGCTGGCTCTTGTCGTCGCCGGCGACCTCGCCGCCCTCCTCCAGCAGAAAGCCGAAGCCCGGCCGCGCCTTCTTCAGCTCGGCCCGCAGCGTCTTTTCCGCCTTGAGATCGGCCGACGAGACGAAATCGGCCGGCCCCTTGCGCGACACCTGGAGGTTTTCGACCTCGCCGTAGTCACGCAGCAGCGAGCGCGCCGCCTTGCGGGCGGCGGCCATCATGACGTTGAGCAGGGCAGAGCGAATAACCACGATCAGCCCTTGAACCGCTCGACATAGGTGCAGTCGGCGGTGGCGACCCAGATCTTCTCGCCGGCGGCCAGGAAGGGCGGCACCAGGATCTTGAGGCCGTTTTCCAGCTTGGCCGGCTTATAGGACGACGACGCGGTCTGGCCCTTGACCACCGGATCGGCCTCGACCACCTCCATCACCACCTTTTCCGGCAGGGCGATGGAGACCGGCGAACCTTCGACGAAATCGACGGTGACCGCCATGCCATCCTGCAGGAAAGCGGCGGTATCGCCCAGGATATCGGCGGGAACCGAGAACTGCTCGAAGTTCTCCTGCTCCATGAAGGTCAGCGTCTGGGCGTCGCCGAACAGATAGGTGCAGTCCTTTTCCTCGACGCTGCACTTCTCGATGGTGTCGGCGGTGCGCCAGCGCTCGTTGGTCTTGGTGCCGGTGCGGATGTCTCGCATCTCGACCGTGATGAAGGCGCCGCCCTTGCCGGGCTGCACGATCTGGGTCTTCAGCACGGCGTACTGGCGGCCGTTATGTTCCAGGATATTGCCGGGACGAATCAGGTTGGCGTTGATCTTCATGGGAGTTCCAGGGACTGTCGGGAAATCAGGCGCGGAACCTAACAGCTTGATCCCTGGAAGGCAAGCTAGCCGGGATAGGTGTGCGTCCGTCCCTTCGGATCGCGGACCTCGCCCACCCCGCCGTCCCAGTAGTCCGGCCCCACCGGGACCTTGCCAAAGCCACCGGGGATATCGAGGACATAGGTCGGCTGGGCGATACCGCTGAGCCGCCCGCGCAACGCCCGCATCAATGCCTGGCCCTCGGCGATGCTGGGGCGCAAATGGGCTGTGCCCGGCGCCAAATCGGGATGGTGCAGGTAGTAGGGCCGCACCCGGTTACGCACCAACGCCCGCATCAGCACGTCCAGTACCTCGGCGGAGTCGTTGACCCCCTTCAGCAGCACGGTCTGTGACAGCAGCGGCACACCGGCATCGGCCAGCAATGCCAGGGCGTCACGGGCCTTGTCCGACAATTCGCGCGGGTGGTTGACGTGAACGGCCAGCCATACCGCCGCGCCGCCGCGCCCGGATTGAAGAGCGGCGGCCAGATCGGGAGTCACCCGTCCGGGATCGCTCAGCGGCACCCGCGAATGGACGCGGACCACCTCGATATGGGGAATGGCGGCGATGCGCGCGACCAGCCGCCGCAGCCGGGCGGGCGGCAGCATCAGCGGATCACCGCCGGTCAGGATGACCTCGCGCAGTTTGGGCCGGGCCAGCACATAGGCCAACGCCGCGTCGATGTCGGCTTCGGTCATGGTGGCGCCGCCGTCGCCCACCCTGGAGCGGCGGAAGCAGAAGCGGCAATAGACCGGGCATACCAGCAGCGGCGTCAGCAGCACCCGATCGGGGTAGCGGTGGACGAGGCCATTGAGCGGGCTGTAGGCTGCGTCGCCGATGGGGTCGCTCATCTCTTCCGGCCGGGTGTCCAGCTCGGCGGCGGTGGGCACATACTGGCGGGCGATGGGATCGGCGGGATCGGCGGGATCGATCAGTTCGGCCACCGCCGGAGTCAGCGCCACGGCATAGCGCGCCGCCACCACTTCGACGGCGGCGAGGTCGGCGGCGGCGATCAGGCCGGCTGCGACCAGTTCGGCGGGGGCGCGGAGGGTGCGTGTGGCGGGCATCGGGACTAGATAGAGGAAAACGCGGTGTCAGGTAAAGAATGGTGGCGGCCCGACGTGTTCGCCCGGCGCAAAGCCAATCTCCATATCCGTTCCCAGGCGGTGACGGCGATACGCGCCTTTTTCGCGGCGCGCGACTTCACCGAGGTCGAAACCCCCTGTCTCCAGGTCTCGCCCGGCATGGAGCCCCATATCAAGGCCTTCACCACCAATCTGGCGGACCCGTTCGGTGGCCCCGATCTGACGCTGGCGCTGCACACCAGTCCGGAATTCGCCATGAAGAAGCTGCTGGTGGCGGGGATGCCGCGCCTCTACCAGATGGCGCGGGTGTTCCGCAACGGCGAACGCTCGGCCACCCATCACCCCGAATTCACCATGCTGGAATGGTACCGGGCCGGTGCCGGGCTGGATGACCTGATGCGCGATACCGAGGATCTGGTCCGGATCTGCGCCCGCGCCGCCGGAACCGACCGGCTGCGGCGGGGTGGCGCCGGCTGCGATCCGTTCGCACCCTGGCGGCGGCTGTCGGTGGCCGAGGCCTTTACCGAATACGCCGGCATCGACATCCTGGCCACCGCCCCGGATGCGCTGGCCCCCGACCGCGACCGTCTAGCGGCCGAGGCAACGAGAATCGGCATCTCGGTCAGCCCGTCCGACCTCTGGGAGGACATATTTTTCAAAGTGATGCTGGACCGCATCGAACCCCATCTCGGTTTCGATCGACCGGTCATCTTGCATTCCTATCCGCTGTCCATGGCGGCACTGTCGCGCCCCAGTCCGGACGATCCGCGAGTGGCGGAACGCTTCGAGGCCTATGCCCTGGGCGTCGAGCTGGCCAACGCCTTCGGCGAACTGACCGACGCCGTCGAGCAACGCCGCCGTTTCGAGGCCGACATGGCGTTGAAGCAAACGCTGTACGGCGAAACCCACCCGGTGGACGAGGACTTCCTGGCGGCGCTCGACTTCGGCATGCCCGACGCCGCCGGCATCGCGCTGGGCTTCGACCGGCTGGTCATGCTGCTGACCGGAGCCGACACCCTTGATCAGGTGCTGTGGGCGCCGGTGGCCGGCTAAAGGATATCGGCCAGGGTCTTGCCATCGAACACGGCGAGAAAGCGTTCCAGCGCCTCGTCCATCAGCCCCCTCAACCGACACAGCTCCATCGGGCAGGAATCAGCAGGATCGAAGCAGGGCAGCAGCGCCAGATTCTCCTGGTGGCGGATCAGCGCGCCAAGCTCGATCTCCGCCGGTTCGCGCGCCAATCGCAGACCACCGTTCTTGCCACGCACGGTCTTGATATGGCCCAGCTCGGACAGACTGCGCACCACCTTCTTCAGGTGCTCGGCCGAAATGTCGTAATACCCGGCAACCTCGCGCACGGTGACGATCCTGCCCTGCCCACGGGCGAGGAACAGCAGCAGCCGGAACGAGAAATCGGTGAATTGGGTAACCTTCATGATCGTATCCGTGCCCTAAAGATGGCCAATGCGTTCGACGACCTTGGCGACCAGCCGGGTGATCTCGCCGGCACCGCCGGCGGGGGCCAGATTTTCCAGCCGTCCCAGCAAATCGAAGAGCCCATTCTCACCGAACATGCCGCACTTGCCGCGCATGGCGTGAACGTGGTCGGCCAGTGCCGCCCGGTCGCCACCGTCCACCAGAGTCCGCAGCACCTTCTGGTCCTTCAGCATCTCGTCGAGAAACGCCGGCAGCAGATGTTCCAGTCCGGGAGGAATATGGAAATCGTGATGCAAGCCACCGCTCGGCGCGGCATCGGTCCGCTCGGCCGGCAACATCTCCGCCATGGCCTTGAGCAGATCGGCGCGCGACACCGGTTTGGTGAGAAAGCGGTCGATACCGCATTCGGCAGCACGCTGACGCTCGTCCTCGCCGTCCCCGGCCGTCAGCGCCATGATCGGCACCCGCGACAACCCCAGCCACGCCTCGCGGGCGCGGATGGCGTGAGCGGCGCCAAAGCCATCGCCGCCGGGCATGTAAAGATCGAGCACCACGAGATCGTAGGGGGGAACCGCCTCGGCCGCCATGGCTGCGGCCGAGACCCCGTTCTCGGCCTCATCGACGAAGCAGCCCGAGGCTTCGAGGAAATCGCGAAACACCAGACGCGCCAGTTCAAGATCGTCGGCGAACAGCACCCGGACACCACGGGGCGCCCAACCACGCGGCCCCGCCGACAGCTCGGAACCGGCCTGGACCTCGCATTCGTCGTCGGCGCCGTGGACCCGGTAGGCGTTGCCACCGGCCTTCCGGGCGCGGCGCATGGCGGCTTCGGCATCGCCGATCAGCGTGTCCGCCGCCCCGTCCGCCGCCCCGTCCGGCTGACGAATACCGATGGAACAGCTGATGGCGCCGGCATCCGTATCCCCGAGTGCATCAAGCAATGGCTGGATTGCCTGTTCCAGCGCATCGGCGCCATCACCGAGCACGATCAGGGCAAGAACGCCCTCGTCTCCGGCCATCCGGCACGCCGACTCGCCCCGGCGCAAACACGACCGCACACGACCGACCAGATCGTCCATGGCCTGACCGGCCGCCGCATCCAGGCCGATCGCCATCACCGCAACCCCGGCGGAGCCGAGACGGGACAGGGCAACCGCCTGTTCCAGCCGGTCGACAAACAGCGGCGGCAGCGGCAACCCGGAAAGCGAATCGAAATTGTCCCGCCGCCAAGCCGCTTGGTCCGACCCGGCCGAGTCCGACCGGCGGGGACCATCGGTTCTGTGCTCGTTCGTCACCATCTCTCCCCAGCCGGACACGCCCGTCCCCATGACGACAGCAGAATGCTATCCAACCATCCCCCGACGCAAGCCCCGGCTGGCATTTATTTTTGGTAGAATCAAAGCCAATATAACCGCCTCTGGAGGAGGCACGGCATCCGGTTGCCAGAGAGAGACTACATCCCGCCGCCAGAAGCAGGTTTCACGCCGGAAACCGTCGCGGCGAACAGACGCGACAACGCCTCCGGCAGGTCGCGGAAATCGTCGATGACCAGATCGGCGCCCAGATCTTCCACCGGCCCGTGGGCATAGCCGAACGACAGCGCCACGCTGCGCACGCCCGCCAGCCGGGCCGAGACGATGTCGTTGCGGGAATCGCCGACCATGGCGGCCGCCCCGGCGGCCACCCCCAGCCGATCCAGAATCACGGAGACATGGGCGGGGTCGGGCTTGATGGCGGGAGCGTCATCGGCGCCCACCACCAGATCGAAGAAGCGCGCCAGATCCAGCCGGTCCAGCACCTCGGCGGTGGCCCGGCTCGGCTTGTTGGTGCACACCGCCAGGGCCAATCCCCGGTCCTTCAGTCCGGCCAGGGTCTCGACCACCCCCGGCCACGCCCTGGTGGTTTCGGTCGACCTCGGCTCGTAATCGGCCATGAAGCGCGCCAGATAGGGCTCCACCTCCGGCCCCGGCAGACCACCCGACGGGGCAAAGACCCGTTCGACCAGCGCACCGGCTCCGTCGCCCACCGCCGCCTTGACCGTCTCGGCGCCCAGCGGCGGCCTGCCCTCGGAGGCGAGCAAGCGGTTCACCGCCGCCACCAGATCGGGCAGGCTGTGGATCAGGGTGCCGTCGAGGTCGAACAGCACGGCGCGCAATTGCGTATCCATTGAAACCTTTCGCAACAAAGATTGACTTGGCCGTTGCCGTCTTTTTGTGGCACCTTGCCGCCGCAGCCGCAACAGATAGAGTATCGGCATCCACCATGACGTCTCGCAAGCTTGCCGTCATCGTCCTTGCCGCCGGCATGGGCACCCGCATGAAGTCGGCGCTGCCCAAGGTCATGCACCCCATCGCCGGCCGTCCCATGATCTCGCACCTGATGGACACGGTGTCGGGCCTGGCGCCGGATCGCATGGTGGTGGTGGTCGGCCCCGACATGGAGCGGATCGGCGCCGCCGTCGCCCCGGTTCCCACCGTGGTCCAGACCGAGCGCCTGGGGACCGGCCACGCCGTCGCCCAGGCCCGCGCGGCGCTGGAAGGATTTGACGGCGATGTCCTGGTGCTTTACGGCGACACCCCGCTGATCACCCGCCCGACCCTGGAACGTCTGCTGGCGGAACGCCGCAGCCCGCGCGATCCCGCCGTGGTGGTGCTGGGCTTCAAGCCCGATGATCCCGGACATTACGGCCGGCTGGTGGTGGGGGCAGAGGGGCTGAAGGCCATCATCGAATACCGCGACGCCACCGATGAACAGCGCGAGAACCCGCTGTGCAATTCCGGCGTCATGGCCATCGACGGTGCCCGGCTGTGGAGCCTGATCGACCGGGTCGACAACAAGAACGCCAAGGGCGAGTACTACCTGACCGACGTGGTGGCGCTGGCGCGCGGCGACGGCGCCTGTTGCTCGCACGAGGAGGGCGATCCCACCGAACTGCTGGGCATCAACTCGCGCGCCGAGCAGGCGGTGGCCGAGGCGGTGCTGCAACGCCAACTGCGCGAACGCGCCATGGAAGGCGGCGCCACCCTGGCCGATCCGGCAACGGTATGGTTCTCGTGGGATACCCGGCTGGGCCAAGACGTGGTGGTCGGGCCGCATGTGGTGTTCGCCCCCGGCGTCACCGTCGGCAATGGGGTGGTGATCAAGGGCTTCTGCCATTTCGAGGGATGCGATGTCGCCGACGGCGCCACCGTCGGCCCCTTCGCCCGGCTGCGCCCCGGCGCCGAAATCGGCGAGGCCGCCCATATCGGCAATTTCGTCGAGATCAAGAAGGCGGTGGTCGAGGCCGGCGCCAAGGTCAACCACCTGACCTATATCGGCGACGCCCGCATCGGTGCCGGCGCCAATATCGGCGCCGGCACCATCACCTGCAATTACGACGGCTTCAACAAATCGTTCACCGACATCGGCAAGGGCGCCTTCATCGGCTCGAACACCGCCCTGGTCGCCCCGGTGAAAGTCGGTGACGGCGCCATCATCGGCGCCGGCTCGGTGATTACCAAGGAAGTCGGTCCCGGGGCGCTGGCGGTGGCGCGCGGTTCGCAAATGGAACTGAAGGGCTGGGCCGACCGTTTCCGCGCCCAGCATTCCAAAAAGGAAGGATAAGCCGGCATGTGCGGCATCATCGGCATCGTCGGCCGGCGCGAGGTCGCGTCGCTGCTGGTGGAGGGATTGAGGCGCCTGGAATACCGGGGCTATGATTCCGCCGGGATCGCCACCCTGGTCGACGGCCGCATTGAGCGCCGCCGCGCCGAGGGCAAGCTGGCCAACCTGGAAGCCCGGCTGGCGGCCGAGCCGGTGAGCGGAAACATCGGCATCGGCCATACCCGCTGGGCCACCCATGGCGTGCCCAACGAGCGCAACGCCCATCCCCACGCCACCGCCCGCGTCGCCGTCGTCCACAACGGCATCATCGAGAATTTCCACGAGTTGAAGGCCGAACTGACGGCGCAGGGCCACGTCTTCGAGAGCGACACCGATACCGAGGCGGTGGCGCAGCTGATCGACCATTACCTGGGACAGGGCCTGGCCCCCTCCGCCGCCACCGTCAAGGCGTTGCAGCGCCTGCGCGGCGCCTTCGCGCTCGGCATCATCTTCGCCGGCCGCCCCGACATGATGATCGCCGCCCGGCAGGGATCGCCGCTGGCCATCGGCTATGGCGACGGCGAGATGTTCCTGGGGTCAGACGCGCTGGCGCTGGCGTCCTTGACCCAGCGGATCAGCTATCTCGCCGACGGCGACTGGGCCGAGGTCACCGCCGACGGCGTCACCATCCATGACCGCAATGGTGCCGCCGTCACCCGCGAGGTCCGCCTGACCCAGTTCACCGGCGCCATGATCGGCAAGGGCCAACATCGCCACTTCATGCTCAAGGAAATCTTCGAGCAGCCGGAAGTGATCGGCGGCACCCTCAACACCATGCTCAATCCGGCCAGCCGGACCATCACCCTGCCCCGTCTGCCGTTCGATCTGGCGTTGGTGCGCCGAATCTCCATCGTCGCCTGCGGCACCTCGTATTATGCCGGCATGGTGGCCAAGTACTGGCTGGAAAAGCTGGCCCGGCTGCCGGTCGATGTGGATATCGCCTCGGAATTCCGCTATCGCGCCCCGCCGATGGAAGCCGGTGGGCTGGCAGTCTTCATCTCGCAATCGGGCGAGACCGCCGACACCCTGGCGGCGTTGCGCTATTGCCGCGACCACGGCCAGCACACCCTGTCGCTGGTCAACGTGCCGGAAAGCACCATCGCCCGCGAATCGGAAGGGGTATTGCAAACCCTGGCCGGTCCCGAGATCGGGGTGGCCTCGACCAAGGCGTTCACCACCCAATTGACCGTGCTGGCCTGTCTGGCGGTAGCGCTGGGACGCGCCCGCAACGTGCTCGATGCCGACGCCGAGGCGGCAATCTGCCGCTCGCTGGCCGAGATCCCCGCCCGTGTCGCCGAGGTGCTGCACAACGATACCGCCATCCGCGCCATCGCCCAGAGTGTCGCCGAAGCCCGCGACGTGCTCTACATGGGGCGCGGCACCGGCTATCCCATCGCGCTGGAAGGCGCGCTGAAGCTGAAGGAAATCAGCTACATCCATGCCGAGGCCTACGCCGCCGGCGAACTCAAGCACGGTCCCATCGCCCTGATCGACGATACGGTGCCGGTGATCGTGATCTGCCCGTCGGACGAGCTTTACGAGAAAACCGCCTCCAACGTGCAGGAAGTGGTGGCTCGCGGCGGCCGCGTCATCTTCATGTCCGACCGGGCGGGCATCGAGAACTTGTCGGCCAAGGTCGCCGCCACCTTCGAGTTGCCCTCGGCCGATTCCCTCGTCGCGCCGATTCTCTATGCCATTCCGGTACAACTGCTGGCCTATCACGTCGCTATCGCCAAGGGTACCGACGTCGACCAGCCACGCAACCTGGCGAAAAGCGTTACCGTCGAGTGACGTTTCTTGACGACAATGTGAACGAAAATCAACGGACGTACAGTACTTCCCGTTGACATTTGACGCTCACTTCATTCCAGCATAAATATAGTTGGACTCGGCCCTTGCCGAACCCGACCACATGACCGGGGACATTCATGTTCCGCTGGAGTATGTCTCTTGAAACCGGCATTGCCAGCATCGATGGCCACCGTCGCCACTTGATCGAGGCCTTGGACGACTTCTTCCTAATCATGGACGATCCATTGCTCAACCAAAAGCTGGTGGCGGCGCGCACCGGTGCGGTCTACACCTGCATGAAGGTCGCCTTCGCCGCCGAGGACGAAATCCTCAAATCCAGGGGCGAGGCCGGCGAATCCCATATCGCCGCCCACGCCGCACTGCTGAAGACCTATGTCGATATGTGCCGCAAGATGGTGCCCAAGGCCAGGAATCTGAAGCAGGCGCAACAGACCTGCCTGGAAATCTACCGCGTCATCGACAGCGGGGTTTACCCCCACGTCAAGGGCGAGGCGCTGGGCTACAAGCACCCGGTCAAGGCGGCGCCTGCCGCCCGATGAATGCGGCCACCGCCGCCAGGAAGGCGGCCGGATTGTCGGCGTGGACCCAGTGGCCGGCGTCCTCGATTTCCACCGTGACCGCTTGGGGAAACAGGTGGGCGATGACGTCTTCGTGGGCGGGCAGAATGTAATCCGACAGAGCTCCGGCCACGAACAGCGCCGGCCCGTCGTAGCGCGCTTCGTCGGCAAAGGCGGGAAAGGCCAGAATGTCGTCCATATGGGCACCCAGCACCGGCAGATTGGGCCGCCAGCGATAACCACCCGAACTTCCCTCCAGGTTCTGCATCAGAAAGGCCCGCACTCCCCGATCGGGAATGTGGGCGGCGAGAAAGGCGTCAACCTCGCCCCGCGACGCCGCCTCGGCCAACGGTGCCGCCCGCATGGCCTTGACATAGGGGGCAAAGGTGTGACGGTAGGCCACGGGGGCGATGTCCACCACCACCAGCCGCTCGACCAGATCCGGCCGGGTCAGCGCCAGGGTCATGGCCGCCTTGCCGCCCATGGAATGACCCATTACCGCCGCCGGGCCGCCCAGGTGCTTGATCACCTTGGCGACCTCGCGCGCCATGAACGGGTAGTCCATCACCTCGGCCCATGGGCTGGCGCCATGATTGGGCAGATCCAGCGCCACCACCCGGCGGGCCCCGCCCAAGGCCTTGACCACGCCGCCCCAGTTGCGCGCCGACCCCAGCAGGCCGTGCAGAATCACCAGCGGGGGCAGGTCGGTGGCGGTGTCAGAGCCGGAATCGATGGCGTTGAGGTGCATGTCAGTGCCCGATGATCTTACCGAGAAAGCGTCTGGTGCGCTCGTTCGCGGGATGGTCGAAGAACAGCGCCGGCTTGGCCACCTCCACCACCCGCCCCTCGTCCATGAACACCATGGTATCGGCAACGGCGCGGGCAAAGGCCATTTCATGGGTGACGCAGATCATGGTCATGCCTTCCGACGCCAGCGCCGTCATGACGTCGAGCACCTCGCCCACCATTTCCGGGTCCAGCGCCGAGGTCGGCTCGTCGAACAGCATCACCTTGGGCTTCAGGCAGAGCGCGCGGGCGATGGCCACCCGCTGCTGCTGCCCGCCGGAAAGCTGGCCGGGATACTTGGCCGCCTGATCGGGAATGCGCACCCGCTCCAGCAGGGCCATGGCGGTATCCGCCGCCTCGGCCGGCGTCATCCCCGCCACCCGGATCGGCGCCAGGGTCAGGTTCTCCAGCACGGTGAGATGGGGAAACAGGTTGAAGCTCTGAAACACCATCCCCACCCGGCGGCGGATGGCCTCGATGGCCTTGAGGTCGTCGCCCAGTTCGACGCCATCGACGACGATACACCCCGACTGGTGCTCTTCCAGCCGGTTGATGCAGCGGATCATGGTCGATTTGCCCGACCCCGAGGGACCGCACACCACCACCTTTTCCCCCCGGGCCACCTCCAGGCCGATATCCTTCAGCACATGAAAGTCGCCGTACCACTTGTTGACGCCGTTCAGTTCGACGATGGGAGGGTCTTGCATGATCATCGATTGCCTTGGCGCAGGTCGCGTTCCAGCCACTGGCTGTAGCGCGACATGAAGAAGCAGAAGCAGAAATACACCAGCGCCGCCGCCAGATAGCCTTCGACGAAATAGGGCCGCCAGGCGGGGTCGTTCAGCGCCGCCTTGCTGGCCGCCAGCAGGTCGTAAAGACCGACGATGGTCACCAGCGAGGTGTCCTTGAAGCAGGTGATGAACTGGTTGACGATGGGCGGGATCACCAGCCGCAGCGCCTGGGGCAGGATGATCAGCCGCATGGACCGCCAATAGCCGAGGCCCAGGGCGTCGGCGGCCTCGAACTGCCCCCTGGGTATCGCCTGCAAGCCGCCGCGCACCGCCTCGGCCAGATAGGCGGCGGTGAACAATGTCATGCCCACCAGGGCGCGCAGCACCTTGTCGATGGTCATGCCTTCCGGCAGGAACAGCGGAAACATCACCGACGCCATGAACAGCACGCTGACCAGCGGCACGCCGCGCACCAGCTCGATATAGCCCACCGAAACCGCCCGAATCGCCGGCAGCCCCGACCGCCGCCCCAGCGCCAGCAGGATCGAGAACGGAAACGCCACGGCAATGGCCAGCACCGCGATCACCAGTGTCAGCGGCAGCCCGCCCCACTGGCTGGTCTCGACCGGCGCCAGCCCCAGCACCCCGCCCCACATCAGCGCGGCAAAGATCATGACCGCCAGCGCCCAGGCGCCGCCCAGCCAGGGTTTCCAGCAGCGCCGGTTGGCGGAGATCGCCAACAGGGCGATGAACAGCGCCACCGCCAACGCCGGGCGCCAATGCTGGTCATAGGGATAGACCCCGAACAACATCAGCCGATGCCGCTCGGTCAGCAGGGTCCAGCAGGCACCGCCGGCAGCCCGGCAGCGTTCGGGATCACCGGCGCCCCAACTGGCGCCGATCAGCGCCCAGTCCACCAGCGGCGGCACCACCTGCCACAACAGCGCCAGGGTCAGCACGGTCAGCAGCGAACTGGCGGGCGAACCGAACAGGTTGGCCTTGGCCCAGGACAGCGGACGGCTCATCGCGTCACCAGGGCGACACGCTTGTTGTACCAGTTCATCAGCGCCGACAGCGCCAAACTGATGCCTAGAAATACCACCATCACCAGCGCCACCCCCTCGACCGCCTGTCCGGTCTGGTTGATGGCGGTGTTGGACACCGCCACCAGATCGGGATAGCCGATGGCGATGGCCAACGGCGAGTTCTTGGCGATGTTGAGGTACTGACTGGTCAGCGGCGGCACGATCACCCGCAGCGCCTGGGGCAGGATGACCAGCCGCAGGATCTGCCCCCGCGACAGCCCCAGCGACAAAGCCGCCTCGGTCTGCCCCTTCGGTACGGCCAGGATACCGGCGCGGACGATCTCGGCGATGAAGGCGGCGGTGTAGACGGTCAGCCCGGCCAGCAGGGCGGCGAATTCCGGCGACAGCGTCAGGCCGCCGACGAAGTTGAAGCCGGCCAGATGCGGAATATCAAGGATCGGCAGCCACCCCTGGCTCCAATCCAGCCCGGGAATCACCAGTCCGCGGTTGCTGAGAAACACTCCCGGCAAGGGATGCAACGCCAGACGCGCCACCGGCAACGAAGTGACGACGCCGTACCACACGAACAATTGCAGCAACAGCGGCACGTTGCGGATGGACTCGATGTAGACCGTGGACAGCCGCCCCACCAGCCAGTTGCCCGACAGCCGCGCCACGCCGATCAGCGTTCCCAGCACGGTGGCCGACACGATCCCCAGACCGGACACCACCAGGGTGTTCAGCAATCCGACCAGCAGGGCGCGGGCATAGGTGTCGGAGGGAGAAAAGGCGATGACGCTTTCCGAGATGTCGAAACCGGCCTCGCGCCCCAGGAAACCCAGGCCGGTGGCGATGCCCCGCGCCGCCAGATTGACCAGGGTGTTATGCACCAGCCAACCGCCCAGCGCCACCACCGCGCCCACCACCAGGACCTGATAGAGCAGGCCGCGGAAGCGGAGGTTGCTCCACAGCGACGCCATGACGGCGTCAGCGCGGCGGCATGGCGTACATCAGCCCGCCATGGGTGTACAGCGCGTTGAGACCACGCTCGAGCTTGAGCCGCGAGCCCTTGCCGACGTTGCGCTCGAAGCTTTCGCCATAGCTGCCCACCTGCTTGATGATGGCGTAGGCCCACTTCTCGTCGACTCCCAGCGCCTTGCCGTTGCCGGCGGTGACGCCGAGCAGGCGCTGCACGTCGGGATCGGGCGACTTCAACGCCGCGTCGACGGAGGCCGACGTCAGGCCCTTTTCCTCGGCATAGACCATGGCGTATTGCGACCAGCGCACCACGTCGGTCCATTGCGGATCGCCCTGGCGCACCGCCGGCGACAGCGGCTCTTTCGAGATCAGTTCGGGCAGGATCATCCAATCGTCGGGATTGGCGGCCTGGCCGGCGCGTATCCCCGCCAGTTGCGAGGCGTCCGAGCTGAGGGCATCGCAGCGGCCGGAAAAGAAGGCGCTGTTCAGTTCCTCGTTCTTCTCGATCACCACCGGCTTGAAACTCATCTTGTTGGCACGGAAATAGTCGGCCAGATTCTGTTCGGTGGTGGTGCCGGGCAGCACGCAGACGGTGGCGCCATTCAGGTCTTTCGCCGACCTGACCCCCAGCTTCTTCGCCACCATGAACCCCTGACCGTCGTAATAGTCCGGCGTGGTGAAGTCGAGACCGTTAGCGGTATCACGGGTCAGCGTCCAGGTGGTATTGCGCGCCAGCAGATCGACCTCGCCCGATTGCAACGCCGGCAGTCGCTGCTGCGCCGACAGCGGCGTGAACTTGACCTTGGAGGCATCGCCGAACACCGCCGCCGCCACCGCGCGGCAGACATCGACGTCAAGCCCGCTCCAGTTCCCCTTGTCGTCGGGCGCCGAGAAGCCATAGAGGCCGAGATTGACGCCACACTGGATGAATCCCTTGGCCTTGACCGCATCGAAGGTGGCACCGGCCAGCGCCGGTCCCGCCAGCAGGGCTCCGGCGACCGCCGCCGCCAACATGTGAAGACGTCCCATAGCCCCCTCCCCCCCAAGGTCCATCGCCGGTTCGGTCAGTGTCGAAACAGGTGGCTGCCCCCGACCAGCAGGCGGCCGATATGGCGTCCGACCACCTTCATCAGCGAGAAGGTCGGGCGGACGAATTCCACCGCCACCCAGTCATCCTTGGCGGCACGCACCACGGCAACCCCGCGGGCCAGGGGATTGGGGTCCTCGTGGGCGGAGCGCAACTCGAATGCGAATCGTTGTCCCGCTTCCAGCCGAAACGGCGGCTGGCGGAACTTCAGGCCACCCACCGAGATATCGACCACTTCGACCAGATGCCCGTCGAACAGCATGAACAGCCCTTCGCCCTCATGCCGGTCATCGACCCGACGGTCGTTGCCACTGCCTCCCGCCACGGAATGATCCTTCGCCGTGATTGCCCACGGCGAGTTTAAGCGGAACCGTCACCGATGCCAAGCGCCGCCGGAGCACGGACAACCGCTTGAAGGCGCTTGGCCTGATTTGTTCGCGCCCTCGACGCCGGGCGGAACGCCGGCCGAACCATCGGCGGCGTGCTATTTTGACGGACGATCGGCCAGATAGTCGCTCAGTTCTTTCATTTTCGCCTGCCATTCCGCCTCTTCGCCGCACTCGCGCAATGTGATGTCGGGGTGCTCCCGCGCCTGCCGAAGATAGCGGATGGTATACGGGATATACTCCTCGCGCTGGGCCTCGGTACGACCGAGATTGCGGGCGAAGCTTTCCAGGAAAGAGGTGGTGATGCGGGGAAACACCCGGTGGCAGGCCAGAACCAGGAAATCGGTCCACTCGGGTGGGAAGCTGTCGAACGTGTTCAGCAAGCCGTCGCGGAACGCGCCCTCGCGCGCCTTCTGCTGAAAGACCCGCGGGTCCTTTTCCTGCTCGTAAAGGTCATGACAGATGCGCCAGGCGCGGTTGAGATACACCGACCAGTCATTGGCCGGGTCCAGAAGCGACTTGAAGGTGGCGATCTCGCGATTGCCGACTTTGGGAATGTCATAGGCGGCAGGGGTCGAGGGCAGCAACATCTCGCGCAGCGCCTTGGTATTGTCCTTGACCTGCATCACCCTGGTGCCGTCGCTCCTCTTGACCTCGACCAGCTTGAGATCGTCCCAGCCCTGCGCCCACCCCGCCAGGATACATTGCTCAAGCGGCTTGGTGACGTGATCCCAGAAGCTGTCCGTATCCTCGTCGGCCCAATTGAAGCTGGTGGCAAGCATGCGGATCTGGCGACTTTCCCAGATGATGGGAATGATGAGTTTCCCGACGGCGTCACGGAATCTTTCGGCGAATTCGGGCGAAGCGAGGAAAAAGGGCGGCAGTTCCAGAGCCAGCGACGGATTGTGACGCTGGAAGAACACCAGCACCTTGTTGACCCGCCGCCAAATGGCCGCTTCGCAGAACTTGTCGAAACTCTCGAACCCGGTGGCGGGAGGCGGAAGCTCGGGCGTGACGTATTCGATGCGATCGAGAAGATGGGCCAGGTTGGGGGGCAGTTGGTATTCGACGTCCTTATTGCGCGCCTCCTGGCGCGCCCTGCGTTCGGCATCCTGCTCGGCCTGGGTCGGCGGAGGCAAGCCGGTGGGCGGAGACAACCCCGATACCGGCACGGCGGACGGCACCTTTTTTGGCAGAAGGGGTTTGAACTTCATGTCGTGCTTGAGAACGTGATGGATCAACCATTCGTTCAGAACCTTGGTCAATACCGCGCCACAGGTTCTACGGGCGTCATCGGTCGCCGATGCGGCGAACTTTTCGCCGAGAAGCCTGGCCTTGGTCGACAGGGACGCGTGAAGCGCCTTGTGCGCCTCGAGATCGCCATACTTGATCGCCGCCAGAACCGCTTCCTCGCGGGCGAAATGGTCACGGGCATAGACTTGCAGGTCGGCGATGACCGCCCCCACGGTCGCCCAGCTTTCGCCGCTGACCGATTCCTCCGCCGAATTCAGAAGCTCGATCAGCTTCTTATTGTCGGCATCAAGGGCCGGCGACCCCACGGACATGGCATCCCGCCATAAAATCATCGGCCCCTTCCCCCCCCCAGGCTCCCCCGATCGGCCAAAGATAGCACAACACGGCCAAACGCATACTATCCTCATAACTCCGGAACCGAACATCGCATGGATAGGTTTGGTCGCGATGAGCGCGCCGCCGTCAGAAGCTCACCGTCGAGACCAATTCCAAGAGATTCATTGGCTTGTTGGCGCCACAGGAGACAAGCGCCGTGGCGAAAAACGTCACGACGGAGACACGGCTACGGCCAATGGCAATATGATGCAAGCGTAGCCGCAGCACGACCCGACCGACGGCATCGCACAAAATAATGATTATGCGATAGAACCATGATACATGAATCAAACACACTAACAATCTCGCCATCTCCCTGCACTATGCTTGACTTTGTCATCGCGATAACCTGAAAATGGCCGAACGGCAATTTCATCCCTTTATGTGACCTGTAGCATGGAGATTTATCTACGGCAAACTTCCTCATGAGGCATTCGTGAAACATCTTGTGACAACCGCCACCCCGGCCTCGGGGACCGGCAAAGCCGGGTTCGTTGCTGTGACTGTTCTCCCGGGCTTCCAATACCCGCCGCGATCAGGGGAGAGTGTGCCCGCCGGCCTCGATCCTGCTTTTCCCGATGCTGGCCGGGGCATGCCGCTCAAGGGTCGGAAGCTTCTGGGGACGGGCCATGCGGAGGCACTCCGGGACGCCAACCGTCCCCGGATTGCCCCCGAAATTCGTTTTCAGATCAATAACCCACCGGGAAATTGGCGCGCCGTAGCGGTCAAAGGAGAGAACTGGACGGTGCGCCTCAAATCCTGAATGTCTCGCCATTGTCGCCAAGAACGTCAAGCAGCTGAATCTGGGATTGCCGTTCTACGAAACCCACGGCGTCAGCACCAAAAGCCTCATCTCGCTGGCTGGCGTGGATGCCACCGAGGGTATCCGGCTGGTATCCACCCCGCTGATCGCTCCCGGCGAACTGCCCGACGGCGACAAGCAGAAGGCGGTGTCGCTGGAGTTCAAGGCCGAATTCGAGAAGACCTTCGGGGCCGAGGCCAATTACTTCGGTGGTATCGCCTATGATACCATCCTGGTGGCCGCCTCGGCCCTGAAGCGGGCCGGTTCCACCGACAAGGCCAAGCTTCGTGACACCATCGAGCAGACCGACGACGTCATCGGCACCGCCGGCCAGTACCGCATGTCGGCCGCCGACCATTCCGGTCTGTCGGTCGAGGGCACGGCGCATGTTCTAGATCAAGAACGGCGAGTGGAAGCTAATCCCTTAATGAGGAAAGTGCGAGGCTCCACGTTAGAGGCGGGGCCTCCTATGCCTTAAGACGCCAGTGAGTTTCCGCGAAGACCGTATCTCGTCCAGACCGAGTTCCCCCACAACGAAGTTCACCATAGCCGTGACAACGTTGAAGGCTCGCTTGATAGACGCTGCGGTCATCCCCTTGGCCCGGAAGGCATTGCGCAGGGCGCTGGCTTCCTCTCGGGTGAAAATACCTCATCAATCAGTAGATGTGACATGGCAATTGTCATGTCTCGACCATGCACCGCATTGCTCAGTTGAACATGGAAGGGAAAGCCCGGCTTATCGACGATCGCTTTCACCACCCACAGTCCGTCGCGGACACCGATCTGGTGGAAATGATCCCCTGGCGCGACCAGTGCAGATTGTTTTTTCCAGCCCATCACGTCCCCCACTCGCGGATGATTACGGCGGCGGCGGTGCGCAGGGCTCGGCCCAACAGAGAGCGACTTTCGCCATTAATGTGAATCTGACCGCGCAATGGACTGTCGATGGTGTTGATTTCTACGGACAGTCTCACACGATAAATGGACGAATCTGGAACCAGCATCTTGTTATCAAAGCGAGCGGGAATGGAGCCGCCGTAGAGCACGGCCATCTGCGGATCGACAATTGCCCTTACGGCAATGCGGTCGATGACGGTGACGATCGCACTCCGGCGACCATGGGAGCCTTCGGGAATGAAGGTGGCGGAAGCACCCACCTGGATGCGTGGGAGATCATCCTCGGCGACATAGGCGTCAATCTGAGTTCCCGTTTTTAGCCCTAGGATCGCCTCTCGTGGATTGATCCACTGTCCAATCTGCACCACAGGAGACAGGTCGATGACTGTCCCGGCGATGGCGGCAGTCAGGCTCAGACGCGCATGGTCACGTAGCAACGCCGTACGTTCCGCCATAGCGGCTTCCAATTCCTGGGCGATAGCTTGTGCACGGCTGCGAAAGCTGTCCTCGAAGCCCACTGCTTCCAGTTCGTATTTTAGCACGCCGATACGGCGGCTGGTCTGCTCCAGGCGCAGAGCCATGTCGGGATTGTGCAGGCGGGCAAGAAGGGCACCCGCCTCGACCGTATCGCCATTCTTGACCAGAAGATCGGCCAGTATACCTGGGGAAGGCGCATAGATCGTTACATGATCCTTGGCCTTCAGCAGCGCGGGTGCGCTGACCCGTCCACTCCACGGTACGGCCGCCAACAGGATCAGGCCGGTGAACAGGCCGAAGGTAAGGCGTGAGCGTCGGGTGGCACCGATGGCCCCGGCCCGCTCGCGCCACGCTTTGAACTCGACCATGAACGGCCGGGCCACGAACCATCCCATTTCCACCCCGAACAGGATCACACCCACCACCTTGATGAAGAAGTGATAGACCAGCACGGCTATGCCCAGAAACAGCGATAGACGATAGATCCACACCGCCCAGGCAAAGGCGATCATCCCGGAATGGATGCGCGGCGGCAGGCGTTCGGGGATGGTTTCCTTGAGATCGAACAGCACCTCGCGCAGATGCCACCGCGCCAGGGCGAACGCACGGTTGTGTAGGTTGGGTATATCCAGCGCGTCCATGGCGAGGAAGTAGCCATCAAAGCGCATGAAAGGGCTGAGGTTTATGGCCAGTGAAGAAATCCAGGTGGTCGCGGCCAGGGTGAAGGCCATGGATTTGGCGATTCCGTCGGGCAGCAGCCCCCAGGCCACGGTCGCCCACACCGCCAGGGTCATTTCGGCGATGATGCCCGCGCCGCCCACCATCAGGCGTTGACGACGGTCGGTCAGCATCCAGGCTTCGTTCACGTCGGTGTACAGCACCGGCATCAGCACCAGGAACGCCACCCCCATGGTGGGGACACGCAGACCATAGAACTTGGCGACCAGCGCATGCCCCAGTTCATGGATGATTTTGGCCAGCCCCAGCGCCACTCCGAACGACGCCAATCCCTCCATGGAGAAGTGATCGACGAAGGTGGTGGCGAAGGCATTCCACTGCCGCCCCACCAGGAACAGTCCCGCCAGCAGGGCGAACAGCGTTGCGATGCGGAAGGTGCGCCCGCCCATCCAAGCGGCATAGGGCAACAGGACATCCAGAATCTGATTGGGTCGTACCAGAGGGACGCGGAAGAACAGATAGTGATGCAACAGCCAAGTCACCCAGCCGGTCTTATGGGCATCGTGGATGGCCAGTAGGCGATCAACGTCCTTAGCGGTGGTGGGTTTCAGCAGCTGATTGCGTGCCAGGAGTTCCACCACCTCGGCCACGGCCTCGGCCGCCAAAGACAGTGTGGTTTCCCGAGAAATGGATTTGACAATGGCCTCGGAATGGCCCAGATGCCAGCGGCTCAATACCTCGAAGGCGGGCCAGGACAGGCGGAAGAACTGGTTCGCCAGGGGGTCGTGCAGCGTCCAGGTGGGGGCGCCATCATGGCCGGTGGGGCCGGGATGCAAGGTTAACTCATCCCGGATGGCGGGAAGGGCGGCAGTATCCACGGTCAGAAGCCCACATACTGGCGCACAGTCGCCAGAGGCTTACGAAACAGCCACCAGACCAGCGGCACGGTGTCGCCGTCGATGCGCGCCGTGCCCTTTAGGCCCATGCGCGGTTTATCGGCGGCATCGGCCAGTTGGGCTCGGATACGGTGGGCGATGGAGCTGTCGGGGCGGGCACTGGCCTCATAGGCAACACTGCGTACCGTGGCATGGATAGGCGACAGAGGGGCTGTGTTCAGAAACAGTGTCAGCTTGTCCCCACCCTTCACTTCGCCCACATCGGCGGAGACGACCCAGGCTTCCACCTCGGTATCCGTCTCATCAGCCACCGCCATGACCTTCTCGCCCACGGCCACCGGCTTGCCGATCCAGTCGTTGGGATCGTCGAATACCGCCACCCCGGCCCGGGGGCTTCTGACGGAAATACGGGCGAGCTGGCTGTCCAGCAGGCGCACCTCGGCGGCTTTCTCCTCGGCCCTGCCCACCAGGATCGCCACCTGGGCCTTGGCCTTGGCGTCGAACACCATGGCCTGGGCCGCCTGGCGGTATTCTGCTTCCGCCGTCGCCCATTGCTGGCGAGCCACGTCCAGCCTGCCAGTCAGTTGGGTGGCGTCGAGGGCGAACAGGTCCTGGCCCTCTGTCACAATATCATTGGGCTGGACGGCGATATGGTCAACGACACCATCCAGCGGCGCACGCACGATGACAGGATGGGCGGGTACCGCATCGGCGGGGGCCAGCACAGAGCCGGTGACGGGGAACAGAGCCACCGCCACAGCCACCAAGGCAATGATGCGCCGCCGCCTCAGTACCTCCAGATGATCCCGCCAAGTGGCGCGCGGCAATAGCGCACGGCGCGCCACCCGCATCAGCGCCGCCAGATGGGTCAGCAGGGCGATTTCGTGGTCGGCGAAGGCATCGTCGCGGGCATAAAGCAACAGCTCCCCGTCCATGGGCAAGACCAGGGCATGGACGGGCAGCCAGTCGGACCATTGCTCCGCCAGCGAGGCGGGCAGGTCCATGGCGGTGAACGGAGCCGGTTCGGTCACGCCCGAAAAGGACCGGAACACTTGCCTCAGCCACAGAACGTAGGACGAGCCGCTTTCCACCGTCGCCGCGCCGGATAGGGCAATCACGCCCTCCAATCGGCCCCAAAGTACGGCCTGGCGATAGGGCACCAGGGAATGCACCAGATCGACCGCCAGGAACGCCACTTCGATCGGGCGTTTGGCTGCCAAAATGCGGCTTTGCAAATCAAGAAGGCTGAGAAATATTTCGCTCATGGTGCCGGGGCCATCAGCACCTTGCCACTCATTCCCGCCGATAGTTCGGGAAATTTGCCACCGATGGTGCCGGTCACCTTCACCGTCTGGCTGACCGGATCGATGCGAGCGCCGGCACGGACCAGCTTGACCGGATAAGTGCGGCCGGTTTCGTCGATGATCACCTGGAAGGCATGGCCGGGTTTTAGCCACACCAGCCATTTGGAAGGCACAACGAAATCCAGCTCCAGCTCGGTATCGTCCAAGATATCCAGCAGGGCTTGTCCCGGTTGGACGAATTGCTGGGCGCGGACCTTCTGCTCCACCACGCGGCCATCGAATGGTGCGACCACACTACATTTGGCGACCACGGCCGCTCCGGCGGCATCCTTCGCCCTGGCCTTGTCCAACTCAGCCAGAGCGAGGTCGGACTCAAGCTTGCCGATAGTCTGAAGCTCTAACAGGCGCTTGTTGACCGCCACGGTCTTGTCGGCGGCCGATACGCTGGCGCGGGCTTCTGCCAGATTGGCCCGCTGCACCGAACAATCGAAGGCGATCAGAACTTGGCCTTTGGCGAAGCGATCACCTTCACGTACCGCGATTTTCTCCACCTTGGCGCCGATCTCGGCCGCCAGGGTGGTATAGTCACGGGGCGTCAATTGGGCGCGGATATCGCCCTGCAGAGGGTGAGCCTGCGCCCACGTGGTGGAGGGAAAAACAGCCGCCAGAAAAAGTATCAGAAGCCGCATCACCTTATCGAATCCACATCCTGTGGCGTGGCGTCAGCCGCCGTGCTCAGCCTGCCCGTCAGAGAGTTGAAGAGACGTTCCACTGCGTAGGGGCCTTGGGCTTCTTGCGGAGCTTCTGCCGCAGGTTCGGTGGATTGCTTAAAGCCATCCTTCAGAAACTTGACCACCCCCGCCATCAGGGCCGTCTCATCCCGGATAGGGACGGCTTCCTTCATTGCAGCCCTGGGGAACTCCATGCCGCCCTTACCCCACTGTCCCAGGCGCTGACTGACGAGAGTAGCTAGGCTTTGCAGATCGGCCGCCTTGATGTCATCGGGCAGCAGATCATCGCCCAGGGTGGCCTGCATCTTGGCGTAAGCCTGTTCCATCTGGGCATAGGTCTGGAAGCGCCGCAGCTGCGAGGCGATGGCGGAGGCGTGGCCGGCGACGTGCTCCAACACCCCGGACGCGTCGTTGGCCGCCTTGGCGTCCGACAGCTCCGACAGGCGCTGATCCACCCTCCATAGCTTGTCCGACTGGAGGAACTGGCTGCTGGCATTCCTGAACTGCCGCTCTGACACATGCACCTGGGCCAACGTGGCCATGCGCAGGGCTAGGCGGCGGGCCTTGGCCACCTCTTCGTTGGTTCCTGCATATTTCAGGGCGTCGCGACCAGAAAACACATTCATCAGGTTCCACGACAGCTTGGCACTGGCAGTCCACCATTGGTGATGCACAGCAAACGAATTGCTATCTAAATTGAAGCCTTCGCTGAACGTGATGCCCGGCAGCATTTTGATAATCGCCTTCTTGGTATCATCAAGGGCGATACGGGTCAGATATCCTTGTTCCCGCAGGTCGGGATTGTTTACGAAGGCGATTTCCTCCATCCGCTCCAGCGGCAAACTCCACTCCGGCAAAGCCATGTCGGCGGGTACGTCCAGCACCAGATCAGTACCTGGCGGAACGTTGATCAGGGCGGCCAACTCAATGCGCGCCGTGGACAATTCCTGCTGGATGGCGGTCAGTTGCCGCATGGTTTCCAGAAGCGATTTCTGATAGCGCAGCGACTCGACCGGAGCCTTGAGGTTTTCCTTTTCCACCGTCTCGGCGCGGGCCAGGGCGTCACGCGCCTCGGCCACCGTCCGCTCCACCTCGGCGTTCAGGGTCTGGTAGGCGGCGGCGCGCCAATAGGCGAAGCGCACCTCGGAAATCAGGTTATGCACCGCCTTGCGGCGGCGCTCGGTCGCCACCAGGGCGCGGTCGGCGTTGGACTTGGCGGTGTAATAGGTCAGACCAAAATCCAGCATGTTCCACGACATGGTCAGGTCGGCTGTCTTGCTGAACCGATCCGCCGAATAGCTGGGATTGGAGGTCGAGGTGGTCTGGGTGATGGAATCGCGCGACAAAGTGGCGGCCGGTTCCGACTTTTCGTCATAGCCGGCATTGGCGGTCAGCTTGGGCAGCATGTCCCAGCGATCAATGTCAGTCTGGCCCAGGGCCAGCGCCTCTTCCAGCATCTTGGAGCGCTTGTCCAGGTTGAAGCGCACGGCGCGGGCGATAGCGTCAGACACCGTCAGCTTGCCCACCATCGGTTCGCCGAGCTTAAACATATCGGCCCTGTCGTCCACGGCCTGAGAGGTCAGTTCGTCCACGGTGAACGGCTCCGGCTTCACCGCACAAGCCGCCAGTAGCGCGGCTAGGGAGGCGGATGCCAGAAGGCGCCTCGCGATGGAAGCGGGAATCGTCATATACTTTATTTCCTTACGAAGCGATGCGGCTGATCTTGTGTTCATAGAAAAGAGCCATCTGCTTGGCGATGCGGCCCTGATGTGATTGTTCGCGAAGTTGCTGGGTCAGGCTAGGCTTGCCCATCGGCCGCAGCATGCCCTGACGCTCGCCAGGAGTTTGCTGTAATCCCTGACCTGCGGGCACAGTGCGACCTTGCCCAGCTTCACCCACCACGATCTTGAAGACCGTTGCTGCCTCGCGGCCTTCACCGTCTCGAGCAGTCACTTTGATGATGATTTCTCCCTGGAAACCGGCAGGGGGCACGCCCTCAAACTTGCCAATCTTGGCATCGAACGTCATCCAGCCGGGAAGGGCAGTCCCGTCCACGCGCGTAGCTATCAAGGAAACCACGGAATTTTGATTGGTATGTGCAAAAGTATCCGGGGGCAAGGTTACGGAAATACGCGAGCTTTCGGAGATGACTGTGTCGCCTAGGGAGCGGTTGACTGTCAGTGCGTCAATACCACCCGGTGCCGATGTCAGGGCGACCTGGAAGCCGGCAGCACTGGTCCGGCCGGCTCCCGAAGATGCCCCCAAGCCCCCCATTCCCACTGTGGCGGGCTGAACCTGCGTAACGACGGAAGCGGTAGTTTCAGCCGTTGATGGGGTCGCCGTTCGGATGACTGTGACCAAAGCATCAGACGGCAGCGGTGGCGGCGGCGGCTTTGGAGCTTCCACCGGCGGCGGCGACGCGGACGGTATCGTTGGCGGGGTATTCGGCGGAGCCAGAAGTGTGATGTTGATCGAGGCAGAGACCGTCAGATTGCCGCCGATACCGTTGGCGTTGGTATCGTCAATGGTCACGGTCAGGGTATCTGCTCCCGCCCCCAGAGCGGCCGGGCCGTAGGTTAAGGCACGCAGGGCGGCATTAACCGCGCTGACGCTCCCTGTCACCGTCGCCAAGTTTGATCCATTCCCCGTGACCGTGACGTTGCTGGTACCGACCGTCAAATGACCGCTCAGATCGCTGATCGTTGCGGTCACCGTGCTGCCGACATAGGTGTCGGTGAACGAAAAACCGGCAATGCCGTTGCTGGCAACTTCGCTGTGGAATGTCTTGTTTGTATCGGGCGTCAGGATGGGCTTGTCGTTAGGCGCCACGGCTACCGTCAGTGCCGCCGAACCGATCTTGGCTCCGCCAACGCCTGCCGTATTGCCGTCGTTAACGGACACCGTGATGGTGTCGCCCTGGACGGCACCGGTTTCCTGGAAGGTGAAGTGGGCCAGCGTGGCATTAACGTCAGCCTTGCTGCCGGTTACCGTGACTGAGCCTGTGTCATTGGAACCGATCACGGCAGATCCCGATGCGCTCAGGTGCAGGTTACCGTGCTGGGCGGATAGTGTCGCCTGCAGGGAATTGCCCACATAGGTATCGGTGAACGAGAAACCGCTCACCGTAGTCGCCTGGTTATCACCCACCAGCAGCGAGGTGGAGGGGGCGATCACCACAGGAGTGTCGTTGCCGACCATGGCGATTGAGAAGGTGGTCGCTGCGGTCTTAGCTCCGCCGATTGCCGTGGTGTTGCCGTCATCGACGGTGACGGAAATGGTTTCCGTACCAGTCGCCGCCACCTGGGTCTTGTATTGCAACGTCGCCAGCGTGGCATTGACGGCGGTGCGGCTGCCGTGAATTTGTACCGAACTGGTGCTATTGCCGCTGTCGATGACGCCGCCGCCGGTTGCGGTCATTTGCAGCAAGCCATGCAGGTCCGACACGACCACCGTAATGGTGCCGGAATTATTGTCACCGATGATGATGTTGGTGTTGCCGTTCTCGCTGATGGCGTGCCACGCCGTATCGTTGTACGTGGGCGACAAGGTCGGTGTGGCGATGGTCGGCGTGTCGTTCTGCGTCAGCGCGATGTTGAAGGTTTTCTGGTCGGTGCGCGCCCCGCCGATCAAATTGGCGCCGCCGTCATTGACCGTGATGGTCACGGTATCGGTGATCGAGGCTGTGGCGGTGCTGGTGTATTTCAGACTGTGCAGCGTGGCGTCGACGTCGGTGGTCGTGCCGCTGATGCTGACCGACCCGGTGTTGTTGGTCAGAACCGTCGCCGCACCCGAAGCCGTGAAGTTGAGATTGCCGTAAAGATCGCTGACCGTTGCGGTCACCGTGCCCGACAGACTGTCGCTGAGAGTGACGCCATTGATGGCGTGCTGAAGGGTGTCGCCATAGGACTGGCTGGCCACACTCGCCACGCTGAGGACGGGCTTGTCGTTGGCGGTCAGGTTGACGGTGATGGTGGTGTCGGGGCTGGTGGCCTTGGCGCCGGTAATGCCGCTGGTATAGCCGTCGTTGACATGGACGGTGATGGTGTCGGTCGAGTTGACGCCGACTGTGTTGTAGGTGTCGGTATAGGTCAGCGACGCCAGGGCCGCATTGACCTGAGTAACCGTGCCGGAAAAGGTCAGTGAGGTAGAATTGTTGGCTCCGCCGGTCACCGTCACCCCGGTGGTGTCGATTCCCAGAAGACCGCCATTACCGTCGGAAACCGTGACCGATATGGCCCCCGAATTGCGGGCATCGCTGACGGCGATGGTGGTGGAGGCCAGCGTGGCCACCGAATGGGCCGATTTGTCCGATACGGCGATGGCCGACGACGGAGCATTGACCAGCGACGGGGAGTCATTGGCGCGGGCGTCGATGGTGGCGATGTCGGCGCCGTACGTGACGCCCGCGGTGTAGTTGTTGGTATCGGTGACCTGAAGGTGGACGGTGCCGATGCCCGCCGTATTGCTGCTGCGGGCGTAGGTCAGGCCCGCCAGGGCGGCGTTGACCTGGGCCAGTGACCCGGTGAAGGTCACGGCGCTGGAATCGTTGCTGCTGCCGGTGATGGTGATGCCGCCGGTGGCGTCGACATGCAGGGTGCCATTGGCGTCGGTACTTACGTTCGCCGTGACGGTTGCGCTGTTGTTGTCGCTGTCGACGACTTCGGTGGACGACAGACCGACCGCATGGGCCACCGTATCGTAGATAATCTGCGACGCCATGCCGGTGCCGCCTGCGGCCACGGCGGTTTCACCGGCTCCGGCGGTGGCGGCCGCGCCGTTGGCCAGGGTCGGAACCACGTCGGTGTGGTTGACCGTCAGCGTAATGCCGCCGCCCAGGGAACCAGTTTTCTTGCCGCCGATCAGCGTGGATTGCTGGTCGTCGGCGGTCACCGTGATGGTGTCCGACCCTTTGTAATACTGGGTTCCGGTATAAAGCAGCTTGCCGGACCCCAGCGCCCCATTCAGGTTGGCCATGGTTCCGGTCAGCACCAGCGCGCCGGAATTGTCGCCGCTGGCGATGGTGACGCCGGTGGCGCTGCTGAGATGCAGCGCGCCGTGCGAGGCCCCCAGAGTCAGCTTCATCGTGCCGCCGCCGTCGTTGCCGTCGGCGATGCTCAGGCCGTCGACCGACGTGGCGACATTGTCGTTGGGGGCCATCGCCGGCGTACCGCCGGCCAGGGTGACCGTCGGTGCGACGTTGGCAGTCAGGGTCAGGTCATAGGCCGCCACATTCGGGGCCGAATTGGTTTTCTTGCCGCCGATCAGTGTGGTTGCCTTGTCGTCCACCGACACCGAAATGGTGTCCGATCCGTCCGCCGAGGCGGTGGTGGTGTATTTCAGGCCGGCCAGCACCGCGTTGACGTCCGTCAGCGTGCCGGCAATCAGCACGCTGCCGCTGTCGTTGCCGCTGATGGTTGCCGCGCCCGAGCCGGTAACGTGAAGATTTCCTGCGGTGTCGGAAACCGTGACCTGCAAGGCCCCCGTGTTGTAGGTGTCGGCGATGGACAATCCGCCGATGGTCTGCTGGGTGGTATCGGTGACCGTCACCGATCCCTTGTTGCCCGCAGTCAGGGTGGCCCCGTTGATTTTTACCGATGGAGCGTCGTTGGCGGTAAGATTGATGGTGATTGCCTGCGATACGGCCGTCTTGGCGCCGCCGATCAGGTTGCTGCCGCCATCGGTGAAATCCACATGGACGGTGTCCGTCGAGTCGCTGCCGTCGTCGGTCGTGGTGTAGGCCAAGGTTGCCAGGGCCTTGTTGACGTCGGCCAGCGAGCCCGAAAGGGTCGTCTTGTCGGCGCTGGTCCCGGTCCCGGCGATGGTTGCCGATCCCCCGTTGGCGGTGAAGGCCAGGGTCCCGTGATCCACATATACCGTGGCGGTAACCGACGCGCCGCTGACGGTATCCGCTACCGATAGTCCGCTGATGGTATGCGACGCCGTATCGCCGATGGTCGGTCCCGTTCCCGGCACGGTGATGACGGGGATGTCATTGGGGGTCAAGGTCAGCGCGATGGTGTTGCTGCCGGTTTTGGCCGTGCCGCCGCCGCGGGTGTTGTCGTTGTCGTTGACGGAAATGGTGATGGTGTCGCTGCCGGCCGTCGCCGCCGCGGCGCTTCCGTCCGAGGTGTAGGTCAGCGAGGTCAGGGTGGCGTTGATGTCGGCCAGAACGCCGGTGATGACCACCGAACTGTCGCCGCCGGCCTTGGCGGCGTTGGTCAGGTCGAGGACATAATCGGCCGCATCGGTCTTGGACCCCGGGGCGGAAATGCCCAGCGATCCGTGCGAAACGGAAATGGTGGCCGTCATGACCGTGCTCGAGGCATCGGCGACACTGATCAGGTTGGCGAAGCTTTGAAGCGAAATGTTATTCAGCGTCCGGCCCGTCGGCACCGTCACCGTCGGCGTGTCGTTGCCGGTCGAGGTGATGCCGATGCTGGCCGACGCCGTCTGATCGCCACCAACGTAATTTCCGGCCGTGCCGCCGTCGTTGACGGTCAGGGTGATGGTATCGTCGGCGGTGAGCGTGGTGTTGTAGGTCAAGCCCGCCAACGCATTGTTGACCGCCGTCAACGAGCCGGTCAGCGTTGCCATGGTGCCCGCATTGGTGTAGCCGGTCAGAGCGCCGGTCGCGGCAAAGGCCAACGTCGCGTTGGCGTTTGCCCAGGTCAGGGTTGCCGTCACCGTGGTGTCGGAATAGGTGTCCGCCACGCTGACGCCGGCAATGCCGTAATCGGTGTTGGCCATCGCCACCGATTTCGCCCCCGGCACCGTGATCGTCGGCTTCTGGTCGGCCACCACATTGATGGCCACCACCTTGCTGTCCTGCAACGCCCCACCTGAACCGGTGTTGCCCTGGTCGTTCAGGGTGATGGTCAGGTGCTCGGTCCCCGCCGCGGTCAGGCCCGTCTGATAGGTCAAGCCGTCCAGCGCGGTTTTCAGATCGGTCAGGGTGCCGGTAAAGACCAGAGTGTTGGTGTTGTCGCCACTGACCACCGTGACGCCGGTGGTGGTGCCGCCCAGATGCAGCTGCACGCCCGCATCGCCGGACAGGGTGATTTTTTCCGTCGCTCCGCGGTCATCCACGTCGGCAAGGGCGAAACTGCCACTCAGGGTTACCGGAATCGTCTTGGTGACGGTCTGGGTCCCCGGCACCGTCAACGCCGGTGCGTCGTTGATGGCCGCCACCGTCACCGTCGACGTCAGGCCCGACAGGGTCGTCGAGTTGCTGTTGGGGCTGCTGTTGCTGCCGCTGTCCTTGATAGTCGACAACGTCACCGTGCGGTTGCCGGCGGTGGTGGGGTTGCTGGAACTGTTCTTGTAGGTCAGTCCGTCGACCAGCGTCTGGATCGCCGCAGGCGTGAAATTGCCGCCGCCGTTGGTCAGCGTGATGGTTGCGGTTCCACTGTTGTAGGACACCGCTGCCGAGTAGCTGTGACCGCTGTTGGCGCTGGTGGTGACCGTATGCGTTGACCCCAGGGTCACATCGTTGCCGTCGATCACCAACACTTCGCTGCTGCCGTCCGACAGCCCGCCCACCGTGACCACCAACTGGGTTATGGTTTGCCCGGCTTCGACCGTGCTGGCTGCGGTGCTGCCGAACAGTCCGACCGCGGCACTCTTTTCCGTGTAGGTGGGATTGGCGGCCGTGGTGGTCAGCGTCGGCGCATCATTGACCGGAGTCACCGAGACTGTGGCGGCAATCGACAGCGCGGTAGTGTCGCTGCCCACCGCGGCGCCGCCGCTATCCTGAACCGAGGTCAGGGTGACGGTACGGTTGGTGCCGTCCCCCGTGGTGGGGTCGGTGCTGGTGTTCTTGTAGCCCAACCCGTTGACCAGGGTCTGCCAGTTCCCGGCGGTGTCGGTCTTGCCGATGGTCACCGTCGCGGTCGAGCCGATGACCGACACCGAATAGGTGAAGGAATTGGCACTGGTGGTGCCGCTGGTCTGGTCGGTCAGCGACACGGAGATGCCGTCGATGACCAGCACCTCGTTGGCTCCGTCCTTCAGGTTGCCCACCGTCAGGGTCATCGCCTTGATCGACTGCGCTGCCTCGACGGCGCTGATGCTGGCCCCGGAAAACAGCGTGGCCGCTGCCGCCTTTTCCGTATAGCTGACCGGCGACGCCGTTGCCGAGGCGTTCAGGGAGGGGTCGTCGTTTTTCAGGGTAAAAGCGATATCGCGGTTGGCGGAGGCCGTCACTCCCCCCGAATCCGCTACCGTGAAGGTTACGGTGCGGGTGGCGGCGGTGGGATCGGTGTTGGTGTCGGCAAAGGTGATGGCCCGTGCCGCGGCCTGCACGTCGGCCGTGGTGGCCGAGGATAGGAAGTTGAAGGTCAGGGCCGTGCCGCCGGTCGAGGTGGCGGCCGTGCCGGTGCCGATCTGAGTGCTGTTGTTGTAGAGCTTGTTGGCGACCGTGTCGTACCAGATGCCGCCCCCGTTGCTGGTCGGCAAAGCCAGGGTGTCGGCCGAGAACGAGTTGGCGGTGATCTGCGCCTTCAGCGTTCCGCCGCTCCAGTTGCCGGTGCGGCTGCCGCCGTCCAGATCGCCGATGACCATTCCGGAATCGACCGCTACCGCTGCGGCCTGCTCGGTATAGGCGTTCGCCGTAGCCGTCGCCGTGATGGTGGCCGGCGCGTTGACGGTGAAGGTGAAGGTCCGGGTGGCCGTGCCGCCCAGGCCGTCCGCCACTTGGACGGTGAAGGTCTCGGTGCCGTAATAGCCGGCGTTAGGAGTATAGGTGATCGTACCGCCGGGGGTGATGTCGACGCTGCCCGACGCTGCCGTCCCGCTGGTGATGGAAACGGTGCCGCTATGGTTGGTGGCGGTCGACACCGTCCAGGTCTCGGTCTGCGCCGTGTCCACGTCGCTGACATGCAGATAGGGTTTGAGATCGAAGGCAGTCGAGTTCTCATTGACCGTGAAGGCCGTCGTGGCCGCAAGGTAGGTGGGCGAGGTGTCGACGGTAGTGAAGCGATCGGTCACGTCGTCGCCGATGCCGGCAAAGTTGTTGCCGGCGCGGTCCTGCACCGCCGTCGAAGCTACGTGCACGCTGTAGGTGTGGCCGCCAATCAGGGTCGCCCCGTGGGTGATGGTCAGCGTGGTGCTGTCCCAGCCGATGATGCTGCCCGAGGTCGCGGCGATGGTGGCGACGTCGGTGTTGGTGGTGACGTCATGTAGAATGAAATTGCCGGCGCCCTGTTCGACCACTTCGTTGAATGTCACCGTCAGAGTCGAAGTGGACAAGGCCACGTTTGTGGCGTTGTTCGCCGGTGTGGAACTGGACAGGGTCGGTGCCGTGCGGTCGATGACGACGGTGGTGGGGTTGGATACTGTGCCGACCACACTGCCGATCAGCGACCGGTCATAGGCATAAACGTAGTACGTACCATCCGCCAGACTGCTGGTGTCGACCGCCACCCCGGTCCATGCCCCGGATGTGTTGGCACCGATCACCCCCGACACGTCGCCGGTAGGAACACCTCCGGCCGTACCGGCAAGGTTGCTGCGGGTATCCAGGAACACCACCACGTCACTGCCGTCGGTCGAACCGGCACCATATGCGGCACCGGTGCCGTCGAACTTCAAGGTGGCGGCATTGGTCCGGGCGTCGTTGGTGCGGTAGCCCGTATCGGTGGCGGCCTCAAGGCCAGTAATAACGGGCGCGGCCGGGGTGACGGTGACGGCGATGGTTTTTGAGATGGTCACCGAGCCGTCGGTTTCATAGACCGTGAACGTGTCGGTACCAGCATAGCCGGTATTGGGCGTGTAGCTTAAGGCGGCCGTCGGCAGCAGGCCGGTGCCGCCCGAAGCTCCGGAAGCCGAGCCGGACGCCAAGGTAATGGTGCCGTGCGCCGGCGCGCTGAACTGCGTCCAGGTTTCAGTCTGGCCGGTGTCGGAATCGGTGACGGCCAACAATGTGGACAGACTGTTGCCCGAGGAATTGGCCGCCACGGTAATAGTGGTGCCTGCGTTAGTCCAAGTAGGGGGCACGTTGGGGTTAGGAGTAACGGTCAGCGCGGCGGTATCTGTGGCCGAAGAAAAGGCCGTCACGCCGCCGTTAACAGACGTGTCGACCTTAGTCCCCGCCGTTCCTGTGCCGGTGTCCCAAGTACGGAAGGTGATGGCGTTGCTGATGGTGCCGGTATAGGTGCCGTTGCCGACGTAATACAGCCGTGTGTTGGCATCGGCGTTCAACAGCAGGGCGCTGGTGTTGGAGACCGTGCCCACATTGGTCCAGGTGGCACCCCCGTCGATGGTATAATACCAAGTTCCATTGCCGGTGGTGGTGTTGGTGGCGGTGATGGCCATGCCGTAGGGTGATCCGGTGGGATAGCTGTCGGTCATGTTGGACAGCGAGCCGCCGATATCGATCAACTGCGACACCAAGGTGCCCATGGCGCCGGTCGGCACGCCATTGTCGGCCAACTTCTCATTGGTGAAAGCCGGCGATTTTGAGGCATCCAACGTGGGGCCGGGCAAGTCGGCCGCCCCCTGGACCGTTACCGTCAGAGTGGCGTTCGAGGTGGTCCCCGCACCGTCCACCATCTGGTAGCTGAAGGTGTCGTTGACACTCTGCGCGGACGTCAGCGCCTTGACCGCAGCGCTGGCGTTGTTGACCGTGTATTTGTATGAACCGTCGGCACCGATCACTAGCGTGCCGTAAGTGCCGGTAATAGTAGTGGCACCCGATAGCGAAGTGGTGTTGGGATCGACCGAAGCGGCAGAGGTATCGATGGTGCTGCCGGCTTCGGCCTGCGCCACTGTCAACGTGCCGCTGCCGGTGTCGTTGTTCAGCACATTGCCCGTGGGATCGGTACCCGCCGTGGTGTAATGCAGTCCGCCCGAACGTTGTGCGGTGACGGTATCTGCGGTCGCGGTCGCCACCAGTGGATTGATCACCGAGAGATTGCTGAACGTCGCCACCTGATTGCCGGCGACGTCGCGCAAGGTGGTGCCGCTATAGCCGATGGTGAACGTATCGGTGGGGTTGGCCGTCACACCCGACAGAGTGATCGTCACGGTATCGGAGTCAACGATGGCAACGGTGGCCCCCGACATGCTGACGCTGCTGCCGTTCTGCTTGACGGTGAAGTTGCTGGCGGAGGGCACCTGGGCGGTGTCGAAACCGGACCCCGTCTCGGTGAAATTCAGGGTCAACACCACTGAATTTGTGTCGATCACCGCCCCACCGGATGGCAGCACGGGTGCAGTCGTATCCAGAACATAGGATTGGGTGGCCAGGGTGCCCCGTGACCCGGTTGACACGTTGCGAACCTGGAACTCGATGATATTAGTCCCGTTGACCAGGGTGGCGTTGCTCCATGACACAGAAACGTGGTCAGTCGCGTTGATCGAGCTGGTAACGTCGGTCCAGGTGGTGCCGCCGTCCAGCGAGGCCCACAAGGTCTGCCCCACTGACAGCGCCTTGTTGAGGCTGGTGCTGATGGTCTGCGACGCCGTCTTGGTGGTGTAGTCGGTGGAGGTTTTGCCGGTATCGACGGAAATCAGGATTGGGGCATTGACGTAGGCCAGAGTGGTGTCGATGGTCAGCGTCGTCGTCGGTTGGACCGGGGCCTGCAACCCGGTGAGTGGATCGGTTTCCGTCGCGGTAAAGGTGTAAGTGCCGTTGGCCAGCGGCGCGGGAACCGTAAAACTCCAATTGCCGTTGACGTCCGGAGTCACGGTATAGCTTTGGCCGGCTCCCGGCCAAGTGATGGAGATGATGCCCTTAGGGTCGGCGGTGCCGATGATGGTCGGTGTGGCGGCCGTCTGGAAACTGGATCCGGTGATGGTGGGATTGGCCAGGGCGTTGTCGACCAGATATTCCTGCGATGCTACCAGTCCGTCACCCGAGGCATTGGTGACCTTGAACTGGACGGAATACAGAACGTAGTCGGCGGGATTGGAATATCCCGTCTTGAGCGTCGCTCCCGCCCACGCCACCGAGGTGCCGGTGACAAAAGTGGTAACATCGACCCAGGTTTTGCCCCCGTCGAGCGAACCCATCAGTTTTTGGCCGGTGGTGATCGCCGAACTCAAGGTGGCGTTGATGGTCTGGGATGTCGCCGAGGTAATGAAGTCAGTGGCAGAACTGCCGGTATCGTTGGAGATGCTGACGATCGTGACTGTTTGCGTCGGCGCCGAATTGTTGATCGTCAATCCATAGACGGAACTGACATTGCTGTTGACGGTGTCCTTGGCGGTCAAGTTGTACAACGCGTTGGGCAGGGCCGAGGATGACGGAACGGTGAATGTCCAGTTGCCGTTCGTATCCGCCGTCGTTTGGCCCAGGAGCGTGGTGCCGGCATAGTAGATGTTGACGACCACGCCGGGTGCCGAGGTACCGGAAATCGTCGGCACGCGGTCGGTGGTGGTGGCAAGGCCAGCGGTACCGTCGATGGCGGCGACCACCGGCGTGATGTTGCTGGCGTGGTCGATCAGCAGGGAATAGATCGGTGCACTGGCCGAATAGGCCGTGGTCTGGGTGACCGTCGCACCGGTGCCGACGTTGACGCCATTGGCGGCACTGCTGTTCGTACTTTGAGTCTTGTTGGTATAGGTCTTGGCGATGACCACCGTGCTGGTGACGACGTTGGATAGATTGTTCGAATTCTGCCCGTCGTTGAGCTGGAAGGCAATAACGCGATTGGTGGTGTCCAGCGTCAGGTTGTTGCTGGAGGCGATGTTGCTGTACTTAACGGCATTCAATGCTGCGACGAATTCTGTTTTTGACGCGGAACCGCCACCGTTTACCGTCAACGTCAATATACCGCTGGTAGAATCGTAGATAGAGGTTATGTCGCTGTAGCTCTTGGCGCTATCGCCATAGGTGCTCAGCGACAACTTATCCTGAGCCGAATTGAACCCCCCGACGATCTTCACTGTCGCCGACTTGAACGATGTGTTGTCGTTATCCGTTATGGTGATGTTCTTGTCGGCGGTAACACTGCTGCTGTTGCTGCCGGACGACCAGTTGGTGACATAGCCCGATCCGGTCAGAACAGGTGACAGATTGGACGGCGCTCCGGTGTTGACCGAAATGCTGCCGGTGACCGTGTTGGAGGCTGTTTGTCCATCGTTGATCTGGATGGCGACGGTGCGAGTTCCCGTCGTCGGTGTGACGGCCGTGTTGTTGTAGGTCACCGCCGTTAGGACTGCCATCCATTGTGCCGTGGTGGCGGTTGCCCCCGATGACGTCAGGGTCAGCTTGCCGGTGGTGGCGTCCCAGGCCGCCGAGATGTTTCCATACGTTTTGGAATTGGAATTCGAGAACGCCAGCACGTCTTGGCCACTGGCATAGCTGCCGGTGATCTGAACGGTAGCAGAGGCCAGAGTACTGTTGTCGTCGGACACGGCGATCGACGTGTTGACCGCCACCGCCCCCAACGACTTGTAGAACGTCGCCGTGTTGCCGCCACCATTGCCGCTACCATACAGAACCGGCGCACTGTTGACCGCAGTAATGTTGATCTTGGTGGTCTGCGCCGCGCTCCAGTTGCGGTTGCTGTCCTGAACCTGCCACGACACCGTGCGCGAGATGCTCTGGCCCAGATTAGTGGGATCGATACTCGACGAACTGAATGTGACGCTGTCCAGCACTGACTGGTAACGAGCGATGGTATCGGTACCGCTCAACGTCAACACGCCGTTGCTGTACGATGCCGTGATCGAGCTTCCTCCAGGAATGGTCCAGGCCAGCGTGTCCCCGGCGATGCCGCTGCCGATGGTGACGACAGCTCCCTTCAAGGAACCGGTTCCCGTGATGGTCAACCCGGAATCCAGGGTCGCTGCCGCACCTCCCTCGGTATAACTGGCGGAAATACTGGGGGCCGCCGCCGCGCTGTTGGAATAAATCGCGCTCAACTGATGCAGGCCGGGCGTCAGGCTTGCGGCGGAGTTGTTGATGGAGGCCGACCCCTGGCCCAGAGCAATCTGAAAGGTCTGCGCATTGGCCGCCACGCTGGCGGTGCCGATATAGGTGCCATCGGCATAGACGTCGACATATGACGTGGCGGTGGTCGAAGCGACCTTGGACAAGGTGCCGGTGATCGTCGGAGTTTGATTCTGGGTAGCCAGATGTTGAACATCGGCCAGTGTCGAGCCGGTCCACGAGGCCGTGGTGATGCCGGTAATCACCGCAGCGATGCCGGTCGTTGCGGGAACGCTGGCTGCCGACACGTTGGTATAGGGCAGCGTCGTGGTGTCCTGCACCGTCCCTGACGAATCCAGCAGCGAGATTTGCAGCTTATAGGTGCCCGACGGAATCTGCGACCACGAGGTATAGAAATTGGTGTTGGGCGCCAAGGTGGCGCTGACCGTCTGTAGGCCGCTGGCCAGCGCTCCGGTCTTGGACACCATTGCCACCACATGACCGGTCGAATCGATGAGGTCGTATTCGACGGTGTAGGTGCCGGCAGCCGGTGCGGTGACCCCCACCGACACGGCGGCCGCTGTTTCGGCGGGGCTGGACAAGGTGGCGGTATGGGCGCCGCCGTCGATCACCAATTGGGCCGAGGATACACCCACCACCCATTTACCGCCGTTACTGGCCCGGTTTTGCGTACCGTTGTCGTCGGGCACCACGCAGATGATGTAACCGCCAGGCCCATTGGTCTTGACGAAATTCGAGACGTCAAGGGTGGTATAGTTCCATGTGTTGTTGGAACCGGTAAGATAGCCGACGAACTGCCAAGTGGCTGTACCCGACTTCTGGATATAGACACCATCCCATTCGGAATTGGCGTTGCCGATCGCATAGGGATTGCCAGAGGCGTCTTTTAGGCCGTAATCGACGTCATAGGCGCGCAGGATCAACGACGCGGTATTGGTCGCTGCGGTGACGGTCACGGCATCGAAGGTAATCAGCTTGCCCGCGCCGATAAGGCCCGTGGTCGTGCCGGCGCTATCCACGTTGACGCCGGAGGTGACGGTATAAGTGCCGGCAAGATCGTATCCATAGGTATGGATCAGCGCCGGATCGAACACCACCCCTGTGCTGACCGTACCCGCCTGACTCTCAAGAGTCCAGTTACCGCCATCCGCCGCAGGTCCGGTGGTATCGCTGGAAGCCGCCACATTGGCGTGAAGGGCGGCTGCGAGGTCGTTTAGGAACTGCTGACCCGCGGTTCCCTTGGCGATGTCGCAGCCATAGAACATAACGTCGCCGTTCGCCTTCACCGCATCGCCAATGGCGGTAAGACTGCCCATGTACGAAGGCATGTCGAGCGAGGTCAGATCGGCGGTGCCGAGATAAGCCTCGCCGCTGGAGCCGTGGCTGACCACATGGATGGCGTCAATGTCGCTGCGTTCGGCCAGATAGTCGGCCATCTCGCGCAGGCCGTCGCCGGTCCCGTCCAGCAGCACAATTTCCACGCCGCTGCGGACGCTGTTGGCCAGGGTTTGCCAGTCGGTGACGTTGGAATCGATGAAGACGATTTCTGTTCTGCCGCTGTCCTGCGATGGATCAGCCGCGCGCAAAAGTACGGGTGCTAAGTACAGTTCACCGACAAAATCCGGCGACGAGAACGCCGTGGCCTCGATGGAACCCGTCTGGTGATTCAGACTCCAGGTTCCGGCGCCGCCCGTCGCCGAGTCACTTGCCGCCACGTTTGCTCCGGTAGCTGCGGCGATGTCCGAAATAAGCTGTTGACCGTCCGTGCCCTTGGCGATGTCGCTTCCATAGAACAGCAGATCTCCTCCCGACTTTAACGCCGAGCCTATCTGCGCCAATTCCGCCTGTGTCACCGGAGCGGTAAGGCTGGCGTCGGTTACCACATCGTTGCCGAGGTCGATCCGTCCTTCCGCGCCGGAGGAAATCACCGAAATGGAATCATAGCCACTGTGGGTTTCGGCCCATACGGCCATCTGCGCCAAGCCGCTCTGTCCTGCCGAGATCTCCTCGATCTCGACACCCGACTGGACCGCAGCTTCAAGAACCTTGTGGTCGACAATCGAGGTGTCGATGAAAACCACTTCTTTCTTGCCGCCGTCCTGCGATGGATCAGCCGCCCGCACCTGTACCGGCACCTCAACCGCCGGTATCAGCGCCTTGGCCGCGACATCTGGGATGGCATGGGCCGCATCGATCACAGCGGCGCCGTCGAACATCCAGCGCGGCTCTAGTGCGACTAACATCGGCCGAGCCCCAGCCATCTTAGTTGCCAGCCGACACTTGCTCATGCATCTGCGCCCCTTTCGCGCTGTAAAGATCACGCCCACTCTCTGCAGAAGCGAAGGCGGAACTCGACGAATTCACGAGGAGATTATCGGAAGTATGGAAGCTGACGGCATTTTTGAATTATGGCGATTCGCGGAAATGTTATTCCGTTTGGCGATTGCCGCCACTTACTTCCCGAAGACCTCGCTGGGCGGATGGCCAAAACGGCGGGTGAATGCCAGAGAGAAGTTGCTCACATGGGCATAACCCGCCTTTCGGGATACTTGCTTCACAGAAAATTCTCCCGATGATAGAAGGCTGTGCGCCAGATCAAGGCGCCAGAGCACTAGGCATTGTAGCGGCGAGGTGCCAAAGACTTCCCGGAACACCTCGTTTAACCTTCGCTGGGACAACCCGACCTGTCGCGCGATGTCGCTGATGCGAGGAGGATTGCCGAGATTGTCCATGATGATTTCGCGGGCAACCATAGCATATCTACGCGCCCGCGGAGACCCTAGGGGCTGAATGTCGTCAGCTAATGCCATTGCTCCGCCCCGTCATTAATCCGAACTGGCGATGGCGAAATATAAAGGACCTCAGAATTCGGAAGTTACTATTTGTGGTATGCGGATTCGCGGAAGCGTTATGGTGTTTCGCGGCCGAAGTCGCTTTCAGAGCCGGTGATGCTGGTCGGCGAGTGGCCGAAACGGCGGGTAAAAGCTAGGGAGAAGTTGCTCACATGAGCATAGCCAACCTGATAGGCTATTTGTTTGGCCGTTAGCTGACCGGCAACGAGTAGTTCACGCGCCAGATCAAGCCGCCAACTCACCAGACATTGCAGGGGCGAGGCGCCAAAGACTTGTCGGAATACCTCGTTCAGCCGACGTTGGGACAAGCCGACCTGCTTGGCAACGTCTTCAATCCGGGGAGGATTAGCGAGATTAGTCATCATGATGTCACGGGCGATCATGGCATATCGATGGCCACAGCCTGTTTCTGTGGATTGGCTGTCTTCAGCCATGACCGTCAAGGTTTCCCCCAGCATCTCGAAGACTTTTGCTTCGAGAAAGAGTGATGCCATCACCCCTTGGTAGGGGTGGTTGACGATCTGATGGGCAATGCTGCGCTGAAAGCCTGAGGGACGGAAAGTGGCAACCATGGGGTCTAATCGACCGTCGAGGAAATCATCGACAGGACGACACAGGCGTCGGCCCTGTAACATTTCTCTAAGCCGGTCATGGGTAACAACGATATCTGCACCTCTATGCCTCCCGGTGGCATAGGTGACGTCGATCATCGGATCTCGAAGGATGGCGCAGAAAGCTTGATCGCCGTAAAACTCACCGTTAATATCGGCACCATGGCTGTATCTTCCTTTTCCGCAAACATTCATTGCTATCCAAATATACGGCTGCTCTATCAAGTACTCATAGTTTATTTCAATAGGAGAACTGAAGGTGGCGTCAAAGGTGCAAACCTCCATCCCTGGGCGCAGAGGGATTTTCTTATAGTTTATTTTTCCGACATGCGAGGGCAAACCGTCCTGCCTCGGTGACAGATCAACGCTGCCGAAACCATTGGGGAGGCGCCAACGTGTTTTCGAGGGAATACCGAGTTCAATGGCCTGGGATGCACTAGGCTGTTGCATCAGAACGCTCAAAACAATCTCGCAAAAATCATTCTGAGCTTTTTTTTGCGCTTTTCTACCCCCAAATGGGATAGGCCCGATGCCCCAACAAGGTAAACTGCTGCCCGTTGGGCACGGCATCGCGCCCCACAGATCGGTCGCGCTGTTTCATTACGTTTGGTGGACATGAGTAACCGATTCGAAGATACATAAAAATATACCGATATATATTCCAATATATTCATGATGAATTGTTTTACGATCAGAAATACATAGTTATAACTCAAGAACGAGCAATGCCACTATGAAGGTTATGCGCCTCCTATGGAGAAATTTGAGCAAACAGCTACCCCCCCTCCTCGATTGACACAGGACGCCGGACTGCGCCCACAATGCTTGGGGTTCAAGGAAGTCTTGGGCAGTTCCCTGGGCAGCATGGGCCTGACCGGAACGGTCATCATCGGGGTGCCCATTGTCTTTGCAAGGGGGGGGGCTTTCACCCCCCTGATTTTCCTGGCCGCCATGTGTGCCTTTTTGGTAGTGGCCGCCCAGATCAATGTCTTTGCCAGAAAAATCGCCACCCACGGATCACTGTACGATTATGTGGACTGGGTCTTCGGCGCAAAAGTCGGTGCCGTCGCGGGATGGGCCATCATGATCGCATACGTGGCGTCTGTGCCAGCCTATCTGGCGACGGGACCCTATGCGCTGATCCACATGGTCCAGACAGGCTTGGGGGCGAACCCGGGGCACCATGAATTCGTCATCATCGCCTTCGCTGTCATGCTTTTGGCGTCGTGGTTTTCCATCCGCAATGTAACGATCTCGACAAGGGCAGCCCTCGCCATCGATTTTATCAGCCTTGGCATACTAGCTTTGGTTGCTTTGGAATACTGGCCGGGATTGGATGTATTTTCATCCGGGATCACTATGCATCCGGATATCGCCCCGCAATTCCTCGCAGGGCTGCCGTTGGCGATGACCTGCTTCACGGGATTCGAGACCGCCTGCGTTTTTGGAGTGGAGGCGAAACATCCCCTTACCGATATTCCGAGAACCAATTGGCTGACGGTGCTGGTCACGGGTGGCGTGACATTTGCCGCGTCCGGCTCTTTGATTGGCATTTATCACACCCTGCCGCCGGATTACGAAGCTGCCCCGCTTTCGGTCCTGGTAGATGCGGGAGGGGCACAGTGGGGCCTCTCGATCCTTCTCGTTGCGGCGGCCTTATCATGGTTTGGCTGCCTGCTTGGCTGCCTCAATACCGGTGGGCGCCTGCTCTATAGCTTGGCACTGCAAGGCCAGTTATGGAAGGCTGTGGGCTATATCCATCCCCGCTTCGAAACGCCGATCATTGCCATCACCATGATCGCCGCGACTGGCATTGCAGCAACGACGTCGCTGATCCTGGCAGATGTCGCCATCATGGACATCCTGATCGGCACCGCCACGGTTGCCGCCCCTTGCATCCTGCTCGCGTATGCCATGGTTTCCGCTGCTGCGGTAGTCGAGCGATGGAGAAATGCCGAGAAACACCAACGGTGGATTTATGCCGTAGCCGGTGCCCTCGCCATCGTCTCAATGCTGTTTCCTATGTTGGGGTTGATGACTAGCCTGGAATGATAGCCTGTTAAGCTGTCTAATCGGTATTATGTAGCAGTCTCATCAAACACAACGCCTTGAGGTGGGTCGCATCGATCATCAATTGGTCGGGCTTGCCCCCACCAGCCACCAACTCCGCTAAGATCCGGTTGAACACGCCGAGCCGGCTCCAGCGGATGAACCGGTTATCTGCACACCGTTTTCAGGGTCTACAGTGAAACTTGGATAGTCCGGGTTGGCCGAGGCCAGTTCCCCAGCCATCCTCGGTCTTCCGCAGCGTCTTGACAGCTAGGCCGCCATTAAGGGGCGCTAAAACGATGTGGCCGTCGTGGGGCTGCACCGACCGATCCGTGATGGTCAAAGGTGAGAACTGGACGGCCCGGCTGAAACCCTGATGTTGTCCGGTTTCAGCGAATTGAAGATAGCAACATCCTAGCCATGAACTGGCTTTGGCGCGGGGGATCTGACCGAAGTGCCCCAGTGAGCCGCCATTCGACGGGAACGTCCGCTAGGGCTCCGTTGTGCCATAAACAGTCACATGCTCTTGTGCTGTTTCGCAGCCGATTGGGGTAACTGTCCCGCAGATGTTGCCGTGACGGCGTACCCTACTCGGGCAACGCGAGGGGAGCCGAAAAAGCTTCCGATCAGACAGGGGAAACATGACAGAATGATTTCGATCGCGTTGGAAGATCGCCAGCCCCAACCAGATACCGGGACGTAATGGTCCAACTATGAATGCCTTGCATACGATTTCGGCCGCAGTCAGCTCACCCTCGCCCTATTAACGCTGGAGAGATGGAGCCGTAATCAAGCTTTTGCGGCAAGTTCGGCGAAATCATGCCGCTCCATCAGTGAGGAGATGGCGCATCCAGCCACCAATCCCCAGAAAGCTGCCCCGATGTTCAGCAGACTGATGTCGGCAACCGTCACCAACAGGCTGATTAATGCGCCCAAGGTAAACTTGCCAGCGCCGAACGAGGATATGAACGACCCTTGCAGTACCCTCAGCATGGCAAGCCCACCCAGCACCATGATGTATTCTTTGGGTGTCGCGAGCATCAGCCCAGTAAAGGTAGGGGCAAAGATGCCAAACAGCACGGCGAGCAGGCCAAACGAGAGGGCAGCGGTATATTGCTGGTTCAATTCTCCTGACGAGATCAGCAGGGCGTTGGTGGGGCCGGTAAGGCAACTGCTGACCGCGCCGACCACGGCACTCAGGGCAGCGCCAATTCCCGACATGAAGGCGATGGTGTTGACCGGGGGTTCGTGCTTTCCGGTACGGAGCACCGCCACGCCTTGACCGTTCTGCACGACCAGCACAGTGATCGCCAGCGGCACCACCAATTCCACTAGGGCTGCTAACGAAAAGGCCGGGGACTGAACTACGGGATGGGCAATGGCAAAGGCCCCCAACGTCTCTGGATGGAAGCTCCCAGAAACAGTGATGCTCAGTGCTCCCGCCACCAGAGCACCAATCACCGGGGGAAAACGACGCCCCAAAGTGGGAATTGCCGACAACAAAACGAAGGATGCGACCATGGGCACGCCGATGTACGCGTCGTTATGGACCGCCCGCACCAGATCCAGACCAAATCGCAGGAAGACACCGGCCACCATCCCCATGACGATAGGCATGGGCAACAAGGCCATCAGTCGCTTCACCCAGCCGGTAGCACCCATTAGCATGATGACCAGACTGGTCGCGTAATAGGCGCCAACCACCTCGGCGAAACTCAGGTGGTGCAGAGCCTGACCGACCAGCACCGTGCCCGGGATGGTCCAGGCGAAGCCAAGGGGCATCCGATAGCGCCAACTGAACGCGATGGTGATCAGGCCGTTGATGAAGAAGACCCCGAACACCCAGGAGGCCAATTCGGCCTGAGCCAAACCACCTCCCATCCCCGCCGACAGAATGATGGCCACAGGACCGGTAGCCGCGAAGATGAACCCGATCAGGCCATTGGCAAAATAAGACAGGCCGCTATCGGCCAGGATTTCGGAAAAGCCCACTGCCTTTGCATGCGGGCGCTCAAGATGCATCAACATGTCGGCTCCCTTACTGCCTGCCCAGCGAATGTTCTCATTTTTATGTCCATTTCTCATCATTTCAGCTCGGCACACAAGCTTCGGGCCAATCAATGGAAGCCGTGAATCATTGCCCTCCGGCAGCCATTTTCAATCGGGTGATCGCCATTTCCAGTTCGGCAGCAATCTTGCGACGCTGTTCGGAAGCCTTGGCCTCCTTCAACCGTCGCAAAGTGTCCTCAGCCTCGTTCAGTTCCTGAATGGCTGTTACTGCAGGCTGGGTTGCCAATCGCAGTTTGACGGATGATATTTCCGCAGCCTTGCCGTCTTCATAAGCCTTATCGATGGGAGCGTTCCCCTGGGCCATAGCAGCGGAAGCCAAGGCCAGGAATGTAGCCAGAGCGGTCAGTCTCAACAATTTTCTCATCATTCATCTCCAAGGATAGTGGGGATCATCATAACGGATCACGCTCCCCATTCGCGGACCAGTACCACCAGGGCGGAGCGGGCGGCGCGACCGATCAGGCTTTGGCCTTGGCCGCTGATCCGGGCATGTCCAATAAGCTTGACATCGGGCGCCGGGCCGTCGAGACGGATGGTGACGCGGAAGAAGCCGCCCTGGGGCACCAGGGTCTGGCCTGCCGCTCGCACCGGGATGTCACCGCCATGCAGCGAGGCCAGGGCCGGATCGGTCAGCAGCTTGACCGGATTGCGGTCGATGGCGAGCACCGTGCCCGCCATGGCGGCATGGTCGAGTCCGTGGGGGAGGAAGCGGGCCTCGTCGCCTTCCTTGATCCGCTCCAGATCGTCCTCGGCGACATAGGCGGTGGCGATGGGCACGCCATCGGCACGGATCAGGCCCAGTTGCTGCTTGGGCGACAGCCAGGCGCCGGGTTTCAGGTCCGGCAGCGGGTCGAGGAAGACACCGGCATGGGGCGCGGTGATGGTCAGGCGCTCGGCCTCGGCATCCAGCGCCACCTTCTCGGCAGCCAAGCGCGACAGCTCCTCGGTCAAGGCCGAGAGGCGTTCTCGACCGAAGGGATCGAGCTTGACCGCCTCCAACTCTGCCGATTTGCCCGCCAATCTGGCGGCGGTGATGGCGCGTCTGGCATCGATATCGGGGGCGATGAAGGCGAGCAACTTGGTTCCCGCTGCCACATGCTGGCCGCGCTCGACCAAAACCGCTTCCAGCCGGGCCGGTGCGGGCAGGAAGAGCGGTGCCACGATCTCGGCGGCAACCGAGGCCGGGGCCTCGATGCGGGTCCGCCAGGGAATGATCGCCACCAGCAGGGCAAGGCCGAGGCCCATCAGCGGACGCCTCCACCGAGTGCCTTGGAGGATGCCACCCCGCCGCTTGGCCCATTGCTTCACCTCATTCCAGATGGGCAGGAACACGAACCAACCGATCTCGACGGCGAACAGCAGCACGCCCACCGCCTTGATGAAGAAATGATAGACCAAGGCGGCGATGCCGAGGAACAGCACCAGACGGTAGATCCAGACGGCGAAGGCGAAGGCCACCATGGCCCGGCTTCGATGGACGTCCATGGCTTCCGGCGCCGGTTCGCCAAGATCGAACAGCACTTCGCGCAGCCACCACCGCGCCATGGCGAAGGCCCGAGGGTGCAGGTTGGGCAATTCCAGCGCGTCCATGGCCAGGAAGTAACCGTCGAAGCGCATGAACGGCGACATATTGATGGCCAGCGACGACACCCAGGTGAAGGCGGCCAGGACGAAGACGCCCTGGCGCAACGCCCCCTCGGGCAGGAAGGCCCACAACAGGGTCGCCCAGGCCGCCACCGCCAATTCGGCCATGATGCCCGCCGCCCCGACCAGAAGACGCTGGCGGCGCGAGGCCAGGGTCCAGGTCTCGTTGACATCGGTATAGAGCACCGGCCACATCACCAGGAAGGCCGCGCCCATGGT
>CAIUSV010000089.1 GCA_903901915.1 uncultured Rhodospirillaceae bacterium | reverse complement strand
TCTCGTCGAACGGATTCATCGAGAACTTGACGTTGGCCGTCTCTACCCCGGTCTGGTCGCCCTTGACCCGGATCTTGACGTTGTAGTCGATTACCCGCTTGATCGAGACGAGCAGTTTCACCGTACCAATCCTTCCGTTACGAGAACGCCTGGATGCCGGTCTGGGCACGGCCCAGGATCAGGGCATGGACGTCGTGGGCACCCTCGTAGGTGTTGACGGTCTCCAGGTTGACCATGTGGCGGATAACCTGGAATTCCTCCGAGATGCCGTTGCCGCCGTGCATGTCGCGCGCCATGCGGGCGATATCCAGGGCCTTGCCGCAATTGTTGCGCTTGATCAGCGACACCGCTTCCGGCGACCAGCTTCCCTCGTCCATCATGCGGCCGACCCGCAGGCAGGCCTGAAGGCCCAGGGTGATTTCGGTCATCATGTTGGCCAGCTTGAGCTGGGGAATCTGGTTGGCGGCCAGCGGGCGGCCGAACTGCTTGCGGTCCATGGTGTATTGGCGCGCGGCGTGCCAGCAGAACTCGGCGGCGCCGATCACGCCCCAGGCGATACCGTAGCGGGCCTTGTTGAGACAGCCGAACGGGCCGGGCAGGCCGGAAACCTCGGGCATCAGATTTTCGTCGGGGACGAAGGCCTCGTCCAGCACCACTTCGCCGGTGACCGAGGCGCGCAGGCTGAGCTTGCCCTCGATCTTGGGGGTGGAGAACCCCTTGGTGCCGCGCTCGACGATGAAGCCCTTGATCTTGCCTTCATGGGCGTCGGACTTGGCCCAGACGATGGCGATGTCGGCCACCGGGGAATTGGTGATCCACATCTTGGTGCCCGACAGCAGATAGCCGCCGTCCACCTTCTTGGCCCGCGTCCGCATGCCGCCGGGATCGGAACCGGCATCCGGCTCGGTCAGGCCGAAGCAGCCGATCAGCTCGGCGGTGGCGAGCTTGGGCAGGTACTTCTTCTTCTGCGCCTCGGTGCCGTAGGCGTAGATGGGATGCATCACCAGAGACGACTGCACGCTCATGGCCGAGCGATAGCCGGAATCGACCCTTTCCACCTCGCGGGCGATCAGACCGTAGGCGACGTGGTTGACGCCGGCCCCGCCGTATTCCTCGGGAATGGTCGGCCCCAGCAGGCCCAGCTCGCCCATCTCGTTCATGATCTCGCGGTCGAAGCGTTCCTCGCGGAAGGCGGAGATCACGCGCGGCTGCAACTTCTCCTGACAGTAGGCGAAGGCCGAATCGCGGATCAGCTTCTCGTCCTCGCTGAGCTGGTCTTCGAGGAGAAAGGGGTCTTCCCACTTGATCTTCTGCACGGCGTGTCGCTCCCGTTTGCTTGGTTGGATGATTGCCCGCCACCATGGCGCAATCGAGCCATCATGAGAAAAATATCTTTTCTATAGGACCCATAACGTACGATTATACGTCGCCATGGACCTGCGACAACTGAAGTACTTTCTCGGCATCGTCGAACACGGCTCGCTGACGCGGGCGGCGGCGGAATTGCGGGTGGCCCAGCCGGCGCTTAGTCTGCACCTCAAGCGGCTGGAAGAGGAATTCGGCTGCGCCCTGGTCCACCGCACCGCCCGCGGTGTGGTGCCCACCGAAAGCGGCCAGCGCCTCGCCGCCCGGGCGGCGGCGCTGGTCGAGCAGATGTCCGGACTGCGCGACGAGATCAGGGGGCTGGAGGCGGCGCCGTCGGGGCCGGCGGTGATCGGCATTCCCACCTCGCTGGGACCAGTGCTGACGGTGCCGCTGGCACTGGAGGTACGGCGACGCTTTCCCGCCATCCGGCTGCGGGTGGTGGAAGGACTGTCGGGCCACATGCTGGAATGGGTGCTGTCGGGCGAGGTCGACATGGCCCTGGTGTTCGGCGCCGAACATCCGCCCGGCCTGGCCACCCACTTCGTCGCCCGCGAACGCCTCGCGCTGGTCGCCGCCGCCGGCTCGGAGCTGGTGGCGGGGCGCGACGAGATCGAGCTTGCCGCCGTGCTGGGGCTGCCGCTGATCCTGCCGGGCCTGCCCCATGGCGTGCGCGCCGAGGTCGAGCGCGCCGCCCTGGCCGGCGGCGCCAGCCTTGACGTGGTCATGGAAATCGACGCCCTGGAACAGATCAAGGCGTTGGTGGCCGAAGGCGCCGGCTTCACCGTGCTGTCGGAACGCTATGCCCGCTCGGGCTCGGGGGCCGAGGGGCTGGCCTGCCTGCGCATCGACAATCCCGCCATCGAACGCACCATCTCGCTGGCTCATGCCATGGGGCGGCCCTTGTCCATCGCGGCGCGCACGGTGCATGCCATCGCCCGCGACCACCTCGCCCGCCTGACCCGTGACGGCCGCTGGATCTGATACGGCCGGAGCGACGAAAGCATCCCGTTTTGTAGCGCAAGGCCGCGCATTCCCCTTCCGGTCGGAACCATGACGATGGTAGGCTTCGCCCGTTCCGCCGGAACCAGAGGGGCATCCCCGCCGCGGCGCGAACTGGGTCGAGAGAATCGAGGAGCCGTTCATGTCCGTTGCCGTTCAGGCCAGTCCGCAGTCGCGCCTTCTGTTGTCGGGTAACGACGCCATCGCCCGAGGGGTGTGGGAGGCCGGCGCCCGGATCGCCACCGCCTATCCCGGAACGCCATCCACCGAGATTCTGGAAAGCCTGTCGCTTTATCCCGATCTCTACGCCGAATGGTCGGTGAACGAGAAGGTCGCGCTGGAAGTCGCCATCGGCGGCGCCATGTCGGGCGCGCGGTCGTTCTGCGCCATGAAGCATGTGGGAATGAACGTCGCTTCCGATGCCTTCATGACCGTCACCGTCGCCGGCGTGGTCGGCGGCCTGGTGATCGCGGTGGCCGACGACGTCGGCCTGAGTTCATCGCAGAACGAACAGGACTCCCGCTATTGGGGCCGCTTCGCCCATGTGCCGATCCTGGAGCCGGCGGATTCCCAGGAAGCCTACGAGATGGCGAAATACGCCTTCGAGCTGTCGGAATCCTACAACACGCCGGTGATCCTGCGCCTGACCACGCGGGTCTGCCACGTCAAGGCGGTGGTCGAGGTGGGCGAGCGTTCGCCCCACGCCATCACCGGCTTCACCCCCGACGCGAAGCGCTGGGTGATGACGCCGGGCAATGCCAAGGGCCGGCTGCCCGATCAGATCGCCCGCGAAGGCAAGCTGCAAACCTTGGCCGAGGCATCGCCGTTCAACCGGCTGGAGCCGGGCAGCGACCGCCGGATCGGCTTCATCACCGCCGGACCGGCCTATATGCATGTGCGCGAAAGCTTTCCCGACGCGCCGGTGCTGAAGCTGGGCTTCACCTATCCGGTACCGGTGGCGCTGGCGGAAAAGCTGGCGGGGCTGGCCGACAAGATCGTGGTGGTCGAGGAGACCGAGCCGCTGATGGAGCGCGACCTCAAGGCCGCCGGCCTCAAGGTCCACGGCAAGGATCTGCTGCCGCGACTGGGCGAACTGACCCCCGATATCCTGATTCCGGCGATCAAGGGCTTTCTCGGCGACCCCGTTCCGCCGGCCTCGGCCTACCCCAAGTTCGAGCCGTTCCCACGGCCGCCGACCATGTGTGCCGCCTGTCCCCACATGGGCGTGTACTACTCGCTGGCCCGCATGCGTAAGAAGGTCCAGATCTCGGGCGACATCGGCTGCTATACCCTGGGCGCCGGTCATCCCTGGAACGCGCTTGACAGCACCATCTCCATGGGCGCCTCCATGGGCATCGCTCTCGGCATGGACAAGGCGCGCTCGGAAGAGACCAAGGACAAGGCGGTCATCGCGGTGATCGGCGATTCCACCTTCCTCCACATGGGCATGCAGGGCCTGCTCGATATCGTCTACAACCGGGGCAACGTCACCGCTCTGATCCTCGATAACCGCACCACCGGCATGACCGGCGGCCAGCACCACGCCGGCACCGGCAAGGGATTGAAGGGCGGCGACGCGCCGCGCGTCGATTTCGTCAAGCTGGTCGAGGCCCTGGGGGTCAAGCCCGAACGCATCCGCAAGATCGACCCCTACATGCTGCCGGTGGTGTTCAAGACCATCAAGGAAGAAACCGAAATCGCCGAGCCGTCGGTCATCATCACCGACCGCCCCTGCGTCCTGTCGGAATTCTACGAGAAGATCAAACCGTACCGCGTGGTCGACGAGGACTGTACCGGCTGCGGCAACTGCGTCAACGTCGGCTGCCCGGCGATCACGGTCAAACGCTCGGAGTCCAAGGTCCGCGCCGACGGCAAGGTCAACCAGCTGAAGTTCACCACCATCGACACCGCCATGTGCACCGGCTGCCACATGTGCGTCGAATCGTGCGGCCCCAAGGCGATCGTACCGGCCCAGCCGATCGCGGCCGTGCAATAGGGAGTGCTGACATGAGCGAGCAAAGCGAGCGCGGCGCCATTGAGGCGCCCGGAGCGAAGCGGAGGAGCCAAGCGCGCCACGGCGCGCGCCCGGCGATTGAGGGGCACAAGCAATGACCAACGTGATAACCAACATCCTGGTCTGCGGCACCGGCGGCCAGGGCGTCATGACCGCCGCCGAAATTCTGGCCCAGACCGCCGTCTCCAAGGGCTTCGATTGCAAGAAGTCCGAAGTGGCCGGCATGGCCCAGCGCGGTGGCGTCGTCACCAGCCATGTGCGGTTCGGCAAGCGGGTGCTGTCGCCGGTGATCTCGCCCGGTACCGCCGACATCCTGGTCGCCTTCGAGGTCGCCGAGGCGTCGCGCTGGACCGACATGCTGCGCCCCGGCGGCGTCGCCATGGTCAACACCATCCGGCTGGTGCCGCCGGTGGTCTCGATGGGGCTGTTCAAATACCCCGACGATCCGGTGGCCCAGATGCGGGCGGCGGGCGTCACCGTCTACGACTTCGATGCCGGTGCCATCGCCCGCGACCTTGGCGACCTTCGGCTGGTCAACACCATCATGCTGGGCGCCATCGCCGATTTCCTGCCGTTTCCCGCCGACGAGCTGGAAGAGCAGATCGTCGGCCGGTTCCGCGAGCGCAAGCCGGCCATGGTCGAGGTCAACAAGCGGGCATTCGATGCCGGCCGCAAGGCGGCACGGGAACGGGCGGGAGCGGATCAACCGCGGGCGGCGAACCAATAGCCCCTTATACCTTCGCCGTCTTGGTTTTTCCGGTCACTCTGCTACCCTCGGCGGGTTGATGAAGCCGACGCCTGCGGGAGAGAGCATTCGATGGCCGTCGCGATTGATCTGGGTACGGTGAAGGTCCTGGTGATCGATGATCAGGAATTCGTCCGGACCATCGTCCGGAAGATGCTCCAGCAGATCGGTGTCGGCACCGTGGTCGAAGCCCATGATGGGACATCGGGCCTGGAAATGGCCGAGCGCGAATTGCCCGACGTGGTGATCTGCGACGTTCAGATGCGCCCGGTGGACGGCTTCGGTTTCGTCAGGTCGTTGCGCGGCCTGCCGCACGGCGGCGCCATGCCGGTGATCCTGCTGACGGCTCATTCCGATGCGGCGACGGTGGCGCGCGCGCGCGACCTCAATGTCGAGGCCTTCCTGGCCAAGCCGGTGTTGCCGCCGGCCCTGAAGGAAAAGATCGTCCAGGTGCTGTCAACCGCCCGGCGCTGACGAGCGCCCCGGCACGCCCCAGCGCCGCGCCGGCGCCTTGACGCCGCCCACCAGCCCGGCCAGCCGCTCGCCCAGCCGTGGCAGGCTGCCGATTTCGGCGAGCCGGCGGCGCAGGAACGCCCAGGTATCGGCCGCCCCCTCCGATCCATCGTCCAGCCAATACAGCAAGGTAGCGGAATAGACCGCCGCCAGGGTGGCGCGCCGGGTGTACCACGAGAAATCGTGCGACAAATCGCCGGAGGCACGCCAGATGGCGTCGGCGGTGGCCCAGGTCAGCCGTACCGCCAGTCCCAGATTCCGTGGCAGCGACAGCAGCGAGGTGGCACGGCGGATCGCCTCGCGATGACTGCCCCACCGCTCCAGCCGCAACTGAATGGCAAGGAACACCTTGTCACCGGTGTTGCGGCCCTTGACGCCATGTGCCTCCATGTCAGCGGCCATGGCACGGTCGGCGAACGCCACCAGATGGGCCACCGCCTCGGCCGGCCCGCCGGGAAACAACCGTGCCGGCAGGGTGGGATCGAAATCCAGGTCGCGCGCCGCCCCGGCCAGCGCCGCGTTGGACCAGCCGTCGAAGGCGGCGTGGGAAAGCGCCGCCGTCACCAACTGATCCTTCATCCGGCTCATATCCATAGTCAGCCTCCCTCGTCCCGGTTCTGGCGAAGTTCCTCGACGAAACCGAATTTTCCCAGGTCGGCCATCCGCTTGGGATAAAGGATGCCGTCCAGATGATCGCACTCGTGCTGTACCACGCGGGCGTGGAACCCCTCGGCCACCTGATCGACGGGTTCGCCGTCCCGGTCCAATCCGCGATAGCGCACCCGGGCGAAGCGGGGCACCGCCCCCAACAGACCCGGCAGCGACAGGCACCCTTCGTACGCCGTTTGCGTCTCGTCGTCGAGCGGTTCGACGATGGGATCGATCAGCACGCCGAGAGGCACCTCCTCGCCACCGGCGCGGCCGGGCGACACCCGGAAAATCACCAGGCGCAGGGGCACATGCACCTGGGGCGCCGCCAGCCCGGCGCCACCGATATCGTCCAGGGTCGCGATCATGTCATCGATCAGCCGCTGGACCTCCGGGCGAGCGGGATCGATCACCGCTTGCGCCCGCCCGGCGAGGATGGGATGGCCCATGCGGGCGATCTTCAAAATCGACATGCGGTCCGAATCTCCCAATCCCCTTCACAAGCGCCCGACGCTGTGCTATCAACCCTCCTCCCGGACGGTAGAGATGCCGTGCGAAGGGGTACTTTTCCAGCCTAGAGGAGCGGTGGCGAAACGTGCAAGTTCTCGTTCGTGACAACAATGTCGATCAGGCCCTGAAGGCGCTCAAAAAGAAGATGCAGCGCGAAGGGGTTTTCCGCGAGATGAAGCTTCGCCGCAATTACGAGAAGCCTTCGGAACGCCGCGCCCGTGAAAAGGCCGAGGCGGTTCGGCGCGCCCGTAAGCTGGAGCGCAAGCGCCTGGAGCGCGAGGGCTTCTAGGATTTTTCGGCCGGATCGCTCCGGCCGGATCAGCCTGCGTCAGCCGCGAGAGTGTGGCGTCACGACATTGTCGTGGCGCCTTTTGGCGTTGTTCGGCAAATCGTGAAGCCGCGGGAACGCGGAGCGCCCCGCCCGCCGCACGAGGGTGCCGCTGATCAGCCGGTATTGCTCGACAGCAGCGAGGCGAGGCCCGAGGTCCCGGTGTTGGTGCCATCCAGATACGACACCAGATCGTTCTGCGCGCCGCTGGCGCCAGAAGATCGGCCGCCGCCGAGATAGGAGGCCAGACCGCCACCGCCTCCTTGGCCGGTCTGCGATGAAGACGAAGCGGAACCGTCGAGATAATCCACCAGGGAATTGCCGCCCCGCACCATCAGCGCGCTCAGCAGCGACACCTGGGACGCGAGGCTGCCGCCCGACTTGGTATAGGGCGCCACCGCCTCGGCCATGGCGGCCGACACCTGATTGATCAGTGACTGCAGCCCGGAGGAATCGCCCAGGACGGCGGAATCAAGGGTGACCTGATTGATCGCCAATGTTCCGTTCGACTGAACCGACACGCCGACATCGGCCAGTTGCGAGAACTTGCCGGCACCGGCGAAACTCGCGGTGGCGGCGTCCCCCAGGTTCTTGAACAGCCCGGCGGCGAGGTTGGCGTCCTTTTCCAGCTCGCCGCTCTTACCCGTCAAACCGATAATGGTCTTTTGCATGCCGTTGAAGGTATCGACCAGCTTGCGCACCTCGTCGGGCAGCGCCGAACGCGCCACGGTGACGGTCCCGACGGCGGCGAAGTTCGCCCGGGCGCCGATCGCCACCGGCACGTCGCTATTGGACGGATAGCGGAACTGCCCGCCATCGACCGCGTACAGCGCATCCTGGGCCGTGGCCACGGTGGCCAGCGGCGAGGCTTCGGCATGGGCGGGATCATAGGCCAGTTCCGCCAGCCCCTGGATGCGGAACGCCTGGGCGGCGCCGGTTTCGCTGCCGACCAGATGAAGGGCATAGCCGCCCCCCTCCTCCACCACCGAGGCGCTAACCCCGGCGTTGGCGGAATTGATGGCGGCGACGATGTCGTTGAGTGAACCGTTGGCGATGGGAATATTGACCGGCGAGGCGGCGGCGGTAAAGGCACCGGTGGCGGCATCAACCGTGCCGGTCTCGATGGACAGGGTGCCGGTCCCCAGCGAGACCTGATCGGCATCACCGAACGGGCCGCTGGTCAGCGCCTGGGCCTGGGCCAGTTGCTGGACCTCGACCGAAACCGAACCATTGCCCCCGCCGACGGCATGGGCCGGGGTCTCCAGCGCCGCCATCTCGCTCTCGAACTGGCGGCCGGTCTGGGCCAGGTGATTGTAGCCGATCAAGGCGTTGCCGGCGTCATGCTGGCCAAGCGCCAGGGTGAAGGCGGGATCGGCGCCAAGCGCCCCACCCGCCACCGTGGCCGTCCTTCCGGCAGCGGCCGAGCCGGCGGCGGAGTCGTTGGCGCCGGATGCCGGGGCGCCGCCATATTTGGTCAACAGGGCGGCAAGCGCGGATGGCAGGGCGGACAGGCCGGTGGAAGCGGTCATGGCGGAATCTCCGGTTTTCGGCAGTCAGCCGATCAACTCTTGACTCCAGCCCAAAGCAATGATCATGCCGACACAGGCAACGTATTGATTTGTATTATATTTATTCCGATAAGCCCGCGAAGAGGGGGCCGCCCGGCCGCCGGTTCGGGCAATAATTGCCGGGTCAGTCCGGCCGCAGCCGCCGCGCCCGATGGACCATGGTGTCCAGCGCCGACAGGAAACGCGAGCGGTCTTGCCGGGCAAACGGCGCCGGTCCGCCGGTGACGATTCCGGTCTCGCGCAGTGCATTCATCAGTTCGCGGGTCGCCAGGGCATCGCCGATGGTGGACTCGGTGAACTCCTTGCCATTGGGCCGCAGCGCCAACGCCCCCTTGGCCAGGCAGCGTCCCCCCAGCGGAATATCGTTGGTGACGCAGATGTCGCCGGCCTCGATCAGTTCGACGATGCGATCGTCGGCGGCATCGGCGCCCTCGGCCACCACCACCATGCTCAGCAGCGGGTCGGCGGGCAGCCGCAGCCAGGAATTCCCCACCACCGTCACCGGCAGCCCATAGCGCCCCGACACCTTGAAGACCTCGTCCTTGACCGGACAGGCGTCGCCATCGATGAAAATCCTGGTCACTTCATCCGCCGGAACACCAGCGCCTCGCAGCCCAGGGCGCGGGCGAGGCGATCGAAGCTGCGGTCGGTCTCGATGGCGAAGGCGGGATTGTCGGCCGGCACCTCCAACACCAGATAGCCGTCCTCGACCACCAGCCGGGTCTGACGCAACAGGTTGGGAGCACCGCCGGACAGGGTGTGGGCCAGCCGCAACGCCAGACCGACGATACGGGCGCGGCGCAACGCCTCTTCCGTCACCAGCTGGATGGCCCCGGCCACCACCGGCGAATCGTCGTCGCCCTGATAGCGGCCGTAGACGGCAAAGGCGATGGCGGCGCGATGGCGATGCCCCACCCCCATGAACGGCAGTCGCAGGATGCGCAGGAACGCCTGCTCGGCGCGGTAATCGGGATGCTCGTTCCAGAAGATGTCGGACACCAGACAGGCGGCGTGACGCAACTGGGCCTCGCGCGTCGATTCGCCGGGAAACAGCGGCGCCATCCAGGCCAGCAATTCGTCGCCGTGCTCGGGGAAGCGCGAATGCAGCGCCGCCAGATGCCGGCACACCGCCAGCAGCGGGTCCTCGGCCTTCAGCCGGTCGGGCAGACGCTTGAAGAACTGGCCCTCGCGCATGCCGTAGATGGAAAACACCAGCCGCGACGGCACGACGGCGCGCACCACCTTTTCCAGCACCAGGGCGGCCAGCGGCAGGCCGCCCTGCCGCTTGCGCGATATGCCGGGGATCTTTTCCAGCGACTTGCGGCTTTGACTCGACACCAGATCGAGGATGCGCAACGCCTCGCGCGCATCCAGCGAGAAGTTGTCCAACACCGTCAGCGGGTGCTGGGTCTGGGAAATACAGATCCGGGCGATGGAGCGCCAGGCGCCGCCGACGGCGTAGAGGTTGCGCCCCGCCCCCTCGGCCAACCAGGGAATTTTCCTGAGATGACGGGTGACGATGGCGCCGGCCCGCTCCCGGTCGTCACCCGAGGCCTCGGCCAGCCGCAACAGCCCCAGCGGCATGGTGACATGCTGGCCGAAATCGCGATCCTGGACGGTCACCAGTTCCAGCGATCCACCGCCCAGGTCGGCGACGATGCCGTCGGCGTCGGGAGTGCCGCACAGCACCCCCATGGCCGCCATCTTGGCCTCCTGCCCGCCGGACAGCACCTTGATGGCGGTGCCGTAACGCCGCTCCACCTCGCGGACGAAGGTGTCGCCGTCGGCGGCGTCGCGCACCGCCGCGGTGGCCAGCACGTCGAGCCGCCCCACCCCCATCGCCCCGCACAGGGCGACGAAGCGGCCGACCACCGCCAACGCCGCCTCGACACCCTCGGGATTGAGCCGGCCGCTGGCTCCCAGCCCTTGGCCCAGCCCGCACACCGCCTTCTCGTTGAACAGCGGCACCGGCACCCGATGGGCGACGTCATAGACGCACAGCCGAATGGAATTCGACCCGATATCGACGATACCGATGGGCTCCTGACGGAGCTGGATTTTCATGGCGGATCTTCTATGTCGGGGGTTCGATCTGGAGCTTCGGCTTGCGGCCCCGCTCCAGGGCACTGCCGCGACCGGAAAGTGACGGGTTGGTCATGAAGTAGGTGTGGGCGCTGAACGCCCCCTCCTCGGCCTCCAGGCGTTGATAGGCGCCGTCCGGCCGCAACAGCCACGACTGGGCGTGATCCTTGAAGTTGGCGACCATGATCTGGTCGAGAATCTGACGGTGCACCGTCGAATTCTCGATGGGGACGAAGGATTCCACCCGCCAGTCCATGTTGCGCGCCATCCAGTCGGCGGAGGAGATATAGATCCGAGCATGGCGCGACGGCAGGCGATGGCCGTTGCCGAAACAGATGATGCGCGAATGTTCGAGGAAACGCCCGACGATGCTTTTCACCCGGATGTTGTCCGACAGGCCGGGCACGCCCGGCCGCAGGCAGCAGATGCCGCGGATGACCAGATCGATCTTCACCCCCGCCACCGAAGCGCGATAGAGCGCGTCGATCAGCTGCGGATCGACCAGCGAATTCATCTTGGCCCAGATGGCGCCGGGCCGCCCGGCCTTGACGTTGTCGATCTCGTCGTCGATCAGCGACAGGATTTTCTTGCGCAGGTGAATCGGCGCGATGACCAGGCTTTCCATTTTCTCGGGGGTGGCATAGCCGGTCATGTAGTTGAAGGTCTTGGCGGCGTCGCGGCACAGCACCGGATCACAGGTGAAGAACGACAGGTCGGTATAGATCTTGGCGGTGATGGGATGATAGTTGCCGGTGCCGAAATGAACGTAGGACACCAAGGTGCCGCTCTCGCGCCGCACCACCAATGAAATCTTGGCGTGGGTCTTCAATTCCAGGAAGCCGAACACCACCTGGGCGCCGGCATGTTCCAGGTCGCGGGCCCAGCGGATATTGGCCTCCTCGTCGAAGCGGGCCTTGAGTTCGACCATGGCGGTCACCGACTTGCCGGCCTCGGCGGCCTCGACCAGCGCCTTGACGATGGGGCTGTCGGCGCTGGTGCGATACAGCGTCTGCTTGATCGCCACCACCTGGGGATCGCGCGCCGCTTGGCGGATGAACTGTACCACCACGTCGAAGCTCTCGAACGGATGGTGGACGACGATGTCCTTCTTGCGGATGGCGGCGAAGCAGTCGCCGCCGAAGTCGCGGACCCGTTCGGGGAAGCGGGCGTTGTAGGGCGGAAACAACAGGTCGGGGCGTTCATCGACGATCAGCTTCTTGGTATCGACCAGCCCGAGCAGACCGTCGATCTGGAAGACATCGCCTTCGTCCACATGCATTTCGGCGATCACCAGGGTCCGCAGATCCTCGGGAATGCCGTCGTTGAAGGTCAGGCGGATGACGTTGCCCCGGCGTCGGCGCTTCAGCGCGGTCTCGAACACCCGGACCAGATCCTCGGCCTCTTCGTCGATATCCATCTCGGAATCGCGGATAACCCGGAACAGCCCCTGGGCTTCCATGCGGAACCCCGGAAAGATCTGGTCGAGGAAGAGCAGGACGAATTCTTCCAGCGGCAGGAAACGGATCGCCGACCCCGGCAGCCGGGTGAAGCGCTCGACCTGGCTGGGCAGGGGCAACAGGGCGCGCAGCACCTCGCCATCGTCGAGCCGGAACAGGTGCAGCACCAGGGCGAAACCGCCGTTGGGCAGGAACGGGAAAGGATGCGCCGGATCGATGGCCAGCGGCGTCAACACCGGAAAGACGTGTTCCATAAAGCGGCTTTCCAGCCATTTCATGTCGGCCTTGGACAATTCGGCGCGGTCGATGACGGCGATGCCGGCGGCGCGGATCTCTTCCTTCAGTTCGCGCCAGCACCGCTTCTGCTCGCCCAGCAGGTCCGCCGCCTCGCGGTTGATGGCGCTTAGTTGCTGGGCCGGGGTCAGACCGTCCTGGCTGGTGGTCATCACCCCGGCATCGACCTGCCCCTTCAGACCGGCGACGCGAACCATGTAGAACTCATCCAGGTTCGCCGCCGATATCGACAGGAAGCGCAGTCGTTCCAACAGAGGATGATGGTGATTGAAGGCTTCGTCGATCACGCGGCCATTGAACGCCAGCCAGGACAGTTCGCGGTTGATGAAGCGTTCCTTCGACTCGATGTCGATGGCGGAAACCTCGACAGCCTTCAATTGATTCACGACGTGTCTCCGATGCTCCGGGCATGGCGTCCCGGCCGTCTTTTATATATGCTTGGGGGCTTCCTGTCAGGTCCTCGCGGGTTACGGTAATGAGAAAACTCTTTCTGCTCCGCCACGCCAAGGCCAGTCGGGACAATCCCGACCTCGACGATGCAGAGCGCCCGCTGGACGAGCGCGGCCGGCGCGCGGCAAGGCGGATGGCCCAATTCATGGCCGGGGCCGGCATTCGGCCGGCGCTGGCGCTGATCTCCACCAGCACCCGCACCCGGGCCACCTGGGACATCGTCGAGACCGCCATGGAAGGCACCTCGGCGGCCATCGAGAACGTCCTTTACCTGGCCACCCGCGGCGAGATGCTCGACCGCCTGCGCAAGGTGGACGACCATGTCGGCTCGGTGATGCTGATCGGACACAACCCCGGCATCGAACGGCTGGCGAAGACGCTGGTCGGGCACCACGGCGATGCCGGGGCGCTTGACCGGCTGGCCGAGAAGTTCCCCACCTGCGCCCTGGCCGAAATCGACCTCGACATCGACCGCTGGGCGGAATTGGAGGATGGATGCGGCCGGCTGGAACGTTTCGTCCGCCCCCGGGACCTCGACGGCGGCGGCTGACCGGCCACCAGACGCTTGCCCTTATGGCCGCATCCGGGCAAAGTCCGGCCTCGGTTTCTCGTGAACGGATGGGACGGGCATGTTGCGGCGACTGGCGGTGTCGATCGTGGGCTGGTGCTGGCGGCACGCGCTGGTGGTGGTGATCGCCGCCGCGGGGCTGGCGGTGCTGATGGGTGCCTATGCCGTCACCCATCTGACCATCGATACCGACGAGTCCAAGCTGATCTCGTCCGACTTGGCGTTCCGCCGCGCCGAACGCACCATTGACCACGCCTTCCCCCAAAGCATCGACCGTCTGGCCATCGTACTCGACGGGCCGACGCCGGAACTGGCGGAAGAAGCCGTCGAACGGCTGAAAGCGGCGTTGATCGCCGGCAAGGGCCCGATCAAGCACGCCGACCGCCCGACCGAGGAAGCCTTCTTCCGCCGCAACGGACTGCTGTTCCTGTCACCCGCCGAGTTGACCGACCTGTCCGACCGGCTGATCCAGTCGCAGCCGCTGCTGGGCGCGGTGGCGCGCGACCCGTCGTTGCGCGGCCTGCTGGCCTCGGTGGACCTGATCCTGCAAGGCGTCGCCCACGGCCAAGCCAGCCCCACCGACATCGAGCCGTTGCTCAACCAGATCGACACCGCCGCCGCCGCCCTCGCCGACGGGCGCAAGCCGGACTACGCCGACTGGCAGAGCCTGATGGCCGCCGGGTCCAATCGCGACAGCCCCCGGCGCTTCCTGCTGGCACAGGTGGCGCTGGACTACAGCGAGTTGGAGGCCGGCGCCGACGCCGCCATCTTCATCCGCGACACCGCCCGCACCATCGGCCTGACGGCGGAAAACGGCTATCGCGTGCGCCTTACCGGCTCGGTGGCACTGGCCGACGCCAATTTCGCCACCGTGGCCGCCGGCGTCGAGATTTCGGCGCCGCTGTCGTTGGCGGCGGTGCTGGGACTGCTGTTCTGGGGCGTGCGCTCGGCCCGGGTGGTGCTGGCGATCATGGCCAGCCTGGTGGTCGGGCTGGCCGCCACCGCCGCCTTCGCCGCCGCCACCGTCGGCAGCCTCAATCCCATCTCGGTCGCCTTCGCGGTGATGTTCGTCGGCATCGCGGTGGATTTCGCCATCCAGTTCGTCACCGCCTACCGCAACGAACGTTTCCGCTCGGGCGAGGATGCCCCCGCCGCCATGCTGGCCTGCGCCGGCACCATGGCGGCGCCGCTGTCGCTGGCGGCGGTGGCTACCGCCGTCGGTTTCCTGTCGTTCCTGCCCACCGCCTATACCGGGGTGTCGCAATTGGGGCTGATCGCCGGCGGCGGCATGCTGATCGCCCTGGTGGTGGACTTCACCGTCCTGCCGGCACTGCTGGCGCTGATCGGCGCGCGCGCCGAGAAGGAACCGGTCGGCCTGAAGCTGGCCGCCGCCGATTCCTGGCTGCAACGCAACGCCAAGGCCGTCGTCGGTGTCGCCACCATGCTGGCGCTGGCCGGGGCGGCGCTGCTGCCGGTGCTGCCGCTGGATTTCGATCCGCTGCATCTGCAAGATCCCAAGGCCGAGGCGGTCTCCACCTTCCTCGACCTCGCCAAGGACCCCGATTCGGGGGTCTACGCCGTCGAAGCCCTCGCCCCCTCGGTGGAGGACGCGGTGGCGCTGGCCGCCCGCTTCGACGCCTTGGCCCTGGTGCGCCGGACCATGACGGTGGAAACCTTCGTGCCCGAACAGCAGGATGAAAAGCTGGCGATCATCGCCGATGTCGCCACGGTGCTGGGGCCGACCCTGTCGCCCCCGGCGGTGCTGCCGCCGCCCTCGCCGGACGAGCTGATCGCGGCCATCGCTAAGGTGGCGGAGCAGCTGGCCGCCGTCGCCCCCGGCCACGAGCCGTCGCAGCGGTTGGCCGGCCATCTTCGCAAGGTCGCCGCCGCCGGCCCCGCCGCCGCGACGGAGCTGCAACGCGCACTGGCCTCGGGCCTGGGGACCCTGGTCAACAGCCTGCGCACGTCGCTCGATGTCGGACCACTGACACGGGCCGCGCTGCCGCCCCAGCTGGTGCGCGACTGGGTCGCCGCCGACGGCCGCGCCCGCGTCCAGGTGCTGCCCAAGGACAGCATGCAGGATCAGGCCGCCCGTGTCCGCTTCGCCGAGGCGATCACCACCATCACCCCCGAGGTGAGCGGCGCCCCCATTTCCATGGAACAGTCGGGCCGGGTGGTGATCGAGGCCTTCGCCTTCGCCGGCCTGGGCGCGCTGGGCGCCATCGGCCTGCTGCTGGGACTGATGCTGCGCCGGGTGCTGGATTCGGCTCTGGTGCTGGCGCCGCTGCTGATCGGGGCGATGGCGACGGTGGTCGCCGCCCGCCTGGCCGGTATCGCCCTCAACTTCGCCAATGTCATCGCTCTTCCGCTGCTGCTGGGTATCGGCGTCGCCTTCAACATCTATTTCGTCGTCAACTGGCGCAACGGCGTCACCGACCATCTGCAATCGCCCACCACGCGGGCGGTGTTGTTCAGCGCGCTGACCACCGGATCGGCGTTCGGCAGTCTGGCGATATCGCCCCATCTCGGCACCGCCTCCATGGGACAGTTGCTGTTCATCGCGCTGGCCCTGTCGGTGGCCGCCACCTTCGTGGCGCTGCCGGCGCTGTTCCACCTGATCGGAAAGCCACGGACTTGAGCAAGCGACTGATTGTTACCGCCGACGATTTCGGCCGGTCGGAACCGGTCAACGACGCGGTCGAGGACGGTCACGTCAACGGCATCCTGACCGCCGCCAGCCTGATGGTGACCGAGGCCGCCCGCGACGACGCCGTCGAGCGCGCCCGGCGGCTGCCAGCCCTGTCGGTGGGGCTGCATGTGACCCTGGTGGACGGCATCCCCGCCCTGACGCCGTCCGAGATTCCCGATCTGGTGAACGGCGACGGACGCTTCACCCTGGATCTGGTCCGTCTCGGCACCCGCATCTTTCTCCGCCCCGAGGTGCGCCGTCAGGTAAGCGCCGAGATGCGCGCCCAGTTCGAGCTGTTCAAACGCACCGGCTTGGCGCTGGGCTATGTGGATTTCCACCATCACTACCACCAGCATCCCACCGTGTTCGATCTGGTGTTGGAACTGGCGGTGGAGTACGGCGCCCCCGGCATCCGCATCCCGTGGGAGCCGCCGCTGCGGTCGTGGCGGGCGCGCGGCGACCGGCTGGGGTTGCGTCTGTTCAACGGCCTGTTCCACTGGCGCCGTTGCCAAAGCATGCGCCGCCGGGCCGAGGCCGCGGGGTTGACGGTCAACCGTTATGCCTTCGGCGTCAACGACTCTGGCGCCATGACCGCCGAACGGCTAGGCTCGTTTCTCGACGTCCTGCCCGACGGGCTGAGTGAGATTTACTGCCACCCCGCCACCCGCCATTGGGAGCACCGCCCCATGCCGCCGCATTACCGGGTGGCCGACGAATACCGGGCCCTGATCGACGCCGGCAATCGCGCCAAGGTGCGCGACCTCGGCATCCGCCTTACCACCTTTGCCGCCGAGGCGGCACGGCCATGAAGGCCGCCGCCCTGCGCTTCGTGCTGATCGCCGCCATTCTTGGGGTCGCGTGGTGGGTGCGTGACGGCTTTGGCGACGTCTCCGGCGCGCTGGAAACCGCCGGCTGGAGCGGTATCGCCATCCTGTCCGCCTATCATGTGCTGCCGATGGGGCTGTGCGGCCTCGGCTGGTGGACGCTGCAGCCCGAACGGCGCCACGGCGCCGGGTTGTTCGTCATGGGACGCTGGATCAGGGATGGCGTCGGGGAACTGGCCGGATTCCTGCCGTTGTCGGGCGAGATGGTGGGCATCCGACTGATGACGCGCCACGGCTTTCGCATGGCCGATGCCGGTGCCATCGTCGTGGTCGACGTCACCGCCGAGGCTATCGCCCAATTCTTCTTCAGTCTGCTGGGCGTCGGCATGTGGCTGTGGCACTATCCCGAATCCGAGGTCACCCGCTGGAGCGTAATCGCGCTGGCGGTCAGCGTTCCCGGTCTGGCCGCCTTCGTGGCGTTGCAACGCTCGTCCGTGGTGCGGTTCCTCGAGACCCTGCCCGCCCGGCTGATGCCCGCCACCTGGGACGCCCCCGAGGCCGATGCCGGTGTCCATGCCGCCATCCATGCGGTCTATGACAACAAGGGGCGCATCGCCGCATCGGTGGCCTGGCACCTGATGGCGTGGCTGGCCGGGGCTTTGGAAGCCTGGGTGGCGCTGCGTCTGCTTGGCCACCCGCTCGACCTTGCCGACGTCCTGGCGATGGAAAGCATCATCTTCGCCATCCGCTCGGTCGCCTTCGTGGTTCCCGGTGCCATCGGCCTACAGGAAGGCGGCTACATGATCTTCGGCGCCGTGCTGGGCCTGCCCACCGAGGTGGCGCTGGCGGTCTCGCTGCTCAAGCGCGGACGCGAACTGCTGCTGGGCTTGGGGGCGTTGGTGGCGTGGCACTTCGTCGAGGGCGCCACCAAGCCGAAGCCGGCCGAGGAAGCCTAGGAAGTACCCGAGAGTGCTTCAGCTTGAAGCTGCAGCACTCTCGGATTCTGGTTGTACGAAAAAGCTGCGCTTTTTCATGGCTCAAACGCCGCTCTGGCTCAAGAGTTTCCCGATTTTCCGATTCAGCTTAAATGCGGGAAACTCTAGCAGCCCTCGGCGTCGCGGGTGCGCAGGAATTTGAAGAACTCGACGCCTTCGCGCAGGCGGCGTTTCATCATGTCCCAGTCGGAGATCATCTCCAACAGAATCTCGCCGATCTTACTGGGGCGGAAATAGAACGCCTTGTAGAAGTCGGCGACGCCCTTGAAGATCTCTTCCGACGACAGGTGCTCGTAGTTCAGCGCAGCCATCTGCCAGCCGTCTTCGCGCAGCAGGTCCTTGCCCTGCTTGAACCAGCCGTTGTCGATGGCCTGCTGGAACAGCTCGGTACCGGGATAGGGTGCCGCCATGGACACCTGAAGGGTGTGGGGGTTGACCTCCTTGGCGAAGGCCAGGGTCTGCTTGATGGTCTCCTTGGTCTCGCCCGGCAGGCCCAGGATGAAGGTGCCGTGAACGGTGATGCCCAGATCGTGGCAGTCCTGCGAGAACTTGCGCATGATGTCGAGCCTGAGACCCTTGCGGACGTTGTTGAGGATCTCCTGCACCCCGGACTCGTAGCCGACCAGCAGCACCCGCAAGCCGTTGGCCTTCAGTACCTCCAGGGTCTTGCGCGGAATGTTGGCCTTGGCGTTGCAGGACCACGGAATCCCCAGCTTGCCGATGCCGCGGGCGACTTCCTCGACCCGCTCCAGGTCGTCGGTGAAGGTGTCGTCGTCGAAGAAGAATTCCTTGACCTCGGGGAACATGGCGCGGGCCTGGGTCACTTCCTCGATCACCCGGGCGGCGCTGCGGGCGCGATAGACGTGGCCGCCGATGGTCTGCGGCCACAGGCAGAAGCTGCACTTCGACCGGCAACCGCGCCCGGTGTAGAACGACATGTACGGATGCTTGAGATAGCCGATGAAATAGTCCTCGATCCTCAGATCGCGGCGATAGATCGGCGCCGGAAAGGGCAGCGCGTCCATGTCATGGATCAGGGCGCGGTCCTTGGTATGGACCGGCGTGCCATCGGCGCCGCGGAAGGTCAGGCCGTCGATCTCGGCGAACGGCTTGCCCTCGGCGATCTCGACGATGGTGTAGTCGAACTCGTGCCGGGCGATGAAGTCGATGGCGGTCGAGGCCAGCAGCGACGGCTCGGGCACCGTCGCCACATGGGCGCCGACCATGCCGATCATCAGCTTGGGGTTCGCCGCCTTCAGCGCCTCGGCCACCTTGACCTCCGAGCGGTAGGTGGCGGCGCTGGCATAGATCACCACCAATTCGTAATCGCCCACCATGGCGATGACGTCGTCAAGCGACTGGCCGCGCGCCGGCGCGTCCACCAGCTTGGAGTCCGGCACCATGGCCGCCAACTGTCCCAGCCAGGTCGGGTACCAGAACGAGCGCACCTCGCGCTTGGCCTGGTATCTCGCTCCGGCGCCGCCGTCGAAACCTTCAAACGAGGGCGGGTTGAGAAAGAGCGTCTTCTTCATGGTGCGGTACCTTCAACAGGGTCGAGTGTTCCGTCGTGGCGAACGACGAATCGCCGGCCACGCCATACCACAGTCCGTCCGCAAGATGCGACAACATAGACGACGAAGGACAGAATTTCGCGAACCGCCAGCAGGCCGAGGCCGGCGCGCGGCAGACCCAGCGCGATTTCCTCGGCGCGAACCGCCCACAGCCGGCAGAGACAGGCGATGCCGAACACCGCCAGCACCCCCGCCGCACTCCCCGTCCCCACCAACGCGGGCCCCAGCAGTACGGCCAGAGCCGCCAGCGCGACCGGCTGGGTGATGACCGAGGCGAGGTAGGACGGCCGATCGACGGCGGCGATGGTTCGCCCCCAGCGCACCTCGTGGGTGAACAGCGCCTTGAAGCCGGGTTCGTCAACCATGATGCCCACCGGCCGCGCCGCCAAGGCGATGCCCAGCCCCGACTTGCGCACCAGATCACCCAACACCCAGTCGTCGGCCAGCACGTCGGCCAGCGCCGCCAGACCGCCGGCCCGTTCGAGGACCGGACGCCGGACCGCCATGGTGGCGCCGAAGCAGCCGTCCTTGCGACCGATGGCCCGCGCCAGCACCGCCGACGGCAGGAAGCCGTGATTGATCCCCAGCGCCCCCAGCCGGCTCCACACGCCCGCCGCCGCTTCCCCCACATAGAGGCAGGTCACCACCCCGACGGCGGGATCGGCGAACGGCGCCACCACATCGTCCAGGTAGTGCGGCCCGACCCGGATGTCGCTGTCGGCGATGACGATGATGTCGTGGCTAGCGGCGGGCCACATGTTGAGCAGGTTGCCGACCTTGAGGTTGCGGCCGTGCGGGGTGGCATCGACCACGGTCGCGATTTCCGCTTCCTCCGAGGAGGGCAGCCCCGCCACCACCGCCAGGGCCGGATCGGCGGGGTCGGCGACCCCGAACACCAGTTGGAATTGAGGATAGTCCTGCCGCAGGCAGGAGGTCAGGCTTTCCGCCATTCCCGGCTCGGCGCCGCACAGCGGCTTCAACACGCTGACCGGTGGCCGTGCCACCGGCACCGGCGGAGTTCGGCCGGCAAAGCGGCGCACCAGCAGCGCCGCCGCGACCTGATAGAGGCAGCCGGCACCGGCGGCGGCGGCAAGCAGCAGGGACAGCCACCCCGCCAGATCGGCCATCATTTTTCCAGGGCCGCCGTCTGTTTCTCGATGGTCTCGATCAGCCCGGACAGACCCTTGGCGCGGAAAATCGAGGTGAATTCCGAGCGGCGCACCGCCACCTGACTGACGGTTCCGTCGAACAGCACGTCCACCACCCGCCAGTGGCCATCGGTCTGGCGCAGAACATAGTCGATTTCAGTGGGATCACCCTTTTGCGGCGCGATCCAGCTGGGCACGATCACCGAGCCGCCGGTGGAGGGATGCGCCACGCCGACGTCGAAGCGTTCGCCTTCCCAGTCGTCGAACTGGGCGGCATAGGTCGCCACCGAGAAATGGGTATAGGTCTCGGACAGCCGGGCGGCCTCGTCCGGTGTCAGTTTGTTGGCGGCGGTGCCCAGGGTGCTGCGGGTCATGGCAGGCATGTCGTAGGTCTCGACCACAGCCGGACGCAGCTTCTCCGCCCGCCCCTTGAAGCCCAGCTTGGGCCCGTTTTTCATCGTATCGAGCAGAATGGCGCTGAATTGCCGTACCACGGCGACGGCGGCTTCGGCCTCGATCTCGGCCTGACCGGCCCGGGCGGCCGGCATGACGGCCAGCATCAGGGCAACGACAACAACGGCGAGACGGCAACCCATGAAAAGTCTCCGGTGGCTTCGGCGCCGAACCGGCGCCACGACGTTGCCATACCACATTCGGCCGACGCGAACCATTCCGTTCGGATTGTGAGGTGTTGAACTTTCGCAAGGCACCCCTGTATGATCCGGCGCCTTTGCCGCAACAGTGCGAGTGGTGCCCGTGGCCGTTCCCCTGCTCCAGACCCTCCGTATCGGTCTTTATGTCGTCCGCCAGCATTTCTCGGGCGTGAAGCGCTATCCACTGGTTCTGATGATGGAGCCACTGTTCCGCTGCAACCTCACCTGCGCCGGCTGCGGCAAGATCGACTATCCCGACGCGGTACTGAACTCGCGCCTGTCGGTGGCCGACGCCTTGGCCTCCATCGACGAGTGCCCGGCTCCGGTGGTGGTGCTGGCCGGCGGCGAACCGCTGCTGCATCGCGACATCCACGAGATCGTCACCGGCGCCATCGCCCGCAAGAAATTCGTCTATCTTTGCACCAACGCCCTGCTGCTGGAGAAAAAGCTCGACCTGTTCGAGCCCAATCCCTATTTCACCTGGACGGTGCACCTGGACGGCAACCGCGACGACCATGACCGGGCGGTCTCGCGGGAAGGCACCTTCGATCAGGCGGTTTCCGCCATCCGGGCGGCCAAGGCCAGGGGCTTTCGCGTCAACATCAACTGCACCTTGTTCAACAATGCCGACGCCGAGCGTATGGCCCATTTCTTCGACTATGCCCATTCCATCGGCGTCGAGGGCATCACCATATCGCCCGGCTACGCCTACGAGCGGGCGCCCAACGGCGAACACTTCCTTAACCGCCGCACCACCAAGGAACTGTTCCGCAAGCTGTTCCGCCTGGGCAAGGGCAGGAAGTGGCAGTTCACCCAGTCGTCGCTGTTCCTCGATTTCCTGGCCGGCAACGAGACCTACCAGTGCACCCCCTGGGGCAACCCCACCCGCAACGTGTTCGGCTGGCAACGCCCCTGCTACCTCCTGGGCGAAGGCTATGCCAAGACCTACAAGGAACTGATCGACGACACCGATTGGGATTCCTACGGCGTCGGCAAATACGAAAAGTGCGCCGACTGCATGGTGCATTGCGGCTTCGAGGCCACCGCCGTCACCGATTGCCTGTCGCATCCCATCAAGGCGGCTCTGGTGGCGCTGCGCGGCCCCGACACCGAGGGGCCGATGGCCCCCGACCTGCCGCTCGACGGCCAGCGGCCGGCGGTGGACAATTACGACCGCTTGCTGACCGAAAATCTACAGCGGCTGGAAACCGAGGGCCGGGCCAACAATCTTCACAAGCTCGCCCAGGGCTGACAACGCCGCCCCGGAGTCAAGGCCGACCCGGATCAGGCCCGGCAGATCGCCGGGCCGACGCAACAAGCCGGCGATCACCGCCAGCGGCCGCGCATTACCCTGGGCATCCAGTCCGGCCATGGCCGAGCGCGGCAAGCCGCGCCCGGCGGGATCGGCCACCACCCGGATGACGGCGAACGGCAGTCCGGCCCCGGCGGCGACCCGGGCCACCGCCCCGCTTTCCATGTCCACCACCACGGCGCCGCGACGCGCGAACAGCGCCCGCTTGGCTTCGGGGGTCGCCGCCACCTTGGCGGCACCGTGAACCAGACCAAGGCGGGAGCAAGGCAGCGCCGCCAGCAGGCGGTTCCGCCATATCCCGTCGGCGGCGATAACCTCGTCGCCATCCTCGACACCGCCGCCGATCACCACGTCGCCGGGTGAAAGCGCCGGATCAAGGCCGCCGGCGATACCCAAGCTGACCAGGGCGGTGGCACCGCCCGCGACGAATTGCCGCGCCAGCGCCTCGGCACGGGCGGGAATGCCGCCGGCGCAGGCGACGGCGACGCCGGCCGGCAGCTTGGCCGCCTCGCTTTTCATGCCGACGATGACGGCGATGCTCACCGGGCTACAGCGCGTGCATCACCGGGCCGGCATTGCCCGTGGTGAGGTTGCGGTAGCGGGCCAAGGCCCACACCGGGAAGAACTGCCGATAGCCGTGGTAACGCAGGTAGAACACCCGGGGGAAGCCGACGGCGGTATAGTGTTCCTCGTCCCACAGCCCCTCGGCGTTGCGGGTGCGGATCAGATAGTCGATGCCGCGCGCCACCGCCGGACTGGCGACCTCGCCCGCCGCCATCAGCCCCAGCACCGCCCAGGCGGTCTGCGACGGCGTGCTGACCGTGCCCTCGCCCGGGGGCTGGCCGGTCCAGTACGAACGACCGTCCTCGCCCCAGCCGCCGTCTTCCCGCTGCTTGGATTCCAGCCAGCGGACCGCCTTGCGGTAAGCCGGGTGGTCATGGGTCAGGCCGGCGGCATTGAGCGCCGCCAGGCTCGACCATGTGCCGTAGATGTAGTTGGTGCCCCAGCGGCCGAACCACGAGCCGTCGGCCTCCTGCTCGCGCAGCAGGTAATCGACGCCCTCGTGGGCAACCACGTCCTTGTGACGCTCGCCCAGCACCGACAGCACCGAGACACAGCGCGCCGACACGTCGGCGGTGGGCGGGTCGAGCAGGGCGCCATGGTCGGCGAAGGGAATGTGGTTGAGGAAATAGGCGGTGTTTTCGGCGTCGAACGCCCCCCAGCCGCCGCCCTTGCTCTGCATGCCACGCAGCCACACCGCCCCCTTGCGGATGGCCTCCTCGTAGGCCTGCGGGTCGATGCGATCCAGCGCCGCCATCACCACGGCGGTATCGTCCACGTCGGGGTAGTGGGGGTTGGCGTACTGGAAGGCCCAGCCGCCCGGCTCCAGACCGGGGCGCTGCGCCGCCCAGTCGCCGACCACATCGACGATCTGGCGCTCGACCATCCAGTCGGCGGCCTTGCGCGCCGCCGCCTCGGCCTCGGGCCCGCCCACCTCGAGGATGGCGTGGGTGGCCAGGGCGGTATCCCATATGGGCGACAGGCAGGGCTGCACCCAGGCGCGCTCGCCCTCCTCGACCACCAGATTGCGGATCGACTGCTTGGCGATCACGACGCGGGGATCGTCGGCCGGCACCCCCAGCACGTCGTACATCAGCACCGAATTGACCATGGCCGGAAAGATGGCGCCCAACCCGTCCTCGCCGTTGAGCCGCTCATCGACAAACGCCACCGCCTTGTCGATGGCCTTGCGCCGCAGCCCCTTGGGGAAGAAGCGCACCACCTTGTGCAGCACCCGGTCCAGCGCCCGGAAGAAATAGGCCCAGTTGGAGCGGACCTCGTCCAGGTACCAGTTGCTCACCTTCGCGGGCGGAACGGGAAACAGTTCGCCGATGTCGATGTTCAACGGATTGCGCGCCCGGGGCCGCAGGCTCATCAGCACGATCAGCGGCACGATCACCGTGCGCGACCAATAGCTGACCTTGTCCAGGTGGAAAGGAAACCACTTGGGCAGCAGCATGATCTCCACCGGCATCACCGGCACGCCATGCCACGGAATCTGGCCGAACAGGGCCAGCAGGGTGCGGGTGAAGACGTTGGCGGTGGCGGCACCGCCATGGGCCAGGATGGCTTCGCGCGCCCGCTTCATGTGGGGGGCGTCGATGTCGTCGCCCACCGCCTTCAGCGCGTAGTACGCCTTGACCGAGGCGCTGATATTGAAATCACCGCCATGGAACAGCGGCCAGCCGCCATGGTCTTCCTGAATCTGGCGCAGATAGACGGCGATGCGCCCTTCCAATTCGGGGTCGCGCTCGTCGAGATAGTGCAGATACAAGATGAACTCGGCCGGAATGGTGGCATCGGCCTCCAGCTTGAACACCCAGTGGCCATCGGGCCGCTGCTGCTTCAACAGCGCGGCGGCCGACTGGTTCACCGCGTTTTCAAGGGAATTCATCTCGTTAAAGGACACGTCCAACCTCTCGTCCGGGCAAGCCACCGACGTGGCTCGCCTAGTTGCCCCTCCGGCGCCGGGCGCTCGCGCTTGGCTAGCGCGGCATAAGCCGCGGCGGCCCTTGGCCTTGCCTCCGAACGAATCATTCGTTCGGAGGTATCACAGCAGACCGTGGCGCAGAATACACCACAGCTTGAAGCCCTTCGACACCTTGACCGGTGGATCGCGGGGCACGAAGCCTTGCGTTTCCACCTGATGGAAGATGCCGCGATACATCTCCTTCATCAAGGTCGCCGGCCGCATCGCCGCGCGCGAGCATTCGGCCATGGCGCGGTCGGACGCCTCGAAATAGCCGGCGGCGATGGCGCCCAGGTCGCGGCAGACCCGCGTCAGGTTGGGATGCGCCAGCACCGCCATCGGATCGCTTTCGGCGATGCCATGGGCGGCAAGCAGTTCGTCGGGCAGGTACAGCCGGCCGATCCGCGCGTCCACCGCCACGTCACGCAGGATATTGGTCAGTTGCAGCGCCATGCCGGTGGCGTTGGCCACGTCCAGGCTGCGCGGCCGCAACTCGCCGAACACCCGCACCGATAACCTTCCGACGGCACAGGCGACGCGGTCGCAATAGAGGTTCAGCGTCGCCATGTCGGGCCGCACCATCTGATTGCGGCCGTCCATCTCGCAGCCATCCACCACCGCCAGAAAATCCTCCTTGGGCAGGCCGTAGGCCGCCACCGGCCCGACCAGGGCAACGGCGATGGGGTGAGTGGGCGCCCCGGCATAGAGGCGATCCAGCTCGACCCGCCATTCGGCCAATTGGCGCCGCTTAGTCTCGGGCTCGCCGGGTTCATCGGCGATGTCATCGACCTCGCGGCAGAAGGCGTAGACGGCATACATGGCGAAACGCCGGGGACGGCTGAGCAGGCGCATGCCCCAGTAGAACGACGAGCCGGAGGCGCGCACGGCCTCGGCCACCATGTCATATTGGCCGGGATCGATGGCGAAGGCGGGTGAGGCGGCGTTCAACGCGCCGCCCCGGCCAGGGGCGCCCTGATATCCTGACTGCGCCCTTTCCACTCGCCACCACGGCCGCCCCAGTACTGCACCGCGGAATGAACCGTCGCCGCCAGGAAGAACAGCGATACCATCGGCAGCAGCGGCGCCCACAACGGCAGCAGGCGGTAGTGGCGGACCATCTGGAAATAGGCGAAGGTCATGGCCGCCCAGGTGAACGCCCCGGTCAAAGACCCTCCGGCACCGCGAAGCGCCAGGAACGGCGGCAGCACGAAGACCACGATCATCAGCGCCACGGTACCGGCCAGCAGCGCCGGCGAATGGCGCAACTGGGTATACGCGGTGCGCGCGATCATCGCCCACAGCCCCCCCGGCCCGTGATAGCGGCGCATGCTGACGGCCTCGTCGGCGAGATCGAGGGTGAGCCGGCCGCGTTCGGCCTTGACCGCCGTCGCCAGGGCGCAATCGTCGATCAGCGCGTCCTTGACCACCGCCACGCCGCCGATCCGCTCCAGCATCGAGCGGCGAATCAGCACCCAGCCGCCGGCCGCCGCCGCCGTCGAACTGCGCGGATCCGACACCCACGAGAACGGGTAGAGCATGCGGAAAAAGAATACGAAAGCGGGGACGATGGCGCGCTCCCAGAAGCCTTCGGCCATCAGCCGCACCATCAGCGACGCCATGTCCAACCGATCGGCGATCAGCCGCGACACCATGCGCCGCAACTCGCCCTTGCCGTGACGGATGTCGGCATCGGTCAGCAACAGCAGTTCGGCGTCCGGATACAAGGTCTTGGCGGTGGCGACGCCGTGGCTCTGCGCCCACATCTTGCCGGTCCAGCCGGGCGGCAGCTCGGGCGCCTGGACCACGGTCAGATGACCGGCGGCGGCGATGGCCTCGGCGGCGGCGCGGGCGACCTCGGCGGTGCCGTCGCTGGAATGATCGTCCACCACCACCACCGACAGGCGGCCGGGATAGTTCTGCGACAGCAGCGATTCGACCGCCGATCCGATGAATTCGGCCTCGTCGCGGGCGGGAATCACCGCCACCACGTCGGGCCACTCCTCGGGGACCGGCGCCGTCGGGACCGGTTCGACCCGCCAGAAGTTGCCGCGCATGGACAACAGCCAACCCCAGGCGCCGGCGCCGGCGAACCCGGCCAACGTAGCGAGACTCATGCAACCTCTCCGATTTCACGGAACCACGTCACCGCCGCCGCCAGCGCCTGATGAGCCGACCGGTGGCTGTAGCCCAACTCGCGCTCGGCCTTGGCGGAGGAAAAGAACATGTGCCAGCGCGCCATGCGCAGGCCGTCGATGGTGACGAAGGGCTCGCCGCCGGCCAGCCGCGCCCACAACTCGGCCACCACCGCCAGCGGGAACAGCGGCAGGCGCGGCAGCCTGACCTTGGGCGGCTGGCGCCCGGTGAGCCGCGCGATCTCGGCCAGGATGTCGGCCAGCGACAGGTTTTCGCCACCCAGAATGTAACGCTCGCCGACGCGCCCCTTGTCGAGCGCCAGCAGATGACCCTGGGCGACGTCCTCGACATGGACGATGTTCAGCCCGGTATCCACATAGGCCGGCATGCGCCCCGAGGCCGCCTCGACGATCATGCGTCCGGTGGGGGTCGGCTTGACGTCGCCCGGCCCCACCGGAGTCGAGGGATTGACGATCACCACCGGCAAGCCGTCCTCGACCGCCATGCGCCGGACCTCGGCCTCGGCCAGGAACTTGGATCGCTTGTAAGGTCCCACCATGTCGGCCAGGGCGCTCGGGGTCTCTTCGTCGGCGCTGCCGCCTTCGGCATGACCGAGCGTCGCCACCGACGAGGTGTAGACGATGCGCCCGACCCCGGCATCCAGGGCGGCGCGCATCAGCGTCCTGGTGCCATCGACGTTGGCGCGCAGCATGGCGGCGGCGTCGGGTACCCAGATACGGTAGTCGGCCGCCGCATGGATCAGCGAGGCGCAGCCGGTGACGGCGCGCCGCAGCGAGGCCTCGTCCTCCAGGCTGCCTTCGACCAGATCGACCTGAAGGTGGCGGACATTGCGGCGATCGGAACCAGGCCGCGCCAATACACGCACCGACAGCCCGCGCGCCAGCAGCGCGCGGACGATCGCCGAACCCACGAAGCCGGTCGCCCCGGTGACGAGAACCGTTCCAGACATAGACAGCACCCAGCCTTCCCGGGTGACGATCCACCCGGCGAACGACTGGGTAATTACAACTTTTGTGTTGGCATCCGCCATAGTTTCTTTAATCCTGGCACCGAGCAAGCCCAGGATCGGCGGAGAGAAATGGTTTTAATCCAATGTGTTGCCGCCGCCCTTGCCGCCGGCGGTCTAGCTTATCTGGTTCTGGCCATCCGCCATAGCCGACGCGGCCCGCGTCTTTCTCCGTCGTCGCCGTGGCAGCCGCCGGTCACGGTGCTGATCCCGCTGCACGGCGCCAAGCCGCGCATGGAAGAATGCCTGCGTTCGGTCTGTTCCCAGGACTTTCCGGCGGTTCAGGTGGTGTTCGGGCTTCATGCCCCCGACGACGATGCCCGGCCGATCATCGAACGGGTGATGGCCGCGTTCCCGACGCTCGACACCGCCCTGGTCATCGACGGGCGCCGGCTTGGAGCCAATCCCAAGAACGCCAACCTCGCCAACATGCTGTCGGTGGCCAAGCACGAGGTGCTGGTGATGGTCGATAGCGACGTACTGGTGCCGCCCGGTTTCCTTGCCGCCATCACGCGTCCGTTGGAAGACCCCGCCACCGGCGGCGTCACCTGTCTGTATTCCGGCAGCCCCGAGCCGGGGCTGGCGTCGCATCTGGGGGCGCTCTATCACAATGACTGGTTCATTCCGTCGGTGCTGGTCGACCTCGCCCGGCGCGACATGGACATCTGCTATGGCGCCGCCATCGCGGTAACCCGCCGCTCGCTGGACGCGATCGGCGGATTCGAGGCCATGGCCGACGCGGTCGCCCAGGACTTCGTGTTCGGCCACGAGCTGAACCGCCACGGCTTCAAGGTCAAACTCGCCGATTGCATGGTTTCCACCGTAGTGGCGGAGAAGACGCTGGGCGACCTCGTCCGCCACGAATTGCGCTGGAGCCGGGCGGTCCGCGCCGTGCGGCCGATGGATCACCTGCTGTCGATCTTCATGAGTCCGCTGCTGCCCGAGGTGCTGTTTCTGGCCTCGTGGCCGTTCCGCTTCGCGGCGATGGCGATCGGGCTGCATCTGGTATTGCGCCAGGTCCTGCATCGCCTGCTGCGCCGACGCTTTCCCCTGCCCGCCGCCGAACCCTGGCTGGTGCCGCTGCGCGAGGTCTTGAACGTGGTGGTGTGGGTGCGGGCGCTGTTCGGCCGCAAGGTGCACTGGGGCGACCGGGAGATGGTCACCGGCGGCGGCTTGACCATGAAGCCGGCCGAGGTCAGGGACCCTCCGGTCAGCTGAAGCCGCACTCCACCAGCAGGCGGTGAAAATCGCGCAGATGCTTTTCGCCCTGACCGGGATCGGAAACGCTGGCCAGGAATTTCTCCTCGAATTGCTTCTGGCGCAGGTGCTCGATGACACGGGCCTTGGCCATGTTGAGCGACTTTCCCTCGATCAGCACGCCCGAGCCGCAGAACTTGACCAGACGAATCGCCCGCGCGGCCAGGGGGTCGTCGGGCTTGTCGATCTTTTCGATGACGCCCTCGTCCTGGAGATAGCGGACCATCACCTCGTCGATATGATCGCGCAGCGGTATCTTGAACTCGTCCATCAGCACCGGGCAAGTCTTCATCGCCTTGGCGGCGGCGGTCAACGCCGCCATGCGGTCGCGCGGCAGCACCCGCACCGCGATCCACTGGTCGATATGAGTGGCCTTGCGCACCTGGGTGGACAACACCTCGGTCAGGACGTCGCCCATGCTCTTGCCCAACGCCGACGCGCACAGCGTCAGCATGAACTGTAGCCGGACACAGCCGTCACCCAGCGCCGCCAGCATCAGCTGCAGCGCCTGCGGCGCCGACACGGTGCCACCGCCGGCGTTGAGCACGCGGCTTCCCCGCTGCAACAGGGCCTCGGCCATATGCGGCCCACCGATGACATTGTCGCGGTCGACAAGGCGATGCAGCACCTTGTGGAACATCTCGTATTCCTGCCCGGGGTCGTTGCGCGACAGCGGATTGGCGCCACCGATCTCGCGCACCACGCGAGACATCAGGATTTCGCGGGCCAGGGGCAGGCGGCCGGCGGCGAAAAGCTTGTTGAGTTCGGTAAAGGTCTCGGGGGCGAACTTGGCCGTCTCGGCCTTGCCCTCGGTCAGGTCGGCGATCTGGCACAGCGCCGAGGCCAGATTGGACTGAAAGCCCAGCAGATCCTGAATCACCTGCGCCGGCACGGTGAGATCGGCGATGACGCCGTCGATCACCGGCATATGATCCGCCGCCGCCGGCTCGGCGGCCCAGGCGATCAGCAGATCCAACTTGCCGAACCAGCTGCGCTTCTCCAGCAGCGCCATCGAGACCAGCGCCCGGAGGGCGAAGGGTTGGCCGGCGCCCTGACCGGCGGCGGCCAGCGCCTGGGCGAAGGTCTGGGGCGCCTTGGGCTTGGTGGCGGCGAAGTCCCTGGCCCGCTTGTTCAGCCCGTCCCACGATTTATCCAGGAACTCCTTGCGGCCCTTGCCGGTCTCTTCGCCGGCCGCCCGCGCCTGCAACGACGAAACCTTGTCGATGGCGGAAAACAGCAGGTTGCCCTTGTCGCCGAACCGCTTCATCTCCTTGGCGTCGTGCAGCAGTTCGGTCGGCGTGATCAGCGCCTCGTCGAGATACTTGCGTAACAGCTTGCCGATGGTGGTGCGCGCCGCCAGGCCGTAGAAATCCTCCAGCTCGGCACACAACGGGGCTTCGGTGATCGGTGACAGGGTAGGATCGCCGGCGGCCTTTTCCGCCGCCTTCTTCTCCATCACCACGGTTTCGCTGTGGGTACCGTCCAGCCGCTCGTAGTCCCGGACCACCCGCACCGCCACATGGTTGCCGGCCTGAAGCAGATTCTCGGCGAAGGATTTGGCGGCTTTCTCGTCCGAGGCCATCTCGGCGATGACCCAATTCTTGTCCGCCAGGACCTGGACCTCGAACGAGGTCTTGGGGGAGTTCATCACCCTCCCCCCGATTCGGCGGCGCGCTTGAGCCAGCGGGCGGCGGCATCCTCGTCCTTGTCGACGCCAAGGCCGGCCGACAGCATCAGGCCGTAATTGAGCTGGGCCGCCGCCAGTCCCTGTTCGGCCGCGCGACGGCACAACGCCGCCGCCTCGTTGAGGTCGGGATCGGTACCACGCCCCTGGCGCAACATGTTGGCCAGGTTGAACTGAGCCTCGGCCTCGCCGCGTTCGGCCGCCTGGCGATAGAACTCCACCGCCCGGACATCGTCCTGTTCGACACCCAGCCCGCCCTCGTACAACACCCCCAGGGCGAACAGCGCGGCGGCGTCGCCCTGGTCGGCGGCCTGGCGGAACCATTTGGCCGCCACCTCCGGGCTGGCCTCGACGCCGCGGCCCAGCCGAATCATGTTGCCCAGGTTGAATTGGGCGGCGGCATCACCCTGCTTGGCGGCCTCGCGGTACCATTTCAGGGCATGGGCGTCGCTTTGCCCCACCCCCAGCCCGAGGTCGTACATCATACCGAGGGAATACTGCCCACGCGGGTCGCCGGCCTTGGCCGCCATGGTGTACCAGCGGACCGCCTCGACCGGATCGACGGCAACACCGCACCCCTCGCGCCACGCGTTGCCCAGCGCCACCTGGGCGGCGGCATTGCCTTTCTCGGCAAGGCGGCGCAGGGCGGCGGGATCGGCGGCGTCCTCGCCGATCCTGAGCGGATCGATCTCGGGCTCGATCTCGGGCAGCGGGATGATCCGCGGTCGTGGCGGTTCGGCCGCGACCGGGGGCGCGGGACGCGAGGGAGCCGGGGGCGGCGGCTCCTCGACCACCGGCACCGCCGGCGATGGCGTGCCGTAGTCGATGCGCGGCGCCGGTTGCTGTGGCGCCGCCAGATCATCGACCCGGCGGCGGACATCGACACCGTCGGCCGCCAGCTTCTTCAGCATGGCCAGGGCGTCCTGGTTGCCCTGGCGCGCCGAGCGCACCAGCCATACCACCGCCTCGTCCACGTCGCGCTTGACCTGATACCCCAAACGATAGAGGTCGCCCAGCTTGAACTGGGCCACCGGATCGTTCTCCAGGGCCAGCCGACGATAACGGGTAACAATTTCGGCTTCCCGCGCCATGGCCTCCATCCCCGCCCAAAGGTAATGTGTCAGCATGCCGCAACCGGCCCCCACTGTCGAGGCGGCGATAGGAAAACCTTGCCCCCGCATGCCCCGAGGCTCTATGACGCTCGCCATGAAGCCATTGCGACTCGTTGCGGCGGTAACGGCCGCGTCCTATACTGCCGTCCGGTATTTCCCCACCGCCGATGAAGCCTTCGCCCTGGCCGCCCGAGCCGCGATCGCCCGGCGTTTCGAGATGTCATGAACAAGATAGACACCGTGCTGCCCACCCATCTGATTGGTCCCGAGGACCCGTCGCTGCTGCGCGACGAGTTGCTGTGGGAGATCTTCGCCGCCACCGCCGCCCGCACCCCCGACGCCACCGCCGCCATCTTCGGCGATCAGTCGGTCAGCTATGGCCGGTTGCTGGAACGGGCCGAGCGCGTCGCCGCCGCCCTGGCGACCAAGGGCATCGGCCGCGGCGCCTTCGTCGGGTTGTGGATGAGCCGTTCGCTCGATCTGCATGTGGCGCTGCTGGGCATTCTCAGGGCCGGTGCCGCCTATATCCCGTTCGACACCGACGCCCCGGCCGAACGGGTGGCCGAGTGCCTGGGCGATTGCGCCGCCGCCGCCATCATCGTCGATGCCGTCACCATGGGCGGCATCACCTCGCCGCTGCCGGCCGAGACCGTGGCGCTGCCGGCGCTGGAACAGGCCGCTCCGGCCGGTTCGGCCCCCGCCCCGCGGGCCTTCGGGGCCAACCCGGCCGACGCCGCCTACGCCATCTATACCTCGGGCTCCACCGGCAAGCCCAAGGCCATCGTCATCAGCCACGGCAACATCTGCCATTACCTGCGGTCCGCCAACACCGTCTACGGCATCGCCGCCGACGATGTGGCGTTCCAGGGCGCCTCGGTGGCGTTCGATCTGTCGCTGGAAGAGATCTTCGTTCCCTACCTGGTGGGCGCGACGCTGTGGATCGCCGGCCGCCAGACCCTGGCCGAAACCGACCGGCTGCCCGACGTGCTGAGCGCCGCCGGGATCACCGTGCTCGATACCGTGCCCACCCTGTTGGCGCTGCTGCCCCGCGACGTGCCCTCGCTGCGGGTGATCATCGTCGGCGGCGAGACCATGCCCCAGCCGCTGGTCGAGCATTGGAGCCGGCCGGGCCGGCGCATCTTCAATTCCTACGGCCCCACTGAGGCCACCGTCGTCGCCACCATCGCCCAGGTCTGGCCGGGCGAGCGCGTCACCATCGGCCGCCCCATTCCCAACTATTGCTGCTGGGTGGTGGACGACGGCCTCAATCCGGTGCCGGCAGGAACCGTCGGCGAGCTGCTGATCGGCGGTCCCGGCGTGGCGGCGGGCTATCTGGGGCGCCCCGAGCTGACCGCCGAGAAGTTCGTGGCCAACCCCTGGGATGCCACCGGGATGGCGCCGACGCTCTACCGCTCGGGCGATGCGGTGTGCATCGACGAATACGGCTATCTGGCCTTCCACGGCCGCATCGACGATCAGGTCAAGATCCGGGGCTTCCGGGTTGAACTGGGCGAGATCGAGGCCCGGCTGGCGACCCAGCCCGGCATCGTTCAGGCCGCGGTGCTGCTGCGTACCGACGACGGTGCCGAACGGCTGGTCGCTTGCCTGACGCTGGACCCCGGCGCCACCATCGAGCCGCAGGCGCTGCGCGAGACGTTGCGCAAGGAACTGCCGGCCTACATGGTGCCGTCGCATTATCTGGTGCTGTCCGAGCTGCCCCGGCTGGTATCGGGCAAGCTCGACCGCAAGGCGCTGGCCGCCATTCCGCTGGGATCCGTCGCCGACGACGAGCAGGAGGCCCCCGCCACCGCGACCGAGGCGGCGCTGCTGGACGCGGCGCGGCGGATCTTCCCCGGTCAGGCGATTCCGTTCGACGCCGATTTCTTCATGGATTTGGGCGGTCATTCGCTGCTGGCGGCCCGCTTCGTCTCGGCGGTGCGCGAAACCCCGGCGCTGGCCAGCCTGACCCTGAACGAGATGTACTCGGTGCGCACGCTGCGCGCCATGGGCGCCCTGCTCGACGCCCGCGCGCCCAGCGGTCCCGCCGGCCCCGCCGCCGACCTGTCCTTCGCCCCACCCAGCCTGACCCGCCGCTTCCTCTGCGGGCTGGCCCAGGCCGCCGCCATGCCGTTCATCCTGGCACTGACCACCATGCCGTGGCTGGGGGTGTTCATCTCCTACATGCTGCTGTCGGGCGAGGATGCCGGCCCGTTGGGCGAACTGGGCACCCTGCTGCTGACCTATGCCTGCATCAACATCGGTACCATCGCGGTCTCCATCGCGCTGAAATGGCTGATCCTCGGGCGGACGCGGCCGGGCCGCTACAAGCTGTGGGGGGTCTATTATTACCGCTGGTGGCTGGCCCAGCGGGTGGTCAGCGTCGCCCACATCAAGTGGTTCCAGGGCACGCCGATCATGGGTGTCTACCTGCGGCTGCTGGGCACCAAGGTCGGCAGCGACTGCATCATCGCCGAACTGGAAGCCGGCGCCTTCGATCTGGTCACCATCGGCCAGGGCGTCGCCATCGGCGGCAAGGGCCGCTTCGCCAATGCCGAAGCCATCGGCGACGAACTGGTAATCGGCCCCATCGTCATCGGCGACGACGCCCATATCGGCACCTCGTGCATGATCGGCCACGACGTGGTGATCGAACAGGGCGGTGAACTGGGCGACCTCACCGCGTTGGCGCCCGGCACCCGGATCGGTCGCTACGAGCATTGGGACGGCTCGCCCGGTCGCATGGTCGGCCGGGTGAACGAGGCGGCGCTGCCGGAACCGGCCCGAGCCAGCCGCCCCCGCAAGGCGCTGCTGGCCGCGATTTACGCCATCATGCTGGTGATCCTGCCGCCGGTCAGCCTGATCCCCATCTTCCCGGCCTTCTACCTGTTCGACAAACTCAGCGACGTCATCGCCGGCTCGGGTCCGCAGGACTACCTCCACGTCCTGCCGCTGCTGGCCTGGCCCACCGCCATGGCACTGATCGTCATCACCGTGCTGCTGATCGCGGCGGTGCGCTGGACGGTGCTGCCGGTGGTGACGGCGGGAACCTATTCGGTCTATGGCTGGTTCTATGTCCGCAAGTGGATCGTCGCCCTGGCCACCGAACTGATGCTGGAGACGCTGTCGTCGCTTTACGCCACCGTCTACATGCGGCTGTGGTACCGGCTGATGGGCGCCAGGATCGGCAAGGACGCCGAAATCTCGTGCAACCTGTCCGGCCGCTACGACCTCACCGACATCGGCGCCCAGTGCTTCATCGCCGACGAGGTGGTACTGGGCGACGAGAACGTAAGGCGCGGCTGGATGACGCTGGAGCCGGTCAGGACCGAGGACCGGGTATTCGTCGGCAACGACGCGGTTGTACCCCCCGGCGCCAACATCCCCACCGGCACCCTGATCGGCATCAAGTCGCGACCGCCCGCCAATTCCGAGATGGAGCCGGGCGACACCTGGTTCGGCTGCCCGCCCATCCGGCTGCCGGTGCGCCAGCGCTTCGACGGCATCGACGCCAACTGGACCTATGCGCCGCCGCGCTGGCGCCGGGTATGGCGCGCCGTGTTCGAGGCCTTCGCGGTATCGCTGCCGACCATGCTGTTCATCACCTTCGGCATCCTGGCGGTCGAGGTGCTGGCGCCGTCGATCCTGCGGCGCGACTTCGCCGTGGTGGTCCCGCTGTTCATCGCCGCCGCCGTGGTGATCTCGGTGGCGCTGGCGCTGTCCTCGGTCGCGGTGAAGTGGCTGATGATGGGCGCCTATAAGCCCACTGCCAAGCCCATGTGGTCGTGGTGGGCATTGCGCACCGAGGCGGTGGCGGTGATGTACTGGGGACTGGCGGGCAAGGTTCTGCTCGACCACCTGCGCGGCACGCCGTTCCTGCCCTGGTTCCTGTGGCTGTACGGCTGCCGCTTCGGTGCCGGAATCTTCATGGACACCACCGACATCACCGAATTCGACTGCATCGAGGTCGGTGACTTCTGTGCCATCAACTCGCTGTCGGCGTTGCAAACCCATCTCTACGAGGACCGGGTGATGAAGATCGGCCGGGTCAAGCTGTCGCGCGGGGTGTCCATCGGCGCCGGTTCGACCGTGCTGTACGACACCCATGTCGGCGACTTCGCCCGCATCGGCAACCTGACCATCGTGATGAAGGGCGAGTCCATCCCCGCCCACGGCGAATGGGAAGGCGCCCCCGCCCAGACCGCCGCCTCGCGATGATCGGCAAGCGCTCGGTGATGATCGCCGGCCACGCCACCAGCGTGACGCTGGAAGCCGCGTTCTGGGACGAACTCAAGACCATCGCCGAGGCGCGCGCGATTTCGCTCAACCAGTTGGTGGCCGAGATCGATGCGGGCCGCGACGGCAACCTGTCGTCGGCGATCCGCCTGTTCGTGCTGGACGAGCTGAAGCGGCGAACCGCCGCCGTCAGTTCTTCCGGCTAGAGTATCAGCTTCAAGGCGAAGCACTCTCGGATTCTGGTTGTACGAAAAAGCTGCGCTTTTTCATGGCTCAAACGCCGCTCCGGCTCAAGAGTTTCCCGATTTTCCGATTCAGCTTAAATGCGGGAAACTCTACGCAGGAACCACGCCAACCCGCCGGTTACCCCCAGGATGACCACCAGCAATCCAAGGGCAATGCGGGCCGTATCGTCGATCACCATGACACCCCCCCATTCACGTCGCCGTCGAAGGGTAGGTTGACCGCAGCAGCACGACCAAACCGACGCCTTGATCTGGATCGGCACGCGCGGAGCGAAGTGTCGTCATGGCCGGGACAAGCCCGGCCATGACGTCGAGAAAATCAGTGCGCAAATTCGGCGAAGAAGTCGTTGCCCTTGTCGTCAACGACGATGAAAGCCGGGAAATCGACCACCTCGATGCGCCAGATGGCTTCCATCCCCAGTTCGGGGTATTCGATGACCTCGACCTTCTTGATGCAGTCCTGAGCCAGCCGGGCGGCGGCGCCGCCGATGGAGCCGAGGTAGAAGCCGCCGTGCTTCTTGCAGGCGTCGGTGACCGCCTGCGAGCGGTTGCCCTTGGCGATCATCACCATGGAACCACCGGCGGCCTGGAACTGATCGACGTAGGAATCCATACGCCCGGCGGTGGTCGGGCCGAACGAGCCCGAGGCGTAGTTGGACGGCGTCTTGGCCGGGCCGGCGTAATAGACCCCCATCTGCTTGAAATAGTCGGGCAGCCCCTCGCCCCGATCCAGGCGTTCCTTCAGCTTGGCGTGGGCGATGTCGCGGGCCACGATCATCGGGCCATTCAGGCTGACCCGGGTCTTGATCGGGTATTGCGACAGGGTCTTCCTGATCTCGTCCATGGGGCGGTTGAGGTCGATCCTGACCACCTCGCCGCCGAGCTTGGAGGCATCGACGTCGGGCAGGAAGCTGGCGGGGTCCTTCTCCATCGCCTCGACATAGACGCCGTCCTTGGTGATCTTGCCGAGAATCTGGCGGTCGGCCGAGCACGACACACCGATGGCCACCGGGCACGAGGCGCCGTGGCGCGGCAGGCGGATGACGCGGACGTCGTGACAGAAATACTTGCCGCCGAACTGGGCGCCGATGCCCATGTCGCGGGTCATCTGCAACACCACCTGTTCCAGCTCGCGGTCGCGGAAGGCCTGGCCGTACTTGTTCCCGGCGGCGGGCAGGCCGTCGAGATAACGGGCCGAGGCCAGCTTGACCGTCTTCAGGCACATTTCCGCCGACAGGCCGCCGATGCAGATGGCGAGGTGATAGGGCGGACAGGCCGAGGTGCCCAGCGTCCGGATCTGGGCGTCGAGGAATTTCAGCAGCGCGGTGGGGTTCAACAACGCCTTGGTCTGCTGGTACAGGAAGGTCTTGTTGGCCGAACCGCCGCCCTTGGCCATGAACATGAATTTGTAGGCATCGCCCTCGGTGGCATAAAGGTCGATCTGTGCCGGCAGGTTGGTGCCGGTATTGACCTCTTCGTACATGTCCAGCGGCGCGGTCTGGGAATAGCGCAGGTTCAGCTCGGTATAAGCCTCCTGCACGCCCTTCGAGATGGCGGCCTCGTCATTGCCGCCGGTCCACACCCGTTGCCCCTTCTTGCCCATGACGATGGCGGTGCCGGTGTCCTGGCACATGGGCAGCACGCCGGCGGCGGCGATGCAGGCGTTCTTCAGCAGGTCATAGGCGACGAAACGGTCGTTGGCCGAGGCCTGGGGGTCGTCGAGGATGGCGCGCAACTGGCCAAGATGGCCGGGACGCAGCAGGTGCGAGGTGTCCTTGATCGCTTCCTTGGTGAGAAGGGTGATCGCCTCGGGCGACACCGTCACCACGCTTTGGCCGTTGAAGCTGGCGGACCCGACGCCGTCGCCGGTGATCTTGCGATAGGGCGTGTCGTCGTGATCGAGGGGAAACAACTCGTGGAAGACGAAATCGGTCATGATCGGCGACCTCGGCAGAAGTGAAGACGGGCGGGGCCGCCCCACCCATTCGAGGGTGGCCGGCGGCCTCAGGTCAAACACCTTTTTCGGGATGCCGTCAAGGGGAGCGACGCGCCGATCAGGGCTCCGAACTCGGGGGAACGCAAGATTGATGGCGACACGGCCCGAGTCATTTTGAGTGCTGCGCCAACCATCAAAAGTCGTCATGCACGGGCGTGTCCCGGCCAAGACGATGAAACCGACCAATTTGAAATCCGGATTCGGCGCCCTGACGCGCCAATCGTTCCGACGCGCGATTCCGCGCTCTCGGCCGGAAACCGGGGGATCAGCCGATCCCATCCAGCAGCGCCTTGAACCAATCCTCGCCGCGCACCGCGTCAAGATCGGTGTCGGTTTCCAGGTGGTCGCGGCCGGGAAGAACGCCGTGGTCGCGGCTGTCCTCCAGCCAGCGTCGGCACTCACCGGCGTCCGCCCGCAGGGCGGCGATGCAGGCGAGGTTGTAGGAGCCGGCACCGGGCCTGATGGCATTGGCCCGGCGGCATTTCTCGCCGGCGTCCATCAGGAACCGGTCGCGGGCATCGCCATGCTCGGTCATGGACAAATTGATAAGGGTGATGCCCCAGTTATCAAACGCCTTGTGGTCGTCGGGCTTGATGGCGACGACCTGGCGATAGGCATCCCCGGCCTGGCGGAACAGCGCCGCCGCCTCGGCACCGCTCGCCACCCTGGCCTCGGCGGCGAGGGCATTACCCCAGTTATAGAACGCCTCGTGGTCGTCGGGCTTGATGGCGATGGCCTGGCGATAGGCATCCCCGGCCTGGCGGAACAGTGCCGCCGCCTCGGCACCGCTCGCCGCCCCGGCCTCGGCGGCGAGGGCGACGCCCCAGTTATAGAACGCCTCGTGATAGTCGGGCTTGATGGCGACGGCCTGGCGATAGGCATCCCCGGCCTGGCGGAACAGCGCCGCCGCCTCGGCGCCGCTCGCCGCCCTGGCCTCGGCGGCGAAGGCATTGCCCCAGTTATAGAACGCCTCGTGCATGTCGGGCTTGATGGCGATAGCCTGGCGAAAGGCATCCCCGGCCTGGCGGAACAGCGCCGCCGCCTCGGCGCCGCTCGCCGCCCTGGCCTCGGCGGCGAGGGCATTACCCCAGTTATAGAACGCCTCGTGGTCGTCGGGCTTGATGGCGATGGCCTGGCGATAGGCATCCCCGGCCTGGCGGAACAGTGCCGCCGCCTCG
>CAIUSV010000088.1 GCA_903901915.1 uncultured Rhodospirillaceae bacterium | reverse complement strand
TTCGGCGGCGTGCAGAACGCCATGACCCAGTGGTGGTACGGCCACAACGCGGTGGGCTTCTTCCTGACCGCCGGCTTCCTCGGCATCATGTACTACTTCGTGCCGAAGCGGGCCGAGCGTCCGGTGTATTCCTATCGCCTGTCGATCGTGCACTTCTGGGCGCTGATCTTCCTGTATATCTGGGCCGGTCCGCATCACCTGCACTACACCGCCCTGCCGGATTGGGCGCAGACCCTGGGCATGACCTTCTCGGTGATGCTGTGGATGCCGTCCTGGGGCGGCATGATCAACGGCCTCATGACCCTGTCGGGCGCCTGGGACAAGCTCAGGACCGATCCGGTCATGCGCTTCCTGGTCACCTCGGTGGCGTTCTACGGCATGTCGACCTTCGAGGGTCCGATGATGTCGATCAAGGCGGTGAACTCGCTGTCGCACTACACCGACTGGGGCATCGGCCACGTCCATTCGGGCGCTCTCGGCTGGGTCGCCTTCGTCTCCTTCGGCGCGCTCTACTTCCTGGTTCCCAAGCTGTGGGGCCGCAAGGAGCTGTACTCGCTGAAGCTGGTGAGCGTGCACTTCTGGGTCGCCACCTTCGGCATCGTGCTCTACATCACCGCGATGTGGATCTCGGGGATCATGCAGGGCCTGATGTGGCGCGCGTATGACAACCTCGGCTTCCTCCAGTACTCGTTCATCGAGACGGTCGAGGCGATGCATCCGTACTACATCTTCCGTGCACTGGGCGGTTTCCTGTTCGTGCTCGGCGCCCTGGTGATGGTCTACAACGTCTACAAGACCATCAAGGGCGACGTCGCCGACGAGGCCTACGCTTCCGCCGCCAGCGGTGCACGCTGAGGAGACCCGACCCATGTCTATTTTCAAGCACCACGCAAAACTCGAAACAAACATCTTCTTCCTGGCGGTTGGCATCCTCCTCACGGTGGTGGTCGGCGGTCTGGTCGAGGTCGTGCCGCTGTTCTCGATCGAGTCGACGATCGAGAAGGTGGATGGCGTTCGTCCCTACAGCCCGTTGGAGCTGGCGGGACGCAACATCTACATCCGCGAGGGCTGCTACAACTGCCATAGCCAGATGATCCGTCCGTTCAAGGACGAGGTCGAACGCTATGGCCATTACAGCCTCGCGGCCGAGTCCAAGTACGATCACCCCTTCCAGTGGGGCTCGAAGCGTACCGGTCCGGATCTGGCCCGTGTCGGTGGCAAGTACACCAACGAATGGCACGTCCGGCATCTGGTCAATCCGCGCGACGTGGTCCCTGGATCGATCATGCCGGGCTACAAGCACCTGTCGCGTCCGTTGGACTATGCCGACATCGCCTCGCACCTCAAGGTGCTGCGCATCGTCGGCGTGCCCTACACCGACGCGCAGATCGCCAGTGCCAAGAAGGACGTTGAGGAGCAGGTGTTCTCGGACCCGGCGTCAAGCCCGGCCGTGGCTGCCAGCTACCCCAAGGCCAGCATCGGTTCGGCTTCGGGCAATCCGAAGGCGGTCACCGAGATGGACGCCCTGGTGGCCTACTTGCAGGTGTTGGGTACGATGGTCGATTTCTCGACCGTCAAGCCCGAATCGATCCGCCGCTAGGAGGTATGGAGTTTGCTCGTCGCATTCGTCGACAACGTACTCCGGCCCTTCTGGGTAGTGTGGGTGATCATGATCTTCATCGGGATCGTCTTCTATGCTTATCGGCCAAAGAACAAAGCACGGCTCGAAGAGTATGGAAACATCCCGCTGAAGGATGACAATGAGGAGCGCTAACTATGGCGACCATTGAAAAGGACTCGGTGTCCGGTCAAAGCACCACCGGGCATGAGTGGGACGGCATCAAGGAGTTGAATACTCCTCTGCCGAAGTGGTGGGTCTACGTATTCTGGGCTTGCGTCGTCTGGTCCATCGGCTATTGGGTGGTGTACCCGTCGTGGCCGACCCTGAACGGCTATACCCCCGGCATCGGCCTGGGTAGCGTCGTTCCGGCCAACTGGACCGCTCGCGGCCAGCTGGACGGTGATCTGGTGGCGCAGAAGGCGGGACGTGCCGCCTGGTTGTCCAAGATCGAGGCGTCCAGTGTCGACGCCATCGAGAAGGACAAGGACCTGCTGCGTTACGCCATGGCCGGCGGCAAGATCGCGTTCAACGAGAACTGCGCTCCCTGCCACGGTGTTGGCGGTGTCGGTGCCTATGGCTTCCCCACGCTCGCCGATGACGAGTGGCTGTGGGGTGGCAGCCTGGCGGACATCGAACAGACCATCAAGTTCGGTGTGCGCAACACCAACGCCAACTCGCGTCAGAGCGAGATGCCGAAGTTCGGTGCCGATGGCATCCTCAAGGATGACCAGATCGCCGCGGTTGCCGACTACGTCGTGTCGGTGGCGTCCAAGGCTCCGGCCAAGGGCTCGGCCGGCGAAGCGGTCTATGCCGAGAACTGCGCCGTCTGCCACGGCGAGGACGGTTCGGGCAACAAGGAAGTCGGCGCTCCGGCCCTCAACAACCAGATTTGGTTGTACAAGGGCGGTAAGGATGGCGTTGTCGCCCAGGTGACCAAGCCCAAGCACGGCTCGATGCCGGCCTGGTCCGAGCGCCTGGACGCCAGCACCGTCAAGTTGCTGGCCGTCTACGTCCACAATCTGGGCGGCGGCAAGTAACGGTAAACCCCCGGGGGGGGGACTGGTGGGGTGCGTTTCCGTCAAGGGGGCGCACCCCACTGCCATGCCTGGGGTGACGACCGTGGCGGGGCGACAGCCCCGCCTTGCCATTTAGTAATGACCGAAATCGCCGCAGGGTCGCTAGACTGCGACATCCGGCAATATCAGCAGAGCGTTCCGACCCATGGACACCCAGACCAGCGCCGCGGCCAAGAAGCCGAAGGTCGATCCCACCCTCGCCACCGAGGGGGGCTCGTTCTACGCCGAAACCGTCATGATCCATCCGCGCTCGGTCAAGGGGATGTTCCGGACCTGGAAATGGTGGGCGATGGGGGTTCTGCTGGTGTGGTGGCATGTGGCGCCGTTCCTGCGCTGGGATCGCGGGCCGGGGGCGCCGGATCAGGCCATCCTGGTGGATATGGCGGGACGGCGGGGCTATTTCCTGTTCCTGGAGATCTGGCCGCAGGAGGTCTATTACCTCACCGGCCTGTTGTTCGTCGCCGCCATAACCCTGTTCCTGATGAGTTCGCTGTTCGGCCGGGTCTGGTGCGGCTTTCTGTGCTGGCAGACCGTCTATACCGATCTGTTCATGCTGGTCGAGCGGCTGGTGGTGGGCGACCGCGCCAAGCGCATGGCGCTCGATCGCGCGCCATGGTCGATCGAAAAGCTGACCAGGAAGGCGATCATCAATCTGATCTGGCTGGTGATTTCCGCCGCTTGCGGCATCGGCTTCACGCTCTATTTCGGCAACGCGCCGACGGTGTTGCACGACATCTTCACCGGTGACGAAAGCGCCGCCACCTATGGCGCCATCGCCGTGGTCGGCGGTTGCTGCTTCATGCTGGCGGGATATGCCCGCGAGCAGGTTTGCCTATATATGTGCCCCTATTCGCGGTTCCAGTCGGCCATGCTCGACGAACATTCGCTGATCGTCACCTACGAGGATTGGCGGGGCGAGCCGCGCCAGCCGGCGCGCAAGGGCGCCAGCTTCGAGGGCCGCGGCCACTGCGTCGATTGCAGGATGTGCGTGGTCGCCTGCCCCACCGGCATCGACATCCGCGACGGTCTTCAGATGGGCTGCATCGGCTGTGCGCTGTGTATCGACGCCTGCAACGCGGTGATGGACAAGAACAACCTGCCGCGCGGGCTGGTGACCTGGGATTCCATCGCCAACACCGCCGCCCGCGCGGCGGGAGCCAAGCCGAGATACCGTCTGGTGCGGCCGCGGACCATCATCTATGGCGCCATCGTTCTGGTGGTGGGCGGCCTGATCGCCTATTCGCTGGCGTCGCGCCGGACCACCGAGGTCAACGTGCTGCACGAGCGGGCGCCGCTGTTCGTCCAGCTGTCGGACGGCAGTATCCGCAACGGCTATGTCGTCAAGGTGCTGAACATGGTGCGGGCCGAGCGCACCTTCCGTCTCGAGGTCGCCGGCATCGACGGCGCCACCTTCACCGTGGTCGGTGGTGCCGCCAACGTCGCCAGCACCGATCTGGTGGTTGCGCCCGACGCGGTCGGCACCTACAACGTGTTCGTCACCGCGCCGGCCGGTCGTCTTCAGGCGGCGCGGACGCCGCTGGCCTTCGTCTTGCGCGAGGCCGGCGAGGGGCAGACGACCCGCGCCGAATCCCTGTTCGCCGGACCGGAAAGGTAAGCTGTGATGACTGCCCAACGTCGCCCCGGCTGGTGGTACCCCTATATCTTCGTCGCCGGGTTCATGGTGGTGCTGATGGTCAACCTGACCATGGCCTATTTCGCCAACTCGACCTTTTCCGGCCTGGCCACCGACAATGCCTACGAGAAGGGGTTGGCCTACAATCGCACCCTGGAGGCCGCGCGCCATCAGGCGGAATTGGGCTGGGCCGTCGATGTCAGGGTGGAAACGGCCGCCGACCACGGTCTCGGGCTCTCCATCGATTATCGTGACCGCACCGGCCAGCCGGTGGAGGGCCTGACGGTGCGCGCCCGCTTCGTCCGTCCCACCGCCAAGGGCTTTGACCGCGATGTGGTTCTGGCGCGGGTGGCTTCCGGCACGTACGCCACTCATCAGGCGTTGCCGCTGGCGGGGGTCTGGGATGTGGACGTCACCGCCGAAGGTCGCGACGTTTCCCATCACCTGATGCGGCGCGTCGAGGTCCCGTGAGCGAACCCGCCATCTGCCGTCATTGCGGCGGTGCCATCCCCGCCGGGATGGAGGGCGGATTCTGCTGTCGCGGCTGCGAAGGGGCCTTCGCCCTGGTCGAGGGACTGGGGCTGGAGCAATACTATGCCCGGCGGACCGTCGATCCCAACGCCCGGCCGCTGCGGCCCGACGAGGACGCGGTTCAGATCCACGATTTCTCCGCCCATGTCGCGGTCGACGACAAGGGCGAGGCCAGCCTGCACCTGATGATCGAGGGGCTGCATTGCGGTGCCTGCATCTGGCTGATCGAATCGCTGCTCAACCGGCACCCGGCGGTGACCTGGGCGCGGGTCAACATGACGACGCGCCGGCTGGTGCTGCGCTGGCGGGCGGGCGAGGCCGAACCCGGCGATATGCTGGCGCCGGTGCTGGCGGTCGGCTACCGGTTGGTGCCCTACGACCCCGAACGCCTGGGGGCCGAAACCCAGCGGGCCGAGAAAGAGCTGTTGCGGGCGATGGCGGTGGCCGGTTTCGCCGCCAGCAACGTCATGCTGTTGTCGGTGTCGGTGTGGGCCGGGCACTTTTCCTATATGGGGCCGGCGACGCGGGGCCTGATGCATTGGGTTTCGGCGCTGGTGGCGCTGCCGGCGGTGGCGTGGTGCATCCGTCCCTTCGCCCGCTCGGCGCTGTCGGCGCTTCGCACCGGGCGTACCAACATGGATGTGCCCATCACCATCGGCGTCACCCTGGCTTGCCTGATGAGCCTGTGGGAAACCATTCACGGCGGCGAATACGCCTATTTCGACTCGGCGATCACCCTGCTGTTCTTCCTGCTGATCGGTCGCTACCTGGATTCCCGGGCGCGGGGGCGGGCGCGCAGCACGGTCGAACACCTGCTGGCGCTGGATGCCACCGCCGTCACCGTCATCGATGACGACGGCACCCAACGCCTGTTGCCGCCGCACAAGGTCGTCGCCGGTGCCAAGGTGCTGGTGGCGGCGGGCGAGCGTATCGGTGTCGACGGCACCATCACCGAGGGCGCCTCGGATGTGGACACCGGCTTGCTGACCGGCGAAAGCGTGCCGGTGCAGGTGGCGGTGGGAGCGCAGGTGTTCGCCGGCACCATCAACCTGTCGGCGCCGTTGCGTCTGGTGGTTTCGGCGGTGGGCGAGCGGACCCTGCTGGCCGAGATCGTGCGCATGATGGAGGTGGCGGAGCAGGGCCGTGCCCGCTATGTCGCCCTGGCCGACCGGGTGTCGCGCTGGTACGCGCCGGTGGTGCATCTGGCGGCGCTGCTGACCTTCGCCGGCTGGATGGGCTTCACCGACACGCCGTGGCAGGTGGCGCTGCTGACCGCCGTGTCGGTGCTGATCATCACCTGCCCCTGCGCGCTGGCGCTGGCGGTGCCGGTGGTGCAGGTGATCGCCTCGGGCCGGCTGTTGCGCCAGGGTATTCTGGTCAAGTCGGCCACCGCGCTGGAACGCTTTGCCGATGTCGATCACGTGGTGTTCGACAAGACCGGGACCCTGACCCTGGGACGGCCGCAATTGGAGGCCGCGACCGGCTGGAGCGAGGCCGACCTTGCCATGGCGGCGTCGCTGGCCCCGGCGTCGCGCCATCCGCTGGCCCGCGCCCTGGTCCGCGCCTTTCCCGCCGCCCGGCTGGCCGACGGCGTCGTCGAAATCCCCGGCCAGGGCCTGGAGCGGGCCGATGGCGTCCGCCTCGGCAGCCGGACCTTTGTCGGCGTCGCCGATGACGAGACCTCGGCCGGTCCGGAACTGTGGCTGGCCCGTCCCGGTCAGGCGCCGGTGCGTTTTGCCTTTACCGATGCCCCCCGGCCCGATGCCGCCGAGGTGGTGGCGACGCTGAAATCCCTTGGCCTCAAGGTCGAGCTGCTGTCGGGTGACCGCGCCACCACCGCCGCCGGGGTGGCGACGGCGCTGGGCATCGCCGACTGGCGGGCGGGCCGCACCCCGGCCGAGAAATGCGCCCGGCTGGCCGAACTGACGGCGGCGGGCGCCAAGGTGCTGATGATCGGCGACGGCCTCAACGACGCCCCGGCGCTGGCCGCCGCCCACGTCTCGATGTCACCGTCTTCGGCGGTGGACGTCAGCCAGACCGCCGCCGACGTGGTGTTTCAGGGCGGCCGGCTGACGCCGGTGGTGGAAACCCTGGCGGTGGCGCGCAAGTCCCGCATCCTGGTGCGGCAGAATTTCATGCTGGCGCTGGGCTACAACCTCTTCGTGGTCCCCCTGGCGATCGCGGGCCAGGTCACTCCGCTCATCGCGGCGATTGCCATGTCCACCTCGTCGCTGGTAGTAATTGGCAATGCCCTGCGTCTATCCCGCGGGAGAGGGTGATTGGACAATCTGTTGATGCTGATCCCTGTGGCCCTCGGTTTGGGCTTCCTGGGATTGCTCGCTTTCCTGTGGGCCTTGAAGTCGGGTCAGTTCGATGACCTCGACGGCGCGGCTCACCGCATTCTCTTCGACGATGACGACCAGCCGAAACGCAAGGCGTGACGGGCATGGGTAGTCTGCACATGCCACCCCTCGACCATGATCCGCTCAAGATCGAACCCGGCGGCGAACTGCCGACCCAGTGCCGCAACTGCGACATCGTGCGCGAGGTGGCGTTCTGCGCCGACCTGTCCCACGACGAGGTCAAGCGGCTGGCGACGGTGCGCTGTCACGCCGCCTTTCCCGCCTCGTTCACCGTGTTTCGCGAGGGCGACGCCTCCGACCACCTGTTTTCCATCTCCAATGGCGCGGTGAAGCTGTACAAGCTGATGCCCGACGGCCGGCGCCAGATCATCGACTTCCTGTTCTCGGGCGACATCTTCGGCCTGGGGGTGGATGGCGGCTATTGCTATACCGCCGAGACCATCACGCCGACCCATCTGTGCCGCTTCACCCATCGCAAGCTCGATTCGCTGCTGGTGGAGATTCCCCGGCTGGAACGCCGGATGTACGCCATGGCGATCAAGGATCTGGTGGCGGCGCAGGAACAGATGTTGCTGCTGGGGCGCAAGACGGCGCGGGAAAAGGTGGCGTCGTTCCTGGTGCAGCTGTCGCGGCGCGCCGTCCAGACCGGCCTGCCCGCCAGTCCCATCGCCCTGCCCATGAGCCGGGCCGACATCGCCGATTATCTTGGCCTGACCATCGAGACGGTCAGCCGCACCTTCACCCAGCTCAAGCGGGACGCCATCATCGCCCTGCCGGCCTCGGGCCATGCGGTGCTGGACAATTGGGACGCCTTGAGGGAACTGGCGGAAGGAGCCTGAGGTGTGCGACCCGGAGCGCAGCGAAGAAGCCAAGCCCACCGATGTGGGCGCCCGGCGTTTGAGGGCCATGAACAATGAGCGTTGAAGTTCGGACCAAGCGTGTCTCCACCCGCGACATCCGCGCCCGCAAGGGCGGCGAGCCTCTGGTGGTGCTGACCGCCTATACCGCTCCCATCGCCCGCCTGCTCGATCCCCATTGCGACATTCTGCTGGTGGGCGATTCGCTCGGCATGGTGGTCTACGGCATGGAGACAACCCTGGGGGTCACCCTGGAGATGATGATCAACCACGGCCGCGCCGTGGTAAGGGCGTCGTCCAAGGCCTGCGTGGTGGTCGACATGCCGTTCGGCACCTATCAGGAAAGCCCCGAGCAGGCGTTCCGTAATTCCGCCCGGGTCATGGCCGAGACCGGCTGTGCCGCGGTAAAGCTGGAAGGTGGTCGCGAGATGGCCGACACCATCCGCTTCCTGGTGGACCGGGGCGTTCCGGTGATGGCCCATATCGGCCTCAAGCCCCAGGCGGTGCACGCCGCCGGCGGCTTTCGCGCCCAGGGGCGCCTCGATTCCGAGGCCGAAATCATTCGCGCCGACGCCCGCGCCATCACCGCGGCCGGCGCCTTCGCCGTGGTGGTGGAGGGTACGGTCGAGCCGGTGGCCCACGCCTTGTCCGACGAAATCGCCATTCCCACCATCGGCATCGGCGCCTCGCCCGCCTGCGACGGTCAGGTGCTGGTGATCGACGACGTGCTGGGGCTGTTCGACGATTTCACCCCCAAATTCGTCAAACGCTATGCCGAACTCGGGCCCGTCATCTCCCGCGCGGTGGCGGATTATGCCGCCGAGGTCAAGGCCCGTGTCTTTCCCAGGCCGGAACACTGCTTCGGTCCGGCCAAGAAATGATGGATATCGTTCGCAGCGTGGCGGACCTGCGGGGCCGCGTCGCCGGCTGGCGCCGAGCCGGCCTTAGGGTCGGGCTGGTTCCCACCATGGGGGCGCTGCACCGGGGCCATCTGTCGCTGGTGGCGGCGGCGCGGGAGTGGGGTGCCGACCGGGTGGTGGCCTCGGTGTTCGTCAATCCCACCCAGTTCGGCCCCAACGAGGATTTCGCGCGCTATCCCCGCCAGGAGGAACAGGACGCCGCCTTGCTGGAGGGCGCCGGCTGCGCCCTGCTGTTCTCCCCCACCGTCGCCGCGATGTATCCGGACGGTTTCGCCACCACGGTGACGGTGAGCGGAGTCGCCGACGGACTGTGCGGCACGGTGCGGCCGGGCCATTTCGCCGGCGTCGCCACGGTGGTGACCAAGCTGCTGTTGCAGGCGCTGCCCGACGTGGCGGTGTTCGGCGAGAAGGATTATCAGCAACTGGCGGTGATCCGCCGCTTCGTCCGTGATCTCGACATCCCGGTCGCCGTGCTCGGGGCGCCGACCCTGCGCGAAGCCGACGGGCTGGCGATGTCGTCGCGCAACGCCTACATGACGGCGGAGCAGCGCGCGGTGGCGCCGACGCTTCAGCGGGTGCTGCAACTTGTGGCCGACGGCCTTCGTGCCGGTGGGGCGGCGTCGGTGCTGTGCGCCCAGGCGACCGCCAGCCTGCTGGCCGCCGGTTTCGGCCCGGTAGACTATGTCGAAATCCGCGACGCCGACACCCTGGCCCCGGTCGAAACCCTGGACCGACCGGTCCGCATCCTCGCCGCGGCCCGCTTGGGGGCGACCCGGCTGATCGACAATATCGGCGTCAGCCCTTCCGCCGGTTGACCAGCCAGATTCCCGCCGCCACCAGCGCCATGGCGGTGGCCAGCATCGGGGTGATGGGTTCACCCAGCAGCAGATGCCCCAGGGCCATGCCGAACAGCGGCGTCAGGAACGAGAACGCCGACAATTTGGTGGCGGGATAGCGGGTGATCAGCCAGAACCAGACCAGATACGACACGAAGGCGACGCCGACGGTCTGGAACGCCAGCGACGCCCAGGCCAGCGGCGTCGGGTCGGTAAGGCCCTTCTCGCCCAGCGCCAGCGACGCCGGCGGCAGCGTCACCGCCGATACCGCCAACTGGTAGAACAGGGTCTTGCCGGCGCGGATGGACGACAGCCGGCTGCACCGCACCAGCACGGTGGTGGCGCCCCACAGGATCGCCGCCACCAGTATCATGGTGTCGCCGATCCATTGCCGGCCGCTGGGTAGCGACAGGTTCTCGCCGAAGGCGGCGACGATGCCGGCGAAGGCGGCCAGCAGGCCGACGACCTGTCCGCGGGTCAGGCGCTCGCCCGGCACCAGCAGATGCACCCCCAACGCCACCACGAACGGCGCGGTGTAGAGAAACACCACCGCGCGCGACGCGGCGGTATAGCTGAGTCCCCAGAAAATCAGGGCGAATTCGGCGGCGAACATCACGCCCGCCGCCAACCCGGCCTTCAGCGAACCGTCACGGTCGAACAGGCGATGGCCCCGCGCCGCCGACCACGCCAGCAGCAGCAAGGTGGCGCCGGCCGAGCGCAAGCCCGCCTGTAACACCGGCGAGATGCCGGCATTGGCGACCTTGACCGCGATCTGATTGAGGCCCCAGGTGGCGCAGATCACCACCATGATGACCATGGCCAGGGCGTCGAGATGGGCATGGCGTTGCGGGGTCATGCCACCTCCAGATTGAACGCCGCCGCCATCAGCGAGCGGGTATAGGCGGTGGCCGGTGCCGAGAACAGCGCGTCGGCACGGCCCATTTCGACCACGCGGCCATCCTTCATCACCACCAGATCGTCGGCCAGGGCCCGCACCACCCGCAGATCGTGGCTGATGAACAGATAGGCGATGGCGTGGCGCGCCTGGATGTCGCGCAGCAGATCGACGATCTGGGCCTGAACCGAAACGTCCAGGGCGCTGGTTGGTTCGTCCAGCACGATGAATTTGGGCTTCAGCACCAGGGCGCGGGCGATGGCGATGCGCTGGCGCTGGCCGCCGGAGAATTCATGGGGATAGCGATCGCGGCTGGCGGGATCGAGCCCGACCTCCTCCAGCGCCTGGGCGATGCGGGCGTCGCGTTCGCCGGGGCCGGTGGCGATCTTGTGGACCTCCAGGCCCTCGCCGACGATCTGGCCCACCGACAGGCGTGGCGACAACGAGCCGTAGGGATCTTGGAACACCATCTGCATCTCGCGCCGCAGCGGCCGCAACTGGCCGGCGCTCATGGACTGGATCGGCACGCCACCGAAGGTGATGGCGCCGTCGCTGCCTAACAGCCGCAGCAGCGCCAGCCCCAGCGTGGTCTTGCCCGAGCCGGATTCCCCCACCACCCCGACGGTGTGGCCGCGCCGCACCGCCAGACTGATGCCGTCCACCGCCTTGATGTGGCCGACGGTCTTGCGGAAGACGCCGCCCTTGACCGGGAACCACACCCTAAGGCCGTCTGCGGCCATCACCACCGGGGCGTCGGGATCGGTCTCGACCGGCTTGCCCTTGGGCTCGGCCGCCAGCAGCCGGCGGGTGTAGGGATGAGCAGGGGCATCGAACACGGTGGCGACCGGACCGGTTTCGACGATCGCGCCTTCGGTCATGACGCAGACCCGGTCGGCCATGCGGCGCACGATGCCGAGGTCGTGGGTGATGAACAGCAGCGCCATTCCCAACCGGGCCTGAAGCTCTTTCAGCAGCTTGAGGATCTGCGCCTGGATGGTGACGTCCAGCGCGGTGGTGGGTTCGTCGGCGATCAGCACGTCGGGCTGATTGGCCAGCGCCATGGCGATCATCACCCGCTGACGTTGGCCGCCCGACAGTTCGTGCGGCAGGGCGCCCAGGCGCTTTTCCGCCTCGGGAATGCCGACCATGGCCAGCAGGTCGAGGACGCGGGCGCGCAAGGCGGCGCCGCGCAGGCCCTCGTGGATCTCCAGCACCTCGCCCACCTGCTTCTCGATGGAATGCAGCGGGTTGAGCGAGGTCATCGGCTCCTGGAACACCATGGCGATGCGCCGCCCGCGCACCCCGCGCAGCACCGGCTCGGGTGCTCCCACCAGTTCGACGCCGTCGAGACGGATCGATCCGCGGGGATGGTGGGCGCGGGGATAGGGCAGCAGTTGCAGGATCGACAGCGCCGTCACCGACTTGCCCGAGCCGGACTCGCCCACCAGCGCCAGGGTCTCGCCCTTGGCCAGGGTGAACGAGACCCCCTTGACCGCCTGGACCGTATCGGCGCCGCCGCCGAAACTGACGGCAAGGTCGTTCACGACCAGGATGGGGGCACTCTCACTCATGGCGTGGTTTTCCTGGGGTCGAAGGCATCGCGCACCGCCTCGCCGACGAACACCAGCAGCGACAGCAGGGCGGCGACGACGATGAAGCCGGTCAGCCCCAGCCACGGCGCCTGGAGGTTCTCCTTGCCCTGGCGCAGCAGGTCGCCCAGTGACGGCGACCCCGGTGGCAGACCGAGGCCGAGGAAGTCCAGCGCGGTCAGCGACACGATGGACGAGTTGAGGACGAAGGGCATGAAGGTGATGGTCGCCACCATGGCGTTGGGCAGGACGTGGCGGACCATGATGCGCCGGTCGGTCATGCCCAGGGTGCGCGCCGCCCGCACATAGTCGAAGTTGCGCGCCCGCAGGAATTCGGCCCGCACCACGCCGACCAGATTGGTCCACGAGAACAGCACCAGCACCAGCAGCAGCGTCCAGAACCCCGGTTTGATGATCGAGGCGATGATGATGAGGATCAGCAGTTCCGGCAGGCCGCCCCAGATCTCGAGGAAGCGCTGGAACACCAGATCGACCTTGCCGCCGAAATAGCCCTGCACCGCCCCGGCGGCGACCCCCAGCACGGTGGAGGTCACGGTCAGCGCCAGTCCGAACAGGATCGACAGCCGCAGCCCGTAGATCAGTCGCGCCAGTACGTCGCGGCCCTGGTCGTCGGTGCCCAGCCAGTTGGCGCCGTCGGGTGGCGCCGGATGGGGGACGGTGCGGTCGAAATTGATGGCGCGGTAGTCGAACCGCACCGGAGGCCACAGCGCCCAGCCGTGCCTGGCGATGTTGCCGGCGATCATCGGGTCGCGATAGTCGGCATAGGTCTGAAAATCGCCGCCGAACACGGTCTCGGGATAGTCCCGAGCGATGGGGACGTACAGGGTGCCGTCATAGAAGACGACGATGGGGCGGTCGTTGGCGACCACTTCGGCCAGCAGGGTCAGGCCGAACAGCGCCAGGAAGATCCACAGCGACCAAAAGCCGCGCCGGTTGCGGCAAAAGGCGTCCAGCCGGCGGCGGTCCAGGGGAGTCAGGCGCATCCTCACCCCTCCCGCCGGCCGAAATCGATGCGGGGATCGACCCAGTGATAGGTCAGGTCGCTGATCAGGTTGAGCGCGAGGCCCAGCAGGCTGAAGGCGTAAAGGGTGCCGAACATCACCGGATAGTCGCGGTTGCTGACCGCCTCGAAGCCGAGCAGGCCGATGCCGTCCAGCGAGAAGATGATCTCGATCAGCACCGACCCGGTGAACAGGATGCCGACCAGGGCGCGGGGAAAGCCGGCGACGATCAGCAGCATGGCGTTGCGAAAGACGTGGCCGTACAGCACCCGCCGCTCGGACAGGCCCTTGGCCCTCGCCGTGACCACGTATTGCTTGTTGATCTCTTCCAGGAACGAGTTCTTGGTCAGCATGGTCAGCCCGGCGAAGCCGCCGACCACCAACGCCGTCACCGGCAGCGCCAGATGCCAGAAATAGTCGGTGATCCGCGCGGCCAGCGGCGCGCCCTCCATTCCCGCCGAGGACAGCCCGCGCAGCGGAAACCAGGCGACATAGCGCCCACCGGCGAACACCACGATCAGCAAGATGGCGAACAGGAAGCCGGGTACGGCATAGCCGACGATCACCGCCCACGAACTGGCGATGTCGAAGCGCGAGCCGTCGCTGGTGGCCTTGGCGATCCCCAGCGGGATCGAGACCAGATAGATGATCAGCGTGCTCCACAGTCCCAGCGACACCGACACCGGCATCTTCTCGATCACCAACCCCACCACCGAGGTGTCGCGGTAGAAGCTTTTGCCGAAGTCGAAGCGCAGGTATTGCCTCAGCATCAGGGCGAAACGCTCGGGTGCCGGCTTGTCGAAGCCGAACTGGGCTTCGATCTCCTTGATGAAGGCGGGGTCGAGGCCCTGGGCACCGCGATAGGCGCCCTGGTGGCCCTGGTTCTGTCCCTGGGCCATGCGTGGCGCGGCGCTTTCGCCGCCGGCCGAGCCCGAGACGCGGGCGGCGGCCTCGACGGCGGTACCCTGAACGCGGGCGATCATCAGATCCACCGGCCCACCGGGAGCGAACTGAACCACGATGAAATTGACCAGCATGATGCCGAACAACGTCAACGGAATCAGCAGCAGCCGGCGGACGGTGTAGGCGATCATTTTTTCGCCCACCACGCCATCAGATCGACCCCGGCGGTGGGGGCGATATCGGGGTGGCCGAACTTGTCCCACCACACCAGCCGGTCCACCCCCAGATGCCAGTGGGGAATGACGTAATGGTTCCACAGCAGTACCCGGTCCAGCGCCCGGGTACGGGCGACCAGGGTGTCGCGGTCGGGGGCGGCGATCACCTGGTCCACCAGGGTGTCGACGGCGGGATTCTTGATGCCGGCGATGTTCTGGCCGCCGATGGCGTCGGCGGACTCCGACCCCCAGAAACCGGCCTGCTCGTTGCCCGGCGATTGGGATTCGCCCCAGACGTGGACGATCATGTCGAAGTCGTAGTGATCGACCCGGTTCTTGTACTGGGCGGTATCGACGGTGCGCACATTGGCCTCGATGCCCAACCGGCCGAGATTGCGGACGAAGGGCAGGGCGATGCGCTCCCAGGTTGGCTGCACCAGTAGAATCTCGAAGGTGAAGGGCTGGCCATCCCGGACCAGACGTCCGCCGTCCACCTGCCAGCCGGCCTCTTCCAGCAGGCGCATGGCGCTGCGGAGATTGGCGCGGATGTTGCCGTCGCCTTCGGTCTCCGGCGGCTTGTAGGCGGTGGTGAACACCTGGGGCGGCACCCGGTCGCGCAGCGGTTCCAGCACCTGGAGTTCCAGCGGTCCCGGCAGGCCGGTGGCGGCCAGCTCGGAATTGGCGAAGTAGCTGGCGGTGCGCCGGTACTGGCCATAGAACAGGGTCTTGTTGGTCCACTCGAAATCGAAGGCGTAGGTCAGGGCCTGCCTCACCCTGGCATCGGCGAACAGCGGCCGGCGCAGGTTGAAGGCGAAGGCCTGCATGCCGGCGGAGCGCTGGTTGGCGAGGGCTTCCTTGCGGGCGCGGCCATCGGCCAGGGCGGGCCAGTCCTCGTAGGCGGTGGCCCATTTCTTGGCCTCGTTCTCCAGCCGCCAGTCGTATTCGCCGGCCTTGAACGCCTCCAGCGCCACCGTGGTGTCGCGGTAGCTGTCGTAGCGGATGCGGTCGAAGTTGAACATGCCCTTGCGGACGGGCAGGTCGGCGCCCCAATAGTCCCTGACCCGTTCATAGGTGATGGTGCGGCCGGTATCGGACGACGCCACCCGGTAGGGACCGCTGCCCAGCGGCGGCTCCAGGGTGGTGGCGGCGAAGTCGCGGCCCTTCCAATAGTGCCGGGGCAGCACGTGCAACTGGCCGAGGATCAGCGGCAATTCGCGGTTGTCGCCCGGCTTGAAGCTGAAGCGGACCCGGCGCTCGCCCAGCTTCTCGGCCTTGGTGACGGCGGCGTAGTAGAAGCGGAAGCGGGGGTGGCCCTTGGCCTTGAGGGTGTCGAAGGAAAAAATGACGTCGTCGGCGGTGATCGGCTTGCCGTCGTGCCAACGGGCGTTGGGGCGCAGATTGAAGATCACCCACGAGCGGTCGGCCGGCACCTCGACCGATTCGGCGATCAGGCCGTATTCGGAAAACGCCTCGTCGCCGGCGTTCACCATCAGGGTTTCGAACGGCAGGTCGGACCCGGCCGCCGGTTCGCCCTTGACGATGAAGGGATTGAGCGAGTCCCAGCCGCCGATTTCCGCCAGCCGGATTTCGCCGCCCTTGGGGGCGTTGGGGTTGGCGTAATCGAAATGGGTGAAGCCGACGGGGTATTTGGGGACGCCGTGCATGGCCAGGCCGTGGACGGGCTTTGCCACCTCGGCGGCGGCGGCGGGGGCGATGGCGCAAAGCGCCATGGCAAGGGCGATGATCAGGGTGCGCATGGCCTCGGAGTGTGGCGGCAAGCGCGCTCCAGGGCAAGACGCGAAAACGCCGACATCCGAAGCCGACGATGATGGCATGGGTGGACGTCGCGCCACTCCGAAAGTATTGTATTGGTTTCAAACTATCGGTATCGCGGCGAAAATAGCCCGTATTTACACGGAAATTCTGGCCGATTGTGGCTGCGAGGGGGAGACTCACTGGTATGACCATCGTATGGCGAGAGCAGATGAGCGTGGGCATCAAGGAGATCGACGACGACCACCAGAACCTCATCGGCATCATCAATGATTTCGAGGCGGCGGCCCGGCGGGGCGCCGGCATGATCGACGAAGCCGGGATGCGCGCGATTCTGCGGCGTTTGCAACGTTATGCCCGCGATCACTTCCTGCGCGAGGAACGGGTGCAGGAAGTCGCGGGCTATGATGGGCTGGCGGAAAACAAGATCCAGCACACCATGCTGCTGCGCAGCCTCAACGACTTCATCGTCAAATACACCGAGGGCAAGCTGGGACCGGTGGTCGAAGCCACCGAGAAGATGAAGGATCTGCTCACCCATTGGCTGGTCGATCATATCTTGAGAACCGACCTTAAGATGAAGGGCAAGATCAAGGGCGTTTCCTGATCGCCCTCCGACGGCGTCAGATCAGCCCGAACACGCGCAGCCCCAGCAGCGTGGCATAGCTGGCCATGACCGCCGTGAACAGGTGGGTGAAGATCGGCGCCGATACCCAGCGGAAGATGTGCTGGCCGATGACCAGGAAGACAAACGCCGACGTCGCCGCATAGGCGAGCTGTCGCCAGCCGAACAGGTCGGGCGACACCGTTGCCAGTACGGCGAGCTGGATGATGGCGAAGCAGGAATAGCAGACGGCGACCAGTTTTCTGATCCGCTCTTTCTCGGTATGACGTGATGCCGCCAGGATGGTCAGCAGGCCGCCGCCGAGGTTGGACAACCCGTGTGCCACCCCCATGAGCAACAGCCAGAATTTCTGATGCCGAAGGACCCAGCGACCCGATTTGTCGCCAAGGCCCGGAACCGTCCGCAGCACCACGAAGATCGCCAATGTCAGCGCCACCACCAGATTTAGGCTTGTTTGCAACCTGAACGCCAGGACCAGGCCAAGCACCAGCGCCAGCGGGACCAGGCACCACATGACGAATTGGGTGATGAAGGCCCGCTCGACCGGCGGCCCGCTCAACAGCTGCAGCAGGCTAACCGCCAGCGATGCCGGCAGCAGTACGGCCAGGGCTTCGGCGAACGGGTGGCCAAGCAGCAGCAGGGTCGGCGTGCCGAACACCAGCAAGCCGACGCCGAACAGCGACTGGACGATGGAAAAGGCCCCAACAACCAGGAAAATCGTCACGCCGTTACCATCCGCAGAGTCCCGATATCCGGCCAATCCCGTCGGCCAGCGTTTGCCGTCGGCAAGATGGCATTCGTTTCCAGGAAAGGGAAGCGCGGCTTATCGAACCTGAAATGCCCCGCGTTCAGCCGCTTGCGCCTCGCCGATACCGGCCTCGCGACGCTGGCGGTCGCGGGCGGTTTCGCCGGGACGAGGTCCATACGCCTTGGCCCGCCGTTTCACTTCCGCCTCGAGGTTGGGGTTGTGGTTCATGCGGTCACGCCCGGCCTTGGTGAAGGGCTGTACCGTCCGCGATGTTTGCGTCTGCGCGGGGGGAGGAGGAGGCCCGGGATTTCCTAAAAGTCCGTCGGCCAGGCCAGCAGGTGGCTGGCGCAGACCCGGCAGTCGCTCGATCCGAAGCCGGGAATCGGCATCGGCAGCCGGGCCAGCGCCGCCGTCAACTCGCATTCGTTGCCGCCCTCGACCACCCAGGCGCCCAGCACCGCGCCCGGTTCGGTGACGCGGTCGATATGCCAGCGGATGGTTTTGTGCTTGCGCATGTGCCGGGCCAGACGGGCTTTCAGTCCCCCCGGCCCCCTGGCGCTGCCGCAATAAAGATAGTGTCCGGGGGCGAGCCGTGCCCCGGCACGGCGCGGCAGATCGATGTCCAGCCCATGGTCGAGGCGGATCAACAGCACATAGGCTCCGGCAGCGGCCGGCACGGTCGCGGCGGAGAGGTGGAATACGGCGTTACCGATCAGGGCTTCGATAACGCCGTATTCCGCGATTTGGTCCATCGCGCCGGGATCAGACCGCCCGAATCCGGACAAACGAGCCGGGGGCGTCCTCGATGGCCTTGAGCTTGCCGCTGCCGGGCTGGCGGGCCGCCACCTTGGCGCCGGCGAACTTCTCCACCCATTTCTGCCAGTCGGTCCACCACGAACCGGCTTCCTCGGTGGCGCCGTTCAGCCACACCTCGGGGTTCTTGGGCTTCTTGGCATTGACCCAGTAGCAGTACTTGTTGGCGGCGGGCGGATTGACCACGCCGGCGATGTGGCCCGAGGCCGACAGCACGAATTTCACCGGCCCGGAAACGCGGTGGACGACCGAATACGTGCTGGTCCACGGCGCAATGTGATCCTCGCGGGTCGAAAGCACGTAGATCGGAGTCTTGATGGTGGAAATGTCGATCTTGACGCCTTCAAGCTCGATGCCGCCCGGCTCGATCAGCTTGTTTTCCTGGTACATCTTGCGCAGGTAGTAGCTGTGCATGGCGGCGGGCATGCGGGTGGAATCCGAGTTCCAGTACAGCAGGTCGAACGGGAACGGGTCCTTGCCCAGCAGGTAGTTGTTGACCACGAACGACCAGATCAGGTCGTTGGCGCGCATCATGTTGAAGGTGGTGGCCATGTTGCGACCGTCGAGATAGCCGGTCTGGGCCATCTTGGCCTCCAGGCTGGTCAACTGCTCCTCGTCGATGAAGACGCCGAGTTCGCCGGGTTCCCGGAAATCGGTCATGGTGGTCATCAGGGTTGACGACGCGATGCGGTCGGCCTGGCCGGTGGCGGCCAGATAGGCCAGGGTGCAGACGGTAAGGGTGCCGCCCAGGCAGTAGCTGATAGTGTTGACCTGCTTGGCGCCGGTGGCTTTTTCGATGGCATCCAGCGCCGCCAGGGTGCCTTCGTTCATGTAGTTGACGAAGCCCTTGTCGGCCAGTGATTCGTCGGGATTGACCCACGAGATCACGAACACGGTATGGCCCTGGTCCACCGCCCACTTGATCAGTGAATTCTTGGGGCGCAGGTCGAGGATGTAGAACTTGTTGATCCACGGCGGCACGATCAGCAGCGGCTTGTCGAAGGTTTGCTCGGTGGTCGGGGTGTACTGGATCAACTGGATCAGGTCGTTCTGGAAGACCACCTTGCCGGGGGTGACGGCGATGTTCTCGCCCACCTTGAAAGCATCGTAGTCGGTCATCTTGATCGCCAGGTTGCCCTTGCCGCGTTCAAGATCGTCCAGCAGGTTGTTGAGGCCCTTCAGCAGGTTCTCACCCCGGCTTTCCACGGTGGCGCGCAGCACCTCCGGATTGGTTAGGGCGAAATTGGTCGGTGCCATGGCATCGACGAACTGGCGGGCATAGAAATCCACCTTCTTGGCGGTGTGGTCGTCAAGCCCCTCGACGTTGTTGACCACGCCGAGCACCCAGCGGGCCGACAGCAGGTAGGACTGCTTGATGAAGTCGAAGATTTCATTCTCTTCCCACATCTCGTCCTTGAAGCGCCGGTCGGCGGCGTCGGGCCTGGTGACCGGCTCGGTCGATTCGCCCATTATCCGCTTCGTGGTGTTCTGCCACAGCGACATATAGTTCTGGCAAAGATTGATGTTCGCCTCGATCAGCTTGGCCGGATCACTCATCAGCTTCGAGGTCATCTCCATGAATGCCCCGGTGATGTTGAGCGGGTCCGCATTGATGGGGGCTTGCTCGTTCGCCTGGCGGGCCATGAAGTCCGTCACGATACGCTGGCTACGTTCGGCAATCCCGATCATCGCTTTCGCAACGTCCGCGTGATCAATAAGTTTAGCGTCATCACCCGCCATAACTACTCCTTCCTTCGACAAAAGCCGGAAAAGCATCGGGGCTCTGCTGTTGCCGGCGCGCACATGCATATGCCGCTCTCGCAACGCAAGCTTCATTCCGTAACATATTCATAATTAGGCATCAAAGAAAGATGATGTCACCCGTATTGACGCCGATCACGTTAAATTCACGCTTAATGCGCCCACGCCGTCGCGGATGCCGCGACGGCCCTCTGCGGCCGCGGCCGTCCAAAGCTCAAGTCGATGTCGCGGATTATGCCAAACCCGGGAACCATCTCGGCGATCATGAAATCGGCGAGGCGGAACGGCCCGCCGGTGGCGGGCCGGGGAAACATGCGGGCGAACGCATTCATCTTGACGGTCAGGCAGCACAGCGCCGTGCCAAGGGTAATATGATAGCTCTCGATGAACGATTTGACGGTGCGGAATTCATCGGATGACACATGTTCCCATAGTTCGGAAACCCGGCGGTCAATCGTCTCCAGGCTTCCCGCAATGGAGGCGCTGATGCGATTGACCGATTCCTCGATGGAGTCGCAAAGTTTCATCAGATTCGCGTCGAGCTTTAATTGGAAATGGTCTCGTATCTTGGTGAGAGATTCAAGACATGCCGTTATATAGGGTTCAAGCCGCTCGAAACACTGACGGAAATATGAGATGGATAGGAAGGCATCGCCATAATTTTCTATGAATACCGGTATCTCCAGCACCTCGATCCCGAGCGACTGCGCCATAGATTCAAGCCGCTGCTTGGCGTTCTCTATATTCGGATCCCGGAACAGGCGCATAAGGTCTTCAAGCGATCCGTCGCAATGACTTTCATCGGCATAAATTGCCTTGATCAGGGGCCGCGTGCATTTGTACATGTACTTGGCAAGATCGGCGGATTTCTCGTCGGATAACTTCAGCGCGGCGTGGTCGTCCACGGCGATGCCGTGTTCCCGCAGCGAGATGCGCAAGGAATACACATCGAAGCTTTGCAGCAGCGAAAGCCGCCGCATGACGCTCAGGTCGGGATGAACGCTGGTGGTCGGCCAATTGAAGACATCGGGTAGGGATTCGATGTCGATCTGGCCGGAACCGCTTTGCGGATTCCAGAATATCTCGACAGCGCATTTCAGCCGTACATTCTTGATCAGGCGGGATGTCCGCAATGCCGGTGTCTGCAAAGGCAGCATTTCAAGCGGCAGCACATAGAGCGAGTCTATGTCGCTGTCGCTGATCGGCTTCAGAATGTCGTCGCTTGTTTGAACAGCCATGGACTGTCCCCACGCTCCAGGCACCGCACGCGGGCGGGGCCCCGGACTCGATCCGGAAAACCCTTACCCTTGCCATAGATCTTGCGTGAGCGACGATCGCGCCAGTACCAAACGGGACTGGGCGGCTACTTCTTTCGCCGGGTGCTGGCCGTGGCCGTGTCGCCCGGTGTTTCGGCCAGTGACTGCCACAAACCGGTCATGACCTCGATATCGCGTTGCAGCGCCGCCTGAAGGATGGCGGTCTGCGCCGAAAGGAGTTGCTGCGGGTCACGGATCGCCGCCAATTGCTGGAAGGCGTCGGCGTTGATCTCGGCGATCTGGCGGGCGGCGTCGAAATTGGCGCGCTGAAAGTCCGCCAACTTGGACAGAAGGGACGCCGGGTCGGCGGCGAACGCCTCGAACAGTTTGGAATCAAGTGAAGCGACCATCGAAACCTCCCACGAGATCGCGATTAACCCTGCGTCAACTTTGGCACAGCGGCCGACGACCGGCAATATGGCGCGATCCGGGGGCGATCATGACTCCGGATGCGGTAAGATTCCCTCGGCCTCCAGAAAGCCGACGAGTTCTCGATCATGAACGGCGATGTTGTACGCGAAGTCGTCAAACAAATTTGGGAGGAGTGGGTTGAGTTCCGCTGTCGGAAGGCTATGGCTTATGTCTGTCAGCATATCATTGACGAATTGAAGCATCGCGGCATGTGTTTTTAGGTGGGCGTTGATGTGATCCGCGTACCTTTCGGCTGGAAGCATCCTTATCAGTGATTCCTCGCAGCTGAAATGGACAGACAATATATTGTGGTACTCTGTGAACGCATTCAGTAGTACCGTATGGCTTTCGTTATTGATAAATAATTGGTTTATGGTCGATCCAAGCTCGATCAAATCCCGGTGCTGGGTGTCTATGGCTTTGTGATTGAATATGACGTCGTCAACGGGTGCCTTGGCGGACATATGGTGCCCCTGGTCGCAAGCATGCGCAATCAGCTTCGCGCATAAGGTTGGTGCCAACCAAGCATTTCTTTCGATGACGCGCACCCCCCATTTGGGAGGGGTCGTGCGGCCGGCCGTTCGTCCGCCGTTTCGGCGTGGCGGGCTATTGCGACACCTCGAATAATGGCGAAAGCTCCCGCAGCGATTCTTTGATTGAAAGCGGCACGTCCTCTGATTGCGTATATAGTTGAGAAATGGCGTTGGTTTCGTTGATGACACCCGACGCCCGCATTCTCGCGGCGAAGCTGATATTGACGGTCTGGACGTTCTGATATGACGTGACCAGCCCGTCCATGGAGAAGTCATGCCGCTTTGAGTTTATCTTGTTGAAATATTCGGAAAGAAGATGGGTCGAGGTTGCCCTGAATATGGTTTCAATCTCGCTCGACAGAGGGAGGTGGAATCGGGCCATTGGCCTGAAACATTTCATATATGGGCAATCGCTTGTCCCCATGATCAATCCAATGAGCGACCGCATCGCATTTTGCAGGGTGGTCTTCTGGGTGATGGTGCGCTCTTCCGTAATGACCTCAAGCAAGGTTGTTTCGTAGGATGGAAGGGCGCCGAGTCTGGGGAAAACCTCGCTTAACTGGGCCGCCGGTGGGCATTGGGCGTGGGTGCCGACCGTAAGCGGGCAATGCGGGCATTGATGAAAGTCCAGTCGGGTCCACTCCGGCATGTCTTTCAGGCCGGCTGGCGCCGGTTCCATCGACTGGGCGTCAAAGCAAAAGCCGAATCGCTCCTCGGTGCCGGACTCGAAGTGGAATATGTATTCAATTTCAAGCATCTGTCGCGGCCCTCCGTCGCCGTCACGGGGTGATCGCGCGGCCGGTGGGGGCGGACACCGAAGGCGCGCGCCCATGGTGGCCCGGCCATCGCCAAGGGCAGACGTGTCTCCGTCAACCCTAGCAAAAGCGGCGGGGGGATGCCAGCCGCCGTGCCGGCCGGGCCGGATTGGATGAGGCCGATATCGGGGATTACGCCTGACGGCAGGGGTGAAGGGCGGCAAGGCCGGCCGTCGCGTCGCGTCGCCCGATACCGCGCAGAACCAGCAGCAGCACCGTTCCGACCGACATGAACCCGGCCGCGAGATAAAGGCCGGCGGCATAGCCGCCGAAGCCGCCGGCCAGCCACCCGGTGAGGGCCGGGCCGATGATCTGCGCCGCTCCATAGGACAGGGTCATGCGCCCCATCATCCTGGCCGGGCGGGTGGGGTAATAGCGCCCCGCCATGGTCAGTACCAGGCTGACCATACCCATGAACGTGCCACCGAACAGCAAGGCTCCGAGGAGGGCGGAAACCAGACCATCCACCATCACCGGCAACAGGATGCCGACCACTTGCAAGATGGCAGCGGCGATCAGGGCATTCAATTCGCCGGTGCGGCGGGCGATGAAATCCCAGTTGATGGCCGCCGGTGCCGCTCCGAGGCCGATGGCCAGGAAGACCAGATTGCCCTGTCCCGCCAGGCCGGGCAGGCGGTTGACGATGGCGACGATGAAGGTGGCGCTGACGACATAGCCGATTCCGGCGCAGAAATAGGCGGCCATGAACACCCGCATGAAGAGGGGACTGGGCGGCCGGTCCTCCAGCTTGCGGCCCGATGCGGTCATGCCGCTGGTATCGGGCGCCGGCAGCCAGGCCAAGGCGGGAATGATGGCGACGCAGCCGATGGCGGTGAAGGCGAACCATTGCTGTCGCCAATCCAGGTCGTGGCCCATCAAGGTCACCGCCGTGGCGCAGCCGGCGATGCTGATGCCGATTCCGGAAAAATGGATGCCCAGTTCACTGCGGTGGTTGTGACGGATCAGCCAATTCAGGATCAGCCCGGTCCCCAGCAGCATCGCCGCCGCGCTGCTCAGCCCGGCGACGAAGCGTGACAGTGCCCAGACGCCGACATCGGTGGTCATCCCCATCATGGCGGTACTGGCGACCGCCACCACCATGCCGATACGGAACAAACGGTCCTTGATCGCCAGATCGCTGATCAGCGAGGCGACCACGGCGCCGCAAAGGTAACCGGCGTAATTCGAGGCGGCCAGCCAGCCCGCCTCGACTACCCCCAAGCCGGCCTGCTGCTGCATCAGCGGCAACAGCGGCGTATAGGCGAAGCGGGCGACGCCCATCGCCAGGATCAGGCTGGCGATACCGGCGCCCAGCACTTTGAAACGGTCGGTCTGTTGGCTCATGGTCGTTGGTCCCACGGGGATTGGCATATGGACCATAAGTGGATTAATGTATCCATACGAGCGAATTATTCAGAACAAACCGTTCTGCTATGGAGAAGTGTCGTGGAGCTTCTGGCGTTGAGGACCTTTCAGGCCGTGGTCGAGGAGGGGGGCATACTCGCCGCGTCGCGTCGGCTGAATACCGTTCAGTCCAATGTCACCAGCCGCATCCGCCGGCTTGAGGCGGAATTGGGGGCGGAGCTGTTTTTCCGCAAGGGCCGGGGGCTGGAACTGGCGCCGTCGGGACGGGTGCTGCTCGACTACGCCCGCCGCATGCTGCTGCTGGAGCGTGAAACCAGCGCCGCCGTGCGGCTGGTGGGCGAAAGTGTGGGCGAACTGCGCATCGGGGCGATGGAAACCTTTGCCGCGCTGTACCTGCCATCGGCCCTGAAGTCGGTGCGGAGCCAGCATGCCCGCCTCGATATCCGCGTTCAGACCGATACCAGCGCCGCCCTGACGGAAAAGGTGCTGGCCCACAAGCTGGATTGCGCCTTCGTCGCCGGGCCGGTCGTTCACCCCGATCTGGAGTTCGAGGAACTGATCGTCGAGGAACTGGTGCAGGTGTCCGCCGTCGATGCGGACCCGGTGTTGCAGCCGCTGATCCTGTTCCGCGAGGGCTGCGCCTATCGCACCCGGGCCATCGCCTGGCAGCGGGCGACCGGCCACGCGGTTGCCGACGCCATGGAATTCGGTACGTTGGACGGCATTCTCGGCTGCGTTTCCGTCGGTCTGGGCTGGACACTGATGCCTCGGCATGTGGTCGAGCAGTCACCCCATGCCGCCGAACTGGCGATCCGAACGCTTCCCGCCGACCTTGCCGATGTGCCGACCGGGATGATCGTGCCGCGTCACGCCCCGTCGATGGTGGCGCTCCGAACCCTGGCCGATGCCATTTCCCACGGCAACGCGCGGCGGCGTTAGCTTTCGCCGCCGCCGACCGGGATCAGCCGTTGCGGACCCTGGCAACGAACTCGCCGACCATCTGGCGCAGCGAGGCCGATTCGGTGGACAGCTTCCTGGCGGATTCAAGCACCACGGCCGCGGCCTGACCGGTCTCGCTGGCGGCCGAGGTCACGCCGCCAATGTTGCTCGACACCTCCTGGGTGCCTCGGGCGGCCTCCTCGACGTTGCGGGCGATCTCCTGGGTGGCGGCGGATTGCTGTTCGACGGCGGAGGCGATCGCCGAGGAAATTTCATCAATCCGCCCAATGGTCGCGCCAACGCTTTGGATGGCCTCGACCGCCCGGCTGGTTTCCGCCTGAACCGCATTGATCTGTTGGGCGATTTCATCGGTGGCCCTGGCGGTTTGGTTGGCGAGATTCTTGACCTCGCTGGCCACCACGGCGAAGCCCTTGCCGGCCACGCCCGCCCGCGCCGCCTCGATGGTGGCGTTCAGCGCCAGCAGGTTGGTCTGGCTGGCGACGTCATTGATCAGCTTGATGACCTCCCCAATTCGGCCCGCCGCCTCGGACAAGCCGTGGACGATGGTATCCGCCTGTGCCGCCTCGTTCACGGCGTCGCGAGCCACGCGGGCGGATTCACCGACCTGACGGCCGATCTCGGACACGGAACACGACAGTTCCTCGGCCGCGGCGGCGACGGTCTGGACGTTGGCGGCGGCCTGCTCGGCCGCGGCGGCGACCGTGCCGGCCTGGGCGGAAACCTGACCGGACAGGGCCGACATGGTCTGCGAGGTCAGTTCCATATCCGAGGAGGCGCCGGCAACGTTGTTCACGATCATGGCGACGCTGGACTCGAAATCGGCGGCCAAGGCCCGCATTTCGGCGCGGTGCCGCGCCTCGGCTTGTTGCTTGGCTTCGGCGGCGTCGGCCTCGACGCGCTTTTTGTCGATGGCGTTCCGCTTGAAAACCTCGACGGCGCGGGCGATCTCTCCCGCCTCGTCGTGCCGTTGGGTGCCGAAGATATCGACCGAGGTATCGCCTTGGGCCAGGGTCTGCATGATCGCGGCAATCCGGTTGATGGGAATGGAGACCGAGCGGGCGATCAGGGTGGCCAGCAGCACGCCGAGAACGACGCCAAGCCCGACGAGGCTGAAGCTGATGGTGCGGTCGGACGCATAGGTGAGTTCACCTTCGGCGAAGGCCGCGTCGGCCTCGCGGCGCTGGTAGTCCATCAGCTTGCGAAGGGGGGTGGCCGCCACTCGGAATTGTTCGGTTCCGGGACCCAGCAGGTCGATGCGGACGCTGTCTTGCTCTCCGGCGGCGATGCGGTTCCAACTTGCCGACAGATAAGCGCGGTACGATCGGAGCCCCGCGTCGGCGTCCCGCGCCAGAGTGGCTTCTTCATTCGTCATCGTTGTCGAGGCATAGCTGGCCCAGGATTTCTCCAGGTCGGCCATCTGCTTGCCGAACTCGTCCTTCAGCGCCGCGATTTTTGCCGGGTCATGCTCGACGGCGGCACTGACGATGCGGATGCGGATGCGGTGAAGGGAATCGACCACTCCGGAAAGATTGCTGACCGCGACCAAGGTATCCTGGGCGACGCCTTTAAAGCTTTCATGCATCCGGCTAAGCCCGCTGATGCCAAATCCGCTGGTTGAAATAAGGATTGCCAGCATTACCGTGATAAGGGCGCTTAGTCGGCGGCCGATATTCCAATGAAAGCTCATTTTTTCACCATGAAGTATTATGACGCTATTAATTGCCAGGTCGTTGTCCGGTGTTGGTCGTGTGTGAGGGCGGGGGGCGGATTCCATTGTCCCGTTTTGCCGATCTTGCCGACAGCGCATGCGCCTAAATGAGCTTTTTATATATACAGACTTTTGTCACCCCCAAAATGGGATATCGCGACATTGATTCTCTCGCTCCGCGCCGTCGCCGTCGCGACACCTGCCCGTCATAATCGGACCCGGTCGGAAAACCGTGCGGACGGTATGAATTAGTTCACCGGAACGGCGTGTTCCCGCGTTTCATCGCCGCCCCGCCGCTGTCAGCATCACCTCATCACCGCAGGGGGGCAACGACGCCCGCTACGGTTTTTGATGGAGCTTCGTGATGAGACGCGCCCTTCTGCTCGGTACGGCAACCGTGGTCCTCGCTCTTGCCGCCCCGGCCCTTGCCGATGTGACGATTTGCGACCGCGTTCTGCGGGTCAGCGAAAAGGATATCGCCTACAACGGCGGTCTGGAGCCGACGGTGGAACGGGCCTACCGCTCCGACTCGGGCCATACGGGCGTATTTGGTCCCGGCTGGGGCAGCCGATACGACACGCGGCTTCAGCCGCAAGCCGATGGAACCGTGAAAATATCCGAATACGGTTGCGGACCCGAGGTGGTTTTCCGGACCAGCGCGGACGGTTCCAAACTGATCGGCTACCACTGCGGTCACCAGGAGCTGACGCGCGACGGCGACACATGGCGACGGAGCTATGAAAACGGCAAAGCCGATACCTTCGATGGCCGGGGCTATCTGGTCCGCTCCGCCGACGGCAACAACAATTGGATCGATATCCGCCGCCGCGCCGATGGGGGCATCGTCTCCGTGCTCGACAATTTCGGTCGTCGTCTCGAATTCCTCTACGACGACAAGGGCCGCCTCAGCCGCGTCGTCGGCGATGACGGGCGCCAATTTTCCTATGAATTCGATGCCGGGGGACGCCTTGCCCGCGCCATCGGCGATGATGGCAAGGCGGAGGCCTATGGTTACGACGCCGGGGGCCACCTGACGACGATCACCCACGCCGACGGGTCGACCGAGACGGTCGCCTACGATCCCGCCGCCCCCACGGTGGTAACCCGCTATGTGGACCGGTCCGGGACCAGCCATGGCTATGAGGTCGTCGAAGCCTCCAACTATCGCGAAATCCGGGAAACCACGACGGACAGCGATGGCTCCGTGCTGAGCCGCTCGCGGCGGTCGCTGTTCTATCATGATGGCGACAGCGGCCATCCGTGGCGTGAACTGTCGGATCGCGACGGATACCTGCGGGACACCGAATACAACCAGCTCGGTCTGCCCGCCATCATTCGCGGCGGCGATGGCGGCGTGGCCACGTTTCGCTATACCGCCGAGGCGCGGTTGGCGCGCAAGGTCACCAATGATGCGTCGATCTCTTTGTCGTATGACCGCGCCACCGGGAAGGTGACGCGGGTCGAGCACCGGACGCCCGGCGCCGCCGCCACCTGGTCCGAGTACCGCTATGATTCCCGCGGCAATCTGATCGCCGCCACCAGCAGTGATGGTCATCGGGTCGGGCTAAGCTACGACACCTATGGCCGAGTGGCGAAATTCATGGAGGGAACCCGGCGGATGCGCTTCAGCTACGACCGGGACTCGCACCCGGTGGTGATGGAGGTCGCCGGCTCCGGAAAGATCACCGTAACCTATGATCGACACGGCGAGATCGCCGATGTCAAAAGTGACGGTGGCCGCAAGATCGCCCTGACGATCACCCGCATGTTCCAGGATCTGCTTGATATCGCCCGTGCCGCCAAGGTCAACCTCGACCTGTCGTGACGAGCGGCGGGGCTGACGCGACCATGGATGATCCGCCGGAAAGCGATCCTTGGGCGAGGTCCTGGACGCGGATACAGTGCTCTGATAGCGATGTTCGCACACATTGCGCCCCCCCGCCCGACGGGCATATCGCCAGCCGGCGGGGGCGTGCGCGTCGACAGTTCCGGAGCGTAATCCCACATGAAGCGGCCACGCGCACAGCCAGGACCGGTTGCCGAAGAGACCTCCTCGTTCTTCTGGTGGGAGGGCGATACGCTGGTCATCAATATTCTGGGCAAGCCCGGCGCCAGCCGCGATGCCATCGGCAAACCCAAGGGGGCACAGCTCAACGTCAGTGTGACGGCGGCTCCCCGCATGGGCCGAGCGACCGATCACATGGTGCGTTTTCTGGCCGATGAATTCGGCGTCTCCCCCTCGGCGATCGAAGTTGTCTTTGGGCGCTTCAATGTAAATAAGCAGCTGAGGGTAAAGGCCCCAACCAGATTGCCCGCGGTTTTCCAGCAGCCGAGCTTGTTTTAGAGTTTCCCGCATTTAAGCTGAATCGGAAAATCGGGAAACTCTTGAGCCAGAGCGGCGTGTGAGCCGTTGCGCTGAATTAAATCCTAGCGCGGCTCGATATCGCCCCTCGCCTCGGTCGCGGCTGCTTCGGCGGCGAACGCCGCCACCCTTGTGTCGGCGATGGCGGCGCGCAAGTCCCGCATGAGGCTTTGATACGCCTGGATGTTGTGCCAGGTCAGCAGCATCGGCCCCAAGATCTCCTCGGAGCGGATGAGATGATGGAGATAGGCGCGGGAATGGTCGCGGCAGGCCGGGCAGGGGCAGCCCTCTTCCAGCGGTCGGGGATCGTCCTGGTGGCGGGCGTTGCGCAGATTGACCGTGCCGCGCCGGGTGAATGCCTGGGCGGTGCGGCCCGAGCGGGTCGGCAGGACGCAGTCGAACATGTCGATGCCGCGCAGCACCGCGCCGATGATGTCCGACGGCCGACCCACCCCCATCAGATAGCGTGGCCGGTCGGCGGGCAGCAGCGGCGTGGTGGCATCCAGGGTGGTGAACATGGCTTCCTGGCCCTCGCCCACCGCCAGACCGCCCACCGCATAGCCATCGAAGCCGATGTCGAGCAACGCGCGCGCCGACTCGGCACGCAACTCGGGGTGGACGCCGCCCTGGTTGATGCCGAACAGGCCATAGCCCGGTCGCTGGACGAAGGATTCGCGCGAGCGGAGCGCCCAGCGCATCGACAGTCGCATCGAGGCGGCCGCCTGGTCGATGGTGGCGGGAAACGGGGTGCATTCGTCGAAGGCCATGGTGATGTCGGCGTCCAGCAGCCGTTGGATTTCCATCGAGCTTTCCGGGGTCAGGCGGTGGCGCGAGCCGTCATGGTGTGACTGGAAGGTGACGCCGTCGGCATCCATCTTGCGCAGCTTGGCCAGGCTCATCACCTGGAAGCCGCCGGAATCGGTGAGAATCGGCCCCGGCCAGTTCATGAAGCGGTGCAGGCCGCCCAGCCGTGCCACCCGCTCCGCCCCAGGCCGCAGCATCAGGTGGTAGGTGTTGCCCAGCACCATCTGCGCTCCGGTCGCCGCCACCGAGCCTGGCAGCATGGCCTTGACCGTGCCCGCCGTTCCCACCGGCATGAAGGCGGGAGTATCGACCGGGCCGTGGGCGGTTTCCAGCCGACCCAGCCGGGCGGCGCCATCGGTGGCGAGCAGGTGGAACCGGAAAGCGGTCATGGGTGATGGTTCCGATACAAAAGGCAGGCGTCGCCATAGGAATAGAACCGATAACCCGTCGCCTTGGCATGCTCGTAGGCCGTCTTCATGCGGTCCAGTCCGGCGAAGGCGGCGACCAGCATGAACAGGGTCGAACGTGGCAGATGAAAGTTGGTTATCAGCATATCCACCAGCCGGAAGCGATAGCCGGGGGTGATGAAAATGTCGGTGGTACCGTCGAATGGGCGCAACGTGCCGATGGGATCGGTGGCGCTTTCCAGCAGTCGCGCCGCGGTGGTGCCCACCGCCACCACCCGGCCGCCGGTGGCGCGGGCGGCGTTGACGGCGGCGGCGGCTTCGGCGGTGACGACGCCGATCTCGGCATGCATGCGGTGGTCGTCGGTATCGTCCACCTTGACCGGCAAGAAGGTGCCTGCGCCGACATGCAGCGTCACCGTCACCCGCCGGACACCCCGGGCGTCGATGGCGGCCAGCAGGTCGGGAGTGAAGTGCAGCCCGGCGGTGGGAGCCGCCACCGCGCCCGGATGAAGGGAGAACACGGTTTGGTAGTCGCCACGGTCGCGTTCGTCGGCCTCGCCCCGGCGGATATAGGGCGGCAGCGGCATGCGGCCGAATTCCTCCAATGCCGCCATCAGCGCCTCGCCGGCGCGGTCGAAGCGCAGGGCGGCCTCGCCGGCTTCGCCCTTGGCCGTCACTTCGGCGTGGAATCCATCGGAAAAGTCGATGCGGTCACCGGGCCGCAGTTTTTTGGCCGGGCGGGCGAATACTTTCCAGCAATCGGGGCCGACACGCTGGTGCAAGGTGACTTCCACCGTCGCCGTTCCCCGTCGGCCGACCAGACGGGCGGGAATCACCCTGGTGTCGTTGACCACCAGTACGTCGCCGGGATGCAGCAGGCCGGGCAGGTCGCGGACCGCCAGGTCGTCCAGGCCGTCGGCGGCGACCCGCAACAGCCGGGCGGCGTCGCGCGGACAGGCCGGACGTTCGGCGATCAGATCGCGCGGCAGCTCGAAGTCGAAATCGTCCACTCTCATGGCGGCGGGTGTAGGCCGCCGCGCCCGGGGCGTCAAGCTCTCGCGCTATGGGGCCGGCCGTGGCATAGTAATCCCTCCCCGCTCGACGAAAGACGTTTCATCCATGGAGCTTTATCCGCCGTTTGAGCCGCATGCCTTCGGGATGTTGCCGGTGGGTGACGGGCACGAACTGTACTGGGAGGTTTCGGGCAATCCGGCCGGACCGGTCGTGGTGTTCGTCCATGGCGGTCCGGGGGCCGGCACGGCGCCGTCCTACCGCCGGTTCTTCGATCCCGAGTTCTGGCGCATCGTGCTGTTCGACCAGCGCGGTTGTGGCCGTTCCGAGCCGATGGCCTCGACCGAGGCCAATACCACCGCCCATCTGGTGGGCGACATGGAGACGCTGCGCCATCATCTTGGGATCGAGCGCTGGATGCTGTTCGGTGGCTCGTGGGGCAGTACCCTGGCGCTGGCCTACGGTCAGGCCCATCCCCAACGCTGCACCGGTTTCGTGTTGCGGGGCGTCTTTTTGTTCCGGCCTCACGAGGTGGAGTGGTTCCTGACCGGCATGGGCCATTTCTTCCCCGAGGCATGGCGGCGTTTCATGGCCGCCATGCCGGTTCCCGAGCGCGCCGATCCGCTGGGGGCCTATGTCAGGCGGCTCAATCATGCCGATCCGGCGGTCCATATGCCGGCGGCGCGGGTGTGGTGCGGCTATGAGGAGGCCTGCGCCCGATTGCTGCCGCGGGTCGAGGGTAACGGTGATTCCGACGGCCCGGGGGTGCTGGCGATGGCCCGCATCGAGGCCCATTACATGGCCCATGACGGCTTCTTGGCACCCAACCAGCTTCTGGCCGGCATGGCTGCGGTCGATCATCTGCCGGCGGTCATCGTCCAGGGGCGTTACGATGTCATCTGTCCCCCCGCCACCGCCGAGGAACTGGCCCGGTCGTGGTCCGGGGCGGTGTTGCAGATCGTGCCCGACGGCGGCCACTCCGCCATGGAGCCGCCCATCCGCGCCGCCCTGGTGGCCGCTACCGAGCGGATGAAGGGGCTGGTCGGGGGGTAACCGACTCCCGGCCCCGGCGAGCTGGTCTCACCGGAGCCGGTGTTGCCGACGACCCTGGTGGGTATCAGTTGCCGTGGTGGCGCTGCATGTCCCCGTGACCGCCGCCATGGCCGCCGCCGTGCTGGGACAGCACCCGGTCGGCGATCTTCTGCTGGTCCGGAGTCAGGCTCTTATAGAACTGGGTCAGCGCCGGCACGGTCTTGCGCAACGCCTCGGCGTGGGCTTCGGCGAATTTCTGCATCCGCTCCAGCCGGGCCGGCAGGGTGGTGGTGTCGCCGGCGGTCTTTGCCTCGGCGCACAGTTTGCGCATGGGGTCGTGGGCGGCCTTCATGGTTTCGGCGACGCGCTTGAACTCGGCGCGCTGCGGCTCGGACAGGGCCAGCTTGACCTCGGCATAGGCGAGGTGGGCCGCCATGCGGGCGTCCATGTCCTCGCAGGAATGCTCGAAGCGATAGGAGGAATGGTGGGACTGGGCGGCATCCTCGGCGGCCCGGGCGGCGCCGACGGCGCCGGCAAGCGCCAGGGTCAGCGCGACGATGGGGATCAGGCGGGGAAACGGCTTCATCATGTCACCTTTGGGTGGGAACGGGATGACGCCGTTATAGATCGTCATCGTAACCGTCCGATGGCTGAAACGGTAACATCGGGTAACAGGTCACTTGGCACCGAAGTCGAAGGCGTTGGTCAGGTCGCCGGCCTTGGCGTCGCGCTCGCCCAGCGGCTTCAGGCGGTAGCGGGTCTCGATCAGCTTCAGAATCGAGGTGGTGTCGTAGACGGTGTGATCGACAAAGCCCTTGCGGGCGTAGGGCGAGATCACCATGGCGGGAATCCGGGTGCCCGGCCCCCAGCGATCGGCCTTGGGCGGCGCCACATGGTCCCAGAAGCCGCCGTTCTCGTCATAGGTGACGATGATGGCGGTGTCTCTCCACAGCGGGCTCTTGCGGATGGCGTCGATCAGGCCGGCGACCTTGGCGTCGCCCCTGGCGACATCGGCATAGCCGGGGTGCTCGTTGTCGTCGCCGGCCGGCTTGTAGAAGCTTACCGCCGGCAGTTTTCCCTGGGCGACTGCGGCGAACAGATCGGTCTCGTCCTTGAGATGTTCAGCCTTGGCCCTGGTGCCCTCGCCGGTGCTGGCGAAGAAGGAGAAGGGCTGATGGTGATACTGGAAGTTGCCTTCGACGCGCCCGGCCATGGCGGCGTTCCAGCCACCGGAATACCATGCCCACGACACCTTCTTTTCGCTGAGGCGGTCGCCGATGTTGGTCTCGGTCAGCGGCGGCAGCCGGCGGGCGACATCGGTAGCCGATGCCGGATAGGGCGGATAGAACGAGAAGATGGTGTTGATGACGTAGCCATCGGGCGATATCGCCCCGTCCTTTAGCAGATGGCCGTCGGCGTCGAGCTGGGCGCGGATGGCGGCGGGGGCGGAGTCGAATTTGGGGGTGCAGGCGCAGACCAGCCAGAAATGGTTGAGCGACGATCCGCCGAATGCCGCCTGAAAAAAATTATCGGCCAGGGTGAATTCGCGGGCATAGGCCCATAGCCGGGTCTTCGACGTGTCGTAATAGCCCATCGCCAGCCCGCCAGCATCGGACCCGGCGACGAATCGGTCGTTCCCGCCGCCGTTGATCTGTTCCTGGTTCTGGTAGAAGCGGTGCACCAGATCGCGGTGCTTTTCCGTCAGCTTGACATAGCGGCCGATGTCGAACGGGGCGTTGACGAGATCGGCGGGAAAGCGCGGATCGGGCTGCTTGCTCTTCTCGTCCAGGATGGCGGGCAGCACCGCGTAGGGCCTGCCCGCCCTGTCCACCTGGGGCGCGGCCGCCATGGCCTCGTTCAGTCCGTTGGCGCCGGGAAACTTTCCGAACATGCTGTCGAAGCTGCGGTTTTCCAGATAGACCACGACGATGTGGTTGATCCGGTCCAGCCCGGCGGGCGGCGCGGCGTGGGCGGCGGGCGCCGAGACGATTGCGGCGGCGATTGCGGCGGCGGCAAGGGTTGTTCTGGTCATGGCGGTCCCCCCGAAAGAATGGTTGCGCCATTCTAGCCAGGGTCGACCGATAGTGGCATGACGGTTAGATGAACACCATCGTGCCATTCCGTGAGGCATCGGTCTGGAAGGTGACGAGGCCGCCAATGGCGACGGGCACGTCGGGGCGCAGCCGGTCGGGGGGGATGTCCATGGCCCGCAGTCCCATTTCGCACACCATGAAGGTGACGCCCAGGGCGACACAGGAGTCCAGCAATTCCTCGAAGGTGGCGATGCCGCGCCCCTTGAAGCCGGCATCCATTCCGGCCCCCGGCAGGCGGGCCCAGGCGGGGCTGCCGTCGGCCAGCGGCCGTTCCAGCGCGCGGATGGCGCCCATGGTGAAGAACAGGGTGGCCGGCACATTGGTGGCGATCGAGGCCGCCGCCATGGCCAGGGCGTAATGAACTTTGTCGAAGGCGCCGGAAAACACCACGATCGACAGCTTGTCCGGGGACGATTTCTCAGCCGCAGGCATTGGCGGTACTCCCATGGGCCGACAGGTCGGTGATGGTGGGGTGGTCGCCGCACAGCGGACATTGCGGATCGCGCGGCACCCGAACGGTGCGGAAGCTGACCGACAGGGCGTCGTAGATCACCAGCCGTCCCGCCAGCGAGTCGCCGATGCCCAGCAGTTCCTTGACCACTTCGGTGGCCTGCATCGCCCCCATGGTGCCGGCGATGGCGCCCAGCACCCCGGCGCTGGAGCAGGTGGGAACGTGGCCCTCGGGCGGCGGCTCGCGGAAGATGCAGCGATAGCACGGCCCCCCCGGCTTGTAGGTGGCCAACTGGCCGTCGAAGCGCAGGATGGCCGCCGACACCAGGGTCTTGCCCTCCAGCCGGCAGGCGTCGTTGACCAGGAAGCGGGTGGCGAAATTGTCCGAGCCGTCGGCCACCACCGGATAGTCGGCGATGATGGCGCGGGCGTTGTCGCGGTCGAGGCGGGCGCGGATGGGGACCAGCCGGACGTCGGGGTTGATTTCGGCGACGGCGCGCGCGGCGCTGTCCACCTTGGCCAGTCCGAGTCGCGGGGTGGTGTGGATGACCTGGCGTTGCAGGTTGGACAGTTCGACCACGTCGTCATCGACCACCGCGATGGTGCCGACTCCGGCGGCGGCGAGATAGAGGATCAGCGGCGATCCCAACCCGCCGGCCCCCACCACCAGCGCCGACGAGTCCAGCAGCCGCGCCTGCCCGACGCCGCCGACCTCCGGCAGGATGATGTGGCGGGCGTAACGGTGGATCTGGTCCTCGGTAAAGTCCATGGCGGCCTCGACAAGAAAAACCCCTCCCTCCGGCCTCGGCCGGGGGAGGGGCCATCTTAAAGGGCCTAGGCCTGATCGAACAGGGCGGTCGAGAGATAGCGTTCGGCGAAGGACGGGATGATGGCGACGATCAGCTTGCCGGCGTTCTCGGGCCGCGCGCCCAGTTCCAGCGCCGCCGCCAGTGCCGCTCCCGACGAGATGCCGACCGGAATACCCTCGATCCGGGCGGCCTTGCGCGCGGTGCCGAGCGCGGTCTCGTTGCCGATCTGAAGGATTTCGTCGATGATGCCGCGATCGAGGATGTCGGGCACGAAGCCGGCGCCGATGCCCTGGATCTTGTGCGGGCCGGGCGCGCCACCCGACAGCACCGGGCTGTCCTCGGGCTCGACCGCGACCAGCTTGATCGAGGGTTTGCGCTGCTTCAGCACGTGGCCGATGCCGCTGATGGTGCCGCCGGTGCCGACGCCCGACACGATGATGTCGACTTTGCCGTCGGTGTCGGCCCAGATTTCCTCGGCGGTGGTCTTCTCGTGGATCGCCGGGTTGGCGGCATTCTTGAACTGCTGCGGAATGATGGCGCCGGGGGTGGCGGCAGCCAGCTCCTCGGCCTGCCTGACCGCGCCGGTCATGCCCTTGGATGCCGGGGTCAGCACGATTTCGGCGCCCAGCAGTTGCAGCATCTTGCGCCGCTCCAGCGACATGCTTTCCGGCATGGTCAGGATCAGCTTATAGCCCTTGGCGGCGGCGACGAACGCCAGCGCGATGCCGGTGTTGCCCGAGGTCGGCTCGATGATGGTGCCGCCCGGCTTCAATGCCCCCGAGGCCTCGGCCGCCGAGATCATGGCATTGCCGATGCGGTCCTTGACCGAAGCCAGCGGGTTGAAGAATTCCAGCTTGCCGACGATGTCGGCCTTGACGCCGGCGTCGGCGGCCAGGCGCTTGAACCGTACCAGCGGCGTGGCGCCGATGGTGTCGATGATGCTGTCATAGATCCTGCCGCGGAAGGCCGGCTTGGACTCGGATGCTGCGGACATCGCCTTATTCTCCATGATGACGGTGTAGTTAATCTGCTAACTACACTAAACCAATTCAGTGGGGAATTCCAGGGCTAGATTGTGAAGTCGAGCTTCTGGTGCGCCTCGCTGGGAATGCCGCCCTTGTAGGCGCGCATGCACAGGTCATCGATGCTGATGGCGTCCAGCCGGTTCATGATCTCGTCGCTCAGATCGCCCCACATCGGCCGGATGACGCTTTTACCCAGCTCCGACGCCGGCATGTCCTGATAGGGGTCCTCGGCGGTTTCCACCGCGCGCACCACCTTTACCACCTCGCCCACCGAGATGCGCCGCCGCTCTCGCGCCAGGCGATAGCCGCCGCGGGGGCCGCGCACGCCGACCAGCACGCCGGCGCGAACCAGTTGTTGCAGGGTCTGTTCCAGATAGCGCCGGGGAATGCCCTGCCGGCGGGTGATCTCGCGGCTTTGGACCGGTTCGCCGCCGGCGTGGTAGGCGATGTCGAGCACCGCCTCGATGGCGAACAGCATTTTTTTCGACGGCCTCAGCATGCGGTTTGCCCCCCCTGTCCGGTTCCGGTCGAGCCGAAGCCGCCACCGCCGCGCGCGGTGTCGGGCAACCGGTCGGTCTCGTGCCAAGCCACCCTCGACACCGGCGCCACCACCAGCTGGGCGATGCGCATACCCCGCGTCACCGCGAACGGGACCTTGCCGTGATTGACCAGAATGACGCCGATCTCGCCGCGATAGTCGGCGTCGATGGTCCCCGGCGCGTTGAGCACGGTGATACCGTGCTTGGCCGCAAGGCCCGAGCGCGGCCGTACCTGCGCCTCGAACCCGTTCGGCAGGGCGATGGCAAAGCCGGTGGGGATCACGGCGTATGTGCCGGGGGCAAGCTCGACGTCGGCGGGCAGGCAGGCCATCAGATCCATGCCGGCGGCATGCTCGGTCTCGTAGCGCGGGGTCGGCAGGTCGGCGGCGTGCTCGAGGCGTTGGAGTGCCACGGATACCACGTTGGTCATTATTCAGCCCCCAATGCCGTGGCGATGCGGGCGGCGAGGCGGGCCGCCACCTCGGTCTTGTCCAGCAACGGCCAGTCCTCGATTCCCTCGGCGTCGATCAGGTGGATGCGGTTGGCGTCGCCGCCGAAGGTGCCGCTGTCCTCGGAGACGTCGTTGGCGATGATCCAGTCACAGCCCTTGCGCGCCAGCTTGTCGCGGGCGTTGTCCAGCAATCGCTCGGTCTCGGCGGCGAACCCCACCACCAGTCGCGGCCGCAGCCCGGCGGCCTTGGACACCGTGGCCAGGATGTCGGGATTGGGCGCCAGCTCGATTACCGGCGGCGGCGCCCCGGCCTGCTTCTTGCGCTTGTGGGGGGCACGGTTGGCCACCGTCCAGTCGGCGACGGCGGCGGCGCAGACCACCACGTCGGCCGGCAACTCGCCCCTGACCGCATTCAGCATCTGTACCGCGCTTTCCACATGGATGGTGCGCAGTCCGGCGGGATCGTCCAGCGCCACCGGTCCGCTGACCAGGGTGACGTCGGCGCCCAGCGCCGCCAGGGCGGCGGCGATGGCGTGGCCCTGCTTGCCCGACGAGCGGTTGGCGATATAGCGCACCGGGTCGATGGCCTCGAAGGTCGGACCGCTGGTCACCACCGCCTTGACGCCGGCAAGCGGTCCGCCGCCGCCGAGAAGCTCGGCGATACGCTCCAGGATCGCCGCCGGCTCGGCCATGCGCCCCGAGCCGACCTCGCCGCAGGCAAGGTCGCCGGCGGCGGGGCCGACGCGATGGATGCCGCGTCCGGCCAAGGTGGCGACATTGGCCTGGGTGGCGACGTGGTCCCACATCATGGTGTTCATCGCCGGCGCCACCAGCACCGGTTTGTCGGTGGCCAGCAGGGCGGTGGAGGCGAGGTCGTCGGCGATGCCGGCGGCCATCTTGGCCAGCAGGTTGGCGGTGGCCGGTGCCACCACCACCAGATCGGCTTCCCGCGACAGCCGGATATGGCCCATCTCGGCCTCGTCGGTCAGCGAGAAGGTGTCCTGATAGACCTTGTCGCCCGACAGCGCCGCCACCGACAGCGGGGTGACGAACTGCGCGCCGCCCTTGGTCAGGATGCAGCGCACCGCGGCGCCCCGGTCCTTCAGCCGGCGGATCAGCTCCAGGGATTTATACGCGGCGATGCCACCGGAAATGATCAGAAGGACCCGTCGACCATCGAGCACTGTATTGTCCCCGCAAATTACGGACGGAAAGTGTGGTTACGGTAGCGGGGTGGCTGTGACGATGCAAGGACGGAATCGGCCAACGAAAAACCCCTCCCGTTGCCGGGAGGGGTTTCCGTTACCGTAACGGTTCGGGTTGGCCTGGACTTAAAAGTCCATTCCGCCCATTCCGCCCATTCCACCCATGTCGCCGCCCGGCATCTGGGGCGCATCCCGCTTGGGACGCTCGACGATCAGGGCCTCGGTGGTGACCAGCAGGCCGGCGACCGAAGCGGCGTCCTGCAAGGCGGTGCGCACGACCTTGGTCGGATCGATGATGCCGGCCTTGATCATGTCCACATACTCGCCGGTCTGGGCGTTGAAGCCCCAGTTGAGGTCCTTGGACTCCAACAGCTTGCCGGCGACCAGGACGCCGTCGCTGCCGGCGTTCTCGGCGATCTGCCGCACCGGCGCCTGCAGCGCGCGCCGGACGATCTCGATGCCGACCTTCTGGTCGTCGTTGGCGGCCTTGAGGCCGGCGAGGCAGGCGATGGAGTGCAGCAGGGCGACGCCGCCACCGGCGACGATGCCTTCCTCGACCGCGGCGCGGGTGGCATGGAGAGCGTCATCGACGCGGTCCTTGCGCTCCTTGACCTCGACCTCGGTGGCGCCACCGACCTTGATCACCGCGACACCGCCGGCCAGCTTGGCCAGACGCTCTTGCAGCTTCTCGCGGTCGTAGTCCGAGGTGGTCTCCTCGATCTGGGCACGGATCTGCTTGATGCGGGCCTCGATGCCGTCCTTCTTGCCGGCGCCATCGACGATGGTGGTGTCTTCCTTGGTGATCGAGATCCGCTTGGCGGTGCCCAGATCGGCCACGGTGACGTTTTCCAGCTTGATGCCCAGATCTTCGCTGATGACCTGGCCACCGGTGAGGATGGCGATGTCTTCCAGCATGGCCTTGCGGCGATCACCGAAGCCGGGGGCCTTGACGGCCGCGACCTTGAGGCCGCCGCGCAGCTTGTTGACCACCAGGGTGGCCAGGGCCTCGCCCTCGATGTCCTCGGCGATGATCAGCAGCGGACGGCCCGACTGGACCACCTGCTCCAGCACCGGCAGCAGCGGCTGCAGGCCGGACAGCTTCTTCTCGTGCAGCAGGATGTAGGGGTTGTCCAGCTCGACCGTCATCTTTTCGGCATTGGTGACGAAATACGGGCTGGTGTAGCCGCGATCGAACTGCATGCCCTCGACCACGTCCAGTTCGGTGTCGAGGCCCTTGGCCTCCTCGACGGTGATGACACCCTCGTTGCCGACCTTTTCCATGGCCTCGGCGATCTTCTTGCCGATGTCTTCCTCGCCGTTGGCGGAGATGGTGCCCACCTGGGCGATCTCGGCGTTGGTGGCGACCTTGCGGGACCGCTTCTTCAGATCGGCGATGACGGCTTCGACGGCGATGTCGATGCCGCGCTTCAGATCCATCGGGTTGATGCCGGCGGCGACCGACTTGGCGCCTTCGCGGACGATGGACTGGGCCAGCACGGTGGCGGTGGTGGTGCCGTCACCGACCAGATCGGCGGTCTTCGAGGCGACTTCGCGCACCAGCTGGGCGCCCAGGTTCTCGAACTTGTCGGCCAGCTCGATCTCCTTGGCGACGGTGACGCCGTCCTTGGTGATGCGCGGCGCGCCGAACGACTTTTCGATCACCACGTTGCGGCCCTTGGGGCCCAGGGTGACCTTCACCGCGTCGGCGAGAATGTCGACGCCGCGCAGCAGGCGCGTGCGGGCGTCGGTGGAGAATTTGACTTCCTTGGCAGCCATATTGCTAAACCTCTGATTCGATTAGGCGAGAATGCCGAGAATGTCCGATTCCTTCATGATCAGCAGCTCGTCGCCGTCGATCTTGACCTCGGTGCCGGACCATTTGCCGAACAGGATGCGATCGCCCTTCTTGACGTCGAGCGCGACCAGCTTGCCGTCGTCGCCGCGGGTGCCTGAACCGACGGCGATAACCTCGCCCTGCATCGGCTTCTCCTTCGCGGTGTCGGGGATGATGATGCCGCCAGCGGTCTTTTCTTCGGACTCGAGGCGCTTCACCAACACGCGATCGTGGAGCGGTCTGAACTTCATAATTCCGAACCTCCGTCAAATCGGATTGTGGTCTTGATGGGTAAACCCGGTACGCCGGGAGAGGGTGGTTGTTAGCACTCTCACCCGACAAGTGCCAACCATCTAGGGGGCGATGCCCCCCCTGTCAAGCGTCATCGCCGAAGATTGTCGGGATCAGCGTCCCAGCGACTTGGTCAGAATGTCCTGAAGCTGGCGGCCGTTGACCGGCTTGTGCAGGATGGGCATGCCGGCGGCGGCGGCGGTCTTGAGGCCGTCGACCGACACGGCGGTGTCGCCGGTCACCACCACACCGGGGATGAGCCAGCCGAAGGTCTGGCGCAGGCGATCGATAGCCTCGGTGCCGGTCTTGCCGTTGCGCAGCCGGAAATCGGCCAGGATGAAGCTGGGCGCCACATGTTGACGGGTCAGAAGTTCAATGGCCTCGTCCTCGGACTGGGCGGCGACCACGTGATAGCCCCAGCTCTCGAACAGCATCTGATAGCCGGCCAAGACAATGGCCTCGTCCTCGATGACGACCACGGCACCGCTCGCTCTCGTGGAAGAGACGCGCTCGAGCGTGTTCTGATTGATCGACGACATCACGGCTGGCCCATCCAAAAGCCCCACATTGGATCATGCGCGCTCGGCACTGCACAGGAAACCCGCCTATGGTCATACGATATATGGGTGGGCACTTCCCATTTCAACATGTCAGCCAGGGGGATGGCGGGGTTGCGTCGGGCGGTGGAATTGGCCTTTACTTATGCCCCGATCCCCAGGCGCCCCTTATCGAGAAAGCCGCACCGATGACCGAGACGATCGTTCTGCCCCCCGCCGGCTCCCTTGCCGAAGCCGACATCGACCCGACGCTTGATCTGGCGGTGGAAATCGACCGGCTGCGGCGCGAGCGCAATGCCGTGATCCTGGCTCACTACTACCAGGAGGGCGAGATTCAGGACTTGGCCGATTTCGTCGGCGACTCGCTCGACCTGTCGCGCAAGGCGGCCGCCACCGACGCCGACATGATCGTGTTCTGCGGCGTGCGCTTCATGGGCGAGGTGGCCAAGATCCTGTCGCCGTCGAAACTGGTGGTGATCCCCGACGCCGAGGCCGGATGCTCGTTGGAGGAATCCTGTCGCCCCGAGGCGTTCCGCGCTTTCCGCGAGGCCCATCCCGACCACATCGCCGTCACCTACATCAACTGCTCGGCCGAGGTGAAGGCGCTGTCCGACGTCATCGTCACCTCGTCCAACGCCGAGGCCATCATCCGCCAGTTGCCGGCCGATCGGCCGATCCTGTTCGCCCCCGACCGCCATCTCGGCGCCTACATGCGCAAGAAGACCGGGCGCGACATGACGCTGTGGCCGGGCAGCTGCATCATCCACGAGCAGTTCTCGGAAAAGGAACTGGTCAAGCTCAAGGTGCGCCATCCCAAGGCCCTGGTGGCGGCCCATCCCGAATGTCCCGATGCCATCCTGACCCAGGCCGATCACGTGGGATCGACCCGCGCCATCCTGGACTTCGTGCTGGCCAGCCCGGCCACGGAATTCATCATCGCCACCGAGCCTCATATCATCCATCAGATGAGCAAGGCGGCTCCGGACAAGACCTTCATTCCGGCGCCGGGGGCCGACGGCGGTTGTTCTTGCGCCAACTGTCCGTTCATGGCGCGCAACACCCTGGAGAAGATCTATCTCTGTCTTCGCAACGACGCGCCGGCCATCACCGTTCCCGAGGCGTTGCGGCTGGCGGCGTTGAAGCCGCTGGAACGCATGTTGGAGATGAGCAAGTCCGTCCCCATGTCCGGAGGCGCGGTCAATGCCGCCTGATTCCGAGTTGCCCCAGGTTGATTGGGACGACGCGCGGCGGGTGATCCTGTCCGCCCTGGCCGAGGATACCGGCGCCGACAAGGGCGGGCCGGGCGAGGACGTCACCTCGGCCTCGGTCATTCCGGCCGAGCTGTGCTTCAAGGGTGTCATCGAGGCTCGCCATGCCTTGGTGGTGGCGGGGTTGCCGGTGGCCGAGGAGGTGTTCCGGCTGATGGTGCCCGAAGCCCGCTTCATCGCCAACGTCGCCGACGGCGACGCCGTGGCGGCCGGAACGGTGCTGGCCGTCGTCGAGGGGCCGGCGCGCGGCCTGCTGACCGCCGAGCGCACCGCCCTCAACCTGCTGCAACTGCTGTCGGGCATCGCCTCGCTGACCCGGCTCTATGTCGAGCGCATCGCCGGCACCGGCTGTACCTTGCTCGATACCCGCAAGACCATTCCCGGTTTGCGGCGGCTGTCCAAATACGCCGCCCGCTGCGGCGGCGCCCGCAACCACCGCATGGGTCTTTTTGACGGCGTGCTGATCAAGGACAACCATATCGCGGTATGCGGCGGTGTCGCCGCCGCCGTCCGCCGTGCCCGCGAGGCCGGGCGGAGCGGGATCGAGGTCGAGTGCGACACCATCGATCAGGTCGCCGAGGCCGCCGCCGCCGCCGCCGATATCGTGCTGTTGGACAACATGGCCCCCGAGACGTTGCGGCGTGCCGTTGCCGTGGTGGCCGGGCGTTGCCGTACCGAGGCGTCGGGAGGAGTGACCCTTGACACCATCCGCGCCATCGCCGAAACCGGTGTCGATTTCGTGTCGGTCGGCCGCATCACTCAATCGGCGCCGGCGGCCGATATAGGTCTGGATTGGAGTTGAAATGGGCGTGACCGTAAAGGACCCCTATGACCTTCTGGTGATCGGTTCGGGGGCGGCGGGGCTGTCGGTGGCGTTGGGGCTTCTCGCCCTGAAGCCCGAGGCGCGGGTGGCAGTCCTGTCCAAGAACGAGCTGTCGGAGGGCAGCACCCGCTATGCCCAGGGCGGTATCGCCGCGGTGGTGGACGCCACCGATTCCACCGAAGCCCACATCGCCGACACCCTGGTGGCCGGCGCCGGCATCTGCGTCGAGCCGGCGGTGCGTGCCGTGGTCGAAGGCGCGCCCGAGGCGATCCGCTGGCTGATCGCCAACGGCGTGGTGTTCGACCAGGAGGGCGAGGACCTTCACCTTACCCGCGAGGGCGGTCATTCCCACCGCCGCATCGTCCATTCCGCCGACGCCACCGGCAAGGCGGTCCAGACCAGCCTGGAGGCCCGGATTCGGGAAAGCAGCGCCGATCTGTTCGAGTTTCACAACGCCGTCGATCTGATCCGCGAAAAACTGCCGCTGGGGCGTCAGGGCCGGTGCATCGGCGCCTATGCCCTGGATCGCCGCGACGGCCGCGTCCATCGTTTCCCCGCTCGCGCCGTGGTGTTGGCGACCGGCGGCGCCTCCCGGGTCTATCTCTATTCCTCCAATCCCGACGGTTCCACCGGTGACGGCATCGCCATGGCTTGGCGATCGGGCTGCCGCGTCGCCAACATGGAGTTCAGCCAGTTCCACCCGACCTGCCTCTACCACCCCCGGGCCAAGTCGTTCCTGGTTACCGAGGCGGTGCGCGGCGAGGGTGGGCGGCTGTTGCGTCCCGACGGCACCCGTTTCATGGACGACTACGATTCCCGCGGCGAACTGGCGCCGCGCGACATCGTCGCCCGTGCCATCGACGACGTGATGAAGCGGTTGGGTTGTGACTGCGTCTATCTCGACATCAGCCACAAGCCGGCGGAGTTCGTCACCCATCACTTCCCCACGGTGCACGCCGAGGCGCTGAAGTTCGGCATCGACATGACCAAGGAGCCGCTGCCGGTGGTGCCGGCGGCCCATTACACCTGCGGCGGCGTCTTGACCGACTTGGCCGGGCGTACCGATGTCGAGAACCTTTATGCCATTGGCGAGGTTGCCTTCACCGGCCTGCACGGCGCCAACCGCATGGCGTCGAATTCGTTGCTGGAATGCCTGGTGATCGGCGCCGCCGCCGCCCGCGATATCGGCGCCAAGCTGGGCCAGGTGCCGGCCGCTCCCGAACTGGCGCCTTGGGACGAGACCGGGGTCACCGATTCCGACGAGGAGGTGGTGGTGGCCCACAACTGGGACGAACTGCGCCGCTTCATGTGGGACTATGTCGGTATCGTCCGCTCGACCAAGCGGCTGGAGCGGGCGCGTCACCGGGTCAAGCTGCTGCTGGGCGAGATCAACGACTATTACGGCAGCTTCCGCGTCACCAACGATCTGCTCGAACTGCGCAACCTGTCCATGGTGGCCGACCTGATCATCCGTTCGGCCCTGGCGCGGCGTGAAAGCCGGGGGTTGCACTACACCATCGACTTCCCGACGCTCGATACCGTGGCACCGCCGCAGAACACCATCCTGGTGCCCAAGAACTTCTCCGTCCGCCGGGCGGCGCAGTCATGAGTACCAGCAGCCGCCGTCTGGTTTTTCCCGCCGGTGCGGCCATCTTTTCCGAGGGCGAGACCGGAACCACCGCCTATGTGGTGGAATCCGGGCGGGTCAGGGTGTTCAAGACGGTCAAGGGCAAGGCGGTCGATATCGGCGAGGTGGCGCAGGGCGGCATTTTCGGCGAGATGGCACTGATCGACGATCACCCCCGCATGGCCTCGGCCGTGGCGGTCGAAGAGACCGTCTGCGTCATCATCGGCAAGGATCGCCTGTCCGAGCAGTTGGAAAAGGCACCCCGGGGGGTGCGGGTCATCGTCAACGCCCTGTTGGGCAATATCCGCGCCATGGGAACCGAATTGGCCGAAGCCTCGGTCATTCTCGGCCGGGGCGATCATGATTAGATCCGGGGACAACGCCATGCCGCGCCTTGCCGTCCTTGCCGTTGTCGCCGCCTTTGCCGTGGCGGTGGTCGCCTGTCCGCCGGCGCCGTCGCTCGCCGCCGACCATGGCGGCGGCGACAAGAAGGACGACAAGAAGAAGGAAAAAGACAAGCCGGGGCAGCTCCCCATTCCGGGCAAGGGCGAGCGTTACGCCCGGCTGCCCACCATCGTGCTGGAACTGTGGGACAAACTGGGCAACTTCCACATGTCCTCGCTGGATCTGCTGCTGCTGCCCGATGACGCCAAGTGCCCCGAGAAACAGCTGTCCGACAAGATGCGCAAGGCGCTGGCCGCCGTCTCCTACGAGGAATACATGGGCGCCAATCCGGCGCCGACGATCAAGTCGTCCATGCTGGCCCTGGCGCGCAAGGAACCCGGCTGCGAGACGATCAAGGACGTGCTGATCTCCAAGATGCTGTTCCGCTGATACCGCCGCGCCGATCAGTAATGCGGCGGCGGCCGGTCATCCTGGGGCGAGCGGGACCAGCCGGCCTCGGCCTCGCCCAGGCGCTCGCGCAGATCGCGGAGCTGCGCGGTCAACAGGTCGATGGCGCGGGCCTGTTCGGCGATGACCTCGGACATCTCCTCGGCCATCCGCTCGTGGTGGGCCAGACGGCTTTCCAGCGCTACCAGCCGCCGGTCGAGATCATCGCTCATGTCCGGGCTTCCACCATCTTGGGACGCGGTCGCATGATCAGGCATATTCGCGCTTGATGTCGTCAAGGGCGGTGATGACGTTCTGCGACAGGCCGTCCAGCTCCGCCATCAGGCGGCGGGCCTCGTCGCCGTGCCCGGCGTTGAGGGCGGAGACGATATCGCGGCCCTTGGCGTGAACCGGGCGATGGCGGTCGAGCAGTCCCTTGAAGCTGGGCAGCGCCATCATCCGGTCATCGGTGACATTATCGTACCAGCGCCCCAGCCGGCAGGTGTGGTGGGTGCTGAGTTCCGCCGGCTGCAGCGCAATCTTGCCCTCGACCGCGTCGGCGATGCGCCGGACGAACTGGCGGTGATCGTCCTTGGTGACGTCCAGCAGCCGGCCGATGCTGGTGACCGACAGCCGGTCGACCCGCTCGGTCGCCAGGGCGGCGTCGGTGAAGTGCAGGTGATAGAATCCGTCCGAGCAGGCGGAGATTTCCGCTCGCAGCTCGATGGATTCCGCAGGGACGACAAAGCTGACGCGCCCTCCCCGGGGATAGGCTTCGCCCTCGCCCTTGGAAACCATGGCGCCGCCCTCGGACAGGTCGTGGACCAGCACCTTGGCGCTGCTTCCGCCCAGGCGGAGTTCGGCATCGAGCATGGCCGCCCGCCGTGCCCCCTTGCGGCGATTGGCGAATTCGGACGAGGTCCGCACCGCCTTGATCAGCAGCTTGCGCATGCTGATCAGGGATTCGTCCATCCGTACCGAACTTTCGTTGACCGAGCTGGCGGCGCGGTCGGCGTTCTGGACGCTGCCCCTGACCGAGGCCATCCGCCGCTTGACCTCTTCGGCCTGTTCGGCGGTGACCGAAACGGTTCGGGCGATTTCGCTGGTCGCCGCGGTCTGCTCCTCGACCGCGGCGGAAATGCCGGCGGCGACTTCCTCCATGCCGTGGATGGCGGACGAGACCTCGTCGATCATGCCGACGGTCTCGCGGGTGACCTGCTGGATGGTGCTGACGCTGGCGGTGACGTCCTCGGTGGCCTTGGCGGTCTGGTTGGCGAGATGCTTGACCTCGCCCGCGACCACGGCGAAGCCCTTGCCGGCCTCGCCCGCGCGGGCGGCCTCGATGGTGGCATTGAGGGCCAGCAGGTTGGTCTGGCTGGCGATGTCGCGGATCAGGTCCAGCACGGCGCCGATCTCATTGGCGGCGACGCCCAGGCGGTCGATGACCGACCGGGTCTCCGCCATGCGCGACGATGCCTCGCGGGCGGCGCCGGTCGAACGGCCGATCTGGCTGGAAATCTCGGCGATGGAGGCGTGCAGTTCCTCGGCCGCCGCGGCTACCGTCTGCGCCGAACTGGATGCTTCGCCGGCGGCGGCCGAGGCGACCTCGGTATCCCGATCCACCTCTTTCGTCACGCCGGACATGGCCTGGGCGCTGTGTACCAGATCCTCGGTGACATGGGACACGCTCTCGATGGTGTCCGAGACTTGGGCGTCGATGCGGGCCACCATCTCGCCGATGCCCTGTTCCGCCTGTTCCAGCCGGCGGCAGGCGAGATTGATGGCTTCGATGTAGCCCAGGTAGTCGCCGGTCATGCCTTCGGGGCGGATGGTGCGCTTGAAGCGGCGCTGCGAAGCGGCCTCCAGCGTCCCGCGCACCTCGCGGGCAAAGGCTTCGACCTTGTCGGCCCCCATGTTGAAGGCGTTCATCAGCGTCTCGATCTCGCCGCCGTCGCTGACGCCGACAAGCCGGCCGTTGAGGTCGCCGTCCGCCAGTCCGGTCAGCGCGGTGTTGAGCTTGCCGAGGCTTGCCGAACAGCGTCGGTTCAAGATCGCCGAGGCCAGGGCCAGGATGCCGATCGCGCCGGCCCACAGGGCGGTCAGGCCGTCGCCCGATGCCAAGGCCGATGCCGCCAGGGCAAACCCGCCCAGGGTGGCGATCGACGCGACGGCGAACGAGCTAAAGAGAGAAGACCAGGTCTTCATAGGTACCCCCCGCGCCGATGAATTTGGTTGTCAGCAGTTCGACGCCCGCCGCGGCGGCCTCGCCGGGAGCGGAATGCCTTGCCTCTTCGTCGCGCAATTCGCGGTAGACCGGCCGGATCGCCTCGACCGCCTCGCGGCGCGGCGCCCTGCGGCTGGAATGGAAGCTGGTGATGGTGCCGTCGCGGTCGAAGGTTGGCGTGACGTGGGCGAATACCCAGTAGTGGTCGCCGTTCTTGGCCCGGTTGATGACGTAGGCGAAAATCTCCCGCCCGTCGGTGATGGTGTCCCACAGCAGCTTGAACACCGCCCGCGGCATCTCCGGATGGCGCACGATGTTGTGGGGACGGCCCAGGACCTCGCGTTCGCTATAGCCGGCGATGTCAAGGAAGGTCCGGTTGGCGTAGGTGATCCGGCCCTTGGTGTCGGTCTTGCTCACCACAATGCCGTCGGACGCCAGAAAACGTTCCACGCCGGTCAGGCCGGCTGTCGAAACCGACAATTGTTTTGCTCCCACGAACGACCACTAACCCAACGCGCTACATAATTCGTGTGGACGCGATCATGCAAGGAGCAAACTGTATCGAGCAAAGGAGCTTGGATCGGCATATGGCAGTCTTCCTGCCATGATCGAGCGCGGTTGGCGATTTGATCCCTTGTTCGCAAGGATGAAGGCAATCACGTCGCGAGCTGAAATCAGCGAATCAATCCGCCAAGCCTACTTCACGATCTCGTCAAGGATGTCGAGGACGGCGACCAGGAGACAGCGTTGGGGCGGGTGTGGCATCCGGCCGATTCACCGATTTACCGTCGTCTCGGCGACGGCCTTGGCAACGGCCTCGCGCATCAACCCCTCGGGCGCGGTCAGCAGCGAGAAGCCCTCGGCGGCCAGATACAGGGCGACTGCCGTGAGCACCAATTTGTTCATCATCGCCTCCCTTGCACCTTATTGCCGAATAATGATCGCACCGAAGCTTGTCCGAAGTTTGGATGCTTTGCGGCATTCTTGGGGCAGCAGGGCGTGGCCGGTAGAGCCTCTTTACCCGGTGTCATCCATGATCCTGGGACGGGACACCGCCGCCGGCCGGAACTTACATGATGGAAGTCCGGGTGCGGGGGGGTACCGGCGGCAACCGGTGCAAAAGCCGACTTTGTATCAGCCTATCCCCGAAGGGATACGCCACACTGGGAATCGTTGTCGGGCATGACCGCCTAGATGCGGAAGCCGATGACCGAGACGTCGTCCCGACGGGATTGTTTGCCCTGGTAGTCCAGCAGGGATTGCAAGATGGCCTCCTTCTGCTGGGCCATGGGCGCGTCGCGAAGCTCGAGGAGGCGGTTCATGAAGCGCTTCTTGCCGAAGCTGAGGCCCTTGGCCCCCCCTAATTGCTCGATCATGCCGTCCGAGGTCATGAAGAAGGCTTGACCGGGTTCCAGCGCAATGGTCTGGCCGGTATAGCTCTGGTCCAGAGGAATGCTCCGGTAGGCCAGTCCCTGCCTTATCCCCTTGATCTCATCGACGCCCTCCCCTCCTACCCGGAAGAGGGAAAAGCGGGCTCCGACGAAATCCATCCGCGTCTGATCCCGGCTGATCAGGCAGGCCCCCAATTCAATGCCGTCATCCAAGCCGCCGCCGTCCTGATGCTGGCCCAGGGTGATTTTCAGCAGGGCGTGCATCTTGCCGATCAGCGCCTCCAGGTCGCCGTCGGGGGTCGCTTGCTTGGCCCGCTCCAGGGCGCCGATGGAAATAAGGGTCATGAACGCTCCCGGCACCCCGTGGCCGGTGCAGTCGCCGAGGATGACAAGCAGGCTGTCGCCCCAAGCACCGCACCAGTATATGTCCCCGCCCACGGTATCGCGTGGTTCCCACAGGATAAAATAGTCGGAGAGCCGCTCTCCGATCACCGCGTCATCGGGAAGCACCGCCCGTTGGATGCGGGCGGCGTAGCGGATCGAACTGGTGATGACCTCGTAGGCGTCGTGCAATTCCTTCTGGGCCCGTTTGCGCTCGTCGATTTCCGTGCTCAACTCCTGGGTGCGCTCCCGCACCAGCCCCTCCAAACCCTCCTGGAATCGCCGGTTCTCGCGATGGAATCGGTTGAGGACGCGGAAGGTGGCCAGCCAGCTCATGAGAACCACCAGCAATCCGGCCAGCCCCAGTCCGGTATTCCACATCACGGATTGCCACTGCGCCGCCTCAATCTGCGCCATGTAGTCCCCGAATTCGGCGATGAATTCGTCGATGCCCGCCTTATAGGTATTCTTCTCAGTCTTGTAGGCGTCGGACTGAAGGACGTCCCACGCCTCCCTCTTGCGCCCTTGCTCGACCAACTGAAATGAACGGGTCTCCATCTCGATCAGCCGGTCATTCGCGGTCGAGGTCTGCGCCATCAGCCGGTCGCTCATCTCCGCCGGGGCGACGCGGCGGAGATTCTCGAAGACTTTGTCGAGACTGTCCGCGGCCCGGTCATAGCGCTCCTTCCACGAAGGATTGCCGGTCCAGGCCGACATGCCGGCCGACATGGTCAGGACCTCGTCGTAATAGCGGATCTGTTCCACCAATGCGCTGCTTTCCTGCACCGTGGTCATCATGCGGTGGAATTTTTCGTGCAGGAGGTAGCTGAACCATATGAGGGTCCCGACGCTGACCACCGATAGCACCACCCCGATCGCTAGGGAATAAACCGGGAATTTTGCACGACGTTGATCGCTCATTTCGTCGGTCTTCTGTCCTTGGGTTGATCAAGCCGATCGCGCAGTGTTACGCACTCTAGCGCGGCGGGCCTTCAGCGCAAGTCGGCGGTGCGGCTTTCCCCCAGCACCCGCCAACAAGGACTAATCCCTTCCAGGACGAAAGTAGGATATGGGCTGCCATCCGTTGCGCGATGCCGACGCAGCCGCCGGGGGGCTTTTACACCCTTGCCGCCCGGCGACCGACAGTAGCGCCCAGCCGGCAAATGGGGTCGGAAAATGGGGGCAGGGTCCATTTTCCAGCGTCTCATCCCAAAGGATGGTGGCCCCTGCCGGGATCGAACCGGTACGCTCGATATCGGCACCGGTGCGAAGGGAGTGAGGAAAGGTGGCGCCGCAGCCGCAAGTAAGCTTCCGTTGTGGCTAAAAGCTCCCTCGGATTTAGGTGTGGATCCGGCGGAAGAACGTCCGGATCTTATCGGCCAGCAGCGAGCTTTCGCCCTTCACCGACGCTTCCGGGCCGCTTGATACCGCCTTTACCGTCTTGTTCCGGGCCATGATCAGGGCAAGATCGTCGACGATGCTGGGGCGGCTGGTCATGATCTCGTGCATCAGCTCGGCTGAGACTTCCAGCACGACGGTGGCCGTCTGGGTCATGACCGTCGCCTTGCGGGGTTCGCCGGTCAGCAACGACATTTCTCCGAAGACGCTGCCGGCCCGGATGGTGCCGACCACCTGATCATCGACGGAAACGGTCAGCAGGCCCTCCACCAGCACGAACAGGGATTGTCCGGCATCGCCCTGCATCACCACCACCTGATCGGCGGCGAAGTTGAGTTCGCTCAGGCGGTCGGCAACTTTCTGCACCTCGGCGTCGTGTAGGGCCTTGAAGAGTTGGACGCGCCTGAGGATGGTGAAGTTGTTGCGCTGGCGGGCGGTCTCGTGAACCGTCGACAGTGAGCGGCCCGACATGATGACCTCGCTGCGGTTATAAGGAATCTCGATTCCCGCCGCATGGAGGTTGCGGATGCAGTTGGCATACACATTGTGGATGGCTGGAATCCGGTCGGAATAGACGGCGACCCAGAATTTCAGCGACCAGACCGTGCCGCGTTCGTCGAAGCCTTCGAGGCGGACCCGGTGTTTGGCTCCGGGAATGACCTCGGACGTTGCCAGGATCGCCGCCGTCAGGATGCTGACGATGCGGTCGGGATCATGCTCGTTCCCCAGGACGATCTTCATGTTCTCGCGGTATGAACGTTCCGGCAGGCTGTAGTTCACAAGGTTCTTGCTGGCCATCATCCGGTTGGGAACGATCACGGTCTTGTGGCTGTCGGTCAGCAGGTGGGTGGCCCGCCAATTGATCTCCACCACCCGGGCCACCAGATCCTTCTGGACCTCGACCCAATCCCCCATTTTGAAGGGCCGTTCGAGATTGATGGCGATGCCGCAGAAGAAATCCTGGATCAGCTCCCTCAGGGCGAAGCCGACAACCACGGTCAAGGCGCCGGAGGTGGTCAGCAGAGTGGTCACCGATCCATCAAGGAAGGTGACGATGCACCCGCCGAGGGCGATGGTGAAAATGATCGTGGTGGACAGGTTCACCAACAGGAGAGGAGGCTCGTGTCTGGTGATGCGCGGAAGTATGCGGCCGAAGATAACGGCCTTGACGGCGGTGTCGGCGAGAACTCCACCGAGTATCCACAATATGGATGCGATCAAAATGGACGATAAAACTTGATCTCTAATGTATCTTCCGGCCAATTCCGTCAGATATTGACGAGAAATATTCCCTGCGATGAACAGGATGGAGATGGCGGCAAGGGTGGCGAGACTTTGTCCGTCTGCACGGCCCCTGCCTATCGAACCGGACATTTCCCTGCGCTCCTCCGCCCTAACCGCAACGCACTCCTTGTGGAGCCTTCGCCGAAAGGATAACCATAAGCTGAAGGCGCGCATTATGGAACTTACTTAATGTAAGCTCGCATCGAGACCATCTCCGAAAATCCCACCCGGCAAAGCGTCTATTCCAGTGCGCTATGCCCAAACCTGCCGGGCTACGGGAGGCACACATCTCCATGGACCCGCCCGCGTGTGGGCGAGTGGCTTCAGGGCGCGCCGCAACAGGCGTAAATGGCGCGGTCGACAAAGGGAGGTTGTCGGTCGTTCGGACCAGAACCGGCAACGCACTCCGAATGACACGTCGCCGGCCCACCGCTTGTCACGGTTCTGGTTGATGCGGGCGAGGAAAATGGGGGCAGAGTCCATTTTTCAGCGCGGAGATGGTGCAATGGTGGCCCCTGCCGGAATCGAACCGGCACGCCCGAAGGCGAGCGATTTTAAGTCGCTTGCGTCTACCTGTTCCGCCAAGGGGCCTGGGGTCCTTATACCTCAGGCGTTCGCCGTCCCCAACTGCGGCGTGTCGCGCCCCCCCGACATTGACAGAAGGCGGGCCGGCCTCTATCTCTTGCGCGTCGCAAAAGGTCTTCCCTTTCACTCTCGCCCGAGGAAGCTTCATGTTCGGCGCCATCGCACGGCGGATCTTCGGTACCGCCAACGACCGAGTTCTCAAGCCGCTCAAGAAGCATGTCGATGCCATCAACGCCTTGGAGCCGGAGCTGGAAAAGCTCTCGGACGAGGCGCTGCGCGGCCGTACCGACGAGTTCCGCCGGCGGCTGGCCGACGGCGCCGCGCTTGACGACCTGCTGGTCGAGGCCTTCGCCACCGTGCGCGAGGCGGCCAAGCGTACGCTGGGGCAGCGCCACTTCGATGTGCAGCTGCTGGGCGGCATGGTCCTGCACCAGGGCCGCATCTCGGAGATGAAGACCGGCGAGGGCAAGACCCTGGTCGCCACCCTGGCGGTCTATCTCAACGCCCTGCCGGCCAAGGGCGTCCACGTCGTCACCGTCAACGACTATCTGGCGGCGCGCGACGCCGAGTGGATGGGACAGATCTACAAGTTCCTCGGTCTGACCGTCGGCGTCATCGTCCACGGTCTCGACGATTTGGAGCGTCAGCAGCAATACGCCTGCGACGTCACCTACGGCACCAACAGCGAACTGGGTTTCGACTACCTGCGCGACAACATGAAATTCCGGCTGGAGGAGATGTGCCACCGGCCGTTCCACTACGCCATCGTCGACGAGGTCGATTCCATCCTGGTGGACGAGGCGCGCACGCCGCTGATCATTTCCGGCCCCACCGAGGACAATTCCGAGCTTTACCGTCTGGTCGACAAGCTGATCCCGGCCCTGGCGGCCGAGGATTACGAGAAGGACGAGAAGATGCGGGCGGTGACGCTGACCGACCACGGCACCGAGCGCATCGAACAGATGCTGCGCGATTCCGGCCTGATGAAGGGCAGCCTCTACGACGTCGGCAACATCAGTCTGGTACACCACGTCAACCAGGGCCTGCGCGCCCACAAGTTGTTCGCCCGCGACGTCGATTACATCGTCAAGAACGACAAGGTGGTGCTGATCGACGAGTTCACCGGCCGCATGATGGAAGGCCGGCGCTATTCCGAGGGCCTGCATCAGGCGCTGGAGGCCAAGGAAGGCGTCACCATCCAGAACGAGAACCAGACCCTGGCCTCGATCACCTACCAGAACTTCTTCCGCCTGTATCCCAAGCTGGCGGGCATGACCGGGACCGCCATGACCGAAGCCGGCGAGTTCCAGGAAATCTACAATCTCGAAGTGGTCGAGATTCCCACCAACCTGCCGGTGACCCGCAAGGACCATGATGACGAGGTCTATCGCACCGCCCAGGAAAAGTACGATGCCATCGTCACCCTGATCGAGGAATGCCGCGGCCGCCTGCAACCGGCGCTGGTCGGCACCACCTCGATCGAAAAGTCCGAACTGCTGGCGGCGCTGCTTAAGAAGAAGAAGATTCCGCATCAGGTGCTCAATGCCCGCTATCACGAGCAGGAGGCCTATATCGTCGCTCAGGCCGGCGTGTCCGGCGCGGTGACCATCGCCACCAACATGGCCGGGCGCGGCACCGACATTCAGTTGGGCGGCAATATCGACATGCGGGTGCGCCTGGAACTGGCCGAGGTCACCGACGCCGCCGAGCGGGCGCGGCGCATCACCGGGCTGAAGGCCGAGGTCGAGGCCGACCGCCAGAAGGTGCTGGCCGCCGGCGGTCTTTACGTCATCGGCACCGAACGTCACGAATCGCGCCGTATCGACAACCAGTTGCGCGGCCGCTCGGGCCGTCAGGGCGATCCCGGCGCCTCCAAGTTCTTCCTGTCGCTGGAAGACGACCTGATGCGCATCTTCGGTTCGCAGCGCATGGACGGCATGTTGCAGAAGCTGGGCTTGCAGGCGGGCGAGGCCATCGTCCATCCCTGGATCAACAAGGCACTGGAAAAGGCGCAGCAGAAGGTCGAGGCCCGCAACTTCGACATCCGCAAGAACCTGCTCAAATTCGACGACGTCATGAACGACCAGCGCAAGGTGGTCTACGAGCAGCGCAAGGACCTGATGAGCGTCGACGAGGTCGCCGAAGAGATCGTCGCCTTCCGTCACGAGGTCATCGCCGACATGGTGGGGCGCTGCATCCCCGAGCGCGCCTATGCCGATCAGTGGGATGTGGCCGGGCTGCACGAGGAGGTGCTGCGCGTCTTCAATCTCGACCTGCCGGTGGCCGAATGGGCGCGTGAAGAGGGCATCGCCGACCAGGAAATCCGCCACCGCATCACCGATGCCGCCGACCGCAAGGCGGCGGAAAAGGTCGCCAATTACGGCGCCGAAACCATGCGGATGGTGGAAAAAAGCCTGCTGTTGCAGATCCTCGACCAGGCGTGGAAGGACCACCTGCTGCAACTGGATCATCTGCGTCAGGGTATTAGCCTGCGCGCCTATGCCCAGCGCGATCCGTTGAACGAATACAAGCGCGAGGCCTTCAATCTGTTCGAGCAGATGCTGCTTGACCTGCGCGAGAAGGTGACGTCGGTGATGGCGCATGTGGAGCTGCGCTTCGGCGACGCCCCGCCCGAGGAGGCGTTGGAGCCGCGCGCCCCCCGCACCATGCACGAGACCCGCGACGACCCGGCCTTTGCCGGTTCGGCGCCGCTGGCGTCGCGCAACACCACCGTCGATCCCAACGACGCCGCCACCTGGGGCGCCACGCCGCGCAACGCACCGTGCCCCTGCGGCTCGGGCAGGAAGTACAAGCACTGCCACGGCGCGGTGGCGTAGGGGGAGTGATAGCGAATTCCGATGAGGGAAACTCTTCGGAATTCGGCTAGGCCCATCCACCCGGGATGGCCGATCAAGCTTGGCTGAAGGCCCTACGCCGCCCGGCTGGCCGGGGATTCGGTGAGCAGGGAATAGAGTGCATCGGCCTTATCGGTGCCGCGCAGCTTTTCGCACACGCCCTTGTCGCGCAACAGCCGCGACACCCGGGCCAGGGCCTTGAGGTGGTCGGCGCCGGCCGATTCCGGGGCCAGCAGCAGGAAGATCAGATCGACCGGCTGCTCGTCGATGGATTCAAAATGGATCGGCTTTTCCAGCCGGGCGAAGACGCCGTAGAGGCGGTCAAGCGCCGGCAGCTTGCCGTGGGGAATGGCGATGCCGTTGCCGACGCCGGTGGTTCCCAGCCTTTCGCGCTCCAGCAGCACGTCGAAGATGGCCCGCTCGTGCAGCCCGGTGATCTCCGCCGCCTTCTTCGCCAGATCTTGCAGCGCCTGCTTCTTCGAGGTGGCGCGAAGATTGGGAATGACGGCGGCCGGGCTGATCAGGTCGGTGATTTCCATCAATCCACCCTATCTTGCGGACCAAAACGATCCGATCCCTTCACCGTTGCGCGGGGTGTATTCCCGCCGCCACGGCGCCCCCGTCCCAGCGGATCCTCGGGGGAGGGCCGGACCATAGTTCCGCTCCGTCCCCGAGTCAAGCATGGCCGAAAGTTGCGTTGCACCATCACATGCCCAGGGACTTTTCGCGCCGCCGTTGAACCGACGAGGCGATGTTCATGGCTTCCCGGTATTTTGCCACCGTTCGCCGGGCGATGTCGATGCCGTCCGTCTTGAGGATTTCGACGATGCGGTCGTCGGACAGCACCGCCACCCCTTCGGCGTCGATCAGCACCTTGATGCGGTGGCGCACTGCCTCGGCGGAATGGGCGTTGCCGCCGTCGGCCGAGTTGATCGCCTGGGTGAAGAAGTACTTCAGTTCGTAGATGCCGCGCGGCGTGGCGATGTATTTGTTGGAGGTGACGCGGCTGACCGTGCTTTCGTGCATGGAAATGGCGGTGGCGATGTCGCGCAGTACCAGCGGCCGCAGGTGTTGGACGCCGAGGCGGAAGAAGGCATCTTGCTGGCGTACCAGTTCGGTGGCGACCTTGAGAATGGTGGTGGCGCGCTGGTGCAGCGACTTGACCAGCCAGTTGGCCGACTGGAAGCGTTCGCTGATATAGGTCTTGTCGTCCTTGCTGCGGGCACCGGCGGCGATCTTGGAATAGTAGCGGGTGTTGACCAGCACGCGGGGCAGGGTGTCGGAGTTCAACTCCACCAGCCAACTGCCGTCCTGGGCCCGGCGCATCAGTACGTCGGGGGTGATGGGTTGGGCCACCACATGGTCGAAGCGCAACGCCGGCTTGGGGTCGAGCGCCTTGATCTCGCCGATCATATCGGCCAGGTCCTCGGCATCGACGCCGCAGGCCTTCATCAGGCCGGGCAGGTCGCGCCGCGCCAGCAGTTCCAGATGATCCAGCAGCGCCTGCATGGCGGGATCGAGGCGGTTGCGTTCGGCCAGTTGCAACCCCAGGCATTCCTTGAGCGAGCGGGCGAAGACGCCGACCGGGTCGAATCCCTGCACCCGCTTCAGCACCCGTTCCACCCGTTCCGGCGGACAGCCCAGCTTGTCGGCCAATTCGGCCAGGTCGCCGATCAGGTAGCCGGCCTCGTCCAGCATCTCGATCAGGTGCAACCCGATGATGCGGTCGGCGGGATCGGGGATATCGACGTTGATCTGCGCCGTCAGGTGATCGCGCAGCGACAATTCGCCGGCGACGATCTGGTCCAGGTTGGATTCGCCGTCGTCGAAATTATGGCTGCCGCCGCCTTTGCTTCCCCACTGGCCGAAGGCCTCGCCTTCGACCGCGTCGCTGTTGCTGTCGTTGTTGAAGGTATTGTCGTAATCGACGTCGAAGCCGTCCTCGGCGGTACTGGCCGACATACCGTCCAGTAGTGGCGTCTCGGGCGGGGCGGAATCCAGCACCGGCAGGTCGGCGGCGTCGGCCTTGGGCTCGGTGCGTTCGGCGCCGTGGTCGGCCTCTTCCCGCTCCAGCAGCGGGTTGCGCTCGAGTTCCTGGTCGATGAAGGTCGCAAGCTCGAAGTTGGACAGCTGCAGCAGCTTGATCGCCTGCTGCAGCTGTGGCGTCATCACCAGAGACTGCGTCTGGCGGATATCCAGCCGGGGACCGAGCGCCATGGCGGCGGCTACAGGCTGAACCGTTCGCCGAGATAGACCCGCCGCACCCCTTCGTGGGCGACGATCTCGGCGGGACGGCCTTCCATCAGCACGGCGCCATCGTGAAGGATATAGGCGCGGTCGATGATGTCGAGGGTTTCCCGAACGTTGTGGTCGGTGATCAGCACGCCGATGCCGCGATCCTTGAGATGCGCCACCAGATCGCGAATGTCGGATACGGCGATGGGGTCGATGCCGGCCAGCGGCTCGTCCAGCAAGATGAAGTGCGGGCGACAGGCCAGGGCGCGGGCGATCTCGACCCGGCGGCGTTCGCCACCCGACAGCGCCATGGCCGGTGCCCGGCGCAGATGGCTGATGGAGAATTCGGCCATCAGGCTTTCCAGGTCGTGTTCGCGCCGCTCGCGGTCGGGCTCCACCACCTCCAGCACCGCCAGGATGTTGCCTTCGACCGACAGGCCGCGGAAGATCGATGCCTCCTGCGGCAGATAGCCGATGCCCAGCCGGGCGCGGCGGTACATGGGCAGGGCGGTGATGTCGTGTCCGTCCAGCAGGATGGCGCCGACATCGGGATTGATCAGGCCGGTGATGCAATAAAAGCAGGTGGTCTTGCCGGCGCCGTTGGGGCCCAGCAGCCCCACCGCCTCACCGCGCTGCACCGAGATGGAGACGCCGCGCAATACCGGCCGGCGCTTGAAGCGCTTGCCCAGGTCGCGCGCCACCAGTCCGGGGTTGTCGGCCACCAGACGCGGTCCGGAGCGCCCGGTATCGGCGGTCGGCGGCAACGGCTGCGTCACAGGCTTCATTCCTTCCTCATTACCGGTTGCCGTCCTGGTTGGCGGCATCCGATCCCCTGGCACCGGGCACACCGGCCGAGAAGCTGGCGCCGCCCTTGTCTCCACCCTTCCTGGGGATGAAATATCCCTGCACCCGCTTGCCGGTGTCGCTGCCGCCGGGGGTGCCCGCGAACATCTTGCTGACCCCTGTGTTCAAATTCACATGAGCCCAGCCACCCTCAAGCTGATTGCTTCCCTCGCGGACGATCTTAGCTGAACCCGAGACGGTGGCGATACCGGTTTCGACATTATAGTCGCCCCGATCGCCGCTGATGGTCTCGGTGGCGGTGGTTAACACCACGTTGCCGTAGGCGTCGGCACGCTTCAGTTCCAGGCCGTTGTCCGAGTCCGAAGCGGCGCCGCCACCGGGCTTGGCCGCGGGGGCCGCCGGTCGGGCGGCGGCAGGGGCGCCGGGCTTGCCCTTGGTTCCGGCGTTGGGGTCCTTGTCCTTGAAATGGGCGGTCAGGACATCGCCTTGAAGCTTCTTGCCCTCCTGGGTGGCGATGGCGTTGCCGCGCAGCACCGCCATTTTCTGCAGCTCCCAGTACTCCAGGCTGTCGGTGGCCTCGAAGGCTTCGGTCGGCGTCACCAGCCGGGCGGGGGCGCCCTTCAGCACGAACACCGCCTTGTCCAGGTCGTAGATCCCCTTGGCGCCGGTGGCGGTGTCGGTGGGCGAGCGGATCACCACGTTGCCGTCGGCGTCGAGGCGCCAGATCTCGTCGCCCTTGGGCCCCTTGCGGTAATGGGCGGTCAGCACGTCGGCATCGACGGTCATGGTGCCGCGGATGGCATGGGCGTTGCCGCGCGCGATCACCCGGAGCTCCTCGGAATGCCATTCGATGCCGTTATCGGCATAGACCTGGATCTGCTGGTCGCCGGACTTGCTCATCTCGAAGCCCTGGGCGGCCGCCGTCGCGGGCGGGAGAAGGGCCAGGGCGCCGGCCAGCAGAACGAGGGAAAGGGCGTGGGGCTTCATTTGGGTTTGGCTCCGTTACTCCGCTTGTTCGACGAGGCGGAGCGGGGAGAGGCGGCCCGCAGCGTCAGATGGGCCCGGCCGGAAAAGGTGATCGAGTGACCGGTGCCGGTCAGCTCGAAGCCCACGGATTCGATCCGGCCCTGCGGTCCGTGTCCCTGGACCGGATCGACGCCGCTGGCGGCGTTGTGGCCCAGATCGACCATGGCGGTGGGGGTATGGATTTCATAGCCGGCGTCATGGAACAGATTGACGCCGCCGCTGAGGTCGAGGGTCTTGGCCGCCTGGTGGTAGAGCCCGCTTTCACCGTCGACGACGATGTTGGCTCCCGACGGCGAGGTGAAGTCGGCCTTGGGCGCCTTCAGCCGGATCAGGTCGGGGTTGCCCGGCTCCTGAACCGCCAGTTCCGATGTCACGGCGAACGGCCGATTGGACTCGTCCACCCCGAAATAGCGTGCGTTCTGCATGGCCAGGGTCTCGACCTCCTTGGACGGCAGCTTGGCGAAGCCGATCTGAAAGCTTTTGTCGTCCAGCACCAGCTTGGGCCACACCACCACCAGTCCCAGCAGGATCGCCGCCAGACTGGGCAGCAGCACCTTCATGATACCGACGAAGCGGGAGTAGCGCGCGAAGGAATGTCCCCGCGCCACCGGAGGCCGCCGGTGACCGGCGTGACCGGCGGTTCCGCCCGCGTCTGATCGCACGGCGTCGGCCGGGGTCACGCCACCCCCGCCCTGAGACAGTCGTGGATATGCAGCACCCCCACCGGACGGCCATCGTCGCCGACGACGAACAGACTGGTGATCGCCTTGGTGTTCATGATCCGCAGCGCTTCCACCGCGAGCATGCCGGGCCGTACCGTCTTGGGGCCGGCGGTCATCACCTCGCGGGCCGGCATCGCCAGCAGATCGGGGCTCATGTGGCGGCGCAAGTCACCATCGGTGACGATGCCGTCCAGGGTGCCGTCGGGGGCGACGACGCCGACGCAGCCCAGGCTTTTGGCCGTCATCACCAGCAGCACCTCGGCCATGGCGGTGTCGGGAGGCACCAGCGGCAGCCGGTCGCCACCATGCATCAGGTCGCCGACCTTGAGCAGGCGGCGGCCCAACTGGCCGCCGGGGTGGAAGACCTTGAAGTCGGCCGCCGAAAAGCCCTTGCGCTCCAACAGCGTCACCGCCAGGGCGTCGCCCAGCGCCAGCATCATGGTGGTCGAGGTGGTGGGCGCCAGCCCCATGGGGCAGGCCTCGGGGATGGGGGGCAGCACCAGGGCCACATCGGCGGCGGCGGCCAGGGTGCTGCCATCGCGCGAGGTGATGCCGATCAGCGGGATGTCGAAACGCCGGGTATAGGCGACGATGTCGCCCAGTTCCGGGGTCTCGCCCGAATTGGACAGCGCCACCACCGCGTCGCCGACGGTGATCATGCCGAGGTCGCCGTGGCTGGCCTCGGCGGGGTGGACGTAAAGGGCGGGGCAGCCGGTGGATGCCAGGGTGGCGGCGATCTTGCGCGCGATATGGCCGCTCTTGCCCATGCCGGTGACGGCGACGCGGCCGGGGACGGCCTCCAGCAAGGCGATTGCCTTCAGAAAGTCCGCGCCCAGGCCGGCGGCGAGCGCGCCCAGTGCCTCGGCCTCGGTGGCGAGCACCCGGCGGGCGCTGGCGATGTCGTCGTCTGGGGAAGTCATGGGGCGGCGGTCATCATCGATCCGGTGGAACCCCTAACTATACGAAACCGGCGACGGACGGAAAGGTTTTCCTGGGGCCGGACCGGCCGAGGTTGCGTCAGTGCCGGGTTTCGGGGGCGGTCAGGCCGAGATGCGACGCCGCCACCACCGCGCGGGTGCGGTTGTTGACGTTGAGCGCCTTGAGAATGGCGGTGACGTGAAGCTTCACCGTTCCTTCCGCCAGTTCCAGCACGCGGGCGATTTCCTTGTTCGACTTGCCCTGGCCCAGCAGGGCCAGCACTTCGCGCTGACGCGGCGTCAGGGCCGATACCGCCACTTCGCCGGCGATGCGCGCGCCTTCGGAATCGCCGGCCGCCGGGCCCTGATCCAGCAGCGCCGGCGGCAGATAGACGCCGCCCGACAGTACCAGCTTCAGCGCTGACAGCATGACCCGGCTGGACGAGGTCTTGGGGATGAAGCCGGAGGCGCCCATGTTGACCGCCTGCAATACATGGCGGCGATCGTCCGACGCCGACAGCACGATCACCGGCACCGCCTCGGGCAGAATGGCCTTGAGCCGGGCGAGTCCGTCGCTCCACGCCATGCCGGGCATGGCGAGATCGAGCAGCACGATGTCGATGTCCTTTTCCCGCTCGACGGCGGCGATGGCCTCGGAAAAGTCGCTGGCCTCGACGATGGCCGGCGGCCCCTCGAACTGCCCCAGGACATGGCGCAACCCATCGCGAAACAACTCGTGATCATCGGCGATCAGGATTTTCATCTTTTCCCCAACGTGCTCCCGCCGGCCATGCCGGAACCCACTTGCCAACCCCAATGGTTGTAAACACCACAGAGCATCGCGACGAAAGAACGCGCGGGCCCCGCTTGTGGGAACACCTTAGTCTACGGGATGGCGTCTCGATTCCACAATGGAAAAAGCCGATGGCCGGGCGCCTGCTCTGGCCTTCCGCCGCGGCATCGGCTATGGTCCGCCGCCGTGACGCGGCATGGTTCGGTCCGCTCGCGGCACCTGTGGCATCGGTACGGGACCTGAATGTTCGACTATTATCGCCTTGCCGGACCGCTGGTCCGGTTGCTCGACCCCGAAGTCGCCCACGGCCTTACCGTGCGCCTGCTCCGCTCCGGATTGGTGCCGGGGCAACCGGTCTACGATCCGCCGGCCCTGTCGATGCGGCTGTGGGGCCGCGACTTTCCCAATCCCATCGGTCTGGCCGCCGGCTTCGACAAGAACGCCGAAGTTCCCGATGCCATGCTGGGCCAGGGGTTCGGCTTCGTCGAGATCGGTTCGGTAACGCCCCGGCCGCAGCCGGGCAATCCCCGACCGCGCATGTTCCGCCTGCCCGAGGACGGCGCGGTGATCAACCGCATGGGCTTCAACAACCAAGGGCTGGACGCGGTTGCCGCCCGGCTGGCGGCGCGGCCGCGCCGCGGCGTCATCGGTGCCAATCTGGGCAAGAACAAGGACACCGAGGACGCCGCCGCCGATTACGAGAAGGGCGCCGCCCGGCTGGCACCGCTGTCGGACTATCTGGTGATCAACGTGTCGTCGCCCAACACTCCCGGTCTGCGGGCGTTGCAGGGGCGCGATCAGTTGGAGACGCTGGTCGGCCGCACCCGCGCCGCCCTGACCGCCGCCATGCCCGAGGGGGCGCCGCCGCTGCTGCTCAAGATCGCCCCCGACCTGGGATGGGAGGATCTGGCCGATATCGCCGCCGTGGCGACGGCCGGGTCGTTGGATGGCTTGATCGTGTCCAACACCACGGTGGCGCGGCCCAGCACCCTGCGCTCGCCTCGTGCCGGCGAGACCGGCGGCCTGTCCGGGGCGCCGCTGTTCGAGTCCTCCACCGCCATGCTGCGGCGCATGTACGAACTGACCGAAGGGCGGATTCCGCTGGTTGGCGTCGGCGGCATCGCCTCGGGCTCCGAGGCCTATGTCAAGATCCGGGCCGGCGCCTCGCTGGTTCAGCTGTACACCGCGCTGGTCTACGGCGGCACCGCCCTGGTCACCCGCATCAAGCACGAGTTGCTCGACCTTCTGACCCGCGACGGTTTTTCCTCGGTCGCCGAGGTGGTGGGGATCGATCACCGGGAAGCCAAGGGATGACACCGTTTCTTGGCGGCTTGGCCGACATCGCCGACCGGTACGACGGCTTCGTGCTCGACCTGTGGGGCGTCGTCCATGACGGCGTCGAGGCTTATCCGGGCGTTTCCGATACCCTGGCGGCGCTGCGCGCCGCCGGCAAGCGGACCATCATGCTGTCCAACGCGCCCCGCCGCTCGGTGGCGCTGATCGAGCAGTTGACCCGCATGGGGGTTTCCCGCGATCTCTATGACGAGGTGATGTCGTCGGGCGAGGCGGTGCATCTTGAACTGGCGCGACGCCAAGACCCGTTCTTCGCCGGTCTGGGCGGCAATCTCTATCATCTCGGTCCCGACCGCGACCGCAATGTCTACGAAGATCTGCCATATCGACCGGTCGGTATGGATCTGGCTGATTTCGTGTTGAACACCGGACCGGTGGAGCTGACCGGGACGGTGGCCGACTGCGTGGCGTTGCTGGAAAACGCCATCGCCCGCCGGCTGCCCATGATCTGCGCCAACCCCGACCATGTGGTGATCCGCCAGGGCCGGCGGGTCGTCTGCGCCGGGGCCATCGCCGCCGCCTATTCCGACATGGGCGGCCTGGTGGTCGAGCGCGGCAAGCCCGATCCGGCGATCTACGATCTGGCGCTGGAACGCCTGGGCATCGCCGACCGCGGTCGGATCTGTGCCGTCGGCGACGCGCTGCACACCGATATCCGGGGGGCGCGGGTGGCGGGCATCGCCTCTGTCCTGGTTACCGGCGGCATCCATGCCGACGAGTTGGGAACCCGCCGGGGCGAGGTTCCGGACCCGGTACGGCTGGCCGAGCTGATCCGTCACCATGGCGAATCCCCGGCGGCGGCGATGGCGACGTTCGTCTGGTGACTCCGCCCGGCGCCCGAGGGGCAAGGACGAGCGAGGCGTAAGCCGAACGCGGGCGCGTTGAGCGCCCCGGAGCGAAGCGGAGGAGCCAAGCCCACGGAGTGGGCGCCCGGCGCCTGAGGGGCAAGGACGAGCGAGGCGTAAGCCGAACGCGGGCGCGTTGAGCGCCCCGGAGCGAAGCGGAGGAGCCAAGCCCACGGAGTGGGCGCCCGGCGCCTGAGGGGCAAGGAAGGAGAAATCGACATGACCGTGCATGAGACCGACGCGGTGGTGGTGGGCGGCGGCCCGGCCGGGTTGTTTGCCGTGTTTCAGTGCGGCATGGTCAAGGTGCGTTGCCACGTGGTCGATGCGCTGGAGGCGGCGGGCGGCCAGTTGAGCGCGCTTTATCCGGAAAAGCCGATCTACGACATTCCGGGCCACCCCAGCATTCTCGCCGCCGACCTGATCGATCGACTGACCGAGCAGGCGGCGCCGTTCCAGCCGGTCTACCACCAGGGAACCCGGGTGGTGTCGCTTGCGCGCGAGGCCGATGGGCGCTGGCGTTGCGCGCTGTCCGACGGCGCCGCCATCCTGGCTCGGGTGGTGATCATCGCCGCCGGTGGTGGTGCATTCGGTCCCAACCGGCCGCCGCTCGACGGCCTGGCGGAGTACGAGGGCCGCGGCGTGTTCTATCTGGTGCGCCGCCGCGAGGACTTCCGCGGCAAGCGGGTGGTGATCGCCGGCGGCGGCGATTCGGCCGTCGATTGGGCGATATCGCTGGCCGAGGTGGCGGCCAGGGTGATGGTGGTGCACCGTCGCGCCAAGTTCCGCGCCGCCCCCGAATCCGAGGAACGACTGAAGCAACTGGCCGCGACCGGGGCCATCGATCTGGTGGTTCCCTATCAATTGCATGGGCTGGAGGGCGATGGCGGCCGACTGTCGGCGGTGGTGGTGGCGACCCTGGAGGGCGAGACCCGCCGGCTCGATGCCGACGTGCTGTTGCCATTCTACGGCCTGTCGAGCGATCTCGGCCCCATCGCCGATTGGGGCCTAGCCATGGACGGCGGGCTGATTTCGGTCGATCCCGCCACCTGCGCCGCCAGTGCCCCGGGGGTGTTCGCCATCGGTGACATCTGCACCTATCCCGGCAAGCTGAAGCTGATCCTCGCCGGTTTCGCCGAGGCGGCGCGGGCCGCCCATTCCGCCCACGATGTGGTTCATCCCGGCGAGGCGCTTCACTTCGAGCACTCGACCACGTCGGGCGTGCCGGGGACGAAATAGCGGCGCGTCAGCCCTGGGCGCCGAAGAATTCGAGCTGCCATTCCATCTCGTCGATGGTCAGGGCGAAATCTCCCGCCCTGGGGGCCAGCACCTTGCTGGCGGGCAGGCGCAGCAGCTTGGACTGCAGTTGGGTCGCCAGGCCGGCCGACAGCCCGGCCTTCCAGCCGATGGCGATGACGCCCTTGGCGCTTTGGGTGTCGATCACCTTGCGGATCACGTTGGGCGACAGGTCCGCCAGCAGGCTCATCGCGGCGGTGACGAAGGCGTAATCGCCCGAGGCCAGGGCGGTATCGATGGCGGTCTCGTCCAATTGGCCGGCGGCGTGCATTTCGCGCACCCGGGCCAGGATGGCGGCCTGATCGGAAACCCCCAGGGGTTCGGGCCGCGAGGGGGTCTCGATCTCGTCGATGCGCCGGGCCACCACCGCGGCGACCGCCGCCGCGGCCTCGGGGCCGAGGTCGTTGCGCGCCGCCAGCGACTGCAACAGGCTGGCGGCGACGAATCGCGCCAGCTTCTGCGCCGTCTTGACCGAAAGATGCGGCCGTTCGACCAGGGGGCGATGCCAGGCTTCGATATCGGCGGCACGATCGGCCAGCCGGTCCAGGGTTTCCTCGCGGATCTGGGCCGACGGATTGCCCAGCAGCACGGCGACGGCATCGACGTCGTCGGTGGCGGCGATGGCGTCGGCGACCCTGCTGTTGACCCCTTGGCGCCGCGAGATGGCGGCCAGTGCCCCGGGGATGGGGTTGGCGCCGATGATCTCCAGCAGATCCTCGTCGGTCAGCACCGGTGAATATTGCAGCACCGGACCGGCCACCACCAGTTCGGCGTCGCGCGCCAGCCGCAGGATCACCTCGGGCGGGGCGTTGGCCACCTCCTTCAACGCTTCCGCCAGCATCTGGCGTACTCTGGGGATCTGGTCGCGGGCCAGGATTTCCAGCGCCTCGTAGGTGACGCGGCGCAGCCGATCCTGCTCGTGGGCAGACAGGCCGGGGGCGACACGGGCGATCTTGGCGGCCAGATCGCCGCGAACCGCGTCGTTTTCGTCGCTGGCCAGCCGCAGGTTGGCCTGGGCCGGAGCCTGGGCGTTGGCGGCGACCCGGCGGCGCACGTCGGGATCGTCATCCTCGGCAAGGAAATAGAGGATCTCGGGCTTGACGTCGGTGCGTTCGGCCAACTCGGCCCGCACCTTGGCATCGGGGTGGGCGGCCAGCGCCTTGGCCTGATCGTAGTCGAGCGGCCGTTCACCGCCGCCCCGGAACAGCCGCTTCAAAAACCCCGTCACCGTGCCCCTCCCCCGTCACCCCAGGGCGGCGCCAGCCGCCAGGCGCCTTTGCCGCCGCGCTTGACCTCGTACATCGCCCGGTCGGCGCGCACGATCAGTTCCTCGATGGACTCGCGGTCACCGCCGGAATGCACCGCCACCCCCAACGAGAAGTGCAGCGGCTTTTCCGGGCTGCCGGAAAAGCATGCCAGTTCGTGGGCGGTGCCCAGCAGGTCGTGGCAGCGCTGTACCGCGATGCGTTCTTCGGCGCCTTCCAGCCAGATGGCGAATTCGTCGCCGCCGAGGCGCGCCACCAGATCGATGGGCCGGGTATGGCGCAGCAGCAGGTCGCGCACCGCCAACAGGGCGTGGTCGCCGGTCTGGTGACCATGCATGTCGTTGACCGCCTTGAAGTTGTCGAGATCGACATAGATCAGCGCCGCCGGCCGCTGCTCGTGGGTCAGGCGGCCGAAGCGGCGTGAAATCTCCTCGAAGAAGGCGCGGCGGTTGAACAGGCCGGTCAGCCCGTCGGTGCGCGACAGCTTGACCACCCGTTCGTGGTTGGTGATCTGCTCGGCGGCGAGGCCGGCCTGATTGGCGACGTCGTCGACCAGCAGGCGATCGTCGTCGCTCCAGGCGGCCCGCTCGGCGGATCGCCACAGCACCACGGCGCCGTTGATGGAATGGCGATAGCGGCAGACGGTGGCCAGCACCCGCCACCCTTGCAGATCGGCGTCGAAATGGTCCGATGCCAGGAAGGAGTCCAGCACCGCCCTGGCATCACCCGCCTCGCCATACACCGCCGCCAGTTCAAAGTCCGAGCCGTCGGGCAGGATGCGGAAGATCTGGCACCCCGACGCCCCCAGGGCGCGGGAGGTCGCCTCGGCCGCCGCCTTGAGCATGTCGGCGGGTTCGACCTCGTCGCGGATGGTGCGCACGATGTAGCCCAGCAGCCGTTCCCGGTTGTTGGCGCGGCTGAGAGCAGCGTCACGCAGGCGTTCCTGGGTGATGTCGCGGCAGACGCCGCGGGCCCCCCGCCACTCGCCCTCCTCGTTGCGGATGGGCGTGGCCGAGGCCAGCAGGCAGGCGTCGGTGCCATCGCTCTGGCGCATCCAGATCTCGACGTCCTCGACGCCGACGATGGCGGAAAACGGCCCCGGTCCGGGGCCGGCTCCGTCCTGTATGACGAAGTCGGCGGGCCGGTGTCCCACCAGTTCATCGGCGGCGAAACCCAACGCTCCCTTGGGGCTGACGAAGACGAAGCGGCCGTCGGGGCCGATTTCCCAGGCGAAGTCGCTGGAAATCTCGACCAGATCCTTGTAACGCTGGCGCGATTCCACCAAGGCGGCGCGCAGGTTGCGTTCCAACGTCACGTCGCGGCCGATCACCAGGGCTTGGCCGCCCTCGGCGGGCAATGCCACCAGATCGAGAATCAGGCTGCCGCCGCCCGATACCGGCAGGCCTTCCACCCGGGTGGTGCCCGGCGCGGCCAGAAGATCGGTCAGGCAGGCCAGGTGTCCCTGGGCGATGGCGGCGACCAGTCCGTCGGCGCGGGCATTGGCGGCGATCACCGCGCCGTGGCGGTCGAGCAGCAGCGCCGGGCCGGGGAACGCCGACAAACCATCCTGCCCCAGGGTTACGGCAAGCCGTCCGCCGTGCGCGGTCCTGCCGCGGTGTTTGTCTTCGGGTGCGTCCATCGCTTCCTAGGCCTTTGATCTTCCCATACCATAGGCGCCGCCGTTTAACGATCCCCTAAGCCGTTGCCGCTTGCGCCGGCGTCCGGTGGCGGCTACCAATGGCTCATGCCGCCAGAAAACCTGTCTTGCATCGAGTCGTGGGTGTTCGACCTGGACAACACCTTGTATCCGGCCTCGTCGAGCCTGTTTCCCCAGATCGACGTGCGGATGCGCGGATTCATCGCCGAGCGGCTTGGTCTGCCGCCGGACGAGGTCCGCGCCCTTCAGAAGCGCTATTACCATCAGTTCGGCACCACCTTGCGTGGTCTGATGCTGATCCACGCCATCGAGCCCGAGGCATTCCTGTCCTACGTTCACGATATCGACTGTACCGTGCTGGCCGCCGCACCCCGGCTGGACGCGGTGCTGGCGCGGCTGCCGGGGCGCAAGCTGGTGTTCACCAACGGCTCGGAGCGCCACGCCGAGAACGTGTTGGCGCGTCTCGGCGTCGCCCGGCACTTCGAGGGCATCTTCGACATCAAGGCCGCCGGCTTCCTGCCCAAGCCCGAACCCGAGACCTACCGGCGGATGGTCGAGCGTCACGCCATCGATCCCAGGGGCGCGCTGATGGTCGAGGACATCCACCTTAACCTGGTTCCCGCCGCCGCCATCGGCATGACCACCTTGTGGGTGCGCGAGGATGGCCATCCCGATTCCGGCATGCTGAAGCAGGACGAAACCGATCTTGGCCACGTCCATCACATCACCGCCGATCTGGTCGGCTGGCTGGAAGGCGTCAGCGGCGTTCCCTGAAGAAATCCCGCAACAGCTCGGCCGCCCGGCGTTCGTCGATGCCGCCATAGATTTCGGGGCGGTGGTGGCAGGTGGCATGGTCGAACACCCTGGCGCCGTGCTCGACACCGCCGCCCTTGGGGTCGTAGGCGCCGAAATAAAGCCGCCGGACGCGGGCCAGCGCGATGGCGGCGGCGCACATGGGGCAGGGCTCCAGGGTGACGTAGAGGTCGCAGCCGTCCAGCCGGCCGTCGCCGGTTACCGCCGCCGCGGCCCGGATGACCTGCATTTCGGCGTGGGCGGTCGGGTCGTTCAACTGTTCGACCCGGTTGCCGTCGGCGGCGATCACCCTGCCGCCTCCGACCAGCACGGCACCCACCGGCACCTCGCCGCGCCGCGCGGCGGCCTCGGCCTGCTCGAAGGCGATCCGCATGAACCCGTTCATGGCCCCGCTTTAGCATGGCTTCGCGCCGGCCGGAACTGTATAGGAAGGCATTGGTCGCAAGAGGGCATCCAGTCATGACCGCCAGACCCGTCATCGGCATCACCTTGGACAGCGAGGAACCCGGCGGCTATTCCCATATGCCGTGGTACGCGCTGCGCCGGAACTACTGCGAGACCGTGGTGGCGGCGGGTGGCGTCCCGGTGCTGCTGCCGCACGAACCCGATCTGGCTTCGATCTATCTCGGCCTGATCCGGGGCCTGATCGTCACCGGCGGCGCTTTCGATATCGACCCGGCGCTATTCGGCGCCACTACCCGCCATGCCAGCGTCACCACCCTGAAGGCGCGGCGCACCGAGTTCGAGTTGGCCATCGTCAAGGGCGCGGTGGCGCGTGACCTGCCCGTTCTCGGCATCTGCGGCGGCCAGCAGCTGATCAACGTCGCCTTGGGCGGCACCCTGATCCAGCACATTCCCGACGAGATCGACGACGCCCTGGCCCACGAGCAGCCCAATCCCCGCACCGAGCCCGGCCATTGGGTCGACGTGCTGGCCGGCTCGAAGCTGGCGGGCATCTGCGGCGCCGCGCGCATTCCGGTCAACTCGGCCCACCATCAGGCGGTCAGGGACGTCGCCCCCGGCTGCGTCGCCGACGCCATCGCCCCCGACGGAGTGATCGAAGGAATCGAGGACCCCAGCCGCCGTTTCTGCATCGGGGTGCAATGGCACCCGGAATACATCATCAGCCCCGCCGACACCGCCTTGCTGCGCGCCTTCGTCGAGGCGTGCCGATGACCGAGCGAGCCGAAGGGGAGCGCGGGCGCGTTGAGCGCCCCGGAGCGCAGCGGAGGAGCCCAGCCCACGGAGTGGGCGCCCGGCGTTTGAGGGCCATGTCATGACCGAGCGAGCCGAAGGGGAGCGCATCGCCAAGCGGCTGGCCCGCGCCGGGTTGTGTTCGCGCCGCGAGGCCGAGCGCTGGATCGAGGCGGGGCGGGTGGTGGTGAACGGCAGCAGGCTCGACAGCCCCGCCTGCGTGGTCGGCCCCGGCGATGTGATTCTGGTGGACGGTCAACCGCTGGCCGAACCCGAGCGCACCCGGCTGTGGCGCTATCACAAGCCAGCCGGGCTGGTCACCACCCACAAGGATCCGGAAGGGCGGCCGACGGTGTTCGACAAATTGCCCGAGGGACTACCCCGGGTGGTCTCGGTCGGCCGGCTGGATCTCAATTCCGAAGGGCTGCTGCTGCTGACCAACGACGGCGAACTGGCACGCAAGCTTGAACTGCCGTCCAACGCCTGGGTGCGGCGCTATCGGGTGCGCGTTCACGGCGAGGTCAACGCCGAGGCCCTGGCGCGGCTGGATCGCGGCGTCACCGTCGAGGGCATCGCCTATGGCTCGATCAAGGCGACGCTGGACCGCCAGCAAGGCGCCAACGCCTGGCTGACCGTGTCGCTGCACGAGGGCAAGAACCGCGAGATCCGCCGGGTGATGGAGCATCTGGGCTGGCCGGTGACCCGGCTGATCCGTGTCGCCTATGGTCCGTTCCAACTCGGCATCCTGGACGAGGGCGCCGCCGAGGAAGTCCCCGGCAAGGTGTTGCGCGAACAGTTGGGCGAGGGCAAGGCGGTGCTGCACGCCAAGGCCGACGCCCGCCCCGCCGGCGAGCGCGAAAAGGATCAGCGGGTGGCGGCCAAGGCCCGCAAGCACAAGCTGGCCGAGGATATGCGCGCGAAGAAGCCCCATGCGAATCGTCGCCGGACGCCATAAGGGCCGCCGGCTGGCCGCGCCACCCGGTCGTACCGCCCGGCCCACCGCCGACCGGGTGCGTCAGGCGCTGTTCGACATCCTGGCCCATACCGATCTGGTCGAGTTGGAGGGCGCCCGCGTGCTCGACGCCTTCGCCGGCTCGGGGGCGCTGGGGCTGGAGGCGCTGTCGCGCGGCGCCGCCCAGGCCAGTTTTATCGAGCTCCACGCCGACTCGCTGGCCGCCATCTACGCCAACGTCAAGGCGCTGGGCGAGGACGGCCGCGCCAAGGTGATCCGTGCCGATGCCGCCCGCCCGCCCGCCGCCCCGGCCTCCTGTACCCTGGTTTTCCTCGACCCGCCCTATGGTTCGGGGCTGGCGGTTCCCTGTCTGGAGGGCCTCGCCGCCCGGGGCTGGCTGGCAGACGGGGCGCTGGTGGTGGTTGAAGTCGCCAGCGACGAGGATTTCGTTCCACCATCCGGTTTCGAGGCGGTGGACCAGCGCCGTCACGGCGCGGCCAAGTTGATGTTCCTGGTGGTCACGGGGTCGTGATCGGCCGCCGGCTTTCGAGCAGGTTCAAGGCCAGCAGGCCCGGAAGTCCCAGCACCAGATCGGGCACCCGCTTCAGCAGCGACAATGCCAGCGCCGCTTCGGGGCCCAGGCCGAAGATGGCGCCGACCACCACGAAGCCACCTTCCTGCACGCCCAGCGCGCCGGGAACCGGAAACGAGGCGCTGCGAACCGCCTGACCCAGGCTTTCCAGCACCAGGGCGGCAATCAGGCTGGGCGGTTGGCCCAGACAGAGCAGCCCGATCCAGATTTCCGCCACCCCCAGCAGCCAGGCGGCGAAATGCCAGCAGAAGGCTCGCCACACCGCGCCCCGGCAGCGGTAGATCGCGGTGAGCCCGTCGTCGAGGTGCAATTGCCCGCCCAAGGCCACTTGCGGCCAGCGGGTGCCGACCCAATCCAGCAGTCGCTCCACCAGCCGGAACAGGCCGTGGCGTTGAGCCAGATAGAACCCGGCCAATCCAAGCCCCATCGCCGGCAGCGCCATTTCCGCCCAGGCGGCCGGGGCGGTGGCGCTGGCGCGCGGCAGCAACACCGCCACCCCCAGCAGGACGAACAACAACTGCGCGGTGGCCCGCAGCAGAACATCCACCAGGATGCTGGCCCCGGCCATCCCGCCCGGGACCTTCCAGAAGGTCAGCAGCCGTGCCCCCATCAGATCGCCGCCGATCTGGGCCACCGGCAGCAGCACGTTGATGGCCTCGCGCAGCCAGCGCAGCGTGACGAATACCCTGAGGGACGGTGGCTCGAAGGACGACAGCAACTCGGCCCAGCCCCGGCCACACAGAACCAGTATGGCGGCACGCACGGCCACCACCGCCGCCAATCCCCAGCCCATTCCATCCAGCAGATCGAGAATCCGCGCGCCGTCGTGGCCCGCCACCAGCAGGGCGAACAGCCCGATCCCGGCGGTCAGTCCCAGCACCATGCCCCATCGCATCGGCATCTGCCCCTCCTCGCGGGGGATACTTTCGCCAAGAGACATTGTGTGCCCTCGCCGGTGTTTCCACCCACGCAGATTTGGACGCTGTCCGAATGGGAGTGGTAGAGTGCGGCACCCGCCGCTATCCAACGGTCTCCCCGCCATGAGCTATCCGCTGCTGTCCGCCTTGTTGTCGCTCGTCACCCTGGCGGCGGTGATCATCCTTTTGCTGCGTCGGCGCGAGGACCTGAGCGACCGGCTCGACCGGCTGGAACGGTCGTTGCGTGACGAGGCCCGACAGGATCGCCGCGAGATCGGCGACAGCATCCGCGCCTTCCAGGACCAGGCCTCCGCCTCGGCGGAAAGGAACCACACCGAGCTGCGGCTGCTGGTGGAACAAAAGCTGGCCGAGTTCCGCTCGGATCAGGCCAGCCAGGGGCGCAACCTGCGCGAGGAGGTGCTGGGCGGCATCAAGCAGTTGGGCGAAAGCCTCGGCGCCGCCCTCAAGGACCAGACCAGGGTGATCGCCGAACAGCTGGACAAGCTGCGCGGCGAGAATACCGCCAAGCTGGAGCAGATGCGTCAGACCGTGGACGAGAAGCTGCAAGGCACCCTGGAAAAGCGCCTGGGCGAATCGTTCAAGCTGGTCAGCGAGCGGCTGGAGCAGGTGCACAAGGGCCTGGGCGAGATGCAGAGCCTGGCCAGCGGCGTTGGCGACCTCAAGCGGGTGCTGACCAACGTCAAGACCCGCGGCACCTGGGGCGAGGTCCAGTTGGGCAATCTGCTGGACCAGATCTTCCGCGCCGATCAGTATGCCCGCGAGGCCAATTGCCGCAAGGGCAGCGCCGAGCGGGTGGACTACGCCATCCGCCTGCCGGGCAAGGGCGACGACGACCCCGAGGTTTTGCTGCCTATCGATTCCAAGTTCCCCAACGAAGATTACGAGCGCCTGCAAATGGCGGTGGAACGCGCCGACCCCGACGCGGTGGAGGCCGCCGCCAAGGCGTTGGAAACCCGGATCAAGTCATTCGCCAGGGACATTCGCGACAAGTACATCAATCCGCCCGTCACCACCGATTTCGCCATTCTGTTCCTGCCCACCGAGGGCCTTTACGCCGAGGTGCTGCGCCGCCCCGGCCTGGTGGACATGATCCAACGCGACTTCAAGGTGGTCGCCGCCGGCCCGACCACGCTGGGCGCCATCCTCAACGCCATCCAGATGGGCTTTAAGACCCTGGCGATCGAACGGCGCTCTAGCGAGGTCTGGGAGATCCTGGGCGCGGTCAAGACCGAGTTCGGCAAATACGGCGAGGTGCTGGACAAGGTGCAGAAGAAGCTTCAGGAGGCGTCGAAGACCATCGATGACGTCGCCGTGCGCAAGCGCGCCATCGACCGCCGCCTGCGCTCGGTCGAAGCCATCGCCGATACCGGCGTCGAAGCCCTGCTGGCGTTGGGCGCCACCGCCATCGAGGATGCCGGCGAGGACGAGCCGCCGTCCGCCTAGCGTTTCCCGCATTTAAGCTGAATCGGAAAATCGGGAAACTCTTGAGCCAGAGCGGCGTTTGATCCTGTGTAACGGCATCAAACCCTAATCGTGGGTGTGGCCGTGGCCGATTTCCTCGGCGGTCGCCGGGCGCACTTCGGCCACGGTGCAGTGGAACACCAGGACCATGCCGGCCAGCGGGTGGTTGCCGTCCACCACCACCTTGCCGTCGGCGATGTCGGTTACGGTGAACAGCGCCGTCTCCTCGTCGCCGCCCTCGACCACGCGCTCGAACTGCATGCCGACCTCCAGGGTGGCGGGGAAGAGGTCGCGGCTCTCGACGCTGATCAACTCGGCGTCGTATTCGCCGAAGGCCTGATCAGGTTCGAGCCGGGCCGTGACGACCTCGCCCGTTTCCTTGCCCTCCAGCGCCGATTCGAGGGCGGCGAACAGGCCGCCGTAGCCACCGTGAAGGTAGACCAGCGGCTGGGCGCCCTCGTCCACCGTGTTGGCGTCGCTGTCGGTGACGCGGTAGTCCAGCGTTACCACGGTGTCCTTGCCGATACGCATGTCATTGGTCCTTGTCTGACAGGAGGGTGGCCAGTGCCCGCGCCATCTCGGCCACCGGGGTGGCGAAGTCGTCGGGGGCGGGCTGGCGGAACAGCCGCATGGTGGGATACCACGGGCAATCGGTGGGCTCGTCGCGCCAGCGCCAGTCGGAGACGTAGCGTAGCACTACCCAGGTCGGCCGCCCCAGGGCGCCGGCGAGATGGGCGGTGGCGGTGTCGATGGTGATGATCAGGTCAAGCCGGGCCATCACCGCGGCGGTATCGGCGAAGCTGGTCAGCGCCGCCGAGGCATCGCGCACCAGCAGATCCAACCCCAGGCGCGCCAGATCGGCGGCGCGCGGTCCGACTTGCAGGCTGTGGCAGGCTATCCGGGGGTCGTCCAGCAGCGGCAGCAACTGTTCCAACGGCCACGAACGGTCGCGGGGCGTGGTCTTGCCGGCCCAGACCAATCCAACCGCCAAGGTGGTGCCGGGCGGCCGCGGCACCACCAGACCGGGGCGGGCCGGGACGGCAAGGTAGGGCACGTCGGCGGGAATGGTGGCGAAGCTGGTGGCCAGCAGATGGGGCAGGCTGGCCAGGGGGGCCCACAGATCATAGGGTGGCGGCGGGGTCCCCAGTTTCACCAGGGCGACCACGCCGGGCAGCCCGGCGAACAGCTCGGCCAGCTCGGGCAGGCATTCCAGCACGATGGCGGCGCCTCGGGCCGCCAGCAGCGGTACATAGCGGATGAATTGCAGGGCGTCGCCGAAGCCCTGTTCCGAATGCAGGAATATGGTCCGCCCGGCTACCGCTCCGCCGTGCCAGCGTTCGCCGGCGATGGCGCGAGGCGGGTTGCGCGCCAGTCCCAGCCGGGCCTCGTAGCCGGCGAAACCGCGCGGGTAATCGCCCTGGTACAGCCGCGACAGCGCCAAGTCCCAGCGGTATTCGGCATTGTTCGGCTCGGCGGCGTTTATCCGCTCCAGCAGGGCGGTGGCCTCGTCGTGTTGGCGGCGGTCGCGCAACGCCAGCGCCAGATTGTAGGTGGTGCCGATACTGTCGGGGGCCAGTGCCGCCGCCCGGCGCAATGCCGCCTCCGATTCCTCCAGCCGGCCCAGGTCGCGGAGCGCGTTGCCCAGGTTGGACAGGGTGGCGGCCTGGTCGGGCTCCAGCGTCAGGGCGCGGCGATAGCACACCACCGCCGCCTCGGCCCGGCCCAGGCGGCGCAGCGCCGCGCCGAGATTGACGTGGGCGGCGGCCCAACCCGGCAGCAGCAGCGCCGCCCGGCCGAATCCCTCGGTCGCCCGCTCGGTTTGTCCCGCCCGCCACGCCTCGGCCCCCATGGCGAAGGCGCGTTGCGCCTCGGCCTCGATGGCTGTGTCGGCACCGGCGGACATGGTCTTCCTTTCGTTGGTCCCATCATTCCCGAGCCGGCGCCGGCCGGCAAGGGGGTATGGGATTGTGCCTGTTGCCGCACTGCGGTAAGGTTGTGGCCGGGGCGTTACCGATACCGATCCGCGAGGGCAGCATGAGCCATAATTCCGACGTCAAGGATCTCGCCTATCGTCTGTGGGATGCCGCCGGCAGGCCCGAGGGGCGCGACATGGATTTCTGGCTGGAAGCCGAGGCCAAGCTGGCCGTCGGCGGGAAAGCCAAGGTGGCGACCAAGGCCAAGGCTCCCGCCAAGGCCAAGGTGGCGGCGAAGGCGAAATAGGCTACAGCCAGCCCTTGCGCTTGAAGAACCAATAGGGCAGCACGGCGGTGACCACCGCCAGTGCGATGGCGTAGGCATAGCCGTATTCCCACTGCAATTCCGGGATGAGCTTGAAGTTCATGCCGTACCAGCTTGCCACCAGGGTCGGCGGCAGGAACAGCACCGATACCAAGGTGAATACCTTGATCACCTGATTTTGCTGGATACCGATCACGCCGACGGTGGCATCAAGCAGGAAGTTGATCTTGTTGCCGAGGAAATCGACGTATTCGGTCAGCGATTGCAGATCGTGGCCGATGGTGTCCAGCCGCGCCGAGGCGCCCGCCGTTCCCAGAGCCTGATCGGAATGGGGCAGGAAGGCGGTCACGCGCTTGCATCCCAGCAGGGTTTCGCGCGCCTTGCCCACCAGATCGCCGACATGTCCGATGGTGCGCAGCAGCGTTTCCAGTTCGCGGGTGGTGGCGCGGCGGCGGCGATTGTCGGGGGTGTGCTGATGAAAGATGCGGTGCGACGCGCCGTCGAGGTCGGCGCCCAGCCGTTGCAGCACCAGGGCGATGCGGTCGATCACCGCCTCGGTCAGCCCCAGCAGGACATCGCCGCCGCAGGCCGGGCGGGGTCCGGCCCGCTTCAGCCCCTCGGCGTAGGTGGCGATCGCCCCGGGGCTGTCATGGCGCAACGTGACCAGCAGACGACCGGCCAGGACGAAGGTGACGGCGCTGGTGCGTGGTGCCAGGGTGTCGGCGCCGGTCAGCACCGGGACGGTCATTACCAGTGCATCACCCAGGCGAATCAGCCGGCTGGATGCCTCGATCTCCTGCATTTTCTCGCGCGAAGGCAGGGCGATGCCGATAACCGCCTCCACCGCCGCCGTCTCTTCGGCGGTCGGGCCGTGCAGATCGATCCACACCGCTTGCGCCGATACCGCCCCGATACCGCTCTCCGGCTCCGCGCCGGCGGTATGAACCGTGATCATGCGTTGCCGGCGACTTCTTCCCGGGTCAGGTCGGGCGTTGCCGGCGGCGCGAGCTGCGCCGGTTCGGCGGCGCCGTTGCCCCTGTCGGCCGCCGGCAATTCAGCGGGCTTGGCTCCTCCACCCCGGCGGATCAGGCGGCCTTCCATCATGGCGCCGGCCTCGATCTCCAGGCTGTCTTGGATGACATCGCCGGTCACCCGGGCCGACTTGGTGATGAATACCGTCGAGGCGTTGATCTTGCCCGTCAGTTCGCCATGGACCTGCACGGTCTCGGCGGTCACTTCACCGGCGATGCGACCGCCCTCGCCCACCAGCAGGCGGTGACACGAGATGTCGCCCTCGACATGGCCGTCGATCTGCATCTCACCCTGGGTGATGATGTTGCCGACGATCTTGACGTCGGCGCCGATCACCGACAACGGCAGGCCGTTGGCGGTGGCGCGGGAACCATGATGATGAGCGGCGGCGGATACCGCGCCGAAGGCTTTACCGAGCTTTGGGAGCATCTTCACCTGCCGCGATGAATTTGAGGGGGTCTTTGGGGGCGTCGGACAGACGGACTTCGTAATGGAGGTGGGGGCCGGTGGAGCGACCGGTACTGCCCAGCATGCCGATGACGGTCGAGCGGCTTACCTTTTGGCCTTCCTTGATCTTGATCCGGGAAAGGTGGGCGTAGCGGGTGGAGACACCGTTGCCGTGATTGATGTCGACGGTCAGGCCGTAGCGGTCCCACGGGCCGGCGAACTCGACCACGCCTTCGCCGGTGGCATAGACCGGGCTGCCGAACGCCGCGCCGAGATCGACGCCCTCGTGCATGCCGGTGCGGCGGTTCAGCGGGTCGTTGCGGGCGCCGAAGCCGGAATTGATGTCGTAATCCTGGTGCAGCGGCTCGCCCAGCGGCATCTTCTGCATCACCGCCTTGACGCCGCTCCAGCGGTCGAGACGGTCGAGCAGGCCGGACAGGCTGGAATCGGCCGAAGCCGGGCTGATCGGAATGAAGGGGCCGCCGCGCCCCCCCTCGCGCTGCTGGTGGTCGACCATGCGCTGGGCGTCGAGGCCCAGGCGCGACAGCGACTTTTCGGCGTCGGAAATGCGTGACGCGGCGGCGGCGCTGGTGTTCAGCACCGCCTGGGAATAGGTCGATTTGAGCCGTTCCAGCGAGGATTCCAGCCGGCGCACCTGTTCGCGCACGGCGCGGGCCTCGTCGCTGGCGGGCTGGCCATCCTCGTTCCATGCCGGCTCGGAGGCACCGCGTCGGCGCGTCGGCGCCGTCGCCACGGCAACGGGATGGTCCTTGGCCAGGGCGGCGTTGGATTCCGCCAGCACCATCAGGTTGGAGTGGACCAGATCGACCTCGCGGGCCATGTCCGCCACCATCTTCTGCGACGAGGCCAGCCGATGCTGGGCGGCGCGGGTGGCGGCCATCATTTCTTCCAGCCGGCGTTCCTTGGCGGTCAGTTCCTCGGGCTGGCGGGTCAGCAGGGTGGATACCGTGCCGGCCCATACCGCCATCACCACCATGCCGGCGATGACCTGCAATTGCCGCTTGCGGGTGAAGGTGAACTGTTCGGCGCTGCCGTCGGGCCGGCGGATGAACACCTGCCACTCGGGGATGACCCACGAGACCGCCCGGCGCAACGCCTTGATCCGCTTGCCTGCCACGGGAATCGCCCCCGTGGGGATGGTTCGCTCGTCCGTCACTGTCGTCCGCCCCCCACTTTTTCGGATGACCCGTATGCTCCGAAGGTCCGCTCCCGACGACCGCTAGCCATCGGGCTATCGTCCGTCCGGACCAAGGCGGGGCCAGTGTACCCAGTGCCCCCGCGTTAACCTATAGGTAAGAACTCCTTACATCAGCGAATCCGATATTCCAAATCGAATCGGACGATGCTGGAAAAAATGGTCACCGCCCCTCGCGCCGCCCCTCGCGCCGCCACGCCGCCAGCAGGCCGCCGAGGCCCAGCAGCAGCAGGATCGGTGTCGGCAGCAGGGCAATTTCGCGAATACCTTCGACCACATAGTCGCCCTTCTCGGCCAGACCGAGCCAGCCGCGTCCGGCGGCGACGCCCGATCCAACCCGGCGGATTTCGGGAACGCCGCCCTGGGACAACCAGGCGATGCCGCCCCGGGTAGCCGCCGCCACCGGCGCCAGACGGTCAGGGCTGGCGGTCAGTTCGGCCAGCTCCAGCGGGGCGGGCGAACCGGCGGCGGCGACGGCGACCCGTCCGTCGCCATCCTCGGCCCGCCACAGGCCCGGCTGGGTGACGGCGATACGGCCGATGGCGCTGCCGTCGCCCTGGTCCTCCAACGTCACCGCCCGGCGCTGGCCGTCGGGGCTGGTGACGCCGACCTCGGTGGGCGCCGGGTCGAGACTGCGCCGGGTTACCGTCAGGGTGGCGCCGGCGATTTCGGCGGCCAGGGCGTTTTCCTCCAGCTCGGGTTCCTTCATCAGCCAGTGGGCGAGGCGTCGCAGCAGTTCCCCGTGGGGGCCGCCGCCTTCCCAGCCGCGCGCCCACAGCCAGATGGTGTCGGACAGCACCATGGCGACGCGGCCGTCGCCGACCCGGTCCAGCACCACCAGCGGCTTGCCGTCGGCGCCGGCCAGCACGGGAGTGCCACGGGGCGGGGTGATCTCGATCTGGCGCATCCACGATCCCCAGGCGGCATCACCGGCGCGGGCGCCGGGCAGGCCGGCGGTGACCGGATGCCGCCGGCCGATCTCGGTGACGCTGGGGCGGAAGGCGCCGGAGATGACGGCGCCGGTGGGGCTACCCGGCAATATCTCGGCCAGCGGCGAATCGGCGATGCCGCCGGGTTCGGCGAATTCCGGTCCCACCGCCGCCAGCAGGGCGCCGCCACGGCGGACATAGCGGGCGAGGTTGCGATAATAGGCCGACGACAGCACGCCGCGGCGGCGGTAGCGGTCGAAGATCACCAGATCAAAGTCGCCCAGCTTGTCCTCGAACAGCTCGCGCACCGGAAAAGTGATCAGCGACAGCTCGCGGATGGGGGTGCGGTCGTCCTTTTCCGGGGGCCGCAGGATGGTGAAATGAACCAGATCCACCGCCGGATCCGCCTTCAGCAGGTTGCGCCAGGTGCGTTCGCCGGCATGGGGCTCGCCCGAGATCAGCAGCACCTTGAGGCGGTCGCGCACGCCCGAGATGGCGATGGCGGTGCGATTGTTGAGCAGCGACAGTTCTCCCGGACCGGCCTCGGCCTCCAGTTCGATCACGTTCTGGCCGGCATGGCGGATCGGCACTTCCAGGGTGGCGTCGCGGTTGAGTGGCACCGTCAATACGGCATGGGGCTGGCCGTCGATGCGGATGCTGACCGGGACATCGCCGCCGCCGCCCTGATCCTCGACCCGGAAGCCGAAGGTGGCGGTGCGGCCGACCAGGGCGAAGCCGGGACTCTGGCCCAGCACCAGCCGACGGTCGCGCTCGCCCGGACGACCGGTGAGCAGGACATGGACCGGGGCGGCGAGCGAGCGACCGAGGTCGGCCGGGACATCGTGGACGCGGCCGTCGGTGATCATCACCACTCCGGCGAGGCGGCGGCGCGGCAGATCGGCCAGGGTGCGCTCCACCGCCGCGAACAGCCGGGTGCCGTCGTCGGTCCCGGCCGGGCTGGTTACCCGTTCCACCCTGACCTCCAGATTGGCCATGCGGTCGAGGCGCCGGCGCAACTCGGCCAATGCCGCTTCGGTCTGGGCCGGGCGATCGCCGATGGTCTGCGACAGAGTCTGATCCACCACCACCAGGGCGACATCGGGCAGGCCGCGCCGGTTTTCGGCGATCAGGCGGGGATTGGCCAGCGCCGCCAGCAACACCGCGAACACGCCGAGCCGCCACCACGCCCCCCGCACCCGCCGAACCAATCCCAAACCCGCCGCCAGCGCCGCGACGACCGCCAATCCCCCGAACCACGGCCAGGGGACCAGCGGTGACAACGCAATGGTGGAGGTCAAGCCGGTCATCGCCCCAACCGCTCCATGATCGCCGGCAGGTGGACCTGATCGGCCTTGTAATTGCCGGTCAGGGCGTACATCACCAGATTGACGCCGAAGCGGTAGGCCATCTCGCGTTGGCGTTCGCCGCCGGGAACCACCGCGTGCAGCGGTCGGCCGCGCTCGTCCACCGCCCAGGCGCCGGTCCAGTCGTTGCCGCCCAGCACCACCGGCGATACCCCGTCATTGCCGCCGCCGGCGCCGCCCCGTTCGATCCAGACCACGCCGCCGTCGCTGCGCCCCGGCGCCTCCTTCAACAGGTAGAAGGCGCGGTTGAGCACATGGTCGGCGGCCAGCGGCGCCAATGGCGGCAACGCCAGTCCCTGCACCAGGGCGCGCAGGTGGGCGAGGTCGGGGGCGGCGGCTGCCATGGCGGCCTCGCCCTGGTCGGCGGTGTCGAACACGATCAGGCCGCCCTTGGCCATATAGGCGTTGAGCCGCGCCACGGCGGCGGCCGACGGCGGCGTCTGGCCCGGCGTCATCCGCCAGTACAGCAACGGATAGAACACCACCGGGTCATGCTCGATATCCACCGACACCGGGTCGGCCAGGCTGGCGGTCGAGCGTTCGCCGACGATTTGGGACAGGCCCTTGAGTCCGGCGAGGCAGTCGCGATCGACGGCGGCGTCGGCGGTCCGGACGCAGGCCAGCCGGGTGGCCAGGGCGGCATCGATGGGAGTGGCGGCGGGGGCGGCGGAGGCTTCAAACGGAATTGCCAGCAGCAGCAGCAGCGGCAAGGCGCGTCGCAGCGCGCCCCGCAGCCACAGCGACGCCAGTACGTCGGCCACTGCCAGCAGCAGCGCGGCGATCAGCAGGGCGGGGCCGAGGTCGATCTCCGCCCGTTGGCCGCCCAGGGTGGCAAAGATGCTTCCGGGCGGCGGCGTCAGCGGCAGGAGGGGTGCCACCGTCGGCGACAGGTTGAAGGCGACGAGGCCTTCGGCGGGGCCGTAGAGGCCGGGTGGATGGCGCGGCCCCGGCCGGGTTTGTCCGATCCCGTCGGTGATGGGGGCGGCGACGCCGCCGGGGGCGGAGGTACGGCCGAATCCGTCGAGCAGCAGGGCCGGCGGCAGCGGCGCCCCACCGGCGACGGCGCCGCCACCGCCCTGGGACAGCGCCACCAGCCGTCGCAGCATGTCGACGAACAGGCCCGACAGGGCCAGATTGCTCCATTCGGCGTTACCGGTGGTATGGATCAGCACCACCCAGCCCTTGCCCAGACGTTCGGCGGTGACCAGCGGGGTGCCGTCGGTCAGTGAGGCCCAACCGCGCGACGCCAGCTCGGGCGACGGCTCGGCCAGCACCTGGGCGGTAACCTCGACCTCGGCGGGCACCGTCAGGCCGAGGAAGGGGCTGCCTTCGGGAAATGGCGCCAGCTTCATCGGCGTCGTCCATGACATGGCGCCGCCCAGGGCGCGGCCGCCGCCGCGCAGCCGCACCGGCAGCAGCGGGTCGGTGTCGGCGCCGACCGCCTGGGCCAGCAGCGGCCCGGCAAAGCGTACCAGCACGGCGCCCTGGCGCACCCGTGCCGCCAGCCGGTCGGCCAGTGGCCCGGCGGCCACCGGCAGGTCGGCCAGTACCACCACGGCGGGGCCGTCGTCGCCCGTCAGTTCGGCGGCGTCACCGCGCCGGAGATCGGCATAGGGCGCCAACGCCCGGTCCACATAGTAGAGCCGGTCGAGCAGCGGTGTGCCGCCCTGGCCGCCACCGGCCAGCCCCACCGAGCGGCGGCGCCAACGTTCATCGAGCAGGACGGTCGAGCCGGTCCCGGCCTCACCCTCGATATCGATCCGGACCAGCCGGTTGCGCAGTTCGGGCGGCAGGGTCAGCGTCACCGCCGCCTCGCCGCGGCCGGGCTCCAGGGTGGCTTCTTGCCGGACCAGCACGGTGCCGGCGGCATCCAGGCCGCGCACCGTCACCGCCTCGGCCCGTGGCTCCGGCAGGCGGCGGATCGTGGTGGTCAAGCGGTCGGGCGGGGAATCCTCGGCGGGCGGCAGTAACAGTCGGCCGCTCCGTCCCTCGATCACTTCCAGCCCCCCGGCCTGGTTCTGCAGTGTCCGCGCCAGCTCCGCCACGCCGTCGCCGTCTAGCCCGTCACTCAGCCATACCGCCCGCGCCACCCGCTCCCGCGAGATATCCTTCAGCGCCAGGGCGACGGCGCGGCGGTCGGTGGCCCAAGGCTTGGGTGCCAGTCCGGCCAGGGCGGCACGGGCCTCGGCCGCAGGAGTCAGCCGGGGCGGAGCGATGGGGCCGCCGTCGGCCGAAGGGGCGGTTCCCAGCAGCAGTACCGGCCGTCCGCTCCGTTCGGCGGCGGCCATCAACCCGTCGAGATGGTCGCGCCGTGCCGGCCAATCGCGGGCGGCGGCCCAGCCGTCGTCGATCACCGCCAGCAGCGCCCCGGCGGCCAGGGTCTGGGGCCGGGCGGGGTCAAGCAGCGGCCGTGCCGCCGCCAGGATCAGTGCCGCCGTCAGCGCCAGCCGCAGCGCCAGCAGCCAGGGCGGCATACCGGCCGGGGTTTGGTCGCGGTCGGGGATGCCGAGCAGCAGGCGGATGGCGGGGAAGCGCACCAGCACCGGTTCCGGCGGCGTCACCCTCAGCAGCCGCCACAGCAGCGGCAGCAGCGTCAGCAGCCCCAGCGCCCACGGCGCGGCGAAGGCAAGGCCTGGCACCCAGCTCATGGTCCGCCGCGCTCCCTGTGGTCGCTGGTTGGTTCCGCCCTCAGGCGCCGGGCGGTCGCTCCGCTCCCTGGGCTCCTCCGCTGCGCTCCGGGGCGCTCAACGCGCCCGCGCTCCCTGTGGTCGCTCATGTCGTCCGCTCCGACAGCAGGGCGTGCAGCGCCAGCAGGGCGTGTTGCGGCGGCTGGTCGGTGCGGTGCAGCGCGAAGCTCCAGCCGTGGTCGCGGGCGATGGCGGCAAGGCCGTCGCGGTGGTGGGCCAGCCGGGCGGCGTAGGGCGCCCGCAGGTCCTCGGCGCGGCGCGCCAGCTTCGTGCCGTCGTCCTCCAGTCCCTCGAAGCGGACATGGCCCCGGTAGGGCAGGGTCTCCTCCGCCGGGTCCAGCACCTGCACCAGATGGCCGATGGCACCACCGGCCGCCAATCGGGCGATCATCTCTTCGGTCTGGTCCAGTGGTGCCAGCAGATCGCCGGCCAATACCAGGGGGGCATGGCGGGGGGGCGTGACCACGATGCCGCCGTCACTCTCGCGATCCAGCGCCGCCGCCAGCCGCGCCAGCGCCCCGTTTCCGGCGGTTGGGGCCAATCCGCCCGACAGCAGCGCCACCCGTTCGCCGCCCTTCAGCAACAGCGCCGCCATCGCCAGGATCAGCAGCTCGGCGCGGTGACGCTTGGTCGGCAGGTCGGGGGCCGAGCGCCAGTCCATGGATGGCGAGCGGTCCCGCCACAGCCAAACCGTCTGAGCCGCCGCCCATTCGGTTTCGCGGACGAACAGATGGTCGGAGCGCCCCGAGCGCCGCCAGTCGATGGCGGCGGCGGCATCGCCCGGCTGCGAGCGGCGGTATTGCCAGAAGGTTTCGCCCGGTCCGGTGCGGCGGCGGCCATGAATCCCGCCGGCTACGGTGGCGGCGACCCTTGCCGCCGCCACCAGCAGCGGCGGCAGCCGGGCGGCCAATTCTTCCGCGTGGTGTCGGGGGGCGGGGGGCATGGCCTTCTCTATGGGGTCGGCAGGGCGTTCAGCCATTCGACGATGGCGGCGGCCGACGCCTGGGGGGCGCCCAGGTGGTCGGCGGTGACATCGACGCGGTCGAGTTTGACCGTCGGCGGAAAGCGGGGGGCAACCAACGCGGCGAATCCCCGGGTGGTGGGGTCTTCCGAGGGCGCCAGCCACAGCACCCGGCCAGCCTTGAGGCCGGCCGCCGACAGCGACATGGCGGCGGGGCCTTCGGGGTCGTAATAGGACAGATAGATGTTGGCCGGAATATTCTGGTTGCGGCTGCGGCCTCCGGTATTGATGTCGACGAAGGAGGCGCGGTCGTTGCCTTCGCCGGCGGCAATCATCTCGCGGGCCTTTTGCAGGCTGCCCGCCGCCGCCTCGGAGGCCGCGCGGCCTTCGGGGGAATGGGCCGGAGCCACCAGGATGATGGCGGCCAGGGTGGGGTCCAGGGTGGCGAAATGCAGCGCGCCGTTGGCCCCCAGGCTGTGGCCGCCCACCACCACCCGGGCCAGGCCCTTCGCCCGCAACCGGGCGACCGCCTGGGCCACCTCCTCCATGGCGCCTTCATAGCCTTTGTCATAGCTGCGATAACCGGCCCACGGCATCGCCGGGCGTTCCACGGTATAGCCGGCGGCTTCGAGCGCGGCGCCGATGGGGCGTACCCCCGACGGATCGCCCCATTTGCCGTGCAGCAGCACCACGCCGGTGGTGGCGGGGTCCAGCGCCCGTGCCTGTCCGCCGGCCAGCATCACCGCGGTCAGCACCGTCAGCACAAGGAAACGCGGCAGCTTCATCTTTCCGTCCCTCCTTCGCTAGGCGATGGTTTCCAGCAGGGCGTCGATTACCTCGGCGATGGTCACGCCATCGGCACGGGCGGCGAAGCCCAGGGCCATGCGATGGCGCAGCACCGGTCCGGCCAGGGCGACGATGTCGTCGATCGAGGGGCTGAGGCGGCCTTCGATCAGCGCTCGGGCGCGCACCGCCAGCATCAATGCCTGGGCGGCGCGGGGGCCGGGTCCCCAGGCGACGGCGCGGCGGACTAGATCGAGCGGCGACTCCTCGGGCCGGCCCGACCGCACCAGGGTAAGGATGGCCTCGACCACCGCCTCGCCTACCGGCACGCGGCGCACCAGCCTCTGTGCCGCCACCAGCTCGTCGGCGCTCATCACCTTGGCGGGGCGGTCCTGCTCGGCGCCGGTGGTCGCGATCAGCATGCGCCGTTCGGCGTCGCGGTCGGGATAGCCGACGTCGATTTGCATCAGGAAGCGGTCGAGCTGTGCCTCGGGCAGGGGGTAGGTCCCCTCCTGCTCCAGCGGGTTCTGGGTGGCCAGAACATGGAACGGCGCCGGCAGCGGGTGGGAGATTCCGGCGATATCGACGCGGTGCTCCTGCATGGCCTGAAGCAGTGCCGACTGGGTTCGCGGGCTGGCGCGGTTGATTTCGTCGGCCATCAGCAACTGACAGAACACCGGCCCCCTGATGAATCGGAAGTCCCTGGTGCCGCCGGGGCTTTCCTCCAGCACTTCCGATCCCAATATATCTGCAGGCATCAGGTCGGGGGTGAACTGGACCCGTTTGTCGTCGAGGCCGAGAACCGTCCCCAGGGTCTGCACCAAGCGGGTCTTGGCCAAACCGGGTAGGCCGATCAGCAGGGTGTGCCCCCCCGCCAGCAGCGTGATAAGGCTTTCGTCGATCACGCGGGTCTGGCCGAAGATGACGCGGCCGATTTCGGCGCGGGCTTCGGCGACGCGGGTTTCGAGGGTCTCGATCGCCGCCAGGGAGGCTGGCGCGTCGAGAGGGAGGGGGGAGGCGGGGGCGTTCATGTCAGGCACCTCAAGCGGCGGAGAGAATGATTGGCGATGACGCCTTCCCTGGACCAGGAATGCGACGGCGACCCGCTCGACGAGTGCGGCGATCTTGGTATCCGTATCGACCGCCAGGGACGTTGGTTCTACCATGGCTCGCCGATCAACCGCAAAGAGATGGTCTGCCTGTTCGCCTCGGTGATGCGCCGGGGCGAGGATGGGTCCTACCTGCTGGTCACTCCGGCCGAGATGGGGCGCATCGAGGTCGAGGACGTTCCCTTCCTGGCGGTGGAGATGTTCGTTTCCGGCGCCGGACGCGACATGGCGATCAGCTTTCGCACCAACATGGACGAGATGATCACCGTCGGTCCCGCCCACCCGCTTCGGGTGGAGGAGGCGCAGGGAAGCGGCGAACCGTCGCCCTATGTTCTGGTCCGCAACGGATTGGAGGCGCGCCTGACCCGATCCGTGTACTATGAACTGGTGGCCCAGGGCTGGGAGGAAGACCTGGGCGGAGAAAAAGTCTACGGCCTATGGAGCAGCGGAATATTCTTTCCCTTGGGGAGACTCGACCTGTCCGACTGACGCGCGATGCCATCGCGTTGCGGCTGGCGGCCGGTTTCGATCCGCGCGGGCGGTCTGACATGGCGCTGGAGGCCATGGTCAGCGGCGGCGCCTTGCGTCCCGGCGATCCTCTCGACGAGGGCGAACTGACCCCGGCGGCGGTACTGGTGCCGCTGGTGGAGCGTCCCGGCGGCCTGACGGTGATGCTGACCCGGCGCACCGCCCATCTCGCCCACCATCCCGGACAGATCAGCTTTCCCGGCGGCCGGCTCGAGCCGGACGATGGTGGCGATTCCGTGGTTTGCGCCCTGCGCGAGACCGCCGAGGAGGTGGGGCTGGCCGCCGAGCGGGTGCGGGTTCTGGGGCGCCTCGACGATTATGTCACCGGCACCGGATTCCTGGTGTCGCCGGTGGTGGGGGTGATCGACCCACCGTTCGAGCTTCACCCCGATTCGTTCGAGGTCGCCGAGGTGTTCGAGGTGCCGCTGGCCTTCGTGCTCGACCAGGGCAATCGTCAACTGCAAAGCCGCGAGGTCCGGGGCCGCCAACGGCCGTTCTGGGCGCTGACCTGGGACGACAAGCTGATCTGGGGCGCCACCGCCGGCATCCTGGTCAATCTGTCCGATGTGCTGGCGCCTGGCGATGTCGGGTAGGGAGCGGCCGTGGCATCTGCGCTCCGGCGAGCCCATCGGGCTGCTGGGACCGCAGGACTGGATGGACGCGTCCGAGACCCGCGCGGTGCTTGGGGCGTTGGCCGCCGACGGCGCCGAGGTGCGTTTCGTCGGTGGCTGTGTGCGTGACGCCATTCTGCGGCGTCCCATCAAGGATATCGACATCGCCACCCCCGATCCGCCGCAGCGGGTGCTGGCGTTGCTGGACGAGGCCGGCATTCACGCCATTCCCACCGGCATCGCCCACGGCACCGTTACCGCGGTGATCGGCAAGGCCCATTACGAGATCACCACGCTGCGGGTGGACGTCGAGACCTTCGGTCGTCACGCCCGCATCGCCTATACCGACGACTGGCGGCTGGATGCCTCGCGCCGCGATTTCACCATGAACGCGTTGTCGGCCGATCCCGAGGGGCGCATCTACGACCCGTTCGACGGGATTGCCGACCTGGGCGCCGGACGGGTGCGCTTTGTCGGCGACCCCCAGCAGCGCATCGAGGAGGATGCGCTGCGGCTGCTGCGATTCTTTCGCTTCCACGCCCATTACGGCCGGCGTACCGGCATGGATGCGCGGGCACTGGCGGCCTGTCGCCGAATGGCCCCCCGTCTGGCCACCCTGTCGGGCGAGCGGGTGGCGGGCGAGGTACTGCGGCTGCTGCTGGCCGATGATCCCGCCTCGGTGCTGCTGATCATGCAAGGTCAGGGCATCCTGGCCCACCTGCTGCCCGAGGCCAGGGATTTCGGCCGGCTGCGGGTGCTGGCCTGGCTGGAGGCGCGGGGATTGGCACGCGCCGAAGTGCGGCCCGACGCCATCCGCCGCCTCGCCGCCATGCTGGAGACCGACCGTGCCGGTGCCGAGGCCGTGGGCGAGCGGCTGAAGCTGTCGGGCGCCCAGACCGCCCGGCTGGTGGCCATGGCCGGGCCACGGGTGACGCTGAGCGCCGATCTCGATGATGCCGCCATCCGGCGGACCTTGCGGCGGCTGGGCGCCGACTGTTTCCGCGATCTGGCCTTGCTGGCCTGGGCGGCACGGCGCACCGAGATTACCCGGCCATCGGCGGCGGAGACCGCGGAGTGGAGCCGGCTGCTCGATATCGCCCTGGCGTGGCGGCCGGTGGAGCTGCCGGTCAAGGGGCGCGACCTGCTGGCCATGGGAGTCCCCCATGGACCGGAGATCGGCCGTCTGCTGGCCGAGGTGGAGTCGTGGTGGGAGGAGCGCGACTACCGCCCCGGCCGCGACGACTGCTTGGCGGAGTTGCGGCGGCGGCTGGCGGGTTAAACCGCCGTACCCCCTACCGTCAACCCATCCATGCGCAGCGTCGGCTGACCGACGCCGACCGGGACGCCCTGGCCGTCCTTGCCGCAGGTGCCGATGCCGGGATCGAGCGCCAGATCGTTGCCGATCATGCTGATGCGGGTCAGGGCGTCGGGGCCGTTGCCGATCAGGGTGGCGCCCTTGACCGCGGCGCCGACCTTGCCGTTCTCGATCAGATAGGCCTCCGAGGCCGAGAACACGAATTTGCCGCTGGTGATGTCCACCTGACCGCCGCCGAAATTGACGGCATAGATGCCCTTCGACACCGAGGCGACGATCTCGGCCGGGTCCTTGTCGCCGGCCAGCATGAAGGTGTTGGTCATGCGCGGAATGGGGGGGTGGGCATAGGACTGGCGCCGGCCGTTGCCGGTGGCGGAAACCCCCATCAGCCGGGCATTCATGCGGTCGTGCAGATAGCCGACCAGAATGCCGTCGTCGATCAGCATCGTGCGCGCCGAGGGCGTGCCCTCGTCATCGACCGAGATCGAGCCGCGCCGGTCGGGAATGGTGCCGTCGTCCACCACGGTGACGCCTGGCGATGCGACGCGCTGGCCCAGCCGGCCGGCGAAGGCCGAGGTGGCCTTGCGGTTGAAGTCACCCTCCAAGCCGTGGCCGACCGCTTCGTGCAGCATGATGCCGGGCCAGCCCGGCCCCAGCACCACCGTCATCTCGCCGGCGGGGGCGGGGACCGAAGCCAGATTGACGTCGGCCTGACGCAACGCCTCGTCGACGCAGTGGTGCCAGTCGGCCAGGCCCATGATGCCGCCAAAGGCGATGCGGCCGCCGAGGCCGTGGCTGCCGGTTTCCATCCGGTCGCCGTCGCCCAGCACCACGCTGACGCTGAGGCGTACCATCGGCCGCACGTCGGAGGCCAGGGCGCCATCGCCCCGCAGCACCGCCACCGCCTGCCACGAGCCCGACAGCGTCGCCGACACCTGACGGATGCGGGGGTCGCGGCCCCTGGCATAGGCGTCGATTTCCTCCAGCAGTTTGACCTTGGCCTCGAACGGCACTTCAGCCAGGGGATTGACCTCGGTGTAGAGCTGGCGCGCGCCGCGCTCCGGCCCCTGGGCCAAGCCGCCCGAATGGCCGGCACGCACCGCCTTGACGGTGTCGGCGGCGCGGCGGATGGCGGCTTCGCTCAGTTCCGAGCCGTGGGCATAGCCGTGGGCCTCGCCCGCCACCGAGCGCAGGCCGAAGCCCTGGGTGGTGTCGAAGCTGGCGCTTTTGATCCGGCGGTCGTCCAGCATCACCGTTTCGGACTGGCGGTATTCCAGGAACAGTTCGCCATCGTCCGCCCCGGCCAAGGCGTCGGCGACGATGCGCCGCACCGGATCCGGATCGAGTCCGGCGCGGACGAAGAACAGCTCATGGGCCAAAGCGGCGTGGGGCATCGGACCTCCGGAAGGGAAAATTGCCAGGCCGGGGGGCCTGGGTGTACATCTTGGCGTCCAAGCATGTCTCATTGGGGATATATGGGCAATGACCGACGGCGCGCCAACGAGGACTATCGGCTTTCGCGAGCACGCGCAGCGCCGCGCCCTGGCCGGCGAGGTCCATGCCCGCCCCTACGAGGCGCTGGAGGCGCCGGTGCGGGCGTCGCGGCTGGCCCTGGTCCATGCCACCCCGGACGAGGAGCGCGCCCATCTCGGCCGCCTGCTGGTTACCCATGGCGCCGAGCCGCCGGGTACCGGCGCCAATTATTTTATCCGTGACCTCGGCGGTTTCCGCCTGCGCTGGGAGCGGCACGGCGAATTTTCCACCTATACCTTCGTGCGCGACGATCCGTTCGAGGTGCCGTTTCATGGCAGCGCCCTCGATCTGGTTCCCGCCGACTGGCTGGAAACCCTGCCGGGGCAGCTGATGACCGGTGTCCATGTGGCTGTGGCCAAGACCCTGCCCTACGATCTCGGCCCATTGTTCGACGGCAACGCCTTGGTGGGGGCCAAGGTGCTGTGGGGCGGCGGCGAGGCATGGACCGATTTCCGCCTGCACGCCGACGGTTTCGGCCGCTTCATTCTGCGCGACATCGCCCTGACCCCGGGACAGACCGGGCGGGTGGTGCAGCGGCTGCTGGAGATCGAGACCTATCGCATGATGGCGCTGCTGGCCTTTCCGCTGGCGCGCTCCGCCACCGCCGAGATTTCACGCATCGACGGCGAGTTGAGTGGCATCGTCACCCAACTGGCCGATCCCGCCATCAAGCAGAACGACCGCGAGCTGCTGGAGACCCTGACCCGGCTGGCGGCCGAGGCCGAGCGACTGGACGCCGCCACCAGCTTCCGGCTGTCGGCCGCCAAGGCCTATTACGCCATTGTGCAGCAACGCATAGGCGAATTGCGCGAAGAGCGCATTCCCGGCCTGCAAACCATCGCCGAGTTCACCGATCGCCGGTTGGGGCCGGCCATGAAGACCTGCGAATCGGTGTCGGACCGCCAGTTGCTGTTGGCCCGGCGGGTATCGCGGGCGGGCGATCTGCTGCGTACCCGGGTCGATATCGCGCTGGAGGAAAAGAACCGTGACCTGCTGAAGTCGATGAACCGCCGTGCCGAGTTGCAGCTGCGCCTGCAAGAGACGGTGGAGGGGCTGTCGGTGGTGGCGATCAGCTATTATCTGTTGGGTCTGATCGGCTATCTCGCCAAGGGCCTCAAGGCCGCCGGCCTGCCGGTGGATTACGATCTCGCCGGGCTGGTCGGCCTGCCGGTGGTGGCCGGTGCGGTCTGGCTGGGAGTGCGCCGCCTGCGCCGCGCCCTGACCGGCAAGGATGGGGAATAGCTTGCTCTAGCTGTGGAGTCGCAAGACGTTGTCCCCGGTCAGACCGAGTCGGCTGATTGGTGTCTGCGCCTTGAGGCTACCATGGGGCCGATGCCAATTGTAGCGATGGAGCCATCGCGGCAGTTCATCGGCGCGGTCATTTGA
>CAIUSV010000087.1 GCA_903901915.1 uncultured Rhodospirillaceae bacterium | reverse complement strand
TCAAATGACCGCGCCGATGAACTGCCGCGATGGCTCCATCGCTACAATTGGCATCGGCCCCATGGTAGCCTCAAGGCGCAGACACCAATCAGCCGACTCGGTCTGACCGGGGACAACGTCTTGCGACTCCACAGCTAGAGCGCGATGAATTCAGGTTTGGCGAAGATTGGCGTATACGCCGAAGGTTGGGAAAATATTTGGGCAGCGGGAACGGTTTGGCGCCGACGACTCTGGCCGTGCGGCGTCCGCCCTCGGGGGAGCTCCCCGGGGGCGGACGGTCGTTCTCAGGCTTGGGCGAGCAGTTGCAGGCGATCGGTCTGGCCGGCCGACGGAGCGGCGACCGCCCCGCCATAGGCGATGGTTCCCAGCCCGCTGCTATCGGCCAGCGCCAGCGACGGCGCCACGCCGGAGAACAGGGCGTCGCCCGTCGCGATACCGGTAACGCTGGGGGCGGCGGCACCGGTCGAGGCGGCCGGCGGGGAATAGCCCGACGTCTGGGTACTGGCCTGGGCCAGCACCGTCGACTGCGAACCGATGGTAAGGTCGTAGTTGGTGGCGCCCGACAGATCGGTGACCTTAACCGAATAGGCGCCGGCGGACAGGGTGCCGTACAGCGTCAGCGGCGAGGAAAAAGCGGTCTGGTTGTACGAGGCGAGCAGCAGACCGGCGGAATTACGGACCGACAGGTTGACCGAACCGGCGATGTTGGCCAGGGAAATGCCGACGGCCCCCGAGGCCGATCCGACCGAGAACGACCACGTTTCCGCCGTCGAGGACAGCCAGTCGGTCACCGTCTTGGCCTGACCCGATATCACCGTCCCCACCGAGCCGCTGGTCTGGCCGCCGAGACTGGACAGCGACACCACCCGCCCGATGTCGGCGACACCCCAACTGCCGTCATAGGCCCTGACCTCGATGGTGTCCGAGGTCGCCGAGGTCGCCGAGGCGGTATAGGTCAACTGCGCCAGCTGGGTGGCGCCCACGGTGATCCACTGGCCGTCGGCCTGGGCTTGGCCGGCCAGATTGAAATGCCCGTTGGTGCCGTCGTCGCGGACCATGTATTGGCTGATGGCCTTGCCGGCGCCATCGGTGGCCGAGAACAGCGACGACGCGGCAATGGTCCCACCGGTGACGACGTCGGTGAAGGGATTGACCAGGACCGTCGCCGTCGGCGCGGTGACCGACGCCGAAGCCCCGGTATCACGGAAGACCACCACCGTGCTTTGGTCCACATAGGGGAGGTACGATGCCAGATTCTGCTCGGCGACCTTGACGTCGGTGGAGATGCCGTCGTTGATGGCGCCCGAATTGTCCACCAGATAGGTGATGCCGCCGGCGATGCGGTCGATGGTGAAGATATGGCCGCCGCCGCCGTACTTGGCCTGCCAACCGACCTCGACCATATCGCCGAGCTGCAACGTCGAAGCCCAGTTCGACTTAACGCCGTAGGCGGCGTCGTAGGCGACGGTGATCTGGCCGTTGGCTTCCTGCATGGTCGGAGCGATGAAGCCGGAATTCTCGGTCAGCGACACCCCGGAGCAGGCGGCGATGTCCGACGCCAGCACCCAGCAGCCGTTGTTGTTCCAGGTCTGGCCGATGAACGATCTGGCCGTGGCGGCGATCTCGGCGGCGGTGGCGAGGCCGGGGGTGGCATCGACGTAACTGGAATTGGTGGTGATGTCGATGTTGCGGGTACCGACCGCGGCACCATTGGCGGCAAACGCCGACAGGGTGATGTTTTGCAGGCGATTTTGCTGCGACGACGCCTGAAAGGTGTAGTCCGCCAGCGACATCCCCGACGAGGTGACGTATTTGCCGTTCTTCAAGGTGAAGTTCAGCGTAACGCTCGACGCGCTGTCCTTCTCGCCGTCGGTGCCGTAGAGCGTGCCATAGGCATAGGTCTGGTTACCGGCGTAGTTGTCGCGGTCGTAGAGGCTGACCCGGATCGACGCCGGCATGACCCCGTTCACCGGAGACACCGTGAACATCTGCCCGAGGTTGTAAAGCCCCCCCGCCTTGGCGACATAGGACTGCTGGGCGACGGAAACGTCGTTGGCCGCCCCGGCGGCAAGGACCGGCGCGTAATACAGGCTGGTCGATGCCGGACCGCTGACCACCGATCCGACGGCATCGGCCTGCGATGCGCCGGGGACGAAAAAGGCATCCTGGCTCTGGGCCGACATGCTGAGGGTATCGCCGCCTGCGATGGATGACGCGGCCGACGTGACCGAGGGGGCGACGAAACGGGTGCCGGGAGCATCGTTGCCGTACCACATCTCCTGGGCGAGGGAGAGCAGGCCCGCCTGGGCGTCATCCTCGCCGCCAAGGGACGATGTGTTGCCAAGCCGCTTAACCGCCGCTGAGAAAGACATTTTGACCACCCCTTCGTACCGATCCCGAAAACATTCCGACCTTATATCCGGTCCCGGACCGGGCGTATGTGGTCTGTTTCACACCCCCGGTCGGAAAACCGCGGACCCAAGGCGATACTAAGGTTCGCGGAAGCTTTCGTCCAACGCCCGGAACACCGGATACACGAAATAGCTGATCAGCTTGCGCGAACCCACCTTGACCTCGGCACTGACGGTCATGCCCGGAATCAGGCGGAAATCAGCCGGAATCTTGCGCAAGTTGCGTTCGGTGATGGTGACGCGGGCGCGGTACATCTGCTGCGATCCCACCATGCCGCCCTTGTCGATCTTGACGGTGTCGCCGCCGATGACGTCCAGACGCCCGGCCAGGGTGCCATGCTGCTGGTAAGGCAGGCTTTCCAGCTTGAGCCGGGCCGGATCGCCCATTCTGAGCAGGGCGACATCCTGCGACTTGACGTCCAGTTCGGCTTCCAGCGGTGCATTGGCCGGCACCAGGGTGATCAGCGGCTCGCTCGAACTGGCCATGGAGCCGGCGGCGCGCGGCGCCACCTCCAGCACCACCGCGTCTTCCGGCGCGGTCATCCGCACCAGGCTGGAGCGCCGCTCCTGCTTCTTGAGATCCTCGGCCACCTTGTCGCGCTCGCGCCGGGTGGTCTGAAGTTCCTGGGCGGTCTTGGAGGAGAATTCGCTGTCGTAGGCACCGCGCTTCTCGCGCACCGTGGCCAGCTTCTGGGAAATCTCGCGCGCCTGATTGGTCAGGTGGTTGACGTCGCGCTCGGCGGCGGCGCGGCGGGCCTGGGCCTCCAGCAGTTGCAGCCGGGACCCGGCGTCGCGCTGCACCAGGGTGATCCGCATCTGTTCGACCTCGCGGGCGATCCTGGCGGTACCCTCGGCGTCCTGGGCCTCGCGCTTCAGGGTGGCGATGGTGGCGGCGTGCTCGGCGATCTCCGCGTCATAGGCGGCCAGGGCGGCGGCGCGCTCCTGCTGGCGCTTGCGCTGCATCCCCTTCTGCTGGGCGTCCTCCCCGGGATCGTCGGAAAACCGTTCGGGCGTCTCGCCGCTCAGTTCCGCTTCCAGCCGCCTCACCTGGGCGTCCAGACTGGTCAACTGGGCTCGGCTGGTGGCGGTGTCGGCCTCGGCGAAGGTGGCGTCCAGGGTGGCAAGAAGCTCGCCCTTGACCACCGGTTGGCCGACCCGGACCAGAATGGAACGGATCATGCCGGTTTCCAGCGGTTGCACCACGATCTTGGACGAGGTGGTGATCAGCCGCCCCTCGGCGGTGACGATGCGGTCGATCTCGGCGAACGACGCCCAGGTCACCGCCAGCACGATCAGCGCCACCACCGTCAGCAATGTCCATTCCGCCGCCCGGGGGGCTGGACGCTGCTCGATCTCCACCATGTCGGGCTGAAATTCGAGGAAGATATCGGTCTCGCGGGGAAGCAGCGCGCGAGCCATGGCCGGCAGGCCGCGCCACCCCGGTTCATGCGCCGGCGCGGCGGGAACCACGGCGCCTCCCCCGCCGGTCGGCGCGGCCGGCTCGAACTCGGCGTCCACCGGCTCGGCTTCGGCCCGGCGCCGGGCCAGCCGCACGGCGCCGACGGCGACGACGTCGCAGCCCCAGCGGTCCTCGCCGCCGCCCAGCACCGCGCCGACGGGCAGGCTGGCCAGGGTGGCACCGTCCCGAACCAGCCGGACGGCGCCGCTTTCCACCACCCAGCTGCCGCCGGTGACCTCATCCCGGCGGAAGATCGTCGTGCCGTCCTGGAACAGCAGAGGGGCGCTCATGATTCGCCTGCTTCGGGCGAGGGCAGCGCCATGAACCGGGTCTGCTGCCGCCACAGGTGCTGATAGAGCGCCGAGCGCCGCAGCAATTCATGATGATTGCCGGAATCGGCGATGCGGCCCTGGTCGAACACCAAGATGGTGTCCGACTCGGTCAGGCTGGACAGCCGGTGCGACACGATGAACAGGGTGCGGCCGCGGGCGATATGGGACAGGTTATCCTGGACGATGGCTTCGGATTCCGGGTCCAGGGCGCTGGTCGCCTCGTCGAAAATCATCACCAGCGGCTGCGGCAGCAGGGCGCGGGCGATGGACAGCCGCTGCTTCTGGCCGCCGGACAGGTTGGTGGCGTTCTCCTCCAGCATGGTGTCGTAGCCCTGGGGCAAACGGCGGATGAACTCGTCGGCGCCCGCCGCCCTGGCCGCCGCCACGATCTCCTCCAGGCCGGCACCGGGCTTGGACACCCCGATATTGTCGCGGATCGAGGCCCGGAACAGAAAGCTTTCCTGCACCACCACCCCGATGGAACGGCGCAGATGGGCCAGATCGATTTCGCGGATATCGTGGCCGTCGAACCGGATCATGCCGGTCTGGGGGAAATAAAGGCCCTGCAACAGCCGGGTGAAGGTGGTCTTGCCCGAGCCCGAGCGCCCCACCACTCCCACCACCATTCCCGGCTTGATCTCCAGCGAGATGCGGTCGAGCGCCGGCACCGAACTGCCGGGGTAGTAGAACGAGGTCTCCTCGAAGACGATGTCGCCGGTAAGCCGGGGACGCAGGCTGGCCGATGCCGATGCCACCTCGGTCTTGCGGTTCATCACCTCGCCCAGCATGCGCACCGACAGCGAGGTTTGCTGGAACTCGTTGATGATGGACACCAGTTGCACCAGCGGCCCGCTGACGCGTCCGGCCAGCATCTGGATCGCCACCAGTTCACCCACCGTCAGCGTGCCCTTGAACACGAACAAGGCGCCGACGAACACCACCGCGATGGACGACAGCTTATCGAGGCCGCTGACCAGGGCGTTGGTCGCCACCGAAATCCGCCGTACCAGGAACTGGCGACCGACGGCGTCGGCGGTGCGCTCGTTCCACTGCTTGCGGCGATGGGGCTCGATGGCCAGTGCCTTGACCGTGCGCATGCCGTGGATGGTTTCCACCAGCATGGCCTGACGCGAACCTTCGGCCTGGTAGGCCCGTTCCAGGTTGGCGCGGAATACCGGCATCACCAGGAAGATGATCCCCGCCACCAACGCCGAGAACAGCAGCACGATGCCGGCCATCGGCACGGAATAGACCATCAGGATCGGGATGAACACCAGCAGCGCGGTGGCGTCCAGGGTGGTCATGAACAGCTTGCCGGTCATGAACTCGCGGATGTTCTCGGTCTGCTGCATGTGCTTGACCAGCACGCCGGCCGAGCTTTGCTCGAAGAAGTGGATGGGCAGCCGCATCAGATGATCGAAGGTGCGCGCCGCCAACCGCACGTCGATCTTGTTGGTGGACCACAGCAGCAGGTAGTTCCGCAGAAAGCTCAGGATGGAATCGAACACCACCGCCGTCACCACCCCGGCGGTAAGGACATAAAGCGTCGATTCGGCGTTGTGAACCAGAACCTTGTCGATGACGATCTGGAAGAAGAACGGCGTCGACAACCCGATCAGGTGCAGGAACATCGCCGCCAGCGCCACATGACCGAAGGCGCGGCGGTGCTTGAGGATCTCGGGCACGAACCAACGCAACCCGAACGGCTGGCCTTCGTCCGAAAGCTTGTGGCGGCGCTTGAGCAGGACCAGTTCGCCGTCCCAGACCTCGGCCAGTTGCTGGCGGTCAACGAACATGAATCCCGGCCGGTCGGCCAGCGGATCGATGATCGCCACCTCGGAACGGCCGTTGTCGTCGCGAAAGCCGGAAAAGATGACGCCGTTGCCGTTACGCAGAATGGCCAGCACCGGATAGGCGCCACCGATGGCGGCGAGGCGGTCCCAGCCGACCTTGACCGCCTTGCCCTTGAGGCCGTTCTCCTGGGCCATGCGCACCACCATGGCCGCCGCCAGCGGCGATCCATCCAAGGCGAAATCATGGGCTAGGCGCTCGGCCGACAGGTCGAGGCCGTGGTGCCGGGCGATCAGCGTCAGGCATTGCAGCACGGTGGTGCCGGGGGAAGACACTCCGGTGGCAGAGTCGGAAGCGAACGGATGATCGCTCATGGCGGCGACGGCGGACCAGCCGGTCCGCTAATTCTTGAAATTGGGCGAAGCGGGGACGCTTCCCGCGCCAGCCGCCGGCTCGTTGCGTTTCAGCACCCCGGCCTCGACCAGCTTGTTGACCAGATCGCCCATGGTGTTCAAAGAGTGTAGGAAACCGTCCACCGGCATGGCGATGCGCTGGCGCACTTCCATGCGCCCCTGACCGGAATCGGAGGGTTCCAGGGACACCAGTTCGATGCGAACAACGCCGCTGACGAAATCCACCCGGCCGACACCGTCGGCGAAAACCTCTGCAACCATCGTTGCGCGTTCCCTTGCATCCTGACTTCCGGTCCCCGTGCCGGCCCAGGCCGATGGTGGGGCAAGCGCGCCGTCCGGTCAATCGGGTGAACTGCCCCTCCCCCGGTGACGGGAGAATTCCAGGGAAGAACGGTACCGGCGGTTCCATCTGCATCAGGAGACGGCGCGTGCCGGGTGGAACTGGGATGCGCTTGCGGTCTTCACCCGATTGAATGCTTGGGGGTAACGGTCGTAGCATCTTTACGCGGACGGGGTGCCCTCGCCGTCCGATTTAGATGCCCCCGGCACCGATCCCCCTCAACCCCCCGGTGCCGGGGGCGGCTCAGACCCAAGGAGGCGACAATGGCGGGCTTACGTCACTACGGCCTCACTCCGTGCCCCCGGCTGCACCATCGCTACAACCGCTACAACCGTCGCCCTGGTGCCTGGGTGTGGTCGGTCTTCGCCGTGGCCACCTTCGCCGTGGCCTGGATGGCGTTACGATAAGTCGGCGCCGCCCATCTCAAATGGGGGTGGTGGCCGGGCGCGGCGTTGCTATCCTGGTCCTTGGCGACGGCAATTCCCACAGTTACCCCGGCCGTCGCTATCGCCCCTGCGGCTTCCCGCCCACTCCTGCCGCAGAGGCCAAGACCGGCTAGCCCCCGCGTCACTCCCAGGACGCGGGGGCGTTTTCTATCCGCCAGCAACGTCCTCGGAAGAACCGCCGTCGGAACACTAGGGCCGTCGGCACGGCAGATAGGTCCCCCGCAACTCCCCCCTTCGTGCCCCCGATGCGGCCCCCGATTCGCCAGGTTCCGAATCGGCAGGACAGACCCCTCCGAGCGAGGGCTGCGTCCCATTGCCTGCCGCGGATTCCATTCTTACGACCAATAATTTTACCGCCCGACTCAAGTCTATCAAAGGCACCGCTCGGCATGCCGAGCATATCCGGGCGATCCTGGGTATCCGCTACATGAGTATCGATTGAATCAGATTAGCATAATTCCAATTTTAATATTGTAATCTTTTAGTTAAAATTTTAGACAACAATAACTCAATAGTGAACCGCCAACAAATTGCTTCCAACATTGCATCCTATCTGTAAGTATACTTTTTAACTAATCCCTTCGGGTGGCCAGCCAGATTGGCTCGCCTGGTCTCGTCAGTCTCAGCCGGGGAGTACGGTGGATGTTCCGAAACATCAAGGTCAGCACGAGGATCTATGGAGGGTTCGGCATCGTCCTCGCCCTTCTGCTGGTTGTGGCGGTGGTTGGCCTGATGGCGTTGCGGTCTGGCCATGCCGGGATGAACACCTACGCCAAGGTAGGTGACAACGCCATCCGCGTCGCCACCATTAAGGGTAACGTCGCCGAAATGCGTCGTAACGTCATTATCGTCGCCGAGAAAGGCGATACGGAGGCCATCAAGCGGGTCAAGCTGATGCAGGAGGAACTTCGCAAGCTTCTGCCCGCCGCTATCGCGGACACGCTCGATGAAAAGCGCCTCGTTAATCTACGCCGAATGCAGGCTTTATTCGACGAATACTCGACCCATTTCGAGCGTGTGGCGACGCTGCAAGCCAATAAGGAGCTTTTGATCAAGGAGAAGATGAACGTTACCGGCGCTCACGCCCGCAAGAACCTTACCGATATCGTTCGGACCGCCACGGCCGACAGCGATTTTGAAGCCGCCGCCTTGGCCGGCAAGGCGGAAGAAGCGCTGATGCTTACCCGCCTCAACGCCATCAAGTTCATTGCCGATCCATCGCCGGAATTCGCCGCGGAATCCGAGGCGGATGCCAGGCTGTTCGTCGAAGAGGCCGAAGGCCTGACACGGCGCCTTCATAATCCCGCTCGCAAGAAACTCGCCTCCGAGGCGGAAGATCTCGCCAAGCAGTACGAAGCGATATTCAAGGATGTCCTGGCGGCAACCACGGAGTTGGACAACCTTGCCTACAAAACCATGGCCGGACTGGGTGGGGAGTTCGCGAAACTTGCCACCGAAACCGGCGAGTCGCAGGAGCATTTCCTCAATACCCTGCAAGCCGACACGATCGCTGCCATGGATAGAGCGCTGACCACCGATATGGTCATGACGGTTCTTGCGCTGGCGCTGGGTGGCCTGCTGTCGATGCTGATCGCCCAAGGTATCGTCAAGCCGGTCAATGCGATGACCTCCGTGATGGCGGAACTGGCCGGTAACAACCTTTCGGTCGAGGTGCCCTATGCCGATCATGGTGACGAGATCGGCAACATGGCCAAGTCGGTGGCCCACTTCAAGGACCAGTTGGTGCGGGTCAAGCAGTTGGAGGCCGACCAGGAAGCGCAAAAAAAGCAGGCCGAGATTGACCGCCTCGCCGCCATGCGCAAGATGGCCGATAATTTCGAGGGCAGTGTCGGCAAGGTGATCGAGACGGTAACATCCGCCGCCACCGAGTTGCAGGCCTCCTCGGGCCAGATGGCCAGCACCGCCACCGAGACCAGCGCCCAGGCCACCACGGTGGCATCGGCGGCGCAGCAGGCGTCGGCCAATGTCGAAACAGTCGCCGCCGCAACTGAGGAACTGGCATCGTCCATCAAGGAAATCGCTCATCAGGTGGAACGATCCCAAGCCGTCTCGGCGCGGGCGGGGGAAGAGGCGCAATCCACGACCGCTCAGATCCGCGCCCTATCGGACAACGCCAACAAAATCGGCGAAATCGTCAACCTGATCAACGATATTGCCGCACAGACCAACCTGCTGGCGTTGAATGCCACCATCGAAGCGGCCCGGGCGGGAGAGGCCGGCAAAGGTTTCGCGGTCGTCGCCAACGAGGTTAAGCACCTGGCTACCCAGACCGGAAAGGCCACCGAGGAAATCGCCGCTCAGATCAAAGCCGTGCAAGAAGGCACCAGCAACGCGGTCCATGCCATCGACAGCATTTCCAGAGTCATCGGCGAAATGGGAGAGATTAGCACCGCAGTAGCGGCCGCGGTGGAGCAACAAAGCGGAGCCACCAGCGAGATCGCTCGCAATGTCGAACAGGCCGCGGCCGGTACCGGCGAAGTGACGAGCAACATCGTTTCGGTTGAGCAGGCGGCGCGGGAAACCGGAGCGGCCGCCCAGCAGATCAAGGACTCCGCCTCGGATCTATCCAAACAGGCCGAGTTCCTCCGCCATGAAGTTGGACAATTCCTGAATCAGGTGCGCGCGGAAAAGAAGGACTTGAAGCTGCTGCATTGGTCCAACGACCTGAACTTCGGGATCCCCTCGATCGACCGTCATCACCAGCAGATATTTGACGAGATTAACGGGCTCTATCGGCAAATGATGAGCGGCGAGGGCGGCAAGGCGGCCATCGCCTTGTCCTCGGAAGTCACCCGAAGCATGCAGACACATTTCGATGAGGAAGAGGCGTTGATGTCGAAACACGGCTATGGCAACGCCCCCTCTCACCGGGCGCAGCACAAAGCCTTCCTCGATCGGGTCGGAAGCCTTCGTGCGGGCCTGGAGGCGAATCGGCCGGAAGCTACAGGGCAGTTTTTCGACTACGTCTCAACTTGGCTGCAAGAGCACATTAAGAAAGACGATAAGGCTCTATCTGAATTTCTGCGGCAGAAACGCGTAGCCTGATGGACTGTCCGTGCCGCTGGTAACTCCCATGGCCATGTCCCAGGACATGGCCATGGATGGACGACGTACACCACATTCTCTCTGATCTGTTGATGATCGGGATGCTTCCGAAAACTGACGTTGGCCCCATTGGGTTCTCGTTGTGGATGACGACAGAGTTTAGCGCACCTCAATCGGGCACATGCTCGGTGGTGAAGGCCATAACCGAGGAGATGGCGGTGAAGGTGGCCAAGGCAGCTCTCTCGGCTTCGCCATAGAGAGAATCCGTCGCGATGAACCTTTCCAAAGCTGTCCGAAACCGTATCCACTGCCCCCCCACATCGTCGCCATAGGGGCTGTAGAAGGCCAGAGCGTCACCAATGGTTTCGCCGAAACGATCCACCAGACGCCGTCGAATGACCTGCCCTCCCAGGATTGCCCCTTCGACGACATAAAAGGCTCCCATGCGGGCGGCAGAGGTCGAAAGGGTAGGAACCGAAGTTGGAATCAGGACCGGCTTGGCCGCCCCCAGGCGCTCCAAGCCCTGGTGTAGAAGGAGAGACCTGGGGATATAGCCGATCGCGGCAGCCTCCACGGTTCCGACAAGCTGTGCCTCAAGCGGTTCGAGAGCGGACAGCATGCCGGTGAGCATCGCGGTGAGTTCAGCAAGGCTATAATCAACAGAGAACATCCGGGCGAGAGGCGGTAGGCGCTCGAGCGCCTCATGAGCGGATTTGGTTGCGGCCCGAAGCCGAATCCAAGCGTCCGACCGAATATTCGTTCCATGTGCCATGCACTACCCCCCAAAAGGCATTTGTCCATCGAAGTCCAACCGAAAAGTGCCGGTCGCCTTCCGGGGTGGAGTCACCCCAGAGTCGCCCCCTCGCCAGAGTCGCCCCCTCGGGTTGACGGCCCCCGACAACATCACCCGGCGACCCTTGCCACCAAAATACCCCGATCGGCCATGGGCGCCACGCATGGAACAAGCCGACCTTTCAGGCCCTGGGCCACCACGTCCATCGGGCTCCTCGATTTGGGGGCATGGATGACGATGACCGGGACTTGATATAATACCGGATCGGGGAAAGATCGACAAACCCGCCAGAAGTGCATCTTTCAGCGGCTAACCAGCGACAGCGATCAAACAGAATATTGATCAACACTACTCCTCATCGCGTTCACTGCCAGAAGGTCGCGGCACCCAAGTGATGATGTTATTGTTCTGAGACTGGCACTGCTTGGCGATGGACGCACCGGTTATGCGTTGAGAAATTATCCCGTTAATACTGAGGGTACCCTTCTTGACCAGTTTCCAGGCCGCCTGGATGCAAGCGTTGCGGGGAATGCCATCGACGGTGACAGCCCCCTCACCGACCTTGATGCCTCCACCAAAGATATTCTCTTGAGCGATGTCGCCTTTGGTCGCCGCGTCGATCTGCTTGATCAAGTCGGCATACTTGGTATCGCCCACCACCGGCTTGGGCTGGCTAAGGGCGTAAACCACCCAGGTAACGATAACGGCCAGCAGTAAGGCGGCAGTGGCGACGATGATAGCCCAACGTCTCCGCCCACCCAAGCCACGGGTGGGAGAGGCTCGCCCCGATATCTTATGCACGGGTCCTTTCTCATGCCCGTGCGATGAAGCTGTGACAGGAGGCTCCTGAGGCGCGGCGTCGTCAGGAGTGGCCGCCACTTCGTTCTCTGCGAGTTTGGGTGGCGCAGCCTGAGGAACCTCCAGGCAAGCCTTCACCGACTGCAAGAGTTCCGGATCGTAATGGGACGCGCGGGATTCCAGGACGGCAAAGGCGCGGAGGTCGGGAGCGCCGAACATCTCGGTTGCCTCGGCAAGGTCCTTGATGATCTTCAGAATGCGGGCATCCTTGGGAATGTCGCCCCCCAACGGACCATTGGCGGGAAAGCCGCTACCATCGAAGCCCCGGTCCTGCAGGTAAACGACCTCCGCCACTTTTCCCAGGCGGGGGATGTTGGCGATCAGGTTTCGCGCCGTCTGCGGTGCGTGGCAGAACTGTTCGCGCTCCTCCTCACTGAGGGGGAGGCCCTGGCGATGCCGATGCAGTAGCTCGACCGGCAGAGACAACTGTCCGATCAACGCCAACGACGCGGCGATGTCCAATTGCCAGTGTGCCGGAACGACCTCATGCGCAACCAGTTGGCGAGTGAACTCACGGATGCGCCGTGCGTGGCTGGAGATGGCCGGCGTGTTGGTCGAGATCAGGTCGATCAGGACCTTTATGCTGCCGGCCAGGGTCTTTTCCAGCAGGTCCTGTTCGGCTAGGTCGGCGCGGTACTTTCGGACGGCCTCGTTGATGCCCTCTTCCAAAACATGGATTGCACAGGGCTTGGAGAAGAACTTGAACACATGGCCGCTGTTGATGGCGTCCGCAGCCGTGGCTTGGTCGGCGTTGCCGGTCAGCATGAGGGAAATCGTCCCGGGGGCGATCTCGCTGATGTGGCGGAGCGTCTGGATTCCGTCCATCTCGGGCATCCGCATGTCGCAGACCACGACGGCAAAGGGGTCGCGCCGGCGATGGGCGGCCTTGACCTCATCAATGGCCCGTTGACCACCTGGGGCGGTAACGACGTTAAAGCGCCCCACAAACTGGCGGCGCATCGAGGCCAGAAGGATCTCATCATCGTCAATGACCAGGATGTGCGGCTTTAAATCGGTCATCGATGCCTTCCATTACGCTTCCGCCGCGCCATCGGCTGGGCCTGGATAAAGGGGGAATCGAATCCGAAAGCAGGTCCCCTCGCCAGGATGCGAATCGACCGTGATTGAGCCATTGTGGCGGCGCACGATGCGACTGCTGATCGCCAGTCCCTGACCTGTGCCCAGCCCCGGAGGCTTGGTCGTAAAAAACATCTCGAAAATGCTCTTGCGGTTTGCCTCTGGAATTCCGATTCCGGTATCGGTGACGCTTATCTCAATTTTGCCATCGACTTGACGGGAAGAAACGGTGATCCGGCCCAGCGCGGATGGATCCTTTTCGCCAATGGCATGGGCGGCATTGACGATCAGGTTGACCAGCACCTGGTTGATCTCGCCTTCGATGCCAGTGACGAGCGGCAGGTCCTCCTGCAGATCAAGGTCAACCTCGGCAACGTATTTCCACTGGCTCCGGGTCACCAGGACCGCGGTTTGGATCACGTGATTGAGGTCGAACTGCTTTGGCACCTTGGACAGGGGATAGCAAAATTCCTTGATCGCCTGGACGATGGAGGCCACCCGCTCCAGACCCTCGCGCGCCTGGTCGGCGGCAGCGGGGAGTTCGGCGGAAAGAAAATCGAGGTCGATCTTTTTCAGTTCGGCGGCAACCTCCGCATTCACCGTCGAGCAGGAAGCCTTGCGGATTCTCTCGAACGCACTCAGCAGATTGAGGGAGCCGTCGTGGATAAAGGCCAGATTGTCGCCGACATATTGAACCGGGGTATTGATCTCATGGGCGATGCCGCCCGCGAGCATCCCCAGCGCCTCCATCCGGCCGGCCTCGGATAGCCGTTCGATCATGTTGGCTCGCTCCCGCTCGGCCGCTTCGTCCTTCAGGCGGAGCAGTTCGGCCTGGGTCGCCTTTAGCTCCGCCTCGCTCCGGATCCGGGCATTAATCTCGCGGGTCAGCTGTATGGTGCGATGGGACAGGTTGTCGTACATGCCCATCACGGTATCGATTAGCACCCTGGTGGCCCCCGACATCTCCATACTGGCCAGCTCTTTCGCCCGGTCGAACGAAATGCCGGTCGGCATCGCCAGGACCACCTTGGCCATGCGCTTGTCGGATTCGATGATGTGCAGCGCCAGCCAATGGGTCAGATAGCTGACCACATGCTCTATCATCTCGTCATAGGTCGTACCTGAGGTGTCACCGCTCAACTCGACGATCTTGGCGACGAAATCCGTATGGGCGCTCTGGTGCCATTTCTCCCATGAATCGCCGCTGAAATAAGAACTCCATATCGCTTCCTCGGTGGTGAAATGGATGGCGGCGTAATCCTTCAGCTCGGCCATGATCTGATCGATGGCCGGCGCATCGCGTTGGCAGGCGAGGTGAGCCACCAGTATGTTCAATAGCTCTATCAACCGCCGGTGCTGGAGGTCGATCTGGGCGATCCCCGTGGCAAAGGCTTCGTTCCACGGAAATATTTCAACTAGGAAATCATCGCTCATGGTCAAAACGATCCGTAATTTGAACGAAACTTAACGTATAAATCCACGAACCCATCAGAACAACATAAGTTATGAAATTCAATTCTATATAAGACGTCGCCACGCCTAGCATATTTTTTAAAAACCTCTCCAGTAACAATTAGAGCCCAAAGCTCAATTGATGGCGTTATATTTTTAATAACGCTACCAAGGATTGATGATATCGAATACTCCCAAATAGGATGAATCCAATAGGCGCAAGTCCACAGGACTATACCGATGTCAGCGGGCACGCCCCTTCCCTGATACGAACGGATCTGCCGACAGTGATGTGGAGAGCCCGACGAGCGAGGGCACGGATTCTTATACACGGTATCATTTGGGACTACGCCCCGTCGGACAGCGGTACTGAAATGGGTTCATAACCCATCAATGCGGGGACAACATGCCAAGCTCAAAAGAATTTATACCAAAAAGAGAACCCGCCGACCATAGCAATGAAAATGGGGCGAGCACAAGTCTTACATATCACATGGAGCTGGCCAATACAGAATATATACATGGAAATATACATGGTGCCATGAGCCACATTATATCCGCACTGTGCTTTGCAATTATAGTAAACAAAAAACTATATGACGACCTTAAGGGCGTCCTGAGTCGCTTGAAAATAGAAATAAGCATGAGCGAGAGCGGCGGAATTAGAGGGCTATATATGAAGGACGGAAATAGACTTCACTGAACACGTCACCTCGCGCACAGAACACAATCACTATTTCCGTGAATATATTTATGCGGATATCGCCATATGATATATTAAAATATGGGCTTATCCATTTGATGCGCATATATGGGCGAACTATTCTTGATCATCGCGTGAAGATGATCCTGACCGACCGCAAGCCCACCCGCCCCGGCCGGCTCTCAGGCGACCTCACCGCCCTCGGTGAGCCGACGCCCGACGGGCCTGAACAGCTTCTTCCGTCACGGGAGCGGCGGATTCAGGGGAAGGTGGACATCGAACCGCGCGCCCTGGCCCGCCTCGGAACAGACGTCGATGCGCCCTCCGTGACGCCGGATGATGGCGGCGGAAATCGCCAACCCTTGTCCGGTTCCGCTTCCCGGAGGCTTGGTGGTAAAGAACAGATCGAAAATCTTCTGGTGCAGCCCCGGCGGAATACCGACGCCGTTATCACTGACCGACAGAACGACGCCGCCGGCCACGGCCCGGGTGCTGACCTGGATAAGCCCTTGATCGCACGTCCCTTTTTCCTCAACGGCGTGGGCGGCATTGATCACCAGATTCATGACCACCTGATTGATTTCACCTTCGATCGCATTGATTGGCGGCAGACCCGAATCAAGGCGAAGCTCCAGCTCCGCGACATATTTCCATGTATTTCGCGTCACGGTGACAACGGATTCGACCGTGTGGTTCAGGTCGAACGGCTGCGCAATCTTGGCGCTGGGATAGCATGTTTCCTTCACCGCCTGAACAATCGCCGAAATTCGGCCCATGCCATCAAGGGCTTCCTTGGCCGCCGCCGGAATCTCCTGGGAGAGGAAATCGAGCCTGACACAGGAAATCCGGGCGGCCAGTTCCTCCAAGGTAGCCTGGCCGATAGCCACGCCCTTAGCCAAATGCGCCACTTCCAGCAGACTTTTGGCACCGGTCTCGATGAACTGAAGGTTATCTCCGACGAATTGCGCCGGGGTGTTGATCTCATGAGCAATGCCGCCGGCCAAGGTCCCCAGGGATTCCAGCCTGCTGGCCTCTTCGGCGCGGGCGCGCATCTGAGCGTGCTCACGTTCGACCGCGCGCCGGGTGGTGACATCTTGCACGGTGATGAATGCCTCGTCATCGGCCCCCATCATGGCGTTGCCCACGGCGTGAACGATCCGCGCCTCTTCGCCATTCAGCACCGGAAACTCGATATTGACGGGGGATGCGGGAAAGGCCGCCAGGGCGGTCATGACGCCATGACGTTCGGTGCCCGATATCCGGGCCAACAGATCGTCCAGGGTAATCCGTGGCCGATGGGCCAGATCAAGCAAGCTGCTGGCGTGCGGACACAATTGCCAGAACCCGTGACCGTCGCGTTCCATGGTACCGATCCGGGCGACACGCTGCGCCTCGGACAGGCGCCGACGGACGATGCCGATCTCCCGGGCGGCAAGGGCCGCCTGGAGCTCCTGCATTTCCTGGCTTTTTTTCAGCAGCGTTTCCGTCGACTGCCGCAGGGCGGTAACCGTGTGGATGTGAGCGGAGATATCGCAGGCCTCGACCATGAGTTCCTCGCCCTGGTCCGACGGCAGCCGGCAGATCATCACCTGGGCGTCGAAGGCGGTGCCGTCCAGGCGTTTGAGGCGCATGGCGACCGGTCCCATTTCGGCAAGCAGGAGATCGATTTGGCCGGGGGCGACCAACTCGGCATAGTCATCATGCAGAAGATCGGCCAGGGCGCGGCCGGCCAGAGGTCCGGCATCGGCGGCCCCCAGCAGGAGGCACCCCGAACGGTTGATGTAGTGCACGGCTCCGTCCACCACATGACAAACCAGATTCATGGCGTTGTCCACCAGCGCGGTATAGCGAGCGCGGTTATCGCGGGCATGTCCGGCCAGGCGGCCTTCCCGCGAGACGTCGCGGCCGATCACCACGGCGGCATCGCAGGCGATCTCGCGGGCGCGGAATACCTGTAGTTCCACATCCTTGATGCTGCCATCAAGGGTGAGAATACGGGTCGGAATCGGCTCCACGTCGCTCATGTCACCGGAGAGGAAGAACTCGAAGACCTCGGCATATTCCGGGATCAGGAATTCGACGAATCGCCGATCACGGACAATGTCGCCACGATCGGCACCCAACAGGCGAAGCCCGGAGGTATTGACGGCGGTTATGATACCCTGGCGGCATAGACAGACGAGGTCGCGCGATACCTCGAAAACATCCATCAGGTTGCCGTTGAAGCGCGGCCCCTTTCGCCGATGCTCGCCAGCCCGGCCATTACCACTATCATCGCCGGAGACTGACATGGTCCGCTCTACCAAACTCCAAGGAACTATCGGAAATTAGGTCGCCACAATAAACACAAAATCCAGCGCTCAATGCCAGCATCAGTTTTATTATAGACTATGATGGAGCCGCGCGGTGGCTCAGTCCCATTTGGGACCAAAGCATCAATTGCGCCGCCATTCATGCTGGCTCTTCCTTCTTTTGCTGAATGCAACTGGTCCATCCGGGGATATAACGCAAAAGCGCCAATGCTTTGTCATTAAACATCAATATGTTACGACAGCCATCTTCGCAAGGAGGCGTGTCCGTGGGAACCGGGGGGGGGCATCGGGCATGGGTAGTGTCGGTCAGAAGCTTTTCCATGATCTTGGCCTTCTGCCCGTCGTAGTCGGCTTGGCTGATGAGCCCCTCATCGAGGGCGGCCTTCCGTTTTCTCAGGCGATTGATCGGATCGTCGTTGCGGCCGGACGCCACCTGCTTGGGACCAGCGGAACGAATGGAAACAATCCGCCTCGGCTGACATGGTCGCGCCAGAGGCGGGCGGGAACGGCCTGCCAAATGCCCCGCCATAGCGGGTGGGGAAAGGTATAGGGTCTTGGCGCCCTTCGGACCGGCGCCCAATTGCCGATGGCTGCCTCGTCCGACGGCACGGCCGGATAAATGGCGAGAGGCGGGATACTACCGACCCGCGCCAACAGCGATGATCACGCCTTTCCCGCCGTCAAGGCGCGGATGGCAGGACCGATCTCATCAAGATCTCCGATAAAGCGCACCCCGGGGATCCTCCGCAGACGGGCGACACCACGACCTCCGGCCCAGATATGTACGCCCGGGTCGAGACGGCGGCGGAGATCGCGGAGGAAATTTGCGGAATCACGCACGGGATGGGCAATACTGAACGATAAGCCCACAGCGTCGATGCGACAGGCTTTGACGGCGGCGACGATCTCGGTTTGGGGCGTCTGCGGACCTAGCCTGATACAGCACGCCCCCTCAAGGGTCAGCACGGCACTCGCCATCAGCAGACCAATCGTGTGAAGCTCTCCGGGAGCCGTCGACAGCAGGACGCGAGGGAATCCCGACGAAGCCGTGACCGTACGAACGGCCTCGTGGAGGACATCAATCACCGCCTCGGTATAAAGATGCTCCTCAAACACCTGTATGTCGCCACGCAACCAGGCATCGCCAACAACGGTGTTCAGCCGAGCCAGCGTGTCGCGAACGAACAGCGACAAGCCCTGACGGTTCTTCTGTCCGCGGAGAAGATGGGTCAAATGGCCAAGATCGTGGGCAACCAACGTGTCCAGAACCTGGAGAGAGAAACCTGATGGATGGGCTTCCTTTGCGGGCGACACATCCGCCGCCAGACGCTCCAAGGACTCCAGATCCAAGCCGACAACCTTGCTCGGACGCATGCCGGCGCCGAGCAGGCGTCTAATCAGTTGGATTTGCAACACTTGTTCTGCGGGGTAAAGCCGATCGCCGTTTTCGTCACGGTCCGGCGAAGGAAATCCGTAGCGGACCTCCCATTTCCGGATGACTTCTTTCGACAGGCCTGTCTCGGCCTCGATCGCGACGACGGGAACTGCCGCGGGACATATCCCGCCATGGTCCGCAACCTTGCCCCCTCGCTCAGTCGATGGTGCCATGGAATTCTTTGACGACAAAACAGCTCCCCGATTTCGGCACCGGCACATGCCGTCCCGGCAATACCCGTTTTATGGTAATGCGGTACATTGGTTTATGTCTACGACACCAAGCCCTGTCGCATAACAAGCCCGCCATCCGTGGGCATCGTCAGATGCTATTGCACGGTTTCCCTCTGGTCGCGCTTCACACCGATGACCCGCGAGCCGGGGAAGTGGACGCAGGCGGTCGTGCCCGCTCCTTCCCGGCTGTCGATGGAGAGAGTGCCGCCATGAAGCTCCATCAGCGACTTGGAAATGGGCAGGCCGAGGCCGACGCCCTCGCGCTCCTTTCGCAGAACCCTCTGCCCTCCCTGTTCAAACGGCATCAGCACCCGCTCCAGATCGGCTGGCTTGATACCGATGCCGGTATCCCTGACGCAAATGGTCACGCCGCTCTGGTCGTGGGTGGCGGTCAGGGTAATCGCCCCACCCGCCGCGGTGAATTTAAGCGAGTTACCCAGAAGATTGAGCAATACCCGTTGGATCGCCGTAAGATCGCCGTACAGAGACGGCAGGTCCGCCGGAACCGACGCGGTCAGCCTGATATCGCTGCCTTCGGCCTGGGAGGACAGCAGCCGGATCGAGCTGATGATGACATCGGAAAGAACGACGGCCCCCTCGTTCAGGGTGGCGCGCCCGGCGTCGATCACCGACATATCCAGGACCTGCCCGATCAGCGACAGCAGGTGCTGGCCGCTGTTCACGATGATCCCGACATATTCCTTGTATCGCTCATTGCCGATTTCGCCCCACATCTCGTCGGCCATGATCTGCGCGAATCCCAGCACGGCGTTAAGCGGCGTCCGCAATTCGTGGCTCATGTTGGCCAGGAACTCCGATTTGGCGCGGTTGGCCCCTTCGGCGACCTCCTTGGCCTCGCGCAACTCCTCCTGGGTGGCGCGCAGGCTTCCGACGGTGTCTTCCAGGCTTTTCTGCGTGGTCCGCAGCGCGGTTTCATCGATGAAGGTGAGGATGGCCCCCGCCGTCTGCTCCCGCAGATCGCGATAGGGGACGATCCCCATGCGGTAGATGCACCCATCGGCTTCGATGATGTCTTCGTGGGACAGCCCGCTTGAGACCACGGTGATAAGCAGATTGCGCAGATCGCGGATGTGAAACTGGCTGGGTACCGCCGTGATCAGCTGGCCCGCGTCGGACGGCAACAGGCCGAACAGCTTCGCGGCCTGATGGGTAAAGCGGGTAATCCGCAATCCCTTGTCGACCACCAGCATGGGAAAGCCCACATTGTCTTGAATGTTCTGAAGATCGGCATTGGCCGCGCCCAGGTCGGACGTACGGACCTGAAGCTCTTCATTGACGGTCGTGAGTTCCTCGTTGGTCGATTGCAGTTCCTCGTTGGAGGTTTCAAGCTCCTCGTTGGAAGATTGCAGTTCTTCGTTGGCCGCCTGCATTTCCTCATTGAGAGCTTGCAGCTCTTCGTTCGAGGTCTCCAGCTCCTCCACCACCGTCTGAAGATGCTCACGGGTGGCGGTAAGCTCTTGCTCCAACTCGATCAGGCGAACCTCGCTGCCCGGCGGCGAGGCTGCCTCGACCGGACCATCCTCGGTAGCGGCCTCCACCTTCTCGCAGCTGACCAGGAACAGCGCTTCCTGTCCGGCATCGGAGAGCAGTGGCCGAACCACCAGCCGGGCCATGATATCGCCTTCGCGGACCCTCAGTTGACGCCGGCTTCCAGAGGTGATCGCGCCGCTTTCGCGGGCACGGTGAACCAGGCCGCGCAGATCGATGCGAAAATCATCGGCGATCAACTTGCCCAGATTCTGATTCGGCCGCCCCTGGGGAAAACGGACGAAGCTGTCCACGTCGCCGTGGTAATAAACGATATCCAAGTTTTCGTTGATGGCCACGCTGGCGGGCATACAAGCCTTGACGAAGCCGTCGCGGACTATGGTCTCAATGGATGCGCCGCCCACGGGAAGCATGGTCTCGGCGGCTTCCGATACTTTGAGGCGGAAGGCCCCAAATACCGGATTACCGGAACGAGGGCCGCCCATGCGTTTCTGGAAGATCTTGGAGGTGGACTTGATGGGGCGGAACAGATCCGAGCAGTGGCCGACCGATTCCGATTTGCCGAGAAACAGATGCCCCTCCGGATTGAGGGCATAGTGGAAAACCTGGAAAATACGTTCTTGAAGGTTGGAATTGAAATAAATAAGTACATTTCGGCAGCTGATGACGTCGACCTTGACGAAGGGCGGATCCTTGATCAGGTCCTGACGGGCAAAGACCACCATCTCTCGGATGGGCTTCTTGATCTGATAATTCTGACCCATGGCGTCAAAGTATTTCGAGACATACCCCCGGTCGAGTCCATCAACCGTGGTCGCGGAATAAGTGCCTTTGCGGGCGTGGCGCATGGCATCCATATCGATATCGGTGGCGAAAACCTGGATCTTGTAGGATTTGGCACGGTCGCCCAGCAGGTCGGTCAGCATCATGGCGAAGGTATAAGCCTCCTCGCCGGTGGCACAGGCCGGAACCCAGATGCGAATACTGTCGCCGGGACGCTTGGTGGCCAAAAGCTCCGCCAGCGTCACCTTGACGTCATCGAACGCCTTGGTATCGCGGAAGAACGAGGTAACTGAAATCAGGATGTCCTTGCACAACAGGTCCAGTTCCGCCGGCTGACGCTGGACGAACTCCAGATAGGCCGCCAAGGTCTCGATCCGATTGGCGGCCATGCGCCGTTCCAATCGGCGGCGCACGGTGTTCAGCTTGTATTGAGAAAAATCCACCTCGGTGCGCTTGCGCACCAACAGGAAGATTTCGTTGACGGTATCCTGGGTCTTGCTCTCTTCCGACTTCTGACTGACCACCGGCCTGGGAAAACGCGAGATGGAACCCAATTCCGGACCGATGCCGTCGGGTGGCAGCGTCTGGTCGACGCACCCGGAATCAATGGCCGCCTTGGGCATGCCATCGTACTTGGCGGTATCGGGGTCCTGAGCCACGGTCAGGCCGCCGCTGGCCTTGATGGCTCTCATGCCGTGGGCGCCGTCGCTGCCGGTTCCCGACAGGATGACGCCGATGGCGTGCTGGCCGCGATCCTCGGCCAGGGACGCGAAAAAGACATCCACCGATGGCTTCGGCCCCAGCGGCGCCGAAGGCTCACGTAGCCACAGCGTCGAATTCTTGATCCGAACATCCTTGTTGGGCGGCGTGATGTAGATGGTATTGGCGACCAGGACGGTGCCGTCCTTGATTTCCTCCACCGGAAGCTTGGTCTCGCGCGCCAGCAGTTGGACCATCATGCTGCGATAGGCCGGCGACAGATGCTGGACGATGACGTAGGCCATGTTGACCGCCATCGGCAGATTGGCCACGAACGGACGAAGCGCCTCCAGGCCCCCTGCCGAAGCACCGACCCCCACCACATAGAAGTTGCTGCGCCGCGCCCGGGCTTTCTTGGGGACTTCGTTCGCCGCGTCCGGCTCGGCCCCGGCCGCCCCCCCACGGATCGCCGCGTTCCGTACACCCGTATTGCGCGCCATCCACTTCCCCCGAAAATCCAATCGTTAGAAAACACAATCCCGGAGACATTCCGGAAGGCCGCTTGCCATCCGCCACGGCCCGCCCGAGCCGGGTCATCGCCACGCTGATATATGGCAATGAATTAGGTAACCCGCGATATGCAAATATGTCCAGGACATTTATTGATAATTATTGACTTTACGCATATAAAAATTATAGCGTCCGGGACAACACCATATAACGACCATAAATCATGGAAAACAGCGACTCAGATGACAGCCAAAGCACGGCATGATGATAAAAATATTGTATCACAAAAGAGCGGCAACCACATTGACAAAAGCATGGCCGACAGCCATCGGTTAATGACGGAAGCCCTTCATAATCTTCAAGTCCACCAGGAGGAGTTACGAGCGCAAAACGAGGAGCTTCACGAGGCCCACGGCCACATCGAGAAGGTCAGCGCACGCTATCGTGATCTATTTGAATACTCTCCCGTCGGATATTTCATCATTAATGATAGTTTTACAGTAGTTGACGCCAATATAACCGGCATGGGGATGCTTAGCCGCACCAAGGGACGTATCGCCGGCAAGCCGTTCCTTCTGTTCGTCGACAAGAAATGCCGCCAAGAGCTGGACGGCCACTTCGCCACGGTGCGAAGCGTCGGGCGGGCCTCCACCGAGCTATGGCTGCTGCCGGATCAGCGCCCGCCGTTTCCGGTGATCCTGGAAAGCGTCCGGCTGGGCGAGGGGTGGGGTGAAGGCTGGCGCTGTCTTTCCACCGCCATGGACATCACCGGCCGCAAGCTGGCCGAACTGGCACTGCGGGAGTCTGAAACCCGCTTTCGGGCCATCTTTGAACAAAGCCCCCTGGCGATCCAGATTGTCGATGCCGGGTCGGCTCCGCGCTTGTCCAACCGGTCCTGGGTGAAGTTGTGGGGGCAGGTTTCCACCATCCCCACCGGCGGCAAGCATCCTGTTCTCAGCCGGATCGGTGCGGAGAACCTTCTCACCGAAGGATTGGCGGGACGCAGCCTGGAAATTTCCGCCATACACGTCGCCGCCGAAGGCGAGCGAACCAAGGACCGCTGGGTACACGGCTATGCCTACCCCATTCGCGGACAGGACGATTCCATTCCGGAAGTGGTGCTGGTTCACGAGGACATCACCGAGCGCAAGCGCATCGAACTGGCCTTGACCGAGCAGACGGCGCTCCTGCGCCGCCAGTACGAGAACCTTCGGGTACTGAGCGAGATCGCGGCCCTGCCGCCGGGTCCGGCTTCGCAAAAGCTGGCCCATGCCCTCGACCTCGGGCGGCGGCACCTGGACCTGACCATGGGGATGATCAGCCGGGTCGAAGGCAGCCGGTTCACCGTCGAGCATCATTCAGCCGCCGAAGATACCGCCTTGGCCGACGGAATGGTGTTCGACCTCGCCAGCACGTATTGCGCCCTGGTGATGGAGCAGGACGATGTGGTCGCCATCGCCCATTGGGCGCGGTCGCCCCATGCCGATCATCCCTGCTACCGCACCCACGGGCTCGAAAGCTATGTCGGTGCTCCCATCCGCGTCCAAGGCAAGGTTTATGGCACCGTGAACTTCAGCTCGGCGAGGCCCAGCCAGCGGGAATTCGACGATGGCGACAAGGAGTTCATGCGGTTGCTGGCGCGGTGGATCGGTGCGGTGCTGGAGGAAGATGCCATTCGCCGCGACCTGGCCCGGTCGAATGCCGAATTGGAGCAATTCGCCTACATCGCCTCCCACGACCTGCGATCGCCACTGCGTCAGGTTTCCAGCTATGTTTCGCTCCTCAGTCGCCGCTACGGTGACAAACTGGACGCCGACGCCCGCGAATTCATCGCCTTTGCCCATGATGGGGCGGTGCGCATGGATCAACTGGTCGTCGATCTGCTGGAGTTCTCGCGGATCGGCCGCGACGCCAAGCCCATTGAACTGGTCGCCTTGACCGAAGTCGTGCGTGAGGCCTGCGCCAATCTGCACACCGGCATCCTTGATGCCAACGGAACGGTGGATATCGCCGGAACGCTTCCCATGATCAAGGGCGCAGCTTCCGATCTGGTGCGGCTTTTCCAGAACCTCATCGGCAACGCCATCAAATACCGCCTGCCGGACCGCCCTCCCGTGGTGACGATCTCGGCGGATACCGGCGCCATGAGCCATGTGGTGACGATCAGGGATAATGGTATCGGCATCCAGCCTGAATATTTCGACACCATCTTCGGCGTGTTTAAGCGGCTCCACACCCCGGACAAGTACGAGGGAACCGGAATCGGCCTCGCCATCTGCAAAAAGATCATCGACCAGCATTGCGGGCGGATCTGGGTGGAATCAACCCCAGGGGACGGCACCGCCTTCCATATGGAACTGCCCAGAGGGGTCTGAGAGACTGGTGGATGGGGAGGGCGCCCCCCCCAAAGGGGCAGCTTCGGGTCACACCACATCCATGCGCGCACCTTGTGTTATTGGGCGCCGATCCCACGGCTCCACTTGCCCGAGGAGACCCAATTCACAAGGCGGCGCGATATAACACACCTTGCCCACCGGCAAATTTTGCCGGGCAGAATCTTTCATCCCGTCTTCATCGGAACGCGCAATTTCGCCATTCGATCCTGGCATTATTGTTGCGTACGGACGCCGAAGGCATGGCATGGCTGATGACCGCTGCCGGTTGGGGCGCCTTGCCGGGAGGAATGGAGCATGAGCATGAGTATTTCAGGCTTATCGGGTTCGGCGAGACAGATGGCGGTTTCCGGCGCCAGCGCCCGGATGCCGCCGCAACAGAAAATGAGTTCGCTGTTCAACAAGATCGACAGCGCCGGATCGGGCAGCATCGACCAGTCCCAGTTCGATCAGGCATTCGCCACCTTGAATCCGCCCGCGGCGATCAAGGCCCAGGGCGCTGACGCGATCTGGGCCAAGCTCGACCCCAACGGCACCGGTTCCGTGTCCAAGGCCGACTTCATCAGCACCATGAAGAGTGTCATCGCCTCGGCCCATACGGGCGGGCATCACCACCACGGCGGCGCGACGGCGACCGATGCGCTGTCGTCCGCCAGCCAAAGCCTCGATTCGCTTGGCACCGACACCTCGGCCGGCGTCAATATCCTGGTGTAGCTCCTTCGGGCGGCGGGACGTTGCCACCCTGCCGCCCCTCGGCATCGATCCAAAGATGCGTCACGTTCAGGCCGCGCAGCCAATCCGCACCGTCCCGTCCTTTCAGCATGGCGATGGTGGCGACGCTGCCGGCCAGCAGACAGCTCCCGGCCAGCACGGTCACCGACGACAGCCCGCTGATCGGCCAGCCGGAGCGGGGATCGAGGATGTGGCAATACCGTGTCCCATCCACCTCGATGAAACGTTCATAGTCGCCGCTGGTGGCCATGCCGCCACCGCCCAACATCAGGCTGGCGGCCAGTGAACCCGGCATCCGGGGGTGGCGCACGCCGATCGGCCAGGGAGCGCCATCGGCCTGGGGGCCAAGCACGCGGATGTCGCCGCCAAGGTCAATCAAACCGTGATCAAGGCCGTGCGACAGACAGGTTTCCGCCGCGCGGTCAACGGCGTACTCCTTGCAGATGCCGCCGAAATCAAGCTCCATACCCGGTTGGGTGAAGGTCAGGCGTGGCGAACGCCAGTCCAGCTTGTCGAGCCCGACGCGCCGTAGAAGCTCTTCCACCGTACGCCGGTCGGGAAGACGGGGGACCGAAAAGTCCCATGCCTGCCTCAGGCAACCAGCGGTAATGTCGAAAAGCCCCCCGCTTTTGCGGTGGCAGGAAAAAGCGTAATCCACAATCCCCGCCGTCTCCGCATCCACCTCGATCGCGCCGCCGGCACGGCCGACGCGATTGAGCCCGGACAGCACGCTGTCGGGCAGGAAGCGCGAATATCGGTTTTCGATCCTGGCGATCTCGTTCATCGCCGCCGCTGCGGCGGCATCGGCCTGGCGCCGCTCCGGCGAATACAACCGGATCAGCCCCGGCGATCCCATCGCGGTGAAGCCATAATCGCGCAGTCCGGATGACAACGGCCTCTCCGATTTGGGAAAAACTCGGCCAGTTGATCTCCCGGACGGCTCTCGGTCAATGGGCTTGTATCGGGCGTTGCGCCTCATGTAGCCTTGGCGCCGCCGGTTCCGATACCGCCCTCCCCCCGTCATCGAAGGCCCCTGGGTCCGCCATGCTTCTTCGTCTTGCCCTCCCCCGCTCCGATTCCGCCGAGACCTCGTCGCGGGTCGATCATTCATTCAGATACCGGCCATGAACCTGCCCCGCCTTCTGCTGGTCGATGACGACGTCGAACTGGTCGAGATGATGCGCGAGTACATGGAACCCGAAGGGTTCAAGGTGGATGCCGCCCATGACAACACCGCGTTCATGGCCGCCGATCCCGCCACTGCCGACCTGATTCTTCTCGACGTCATGCTGCCCGGACGCTCGGGGTTCGAGGTGCTTAAGGAATTCCGCAAACGCTCGGATGTCCCGGTGATCATGCTGACGGCCAGGGATGACGACGTCGATCGGGTGGTGGGACTGGAGATCGGTGCCGACGACTACGTGTCCAAGCCGTTCAATCCCCGCGAACTGATGGCGCGGATACGCGCCGTACTGCGCCGGACCAACGCCGAACCACGGTCGGCGGCGACATCCGAACAGCTCTCCAATCTGATCGTCGGCGATGTCGAACTGGATGGCGCCTCCCGCGAGGCATGGTGTCGGGGCCAAGTCCTCGACCTGACCTCGGCCGAGTTCAACCTGCTGGAATTCCTTCTGCGCCGGGCGGGGGAAGTCGTCCGCCGCGACGATCTGTCCCAGGCCGCCTTCGGCCGCCAGAACGGCACCAACCGGATCGACCGCAACGTCGATACCCTGGTCAGCAAGCTGCGCCGGAAACTGGATGCCGACGAAGGGATCGAACGCCGCATCAAGACCGTCCGCAATGCGGGCTACATCTACGCGCTGCCCACCGGCAAGGAACGGTAATGGCCGCGATCCGCACACTATTCGGCAAGATCCTGCTGTGGTCGGTGTCGGTACAGCTGGTCACCGTCGGGACCATTCTCGCCCTGGTGACGTTCTATCTGCCGGAATCCGAAGAAGCGGGGGATAACGCCTTCACGCTCTACGCCGACACGGCGGTGGCGCTGTTCGAGAATTTCGGCCCCGAGGCCCTGGATAAATTCCTGGCGCGTAGCGGCGAGAACACCTTGCTGCAACTCAAGCTCTCGGCCCGCAATCCGGGGGCCGAGTGCGCCCCGGGTACCCGGAATTCCACCAGCATCACCGCCCGTGGGCAGACGGAAACGTATTGCCTGACCGTGCATGCCGACAACCCGGAGCAGCTTGACACTCCGGAGAACCATCGGTCGCGGCTCCAGATTACCATCTTGCTGGAACTGGTCAGTTGCGCTGGACTGAGCTATGCCATCGCCCGCTACCTGTCGCGTCCGATCTCGGACCTGCGCCGGGCCGCCATCCGGCTCGCCAGGGGCGACCTCACGGCACGGGTCGGCGCCAAATTCTCCGGCCGGCATGACGAGGCGGCCGATCTGGTCCGCGAATTCGACCAGATGGCGGAGCGGATCTCCACCCTGATCGGGGCACAGCGCCGCCTGATCAGCGACGTCTCCCACGAAATCAAATCCCCCCTGGCCCGCCTGAACATGGCCCTGGGGCTGGCGCGGCGCGACGCCGAGGCCCATGCCCCGAAGCAGTTCGAGCGGATGCAGCACGAGATCGACAACATTTCCCGGCTGGTGCGCGAACTGCTGACCCTGGCCAGCCTGGATGCCGCCACCGCCAGGACGCTGGACCAGCGGGTGGACCTGGGCGGGGTGGTCGCCGATGTTCTTGCCGACATCGCCTTTGAATCTCCCGACCGCGCCTCGGATCTGGCCTTTGCCAAACCCGACCGCGACATCACCGTCCTCGGCGACCGGGCGTTGCTGGGCCGCGCCGTCGAAAACGTCCTGCGCAACGCGGTGTTCTATACCTCCCCCGGGGATAACATCGAAATCGGCTGCGATATCACCGCCGATAATCGAGTTCAGATTTCCATACAGGACCACGGCCCCGGCGTACCGGCCCCGGCCCTGGCCAATCTATTCGACCCGTTCTATCGGGTGGACGACGCCCGTACCCGGCAAACCGGGGGAACCGGGATCGGTCTGGCCATCTGCCGGCGCGCCATCGAGCTTCACCACGGCACCGTCCACGCCAGCAACATCGATCCCCATGGGCTGGCCGTTGTGATGGATTTGCCACAGGCGGACGCAACGCCCGATTCCGAACACATCTCCACACAACTCCATGATCGGCGGGTCTAGTCTTATTTCATTGATCTGCCCAAGAGGTGGAAGCACGATGATTCCCCGGCTTATCGGCATGGCGGCAGGCGTTCTGGCGGTGCTGGCGATCTGCGGCCCGGCGCTGGCGTTCTCCGGCGATTCCGATGGTGGCGATCCGCGTGCGGACTCGCCGGCGCCATCGCAGCGAGGCGACTATCGTTATTCCGGCAATGGCTTCAACTTCTCCATGAGCCGCAATCCATCGCAGCCCAACGACGACACGTCGGCGCGGGACCAGGGCGGCCCCCAGCCGCCGGCATCCCGCTCGCGGCCGAACCTGTTCCAGCGGATGATTCGTACCCTATTGGACGGCGACTGACCGACCGGGGCAACCCCGGCAGCGGTGACGAATATCCGCGCTGCCCCACACATCTCCACACAACTCCACGGCAGACCCCGCTAGGTTTGTGGGTATCAGGAATTGAATCGGAGATACCCCGATGCCCTTTCGCCCTACCCTTATCCGGGCCATTTCGGCTTTGGCGTTCGGCCTATTGCCCGCGGTCACGCTGGCGGCGCCCGCGGAAACCCATCTTGATTTCACCGTACTCAGGGGCGGCGACCCGGTCGGTCGCCACCAGATCGACCTGATCCGTAACGGCGACGGCGAGACCGTCTCCATCAAGACCGCGGTGCTGGTGCGGGTTGCCTATATCCCGGTGTACCGGTTCGAGCACACCGGCAGCGAAGTCTGGCGGAACGGCCGTCTGATCTCGCTCCGCTCCCAGACCAACGACGACGGCGACAAACACGTTCTGGCGGCGGCGGCCAAGGATGATCATATCGAGATCAACGGCGATGGAAGCCGCAGTCAGGTCGACGCCAGCATCATTCCCGCCAGCCTGTGGAACCGGGAACTGCTCACGCGGCCGGTGCTGATGAACACCCTGACCGGCAAGCAGATGGCGGTATCGGTGACCGATGCCGGCGAGGAAACCATCCGCTCGCGCGGCACCGATATCCGGGCGCACCACTACCGGATCACCGGCGAGCTGCAGCGCGAACTCTGGTACGACCACGACGGCACGCTGGTTCAGATCAGGTTCAAGGCCAAGGACGATTCCGACATCCTCTACGTCCTGGGCTGACGCACCATGTTTGAAATCGTCAACCACGACCACCGGCTGCGTCCGCAGGTGGAGGCGACCATCCATTCCGCCTTCCGGCGCGACCACGGCGCCCAGCTGAGCAGCCTGCCCCGCTGCCTGGTCGCCAATACCGACGAGGCCGGGGTGATCTGCGCCGCGTCGCTGCGCTTCGCCGAAGACGGCTTCTTTTCGGAACGCTATCTGGATCTGCCGATCGAGGAACTGATCGGCCAGATCACCGGAACCCGTCCCGATCGCGCCGCCCTGGCCGAGGTCGGCAGCCTTTCGGCCGGGCGTCCCGGTGACGTCAGGACTCTGGTTTGCGCCGTCATCCACTTCCTGGCGGCGCGCGGAACGCGCTGGGCGTTCTTCACCGCCACGGCCCGGCTCAGAACCTTTCTGCGCCGGGCCGGTATTCCGCTGATCGAACTGGCCGCCGCCGACCCCGCACGCATCGAAAGCGCCGCATCGTGGGGAAGCTATTACCGGCAGGACCCCAGGGTGATGCTGGTCGGCGACACCATGCTGAGCGTCATCCTCGGCGAAAGGCGGCGCCATGCGTGAGGTTCTTGGCGCACTGGCGGCGCATGCCGATCGCCGGCCGGAGCGGCCCGCCGTTCTCGACGGATCGGGATGCCTGAGCTATGGCGAGCTGGCGCGGGCCGTCCGCAGTACCGCGGCCTGGGCCGCCATCGCCCTGCCGGCGGGGGCCGTCGGCCTGCTCGCCCCCAAGGACCGCCGCGCCGTCATCTGGCATCTCGCCCTGGCCTGGGCGGGTCGAACCATCGTGCCGCTGCCCGAATTCTTTTCCTCGGCGCAACTGGCCCATCTGATCGCCGACGCCGGAATCAAAGCGGTGGTCGCCGTTCCGGAAATGGCCGAGATCGCCCGCTCGATCTGCCCGGCCGTCCTCACGCCCGACCTCGCCCCGCATCCTTCGGCCGAGCCCGCCGGGGATGCCCGCTGCATCATCTATACCTCGGGCACCACCGGACGCCCCAAGGGGGTAGTGCTGGGCGCCAGCCAATTGGGCGCCAGCGTCCGCGCCCTGGTCGAAACGGTGGGCGCCACCGCCGATGACCGCATGCTGTCGGTATTGCCCTTCGCCCTGCTGCTCGAACAGGTGGCGGGCATGCTGGTGCCGCTGTCGGTCGGCGCGTCGATCGCGCTTTGCCCCAGCCCCCAGGCGCTGCCGATCGCCGCCGAGACCCATGCCCCCACCGCCACCATCCTAGTCCCGGAAATGCTGGCCGGGTGGGTGGGATGGCTGGAGCAACAAGGCAAGCACGCACCGGCCACCCTTCGTTTCGTCGCCGCCGGCGGCGCCCCGGTGCCGCCCCGGCTGGCCGAACGGGCCTGGGCCGTGGGCCTGCCGGTCCACGAGGGCTATGGCCTTTCCGAATGCTGCTCGGTGGTGGCGGTCAACCGCCCCGGTGAGCGGGTGGCGGGCACGGTGGGGCGGCCGCTGCCCGGGGTTTCGGTTGCCATCGACGACGGCGAGATCGTCGTCGGCGGACCGACGGTGATGGAAGGCTATCTTGGCGGCAAGCCCACCGGCGGAGTCTGGCGCACCGGCGACGCCGGCCGCTTCGACGCCGAGGGGCGGTTGATCATCGAGGGCCGCATCGACGACCTGATCGTCACCACCACCGGCCGCAACATCCACCCCGAATGGATCGAGTCCATGATCCTCGAAGACCGCCGCGTCGGGCTTTGCGCGGTGATCGGCGGCGGCAGCCACCCCCGCGCCGTGCTGGTCCCCGCCAGGGGCCAACTTGGCGATGCCGGCCCCGCCGAAATCGACGCCCTCGTTGCCCGATTGTGCGCCGAGGCCCCCGACTACGCCCGCCCCCGCGCCAGCCTGATGCTGTCCGAGGCCGTCTTGCACCAGCAAGAACTGATCACGGCCAACGGCAGATTGCGCCGTCCGGCCATCGCCGCCTACCTCAAGGAGACCCCATGAGCCTCTCGTTCCACGATCAGCTTGTCCGCGACACCGCCGCGGAAGAAGCCGAGTTTCGCGCCATTCCTCTGATTCGGCGCGCCATCGCCTCCGGCGTCGATCGCGACCTTTATCTGAACTTTCTCGCCTGCGCCTATCACCATGTCCGGCACACCTGCCCGCTCTTGGGTCTGGCGCTGTCGCGTTGCGGCGAGGACGACGGCATCTATCGCTCCGGGTTGCTGGTCTATCTCGACGAGGAAAAGGGCCACGAGGCGTGGATTCTTGACGATATCCGAGCGCTGGGCGGCGACGCCGACGCGGTCCGGCGGACCTTGCCGCCGCTCGCGGTGCGGATGATGGTGGCCTACGCCAATTACGCCATCGAGCGCATCAGCCCCTATGCCCTGCTCGGCATGGTCCATGTGCTGGAGGGAATGTCGGTCGCCCTGGCGCGGGCCGCCGCCGGAGCCATTCTCGCCAGCCTGAGCGTGGACCCCGCCAAGGGCGGCTTCAGCTACCTCAACTCGCACGGCCAACTGGACGAGGAGCACTGCGCCCTGTTCGCCGGGTTGCTCGAACGGATCGACGCTCCCGACCGGCGAACGCTGGTGATCCAGTCGGCCAAGGACTTCTACCGCCTGTACGGCGACATCTTCCGGGGATTGACCGATGCGGCTTGATGGCAAGATCACCCTGATCACCGGCGCCGGTTCGGGCATCGGCCGCGCCCTGGCGGTGGAACTGGCTCGCCATGGCGCTACCGTCGTGCTGGTCGGCCGGCGAATGGACGCCCTTGAGGCGACCAGGGCCACGCTCTTGGACCCGGCGCGAGGCGTGGTGCTGGCCGCCGACCTCACCGATGCCGGCTCTCGTCAGACCTTGGCCGCCGAGGTCGCCCGCCTCGGCCGCCTTGATCTGCTGATCAACAACGCCGGTGTGGTGGAATCGGGATTGGCCAATGCCGACGACGCCAAACGGCGCCGCCGCATGGTCGAAACCAACCTGCTGGCTCCCATGGAACTGACGCTGGCACTGCTGCCTTTGCTGGAAGTCGCCCGACCGTCGCGCATCATCAATGTCGGCTCGATGTTCGGCGATATCGCCTTTCCCTATTTCGCCGCCTACTCGGCCACCAAGTTCGGTCTGCGCGGCTGGTCCGAAGCACTGAGGCGGGAACTGGCGCCATCGGGGATAGCGGTGACCTACGCCGCTCCACGCGGCACCAGGACGGCGGCGGCCGAAGGTTTCGCCGACCTCGCCACCGCCTTCGACATGGCTCTCGACCCGCCGGAGAAGGTGGCGCGGCTGATCGTCGATGGCATCCGGCGCGGCGCCCGCGACGTCTATCCGCGTGGACCGGAACGACTGTTTCTTCTGCTGCAACGACTGCTGCCGCGCGTGATCGATTCCGCACTGGCGCGCCAAACCGCCAGGGCCGCCGCCCGGCTGGCCGCCGGTACGGCGACGGCGCTGGTACTGGCGGCAACGCTTTGGGCCGGACCGGCATTGGCCGAGGCCGCCTGCGCCGCCGACTGCCCCACCCCCAAGACGCAGTTGAACCCCAACAAGGGCTGGTACATCTCGGGCAAGGGCGGCCCAAGCTTCGCCCAACTGTCCGGCATCACCGCCACCGGCGGCGGCACGGTCAACGGCGATCACGGCCAGAACGTCATCGGGGCCTTCGGCATGGCGGCCGGCTACGAATGGAGCTACCGCTACCATATTCCGCTGCGAACGGAAGTGGAGTTCATGAACCGCACCGAGGTCACCTACAACGCCAGTCCTCTGCTGCTTGGCGGTGGCTCGGGCGCGTTGGCGAGCACGGTGCAGAACGTCACCACCATGGCCAAGGGCTACTGGCATTTCCCGGTCGGCAGCGAAAACTGGTGGCCGTTCGTCTCCGGCGGCCTCGGTTGGTCCCACAATACCGTCAAAAGCCAGTACACCCCTTCCGGCGGCAACTCCCTGCGTAACACCCACGCCAGCAACGATCTGGCCTGGAGTGGCGGCGTGGGCGCTACGTTCAAGCTTGGCCCCCAGGTGATGAATGACGTCGAGATCCGCTATGTCGACCTGGGCAAGGCCGATTGGGGGCTGCCCGCCGGGCGAAATATCGCCACCGGCGGAATTGGCGACTTTTCGGCAACGGAAATCAGCTTTGCCATCCGCGTCATGTTTTAGTGGTCCGATCCTGACGCTTGAGAACCAAGCGTCAGGTGAATCGGCCCGCCAATTGATTTGTTTCCACTCGGCTCGGAAGGCGGGTTGACTGGATTGCCCATAACAACCTTGCAAACCGGGCGGCGTGTCCCCCGCCCGGATTCAACAGGAGAACAGTACCGGCAGTTCCATGTGCATCAGGAGATGGCGCGTGCCGGCGCCGGCCTTACCGGTGAAAGATAGAATATTGCCGACATGGCCGCCGACCACCAGAAGATCGGCATCAACGTCATAGGCCCGCGACAAAAGCGTATCCATGACCCCCAGCCCCTCGGTAACGACCCGCTCGCCCCTGGCCGGAAGACCGTGTTCCGTGAGGTGATCGATAATGTTTACTTGCGGCGTGGACGCATCCTTGGTGACGAGATCGCGCCGGTAAACCACCAGCAGCTCCTTGGCCCCCTCGATCAGAGGCAGACAATCATGAAGGGCACGAGATGCCTGCTTACCCGACCGCCAACCGATAACCACGTTCTGGCCGATGGCGGCGCCATGGCCATTGGCGGGCGCCACCAGCACCGGACGCCCGGCGTTAAGAATGATCTTCTGCGCCATGGCCGGAGGAACATGAATCCCCTGAGACGATGGCTGGGAAAGTACCACCAGATCCACGTAGTGACAGCAGAACACCGACTCGGAGACGATGTCCTCCGCGCCGCCATGCTCGATCTGCCACCAGCGGGTCCGCACACCCTCGGTTGCCGCTTCAAAGACGGCCTTGGCCGCTTCCGCCGCGGCCAGCAGCGCCTCACTGGGTTGATGGGCCAATAGAGCGGGAGCGTACATTTCGTTGCGGGCAAACAGCCCGGTCAGTCGCGCTCCGAACCGCCGCGCCTGCGCCACCGCCAGCGCGAGCCCCGGGGCCGTGCTCGCTTCGCCGTCCACGTGGACGAGAATATCCTTGATGCCCATGCCCACCTCCGATGATCAAATGCTCTTGTCGGGTCGCCAGTATGCGGCAGTTCATCGTCTGAGCCGCCAAGCGTCAAGAAATTTGAAGGCTCTATTCGCGACACGCCCTCAAGATCGAATGTATCGGCAAGGGCAAGGTGAGCCCGGATCAGCCTGGGCCCACCTTGCCTCCCCTATCTGCGGAAGGGGTAAAAAAATTTCTCAAAATTTATCCGGGGTAGTCCGAAACGGGGGTATTGCCGCTTCGGTGCCTTGATAGGCTGAGTCGTGAGCGTTGTTTCCCCCGAACCCAGAACGGCGCTCTGTCAGTCCCTGCGCCCGACCCTACTCCAGCGCACAGGGAGCTAAGCTGCGGCCCCCGTGTCACCCCAAGGACACGGGGGTTTGCGTTTGTCCGTTCCGCCCCCCCAAAATGGGACTAAGCAAAAGCGACAGTAACACATATTTTATTACAAAATCTTGGTATGTGGCGTTTTCCATAGTTTAGCGAGCTTAGGAATTTGCACATGAGAAAGCTTTTCAAGGCAACATCTTGGTCAGATGACTTGATTATAGGAAACAAAGAAATAGATTCCGACCACAAGGCATTCTTTGAACTTGGATTGATCATTGATTGCGCCCTCGAACGGCAGGATATTGACCAGCCGTTTGTATCACATATTGTTTCCGTCCTGGTTGATTATGTACGCGGGCACTTTGCACGTGAAGAGATACTCATGGGGAAGTATGGCTATACCCCATGGGTTAAGGAACATATCTCAAAACATGAAATGTTCACTCGCATTGTAACCAACATCTCCAATGGCGCCCAGAATGGCAACCGATCATCTCTTGAGGTTCTCTCAAGATTATGTACGGGATGGATTAGAGAGCATATTTTTCAGTACGATATCGAGTTAAAAAACTATTGTGGATTTGATGAAATAGATAAACGCGATGCCATAGATATAGCAAAATCGATTAAATACATTGAATAAAATAAGAATTGAACAATATTTTTAACAACATGCGTATTGCGCAATCTCGCAATAACCTTATCATATGGCCGCATAATCTAACATTAACCTCATTCACCTTCCTGACATTCACCAACATATTGGCAAAATCTGGTCCCTTGACCTAGTCTTTTGCTTTCCCTAGGCCCCCAAGGCTATTCCGATTCAAATTAACTGCAATTCCCTGATCCGCCCGCATGTAGTACCTTTGGCATGGCCGTATTGTTATAGTGACGGCTGGCCGAAAGGAATAACCGTGGGGGGTTATGGTCCGCATCACCAACTTCGTCATCGAGAAGCCGCGCCTTGCTTGGGGGCTTGCCCTTCTTGTGATGCTCTCCGGTTCGATCCTGGCTGCCGTCATGGCCCGCGACCTGCGCGAGGCCGACCGTCTTTCACGCATCCAGATCGAGGCCCAGCGCCACGGCATCGAAATCATGTCGCAAACCCTGAACGGCAACGTCATGGGCTCGCTCTCCCTTCTGGGGGTGATAGACGAGGAGATCAAGCAGGACGCCCAGGGCAAGCTCGCCCCCAACGGGCCGCGGATTTCCGCGATTCTGGAGAGCCTCGCGCGCGCCTATGACGCCGATGGCGTGTTCGTGATCGGCAAGAACGGCATCCTTACCTCGTCATGGGACATCAGCGGCAAGCCCTCGACCGGCCTTGATGTCCGCTTCCGGCCGTATTTCCAGATGGCGATGCAGGGCCGCGAGAACGTCTATGCCGCCGTCAGCATGGCCCGGGGTGATCGGGCGCTGTATTTCTCGACGCCGGTTCTGGCCAGAACCGCCAGATCGAGCGAGGTCATCGGCGCCGTAGTCGCCCGGAGCAGCCTTGACCGCGTCGATTCCTTGTTGCGGGACAAGGCGGATATCACCCTGCTGCTGTCACCGCAGGGGGTCATGTTCGCGGGCAACCGCCCCGATTGGATCGGCTTCCTGGCGGGAGCACCGACGCCGGAACGGCTGAAGTCGATCCGGGATCTCAAACAGTTCGGCGCCATGTTCGAGAAGCGCGAGCCCTCGATCCTGCCTTTCGCCATCGAGGGCGGGATACAGGTCTTCGATGGACGGCGCTACGCCCTGGCCTCCGCCAAGGTCCAATGGAACGACCCCTTCGGCGATTGGACCCTGGTGCTGCTGGAGGATCTGTCGCGGACCATTCCGGCGACCGATCAGGTTTGGGTTGGGCTGGCAGTGGCGGCAATCCTGCTGCTGATCGGGCTGCTGGTGCTCAACCTGTTGCGCGGACAGCACGCCCAGGCCCTTGCCGCCACCCGAATCGCCGACTATGCCGCGGCCCAAGCCGCCGCCGCCGAGCGCAAGACTCAGCGGGCCGAGGCGGCGTTGCGCTTTCAGCGCGCCAAATCGCCCAAGGAGTTGGGCGAACGCTTCCTGGCCGAGGCGCATCGCATCCTGGGAGCGTTACAGGGCATGATCTACGTCCGCGATAGCGGTGAAGACTCCACCATGGACCTGCTCGCCAGCTACGCCGGTGGCGCGGACATCCCCCCGACCCTGGCTTTCGGCGAGGGCATGATGGGCCAATGCGCCCAGGACCGCCGGCCGCGCCTGCTGGAAATCACCGATGACCGGGCCTGGACCATCCGGTCCGGGCTGGGTGACGCCCGACCGGCGGCGGTGATGATGGCGCCGCTGTTGCTCGACGACACCGTTCTGGGCGTCGTCGAGATCGCGGTGCTGGACAAGCCGGCCCCGCATGCGCGCGAGCAGTTCACCGAACTGGCCGTGCTGCTTGCCCTCAACCTGGAAATCCTGTGCCGTCGCCACGGCACCATGGCCGACACCGCCGAGGCAATGTCATGACATCACTCCTGAGCGCTTTGGAACGCCTGCGGCTCTCCACCAAGCTGGCCCTGGGCTTCGCCGGCATCCTGCTCATGGCGCTCGGTCTCGGGCTCTACAGCCTGCACGCCCAGCGGCTGCAGAACGACGATATCCAGCGGCTTTACACCTACGAGCTGCAGGGCATCTCGAATTTCAAGGACGCCCGCATCGAGTTGGCCAAGATGGGCCGCGCCCTGCGTCAGGCCATCCTGGCCCGCGAAGCGGCCGAGCGTGACCGCGCGGTGAGGCAACTGTCCGAAGCCGAAGCCGGTCTCCAACGAGAAATCGCCGACGGCCGGATCCACATTTTCCGCGAGGAGAACAAGCAGAACCTGGAGCGATTCGAGGATAGCTTCAGAATCTACAAGGCCGATGTGGCCCAGACCCTGGCGCTGCTCGGCAAGACCCCCGCGGAGGCCGCGATCCACGTCTCCACGCCGGAGTTCCAGCGTGAGGGCTCCGCCGCGGACGAGGCCCTGGAAGCGGTGGTCGCGGTCAAGGAGCTGGGTGCCCGAGAAACCGCACGGGAAGCCCAGATCAATTACGAGCAGGAACAGCGCCTCACCATCATCCTGATCGGCGGCGGCGGCGGATTCGCCTTGCTGTTCGCCATGGTGATCGGCCGGTCCATCCGGCGGCCGACCGAACGGGTGCGCGACGTGGTAGAGAAACTGGTTGCCGGCAGCCTGGATCAGGCGGTTCCTCATACCGATTTCCCCAACGAAATCGGCGACCTCGCCCGCTCCATCGACGTGTTGCGGAACGAAGCCCGGCAGATGGAATCCCAACGCTGGGTCAAAACCCAGCTGGCGGCAATGTCCGCCGAGCTCCAGACGGCGACCACCCATGCCGAACTGGCGGGAAAATTCCTGTCCAGCGTCGCTCCGCTGCTGAAGGTCGGGCACGGCGTGTTCTATATCCATGACGAGGACCGCAAACGCCTGCGCCTGCTGGGCGGCTACGCCCATCGCGAACGGAAAAGCCTGGAGCAGAGCCTCGCCATCGGCGAGGGCCTGGTCGGCCAGTGCGCGCTGGAGCGCACCCCCATCATCATCACCCGGCCGCCGCCGGACTATATCCGCGTCGACTGTGGCGTTGGCGAACTGACCCCCAGCGCCATCGCGGTACTGCCGGTGCTGCGGGGCGACCGGCTGCTGGCGGTGGTGGAATTGGCCACCCTGGAGGCGTTCGGCCCGCAGGAACAGGCTCTGTTGGACGGGGTCATGCCGATCCTGGCCATGAGCCTCGAGATCATCGAGCGCGGCGCCAAGACCCAGGCGTTGCTGGAGGAAACCCAGATCCAGGCCGCCAGCCTCGCCGCCTCGGAGCGCCAGATCAACGCCCGCAAGGAAGAACTTGAAACCATCAACGAGCAGTTGGCCGAACAGGGCCGGATGGTGGAGGAACAGGCCGAGGAACTGGGGCGCGAACGCTCGTTGCTGCGCTCGCTGATCGATTCCATACCCGACCTCATCTTCGTCAAGGACGTGCTGGGGGTCTATCTGGTGGGCAACCAGGCGTTCTCCACCCTGCTCGGCAAGCCCTTGGAAGAGATCATCGGCAAGACCGATTTCGATATCTTCCCCGCCGATCTGGCGGCGGAATTCCGCGACCGCGACGTGGCGATGCTGGCATCGGCCAGAAGCATCACCAACGAGGAAACCGTCACCTATCCCGATGGCGGCATCGCCCATCTGGAAACCACCAAGGTACCGCTGCATGCGCCCGACGGTGCCCTGGTGGGCCTGATCGGCGTGGCGCGCGACATCACCGAACGCAAGCTCGCCGACCTCGCCCTGCACGAGGCGGAGGAACGCTCGCGCCTGATTCTGGGCTCGGTGGATGAGGGCATCTGCGGTCTTGGCCCCGACGGCGTCATGACCTTCATCAATCCGGCCGGTGCCCGCATGCTGGGATTCGACCCCGATGAACTGGTGGGCACCATGATGCACGCCAAGGTGCATCACACCTATCCCGACGGCAGAGCCTTCCCCCGCGAATGCTGCGCCATGTTCCTCGCCAGCCAGGACGGCCAGCCGCGCACGGTGGACAACGAGGTGCTGTGGCGCAAGGACGGCACCAGCTTCCCGGTGGAATACGCCACCACGCCGGTGGTCAAGGACGGCGTCGTGGTGGGCACCGTGGTGTCGTTCCGCGACATCACCGAGCGCAAGGCTGCGGCCGATGCCCTGGCGGCCGAACGCGAACGACTGCAGAGCATCCTCGACAAGAGTCCGATCAGCATCGCCATCACCACCAACGGCGTGATCCGCTTCGCCAATCCCATCGTGAACGAGAAGTTCGGCTTCCATGTGGGCGACAAGGCCCCCGACGTCTATGTCCACCAGGAGGAACGAGACGCGCTGCTCGACATTCTGAAGCGCGACGGCATCGTCCAGAACCGGGAAGTCCAGCTGTGGGGCATCGACAAGACTCCGCTCGACATGCTGGTGACCTATCTGCCGATCCCGTATCAGGGCGAAATGGGCGTGCTGGCTTGGCTGATGGATATCACCGATCGCAAGCAGATGGAGGCCGAGATCCGGCACTCCAACATGATGAGCGATGCGGCGCTGGAGCTTACAAAATCAGGCTATTGGAATGTTCCATTGGACGGTTCCAATGTATTCATTATTTCGGATCGCGCGACCAAGGTTTTCGGAAACATCCCCCGCGAGGATGGTCGCTACCATCCTACCGACGACTGGGCCGTCAATCTGATCGCGGCGGACAAGGAGATCGCGGAAACGACCTTTTCGCATTTCGCGGATGCATGCGATGGGCGGGTTCCGTTCTATGACGCCACCTACCCCTACAGGCGCCCCGTGGATGGGAAAATCGTTTGGATCCACGCGCTGGGTCACGTGATCAGGGATGCCCGCGGTAAGCCGACCAATATGTACGGCGTTTCCCAAGATATCACCGAGACCAAATTAGCTGAGATCGACGTATTGCACGCCAAGGAGATCGCCGAGGCGGCATCCCAGGCCAAGGCCGATTTCCTGGCGAATATGAGCCACGAAATCCGCACCCCGATGAACGCCATCATCGGCATGAGCCATCTGGCGCTGAAGACCGAACTCAATCCGCGCCAGAAAGATTACGTGCGCAAGATCCAGCAGTCGGGCTCGCACCTGCTGGGCATCATCAACGACATCCTCGACTTCTCCAAGATCGAGGCCGGCAAGCTGTCGGTGGAGAAGACGGCGGTCCATCTCGACACCGTGCTGGACAACGTCGCCAACCTGATTTCGGAAAAGACCACCGCAAAGGGCCTTGAACTGATCTTCGACGTCCCCGGCGACGTCCCCAACGACATGGTCGGCGACCCGCTACGCCTCGGCCAGATCCTGATCAATTACGCCAACAACGCGGTCAAGTTCACCGAGAAGGGCGAAATCGTCGTCGCCATCCGGCTGGTGGAGGATCAGGGCGATGCGGTCACTCTGCGCTTCGAGGTCAGGGACACCGGCATCGGCTTGACCGAGGAACAGATGGGCCGCCTGTTCCAGAGCTTCCAGCAGGCGGATTCCTCGACCACCCGCAAATACGGCGGTACCGGCCTGGGCTTGGCTATCTCCAAGAAGCTGGCCGAGTTGATGGACGGCCGGGTCGGCGTCGAAAGCGAGCCGGGCAAGGGCTCGACCTTCTGGTTCACCGCCCGGCTGGGCAAGGGCAAGCCGCGCCGTGCCCTGGTGCCCAAGCCCGATTTGCGCGGCCGCCACATGCTGGTGGTCGACGACAACGAGAATGCGCGCGCCGTGCTGGTGGACATGCTGACCTCCATGTCGTTCCGCGTCGATGCGGTGGACTCGGGCAAGGCCGCCGTCGCCCAGGTGCGCGAGGTGGCCAACGCCAAGCCGTTCGAGGTCGTCTTCCTCGACTGGCAGATGCCGGGGATGGACGGGATCGAGACTGCCCAGGCGATTCTGGGGTTGGGCCTCAAGACGCCGCCCCACCTGATCATGGTCACCGCCCATGGCCGCGAGGAGATCATCAAGGCCGCCGAAACCGCCGGGATCGAGGACGTGCTGATCAAGCCGGTCAATCCCTCCATCATGTTCGACGCCGTCATGCGGGCGCTGGGAGCGACCCTGGAGGACGAGCCGGATGATTTCCCCGAGGCGGCCAAGGTGACCGATGCCGCCCTGGCCTCCCTCAAGGGCCTGCGCGTCCTGCTGGTGGAGGACAACGACTTCAACCAGCAGGTCGCCACCGAATTGCTGGCCGATGGCGGCGTGGTGGTCGAGATCGCCGAGAACGGCGCCATCGCCGTGGACAAGATCCGGACCGGGTCTTACGACGTGGTGCTGATGGACATGCAGATGCCGGTGATGGACGGCGTCGCCGCCACCCTGGAAATCCGCAAGCTGGGTCATGCCGATCTGCCGATCATCGCCATGACCGCCAACGCCATGCAGGCCGACCGCGACAAATGCGCCGAAGCCGGCATGAACGGCTATCTGACCAAGCCCATCGACCCCGACGAGATGTTCGCCGCCCTGCTGAAGTGGCGCCGCGCGCCGGCGCCAAGGGACGATGACGGCATTCCGACCGATATCCCCGGCCTGGATATCGCCGCCGGCCTCAAGCGGGTGCGCGGCAAGCGGCCGCTCTATCTCGACATGCTGCGCAAATTCGCCTCGGGACAGAAGGACGCGGTGACGCGAATCCGCGCCGCCCAGGCGGCGGCCGACACCGCCACCGCCGAACGCCTCGCCCACACCCTGAAGGGCATCGCCGGCAATGTCGGCGCAGTCTCCCTCCAGCAGGCGGCGGCCGAGGCCGAGGCGGTGATCAAGGCCGGCGGGGACGCGACAGCCGAACTGATCGCGCTGGAGGCTCCGCTGGTGGAGATGACCGCCGCGCTGCACCGCCGTCTGCCACCTTCCGCCGACGCGGAGTCCGGCGCGGGCGATGCCGGACCGGTGATCGACCGGCTGCGCGCCCTGTTGGCCGACAACAATCCGGAGGCCGAGGAGTTGGTGGCAGCCAATCTCCGCCTGCTGCGCACCGCCCTGCCGGAACGGGCCGACGAGATCGCCACCCATGTCCGCGCCTTCGATTTCGACAAGGCACTGGCGCTGCTGTCGCCGCCCAAGGCGGGCGGTCGCCCCGACCTGCCCGACCTGGACCCCGACGTGTTCGATTTCGAGCAAATGGGGCCGATCTACAAATGGGACATGGCGCGGTTGAAGCCCGTGCTCGCCGCCTTCCTCGACGATGCCGGGGCCAAGGTCGCCAAGCTGGACGAAGGGCCTGATCCCGCCGCCCTGCGCCAGATCGCCCACGGACTCAAAGGCACCGCCAACACCGCCGGCGCGGTTCGCCTGGGGCGGCTGGCCGCCGACATCGAGGCCGCCGCCATCGCCGGCAACGATGACGGGATCGCCATGCTGGTTCCCCTGATGTCGCCGACCCTGGTGGAACTTACGACCGCCCTCGCCCCCATCCTTTCCGAGACAGGTGCCCCATGACCGGGTTCGATCCGCGCCGTTTGAAGATCCTGCTGGTGGATGACGAGCCCTTCATCCGGGTCACCATCCGCCAGATCCTGCACCAGATCGGCGTTCCGCCCTCCAATCTCTACGAGGCGGGCGACGTCAAGGCGGCCCTCTCGGAAACGCTGCGCGTCCGCCCCAGCCTGGCGCTGTGCGACATCCACATGCCGGGGGATGACGGCTTCATCTATGTGGCGTCGTTGCGCAAGGCCCCGATTCCCGAGGTGGCGGCCACACCGGTGGTGATGCTGACCTCCGATTCCGGCGAGGAGGCGGTGATGACCGCCAAGGGGCTGAACGTCAGCGGCTATCTGGTCAAGCCGGTGTCGATCGCCACCGTCAAGAAGAGCATCGAACGCGCCCTGAAGGTGACCCTGCCATGAGCGAGGATACCCGGGCGGTGATCCTGGTGGTGGATGACACCCCGGATAATCTCAAGCTGATGAGCGGCCTGCTGAAGGACCTCTACCGGGTCAAGATCGCCAACGGCGGCGAGAAGGCGTTGGCCATCGCCGGTTCGGAGACGCCACCCGACCTGATCTTGTTGGACATCATGATGCCCGGGATGGACGGCTACGAGGTCTGCCGCCGCCTGAAGGCCGACCACGCCACCCACGACATCCCGGTGATCTTCCTCACCGCGATGACCGGCGCCGAGGAAGAGGAGATGGGCCTCAGGCTGGGGGCGGTGGACTACATCACCAAGCCCATCAGCCCGGCCACCGTGATGGCCCGGGTCGAAACCCATCTCAAGCTCAAGGCCAGTTCCGACTTCCTGCGCGACAAGGCCGAGTACCTGGAGACCGAGGTGGCGCGGCGCACCCGCGAAATCAGCGCCATCCAGGACGTCACCATCCTGGCCATGGCATCACTGGCCGAAACCCGGGATTCGGATACCGGCAACCATATCCGCCGGACTCAGCATTACGTCCGGGCCTTGGCGACGACGTTGAAGGACCACCCGCGCTTCGCCAGCCATCTCGACGACGGCGTCATCGACATGCTGTTCAAGTCGGCGCCGCTGCACGACATCGGCAAGGTGGGCATTCCCGACCGCATCCTGCTCAAACCCGGCCGGTTCGAGCCCCACGAGTTCGAGATCATGAAGACCCACACCACCTTGGGCCGCGATGCCATCGAGCATGCCGAACGGTCGCTGGGCACGCCGGTGGCCTTCCTCGCCATGGCCAAGGAAATCGCCTATGCCCACCAGGAAAAGTGGGACGGCAGCGGCTATCCCGCCGGAATAGGCGGCGACGACATCCCGGTCGCCGCCCGCCTGATGGCGGTGGCCGACGTCTATGACGCCCTCATCAGCCGGCGCGTCTACAAGGACGGCATGTCCCACGACAAGGCGGTGCAGATCATCAAGGACGGCCGCGGCTCCCATTTCGACCCCGACATCGTCGAGGCCTTTTTGGCGCTGGAAGACGAATTCAAGGCCATCGCCGACCGCTTCGCCGACAACGACGGGGATATGGCGAAGAAGAAGGAGTACCTGGATCAGGCGACCGGTGCCCCCACCGCCCCGCCGCCCGGACCTCGGCCGGACCGATGATTGTTCCACTTTACCCGGCGTGCTATGGGTGGTGAACATTCAGAGGGAGGCTCGAAGACTTGGCCTTCGGCAACTCATCAAGAAGTAACATCGATCCCTTCATCGTCATGGACGTGATGCGGGCCGCCGCCGCGCGTCAGGCCGCGGGTGGCGATGTCCTCCACCTGGGGAGGTGGGACAGCCATCGGGACAGGCGCCGGAGCGGGTCCGCGCCGCCGCCGCCCGCGCGCTGAAAGCCGAACCGCTGGGCTATACCCTGGCCCTGGGAACCGACCGGCTACGCCAGCGCATCGCCACTCACTACGCCACCGCCTACGGCGTCCGGGTGCCGGCGGAACGGATCTGCGTCACCACCGGTTCGTCGGCGGGCTTCCTGCTGTCGGTCCTCGCCGCCTTCGGCCCCGGCGACCGGGTGGCAGTGGCGGCACCGGGCTATCCCGCCTATCGCAACATCCTGAAGGCTCTGGACATCGAGTGCGTGGCGGTGCCGGTGGGGGTGGACAGCCGCTGGCAACTTTCGGTCGAAGTGCTGGCCCGGCTCGAAGGCCGCCTCGACGGCGTGGTGGTGGCCAGCCCGTCCAACCCCACCGGCAGCATGCTGGCCGCCCACGAGGTCGCCGAACTGGCCACGTGGTGCGAACTTCACGGCATCCGCCTGATTTCGGACGAGATCTATCACGGCATCACCTTCGGCCGCCCCGCCGCCACCGCCGCCGGCATGGCGGCGGCCGAACACGCGGTGATCATCAACAGCTTCTCGAAGTATTACGCCATGACCGGCTGGCGGCTGGGCTGGATGGTGGTACCCGACGATCTGGCCCGCGCGGTGGAATGCCTCGCCCAGAACCTGTTCATCTCGCCACCGACCCTGTCGCAACTGGCGGCGGAAGCGGTGTTCGACTGCATTGAGGAACTGGACGCCAGGGTCGCCGGCTATCGGCGCAACCGCGATATCCTGCTGAACGAGCTGCCGGCGGCGGGATTCGGACGGCTGGCGCCGTCGGACGGCGCCTTCTACCTCTATGCCGATGTCTCGGATCTGACCTCCGACAGCCGCGAGCTGTGCGCCCGCATGCTGGCCGAGATCGGCGTGGCCGCCACCCCCGGCGTCGATTTCGATCCTTTCGAGGGCGCACGGACGCTGCGGTTTTCCTACGCCGGCAGCGAGGCCGACATGGTCGAAGCGGCGCGCCGCCTCAAGGCGTGGCGCCTCAGGTGATCAGGTCGCGCACCGCGGTGGTCATCTCGTCGGCGGTCTTGAACACCTCGGCATTGGTGGAATAGGCCTTCTGGGTAATGATCATCTTGGTGAACTCGGTGGCGAGATCGACGTTGGAGGTCTCCACCGACGACGGCGCGATGGCGGCGCCGCTGCCCTGCGCCGAAATCTGATCCACGGTGACGTTGCCGGCCTGCTCGGTCCGGCGGAACAGCGTGCCCGACACCGGATCCAGCTGGTCGGCGGAAACGAAACTGGCGACCGGCAGCACGAACAGCGTGCGGGACCGACCGTTGCTGAAATGACCGACCAGTTCTCCGTTCGAGGTGAACTCGGCCCCATCCATCACCCCCGAGGCATAGCCGTCCTGATCCAGCACGGTGATGTCGATCTTGTTCGGGGTACTGCCCACCAACTGCGTCACCTTCGACACATCCATCGTCACCGTATTGGTGCCGGGTTGCTTGTTCGGCGACACCACCCCGGGAAGGTCGGTCCACTTGATGGTGAAATTGATATTGCTTGGCGTCAGGATGTGGCCGGCGCCGTCGAAGGTGACGGGAACCGATCCGGGCACCGTGGTCGAGGTGGACGCGGTCACCCCGCTTCCGCTCTCGCTCAGGGCGGAGATCACGCCGGTGCTTTTGGTCGAGGCGGCGTAGATGGCGGCCTTGGCCGCCGCGATGTCGGTGCTCGTCAGTCCCGCCGCCGCCGCTTCGGAGGCGAACGTCGATTCAAACGCCGTAATGGCCGCCGTCGCCGCCGCCAGGGGGTCGGTGATCCCGGTGGCGGCGGTCACACCCGCCGCCGCCGCGTCGGTGGCGGCGGTGGATGCCGCCGGAAACGCCTTGGTCGCCGCCGTCTGCGCGTTGGTCATGATCGATGATACCGATGGCGGCGAGGCGACGTTGAGACGCATGTACCACTGGCCGTTTCCGGTTCGCTCGAAGCTCACCGGAATGTTCTCGGAGTTGTAGTTGTTGTCGTAGGCGGTGATCGTCAACGGAATCTCGTTGAGGGTCGGCTTCTTGGCGGTGAGATCGATCGACGCCGTGGTCGCGGTGGTGGCCCCCGCCGACCAGGCGATGGCGAGATCGGCGAAGCCGGTGCCCGAGGCCGAGGTGGCTGGGGCGATGATGTTCCCTTGGTTATCCATGGTGACGGTGACCGGCGACCCGGTAATGGTACCGACGCTGCCGTCGGCCGGCGCCTTGGGCAGCGCGAAGTCCACCTGCCAGTTGTCGCCGTCAACCCGGGTCCAGGTCATGGTCAGGTCCTGGGCGGTGCCGAAACCGTCGGTAATGCTGGTCGTGTCGGTGAAGGTCTGGGGACTGGCGGTCGTCGTCGCGTTCGCCGGCAGGTTGACCTCCGCCTGGATGGCGGTGGTGGCGAAGCCGGTCAGGGTCTGCCCCATATTGGCGTAGACCGGCACCAGGGTCTTGGTGCCGCCGGTCGCGGCCGTGGACGAGGTTGATGAGGTGGATGAGGTGGATGATGTAGACGAGGTGGACGTCGAGGACGTGGTCGAGCTGCTGGTGCCGAATTTCGATCCGGCGCTGGTCTTCATGCCGGCGATGTTACCTTGGGAATCGGCCATCCATCCCATCAGGAACTGCCCGCCGGCGGTGGTGAAGTAGGAATTGCCGTTGACCGCCTTCTGCGTGAAGTTACCGGCTCGGGTGTAAAAGTCGGTGTCCAGCGATCCGGTCTGCGGCGCGCCGGAGCCATCGGGCTGGGAGACGACGAAAAAACCGCGGCCGTTGATGGCCAGGTCGGTCCAGGTCGTACTGGCGGCGATATTGCCCTGCTGGGTGATCATATAGCGGTTGACGGCGCTGACGCCGAAGATGTTCAGACCGGTGGAAGCGGTCGCCTTGGTCGGACTGTTCTGGCTGGTTCCGGGCGCGGCGTGGCTCTCGGACAGCACCGTCTTGAACAGGGTATCGATTCGCTTGTAGCCGGTGGTGTTGACGTTGGCGATGTTCTGGGAAATCCCACCCATCGCGGTATCCATCGACATCATCGCCTGACTGGCGTTGGTATAGGCGCCCCACAGCATCGTCGCCTCCATGCTACGACGGGTATTATTCCACCAAGCAACAATGCAAACCCGGGGCCACGGAATAGTTCATTGAATATCAATGTACTATGCCGTCTCGACACCGGCAAGAGCTGCCCAGGGGGCGAAAAGAAAAGGCCCGCCCGGCAATTCCTGCCGGGCGGGCCCGCTTGGTGTCCGGTGGTCGCGCCTAGACGAAGTAGGTCTTCAAGGGGGCGAAGCCGTTGAAGTTCACCGCGGAATAGCTGCTGGTGTAGGCGCCGGTGGACAGTATCCGCACCTTGTCGCCGACCTTGAGCGACAACGGCATGCGATAGCCCGACTTCTCGTACAGGATATCGGCCGAGTCGCAGGTGGGGCCGGCCAGGGCCACCGGGCCGGTCTCGTCGTCCTCGTAGGGAGTTTCGATGCGGTACTTGATCGCCTCGTCCATGGTCTCGGCCAGACCGCCGAACTTGCCGACATCCAGATAGATCCAACGGACGTCGTCGTCATAGCTCTTGCGGCTGATCAGCACCACCTCGGCTTCGAGAATGCCGGAATTGCCCACCATGCCGCGGCCCGGCTCGATGATCATGGCCGGGATATCGTTGCCGAAATGCTTGGTCATGGCGTGCATGATCGCGTCGGCATAACGCTCCATGGCGGGAATGTCGGTACGGTACTTGGTCGGTAGTCCGCCACCCAGGTTGACCATGCGCAGTTCGATGCCGGCGGCGGCCAGTTCGGTGAACAGCATGGCGGTCTTGCCCACCGCGATATCCCATTGCGACAGGTCGGTCTGCTGACTGCCGACATGGAAGGAGATGCCGTAAGGGTCCAGGCCGAGGTCGCGGGCACGCACCAGCAGGTCGCGGGCCATATCGACCTCGCAGCCGAACTTGCGCGACAGCGGCCACTCGGCGCCGTCGCAGGTCATCAGGATGCGGCAGAACACCCGCGCTCCCGGAGCCGACTGCGCCAGCTTCTCCAACTCCGCCTCGGAATCGAAGGCGAACAGCCGCACGCCCTTGTCATAGGCATAGGCAATGTCGCGCTGCTTCTTGATGGTGTTGCCGAAGGAGATCCGCTCGGGCACGGCGCCGGCCGCGAGGCAGAGATCGATTTCCGCCGGGCTGGCGACATCGAAATTCGATCCCAGCCCGGTCAGCAGCGACACGATTTCCGGGGCCGGATTGGCCTTCACGGCGTAGAACACCTCGGCCACCGGCAACCAGCGCCGGATGTCGAGATAGTTCTGGCGCACCACATCGAGATCGACCACCAGGCAGGGGGTGGGGGGCTGAACCTCTTCGAGGAAACGGGCGATCTTGGCGGTCATGGCAAGTCTCCAAACGGACCGGAATGTCTGAAACAAGGCAGAACAAGGTCGGCGGCCCCGCTCCCGCCGTCCGGCGGGTTCTGGACCTAAGGCTGACGGCAACGATGGACGCCGTCAGGCCCGTTTGGACGTACTTCGTATGTCCGACCACGCCAGAAGCGGTGTCGGCTCGAACGATGACTGTAAAAGAAGCACAGACGACGCCGTGGCGTGCCGAGCAATCGCGTTCATAAGATTTCCTCCAAGCACCGGGGGCTCTCACCCCGCTTGCACCCAGAAGACGCCTTTGACGTCGTTGCCTGACCATATGGCGGTCACAGTGGCACGTGCGCTGTACGTCTGTCCTGAAGCCGCTATATACGCGGTTTTCCGGGGATGAAAAGAGAAAAATTTCCCCGTGAACAAAAATTTATAATCCTTCCCGGCGTTTCTCTTTGTTATCAGCCTCTTATCCCTAGGATCGCGAGAGTCGCCGGCCCCGCCCCACCCCAAGGTATAGCGGGGCAGAAACAGGAACCGGCACCATAGGCACCCCTCGCTCAGATCAGCCCGGCCAGCGGCGACGACGGATCGGCATAGCTTTTCCGGGGCATGCGGCCGGCGAGGTAGGACAGCCGCCCGGCCTCGATGGCCAGCTTCATGGCGCGAGCCATGCGGATGGGGTCGCGGGCATGGGCGATGGCGGTGTTCATCAATACGCCGTCGCAGCCCAGTTCCATCGCCACCGCCGCATCCGAGGCCGAACCGACGCCGGCATCCACCAGCACCGGCACCTTGGCGTTCTCCTTGATGATGCGGATGGTGGTGGGATTGAGGATGCCCAGCCCCGAACCGATCAGCGACCCCAGCGGCATGATGGCGGCGCAGCCCATGTCTTCCAGGATCTTGGCTTGGATGGGATCGTCGGAACAGTAGACCATGACCTCGAACCCATCCTTGATCAGCGCCTCGGCGGCCTTCAGGGTTTCGGGCATGTTGGGGTAAAGCGTGGTCTGGTCGCCCAGCACTTCCAGCTTGACCAGATTCCATCCCCCGGCCTCGCGCGCCAGCCGCAGCGTGCGCACGGCCTCGTCGGCGGTGTAGCAACCGGCGGTGTTGGGCAGGAAGGTGTATGTCTTGGGGCTGACGTAATCCACCAGCATGGGCTTCGACGGATCGGACAGGTTGACCCGGCGCACCGCCACGGTGACGATCTCGGCGCCCGAGGCCTTGATGGCGGCGGCGGTCTCCTCGAAGTCCTTGTACTTGCCGGTGCCCACCAGCAGCCGCGAGGTGAAGGTCCGCCCCGCCACCCGGAAGCCGTCGTCGCCCGAACCGCCGCCGATGAAGGCCACGATCTCCAGGCGATCGCCCTCGCCCACCGCCACCTGGGCATAGGCGGATTTCGGCACGATCTCCAGATTGCGTTCCACCGCCACCTTGCGCGGATCGACGCCCAGCTGGCCCAGCAGGGCCTCGACGCTCATGGGGGCGGAGAAGGCCCGCTCCTCGCCATTGATCACCAGCTTCATGAAATGATGTCCCCGGAAGTCCGGTCTTGAAACGAAGGGCTAGAGTATGGTGTCCCGCGCCGCCGGAGGCAATGGGGCGATGCCACTCAAAACGTTGCACCGATTCCCGCCCGTGCTATAACCCCCGTCATGGTGAACGAGCGCAAGCTGGGGGGGCGGCCATGACCCCCCCCCCAATCGTCAGCATTATCAACGGCCCCAATCTCAACATGTTGGGGATGCGGCAGCCGGAGGTGTACGGCCGCGAAAGTCTGGCCGACGTCGAGGCGCTGTGCCGGACCCATGCGGAAAAGCTGGGCTTGGCCGTGGAATTCCGCCAGAGCAACGCCGAGGGCGACCTCGTCACCTGGATTCAGCAGGCCCGGGGCCGGGCGGCGGGCATCATCATCAATGCCGGCGCCTACACCCACACCTCCATCGCCATTCTCGACGCCCTGCTGGCGGCCGAGGTAATGGCGGTCGAAGTCCACCTGTCGAACATCCACCAGCGGGATTCGTTCCGCCATCATTCATTCGTGGCCGGCGTGGCCAAGGGGACGATCTGCGGCTTCGGCAGCCACGGCTACATCCTCGCCCTCGACGCGCTGGCTCGCCTGATCAAGGGAAGTTCAGAGGCATAATGGGCAACAAGACGACCATCGACGGCGACCTGGTGCGAGCTTTGGCCGCCCTGCTCGACGAGACCAATCTCACCGAGATCGAATACGGCATCGGCGAAACCCGCATCCGCATCGCCCGCCAGCCGGCCCCGGTCACCGTCCATCACGGCCCGGCCATGGCCACCCACGCCGCCCTGCCGTCGGCCCAGCCGGCCCAGGCGGTCGATGCCGACCATCCCGGCACGGTGACCTCGCCCATGGTCGGAGTGGCCTACCTGTCGCCCGAACCGGGCGCCACCAAGTTCATCAATCCCGGCGACACCGTGGCCGAGGGCCAGACGGTGATGCTGATCGAGGCGATGAAGACCTTCAATCCCATCCGGGCGCCGCGCGGCGGCAAGGTCACCATGATCCTGGTGACCGATGGGCAGCCGGTGGAATTCGGCGAGCCTTTGTTGATCATCGAATAGAGGGCGCCTTGATGTTTGAAAAGGTCCTGATCGCCAATCGGGGTGAGATCGCGCTGCGCATCCACCGCGCCTGCCGCGAGATGGGCATCCGCACCGTGGCGGTGCATTCCACCGCCGACAACGATGCCATGCACGTCCGCCTGGCCGACGAAGCCGTCTGCATCGGCCCGCCCTCGGCCCGCGACTCCTACCTCAACAAGGCGGCGATCCTGTCGGCGGCGACCATCACCGGGGCCGACGCCATCCACCCCGGCTACGGCTTTTTGTCCGAGAATGCCGACTTCGCCCAGATGGTCGAGGAACACGGCTTCGTCTTCATCGGCCCGACCCCCGACCATATCCGCATGATGGGCGACAAGATCACCGCCAAGCAGGCGGCGAAGAGCGCCGGCCTGCCGGTGGTGCCGGGATCGGAAGGCTCGATCGAATCGGCGGAACAGGCCCTGGCCGACGCCGAAGCCATCGGCTATCCGGTGCTGATCAAGGCCACCGCCGGCGGCGGCGGCAAGGGCATGAAGGTGGCGCGCTCGCCCGACGAACTGGTCGAGGCGTGGAAGCTGGCCCGCAACGAGGCCAAGTCCGCCTTCGGCAATCCCGACGTCTATATGGAAAAGTATCTCGGCCGCCCCCGCCACATCGAGATGCAGATTTTGGCCGATAATTACGGTGCCGTGGTCCATCTGGGCGAACGTGACTGCTCGTTGCAGCGCAAGCATCAGAAGGTGTTGGAGGAGGCGCCGTCGCCGGCGCTCAACGCCGACCAGCGCGCCCGCATCGGCAAGGTGGCGTGCGACGCCATCGCCAAGCTGGGCTATCGCAATGCCGGCACCATCGAGTTCCTGTTCGAGAACGGCGAGTTCTATTTCATCGAGATGAACACCCGCCTCCAGGTCGAGCACCCCATCACCGAGGCCATCACCGGCATCGATCTCGTGCGCGAACAGATCCGCATCGCCGCCGGCGGACCGCTGGGCTACACCCAGGCCGACGTGCGCTTCTCGGGCCACGCGATCGAATGCCGCGTCAATGCCGAGGACCCGCAGACCTTCATCCCCTGCCCCGGCCGCATCGAAGGCTATCATGCCCCCGGCGGCCTGGGGGTGCGGGTGGATTCCGGCCTGTATTCCGGCTATCGCATCCCGCCCCACTACGACAGCATGATCGCCAAGCTGATCGTCCACGGCAATTCACGCAACGAAGCGCTGATGCGGCTGAAGCGGGCACTGGGCGAGTACGTCATCGAAGGCATCAAGACCACCCTGCCGCTCCACAACCGACTGGTCCAGGACTCCGATTTCGTCAACGGCGACTACGACATCCATTGGCTGGAAAAATTCGTCGAACGAAACAACCAATAGAATCAATGGCCCCTGTCACTCGCCGGCAGGCCGGATTGACCCCGGCGGCCAACGTTCGGATCAAGTCTTGTAGGCCCCGGCCTCGAAGTCCCACTTCATAACCTGCCTGTCCATTTCGTACCGGCTCATCCGACGCCCCAGGGCCTCATTGATGCGCATGGCGAACAGATTGGTGGTGAATGGCTTGGCGAGAAAATCATGGACGCCGAGATTCTTAAGCTTTTCGACGATATCGATGTTGGGGTGGCCGGAAAAAATAATGATCGGGGTGCGTGCCAAATCGGCATCAAGCGCCCCACGAAGCCCACTCACGAACATCACGCCATCGACTGGCGACATATCGACATCGCACACCACGATATCGGGATGTTTTTCGGCGGCAATTCGCAGCCCCTCGCTGCCATCGCGAGCCGACCAAGTGTTCTTGAACCCCATCGCCGTCATGAGCGCCGTCACAAGATGGCAGACCGCATCATCATCATCGATGACAAGACCGGATGCGTCCGCACGTATCACGGCCCGGATCATGACATCATGTCCGCAGGGACATTGGGCATTATTACCGTGAATTTGCTTCCCGCTCCCTCCGTGCTATCAACCTCGATCGTGCCGCCGTGGGCGGCGACGATCTGCGAGCAGATGTAGAGGCCGAGCCCATTCGACCGTTCTCCCGCCGTTCCCGCCTTCCCTTTGGCGAAGGGCTTGAACAGGTTTGCCAGGACGTCCGGCGACATGCCGACACCCTGGTCGGAGACGGACAGGCGGGCCCCGTGATCGTCTTCAAGGACCGATACCGCGATCGCCTCTCCGTCATGTGAGAATTTGACGGCGTTGCCGATCAGGTTGTTCAGCACCTGCTCGAGCTTGGCGGCATCACCCTCGACCCACACGACGGGAGTATCGGCGATCAGGCGCACGTTCTTCTTTGTCGCGGCCGCGCCGCCGGCAGACACGGCCTTGCGCGCTACCGCTCCGAGGTCAACATGGTGGCGAATAAGATTGACCGCCCCGGCTTCAGCCACCGCCATCGCCAGCACGTCTTCGATCAAGGTGTTCATGTAGGCCGCGGACTCGCGGATTGCCCGAAGCGACAGGCTCATTCGTTCGGACAGGCGCCCTTCCTCGGTCATCTCCAGGAGCTCGGCATAGCCGCCGACCGCGCTGATCGGGGTTCTGAGATCGTGGGCCAGAATTCCGAACATCCGGTTCTTCATCTCGACCGACGCGCGGAGTTCCCTGACCAACGCTTCGCGCTCGATCGCCAGATGCATCCGGGTGATGGCGTAGCTGATGGTTCGCCACAGCATCGGACCGGTGAAATCCCCTTTGACCAGATAGTCCTGGGCGCCGAGGGCGACCATCCGTTCGGCGAACACGACATCGTCCATGCCGGTCATGATCACGATCGGCAGATGCGGCGCGGCTTCGCGCATGCCCAAGACCGTTTCTTCGCCGACGGCGTCGGGAAGCGAAAGGTCGAGAAGAATGATGTCGGTGACGGCGCCGCGACCAAGGTGATCGCGAGCCATGGCCAGCGAGGTCACCACGGAAACCCGGAATTTTTGCCGCATCGAGCCGGCGAGGGCGACCGCGACCAACCGAGCGTCGCCGGAATTGTCCTCGACCACCAGGACTGTCACCACCTCGGTCGGTGGCGGGTTGCCGCCGAACGGCAAGCCGTCATCGTGACTGAATCCAATGCCCTGAATTATATTGCCGTCCCGCTCCGCCCATCCCTTGGCGTCTTGCGGCCGACGGGCCGACCTTGGCGGTCTTGATACATCACCGGTCATGACCGGCCCCCTTTCGCCCCAATATCCCGTTTCGTCGATCACATGCCGCTCTAAGCGGCGGGATTGTCCGCCCTCCCTTCGGAGATCCGGCTGCCCGGAAGGGTGAAGTAGAAGGTGGAGCTTTCGCCCGGAATCGACTCGACCCAAATCCGTCCACCGTGATGCTCGATGATTTTTTTGCACACGGCGAGGCCGATGCCGGTGCCCTCGTATTGGTCCCGGGTGTGCAGGCGCTGGAAGATCAGGAAGATACGGTCGACATACTCGATGCCGATGCCGATGCCATTATCGGCTATGGTGAACTGCCACCAGTCGCCGTCGGCATGGCTGGCGATGGCGATCACCAGGGGGCGCTCGGGACAACGGTATTTTATGGCGTTGCTGATCAGGTTCTGAAATAGCCGCACCAGTTCGTCCCGGTCGGCCATGACCATCGGCATGGTGCCGGCGATTGTGATATCGCCTTCGACGTCCGTGATCTGCCCGTTCAGGTTCGCGATCGCCTCCGCCAGGGCGGTGGCGCTGTCGACCGGAACGGGAGTGACGGAGGCATGGCCTATGCGCGACAGATCCAACAGCGCAAGCACCATGTGATCCATCCTCAACGCGCCTTCCTTGGCGAACGCCAGAAACTCCATCGATGTGGCGTCCAGCTGCGGGTTGGCCCGTTCGAGGAGGGTGAGGAAGCTGTTGACCATTCGCAGCGGTTCGCGCAGATCATGGGAGGTGACATAGGCGAACTGCTCCAATTCGGCGTTGGATTCCGCCAGTTCCCGCCCCCTGGTCTGGATCTTGGTGTCGGCGGCCTTGCGCTCGGTGATGTCGCGGATTACGCCGGTAAAAAACTGGCTCTGGCCGTCGGTCCATTCCGCCAGCGACAGTTCCAGGGGAACCTCGCTGGCGTCCTTTCGTCGTCCTGTCATTTCGATGGTTTTGCCGACGATATGGCGCGCTCCGCCGGAGCGTATCCGCGTCATGCCGTCGTTATGACCGCGTTGCAGGGGGGGCGGAATCAAAAGCGTCACCGGTTGCCCGATGGCCTCGGTTTCGGTGTAGCCGAAGATACGCTCGGCGCTCGGATTCCAGCCGACGATGCGGCCGGTGGCGTCTCCGGTGACGAAGGCATCGGTGGCCGACGTGGTGATGGCCTGATAGCGCCGCTCCCGCGCCAGCAACTCTCTCTCCGCCGTTTTCCGCTCGGTGATGTCACGGATGTTGCACTGAATGACCTTGATGCCATCACAGTCATAGGAATTGCTCACGAACTCCACGTCGATGACGGCCCCGGCCTTGGTTCTGAGCGGCAGATCCTCGTATCGGACATGCCCATTTTCCTGCAGTTCCACAAACATCGCCTTGCTTTGGGCGATATCGGCGAACGGGCCGACCTCCCAAAGCTTCTTTCCCAGAAATTCGGCGTGGGAATAGCCCAGCATCGCCATCAGGTAGGGATTGACGTCCTCGATCTGGGCGGTATCGGCATTGAGCAGCAGAATGCCATCCAAGGCGGTTTCAAACAGCCGGCGATAGCGGAGCTCGGATATCCGCAGCGCGCCTTGCGTGACGGCATCAACTCCGGTCGGCTCTGCGGGTGCTTTGGTCGGTGGAAATACATTTTTCATATTCGTGCAACTCGATAAAAGTATCGCGACGGATTTGATGTCCTCATCAAATCATGCTATTGCCCCGATGACCTTGCTTACTCCCGAGTATATTGTTCTTATGGAAAACGGCTTTCCCAGGAACAGATCGACCCCGGCGGCATAGGCGGCATTCTCTGAATCCTCATCGGCCACCCCGGTCAGGAGAATGATCGGAGTTTTCGGGTCGATTCCGGCGATGCCCTTGCGGATGCGCCGCGTACATTCCAGTCCGTCCATGACATCCATCATCCGATCCATGATGATGATATCGGCACCGCCGTCCCGGATGGAGGCGAGGGCCTCTTCACCGTTGCCAGCCATCGCGATCGTTTGCGCGCCCAAGCTTTGCAGCACCAGACCGATCAGTTGCCGGACCTGGGAATTGTCGTCGACGACGATGGCGCGTTTGATCGTCATGTGCGGGGACCTCCATGAAGGTGCCGACCGGAATGGCTGCCGCGCGATATCGTGCGGCGAGCCAAGGCCGTGGCGTGATTAGGCTGGTGACGGCCGATCGTGATCGCTCCCACCGGAGCGGGGCCCGCCACCCTAACCGATAGTCATAGTCTCATGGCGCGGGTCGTAGCGTCTGTGCGCTACCGCACCTGCGAAGAGATCGGCGCCGTTCAGGTGGCGGGGGTCGGCGGAAGCAGGCGGTCATATTCCCTTTTGACCACGGCATAGCATTCGCAGGTGCGCTGCTCCAACCCGTCGCGGTCGAGCACGGTTATGTGCCCACGACGGTATCGGATCAGCCCCGCCTTCTGAAGTTGTCCGGCGGCTTCGGTGACGCCCTCGCGTCGCACCCCCAACATGTTGGCGATGAGCTCTTGGGTCATCACCAGTTGGTCGGACTCGAGTCGATCCAGGCTGAGCAGCAGCCAGCGGCACAATTGCTGATCCAGCGTATGGTGACGATTGCATGCCGCCGTCTGGGCCATCTGGGTAATGAGGGCCTGGGTATAGCGCAGCAGCAGATGAAGCACGGGACCGGCGCGGTTGAACTCCTGCATCATCAGCCCGGCTTTCAGCCGAAAGCCCTGCCCCGAGCTTTGCACCACCGAACGCGCCGGTGTCGATATGCCCCCCATGAACAGCGAGATTCCGATGATGCCTTCACGGCCGACAACCGCGATCTCCGCCGAGGCGCCGTCTTCCATGACGTACAGCAACGACACAATCGCCGTGGTGGGAAAATAGACATAGGGCAATTGACTGCCCGATTCGTAGAGCACCGCCCCCAGGGGCATATCCACCGGCTCCAGATGCGGCAGCCAGCGCGCGAATTCCGCTTCGGGCAGAGCCGCAAGTAGCCGATTCTGTCGGGGATCCGCCGGCAAGAGGATAAACCTTTCTGGGTGCGTCAGCGCACAGACGCGGTTTCATTGATCGCGTACCGTTCTGCCCTAGGGTGTCGCTGTGCCCCTTGCGCAGTATTTATCCGACGACCCTAGCACACATATTTCACCGCCGCCGCCAGCATTCAGCCCGCGACAGGCCCTTTATCAGGGGACGCCGTCATGTTGCATCCATGTGAAGATTTTAAATCAATTAGCGTGGGCAAACCGGTGAACCCCTGCATCAGCGAACCCTTTTTACGCGATCTACTCATGGATCCCATCGTCCATCGACTGATGGCGCGTGACGGCGTCAAGATGGCGGCCCTGCTGTCACTCATTGGCGATGCGCAACGGCGGCTCCAATGACACCGCCGCCACTTGAAGCGTTCCGCGCCGGGACGTCCTCCAGCGAGTGCGACCGCAGCGGCCGTTACGATCTGGCGATCCAGGTGCTGATGCGAGCCAATCCCCATCGGTCGCGTTCCTTTGCCGCGCGGCGTCTCCATGCGCTTCTGGAAATCGACGACATCGGCGGCCTGGCGACGGATGCCGTTGCCGCCCTGAGCGTCTATCATGGCTAGCCATGAAATCCGCGTCAGGGAACTCGCCTATTTCCTGTGGGAGGCCGGGGGGCAGCGTGAAGGCCGCGACCAGCAATTCTGGCTGATGGCGGAGCGGTCGGTCGTCCAAGACATTCGGGCTGGTTTGGCGCCGCGCCGCCCGAAATGGATGGGCAACCTGACCATGCCATTCTGCTGACAATGTTTGGATTTCGGCGAACGATGCCCGCCATCCGGATCGGCGACCGCTTCACGAAGGCCGGCGATAGATTCGGGAAGGTGTGGGAGGTTTCACGGATATGGATCGCGGTGGACGGGCTGCTTCATGCCCGGCTGACAGGTCAGAACGGGCAAGGTGAAACCCAGATCATTTCGGTTGTCACGTTGAGCAACAGTGACTTCTTCTCCGCGGTTCCGGCCGCACGCGATAATCACCGCGATTAATACACATATCATTTGTTATAAACATTTGTTCATTCCATTGAAACATTCAAATTAATCACCAAGTATAACGTGTGCGGGTCGCACTTCCGACCCCAAGGATATGGAAAATGAGCAATCGTCTGTCCCAGGCACCCTTCCGGGTGCTGGATTGGATCGTGCCGCCGGTGATCGTTCCGATCGCCCTGATCGTTGGCCTTGGGCTCTGGGTCACCGTCCGCATGCATTTTGGCTAAGACTTGCCAGGAGGATGTGACATGACCACCAACATGATGGCTTTTCCCGTGGCGAGGGGTATCCAGGGCATGAACAAGCTGGCGATGTTTCTCAACGCCTCGCTGTCTCGGGGAAGTTGGCATTTTGGCCGGGGTACCCGCTTCGACCAAGCCATGGTGAACGTCGATTTCGACGACCCCGCCCAGTTGAGGCCGACATGGCAGCGTTATTGCGATCTCCGGTCCGGCGTGACCCGAGACTAGTGGTCCGATCCTGACGCTTGGTTCCCAAGCGTCAGGTGAATCGGCCCGCCAGCTGATTGAATTGTGAAAACAAATCTAACCTTTGCGTCGGACGCAAATATTAGATTTGTTCCACTTGGGGGAAGAGATTTCGCCGTGTTCAAAAGTACTCCGTTCCAACTCAGTCGTATCTATGCCAGCGGTTGGACCGCCGGCCGGAAATGCGCCACCGCCGACGTCGCTGAAATCGACGCGGTGGCGGATCGCCTCAATCCCTATCTGCCGCTCACCGAACGGGAACGTTGGAGCCGAGGCTTCAAGGACGCGGTTTCGCGCGTCCAGGGTACCCCCGCCAAGTTCCGTGGCCGACCAATCCCCGCAGGAGAATGATGATGGCAAAAGGTCAGAAGCGCAGCGGTCGCGAGCCGAAAAAGGCGAAGATGGTGGTGAAGAAGGTGGCGCCATCGACATCCATCTTCAACGACGCCCGCCAGGCCCCCAAGAAGAAGCCGGCGGAGACCGCCGCCGGTTCGTAGGCAAGCCACGGCGGGCACGGCCATGTCGAGACACACGCACACAGTCTTAGCGTCGCCCATCGGGGCCGGCATCAATATTTCAGTGGCCCCGCAATATTACCGGAAATTAATCCACAATATGGCCCGCACGTCCTCCAGGCGATGAGCACTACATCGAAAGAGCAGTTGATTTATGCGCGAGTTGAGTCGCATGATTGCCTCGGGCGTAGAAATGGCGCCTTTATCGGGAGATAGAATATGAGCGCCTCCTCCATATCGAGCAGCACATCATCCCAATCGATTGTGCCGCAGCAGGCCCGCGCGGTGGACCGCGACGGCGACAAGGACAACGACTTGACCGAGTCGAAGGCCAAGAAGTCGGCGGAAACCGGGGGCTCCGCCAATTCGCTGCCTAGCGATGTCAATCGCGGCCGCAACCTGAACATCACCGCCTGACCGGCCCCGGTCAGCGTTCCACCCTGGTGACGACACGGCGGTTCCTGGCCCATGCCGCTTCGGTATGGCCTTCGTCGAGCGGACGGAACTTGCCATAGCCGACGGTCAGGATGCGTCCGGGTGTGATGCCGTGGGCGACCATATAGGTCTTGACCACCACGGCCCGGCGCTCGCTGACCGACAGGCAGTATTCCCCCGTGCCACGCTCGTCGGTATGGCCCTCCAGGGTAATCCGGAAAGCATCGTGCCGCTTCAGCCATCCGATCTGCCGGTCAAGAATCGCCTTGGCCGCCCTGTCCAGGTCCAACCGGCCGCCGGCGAAAAACACCTGATCGCCGATCACCGCCTGGAAGTATTCCACCCGGTCCTCGTCCGGTTGGGCGGCGGCCTCGCCCCCCGCTCCGCCGGCCGCCAGGGCGACCACGACGGCACGCATCAGAAAATGGCGGCGCGTTACCGTCATATCCCGTCCTCCAGCAGATTGAGCACCCGCGCGAATGTCGAGGTGCCGATGCCGTCATCGTCATCCCAGTACCGCAGATAATCCAACCGCTGCTCGGCGAGAGCCGCGCCCAGCCGCTCGGCATAGGTCTCGTCATCGCCGGTCGCCGTTGTTTTCAACGCCTGTCTGATGCCGCCCAGGGCGGCCCAGGCGAGCTTGGCCATTCCCATGTCGCCGCGCTCCTGCAATCTCACGGCATAGCGCTCCTCGGCGAGCAGGATTTGGTCAATCGCGGCGATCAACTCCCGTCGTTTCATCCCCCCTCCTCCGGTCACGGGACCGTTCGTGGTCGAAACATCACCCCATCCGACCGGAATTCGTTGGCACTCGTCCGGAAAACCCGCAAGAATGCACCTTGTCCGTCGCGGAGTTCCGCCAGCCATATTGATCACGGCGGGCGCGCTCGATGTCAAAGCCGAAGAGGAGGCGCATGATGAAATGCCGGCTAATAGCTCTGGGCCTCCTCGTTTTCCTGGCCGCCCCGGCGGCCATGGCGGCGGAGAAGAGGCCGGTGGAGACCGTCAAGACGGTGTGCTCGAAATGCCATGGCCCGGACGGCCGTGGGGTGTCCGAGCTGTTCCCCCGTCTGGCCGGTCAGCAAGCCGCCTATCTGGAACGCCAGCTCAAGGCCTTCCGTGGCCGTGACCGTGGCGACACCCATGCCCGGTCCTATATGTGGGGCGTGGCGGGGGCAATGTCCGACGCCGCCATCCACGGGCTGGCCACCTATCTCGGTTCACGCCCCGCGCCGAAGGGGGAGCCGTCGGCCGATTCCGCCCTGGTCGCCCGCGGCAAGGAAATCTTCGAGAAGGGCGTGGCCGAACGGGGCGTACCGATCTGCGCCGAATGCCATGGTGCCGCCGCCACCGGCATGGAGGAGATTCCCCGGTTGGCCGGTCAGTACCGCGACTACCTCTATCGCCAGATCCGCGAGTTCCGCGGTCTGCTGCGTCGTAACGACGTCATGCACGACCAGACCAAGGCCATCTCCGACGAAGAAGCCCTGGCGGTCGCCGAGTACCTGTCGACGCTGTAGCCGCGCCTATTCCTTCTGCGGACGCGGTGCCGTCAGGATGTAGGCGGCGGCATTGGCGGAATCCTCGGGCGTCAGCACGGGATTATCCCACGACGCGCCGTCGGGCATGTTGTTGTGGATGAACCCCGCCAGCACCTCGGGCCGCATGAGCGGCGATTTGCCGGTAAAGCTGTCCTTGCCCCACAGCGGCGGCACCCGATAGCCGTGGGCATCGCCGATGACGCCAGTGCGTTTGCCCAAGCCGTTACGGGAATGACAGACCGCGCAGATCTCGGCGAACACCGCCTTGCCCTGGGCGGCATTGCCGGCAACCGCGAGCGGCCGGACGCCCCGCCCCGCCGCGGCCTGGGCCGGCGTCATCTGGCTGCCGAGAAAGCGGACATAGGCGACGATCGCGGTCATCTCCGGCGCATCGGCCGGCAACGGCCGTCCGCTCATATTGATGACCAGGCAGGTGTTGACCTTGTCCTCGATCGGCTCGGACACTCCCGCCAGGGGAAAGCCGAATTTGACCGTGCCGTTAAGCATATGGCACGAGGCGCAGGCCAAGTTGTTGCCGGCATAGCGCTTGGCGGCGTCGGCCACCTCGGGCCCGATGATTTCGTAGGTCTCTTCCACCACATAGGCACCCCGGTGGATCAGCCGTCCCATCTCGTCGTCCGGCACCTTCTTCGGATCGGGAATCGTCCAGACGTCGTCCGCCAATGCCGAAGTGCCGATCAACATCGAAACCCCCATGACCGCCAAGGCGGCCGACCATCGGATAGTCCCCAACGCTCTTCCCCCTCTTGCCGTGACGTTTCGCTCTCGCATCACTCTTTCGCTTTGCCCCCGAAATAGGCGGGCTTGGCGCCGGTCGCTTCGCCGATATGGCTGATGATATAATGAAGCAGCGGCATGTTGGGACGGAATTCTCCCCTTATGACGTTATCCTCCACGGCCCGGACCGTGACAGTGGCGGCGACGTCGTCGGAGGTATCGCTCAACCGGGCGACGCGTATCTTGACGACCTCGCCGATTCCATAGCCGCTCCCCTGAAAACTGACGCCCTCGGTGGAAATGTCGATCACGGGAAATGCCCGCCGGTCGATAACCACCAGGAGGTCCTGGCCCACCCGGCGGATCTGGCGCCGCCTGTCCTTTTGCTGTTCCATATCGGTCGCCATCGCCATCCGCCAATCCGATACCGCCAGCAACCTCCCCCAAGGCTCCCCACCAAGACTCTACACCGCCGGCCGAGCGGCTTCCATCGCCGATTTTGACAACCGTGCCGTTGGGGACTACACCTCCCGCAACCAGCGCGTCGCTACATCGAAGGACTCAGGAACCCGTGCCCAGATTCGAGCCCTACCGGGTCACCGTCGCCGTCCTGGCCGGACTGGCCGCCGTGCTGTTCGCCTATCCGGTGGTGCGCATCGGCCTTGATCTGGAGATCGACTACAACGAAGGTTGGAGCGTCTATCAGCAACTGCGGGCCATGACCGGGGAGTCACCCTATTCCGGCGAGGGTCCGCTGTTCTTCAACAATTACCCGCCGCTGTCGTTCTATCTGGTCGGGCTGCTTGGCCGGGTGTCGGGCGACACCCTGCTGACCGGGCGGTTGCTGTCGGTGCTGGCCATGGCGGTCATCGCCCTGTGTTCCGGCGTGGTGGTCCGGGCGGGAGGCGGCGGCCGCGCCGACGCGATCCTGGCGGTATCGACCTGCCTCGCCCTGTTCTGCTCCTTCGCCACCGACTATGTCGGGGTCAACGATCCGCAACTTCTGGCCCAGGGGTTCCTGTGCGCCGGCTTCGCCCTCTATGTCGGCGGACCGCCGACCCCGGCGCGGTTGGCGGCGGTGGCGGCGTTGTTCGCCGCCGGCCTGCTGACCAAGCACAATGTCCTGGTGCTGCCGCTGGTGGTGACGGTTCATGTGCTGTGGCGGGTGCCGGGCAAGGCGCGCTGGAGCTACCTGCTGACCGGCACCACCCTGGCCGGCGCAGCCACGGCGGTAATCTGGGTGATGTTCGGCGCTGATTTCTTCCGCCAGTTGCTGTCGCCGCGGATTTACGACGTCGGGCGCGGTGTGCTGCTGACGGTCGAGGTGCTCGGCCGGCTGCAAGCCCCGCTGACGCTGGCGGTCCTGTTCCTGATCCTGCGCCGGAACGGCGCCGTCGGCGGGCAGGTGGCCGCCTATCTCGCCGGCGGTCTGGTGCTTGGCATCGGTTTCGCCGGCGGGGCCGGGGTGGACGTCAACATCTTCTTCGACGCCATGGTCGCCATCGCCATCGCCATCGGACTGGCGGCGGCATGGTTGCGCCGCCAACCGGCCCTGCCCCGCGTCGCCCCGGCCATCCTGGCGCTGTTGGCCAATGCCGGCGTGATCCTGTTCACGCCCGAGGCGCTGGGGCGTTTCGCCGTCGATGCCCTGGGCGAGTTCGAGCTGCGCCAACGACTGTTCCGAGACGACGTCGCCTATCTACGCGGCATTCCCGGCCCGGTAGTATGCGAATCCATGCTGCTGTGCCAGCGCGCCGGCAAACCCATGTGGGTCGATCCCTACAACGTGGTGCAGGCGACGCTCACTGGCCGACTGCCCCGTGACGTTCTGGTCGGCGCCCTGGCCCGGCACGAAGCGGCGGTGGTGCAGATCTCCAGCCAGCGGGAACACCCCCGCGATGAGGCACCGGGGGTGCAGACGATGCCGCAGCGCTTCATCAATTTCAGCGACGACATATTCGACGAGATCGAGCGGTCCTACGCCCTTGACCGGGTCGGGCTTTCGGGACGCTTCTACCGGCCGCGGCCATTCTGATATCCTGGCGGCCATGCGCCCGCTGACATCCGACCTGCTGTTGCGCGCCTACGCCTCCGGCGTATTTCCCATGGCGCGCGGCCGGGACGATCCCCGGCTGTACTGGATCGAACCCGACCACCGCGGCATCGTGCCGCTTGACGGCTTTCATATTTCCCGCAGCCTGCGCCGGACGCTGCGTCACCAGCCATTCACCATCCGTTGCGACACCGCCTTCGAGGCGGTGATGCGCGCGTGCGGCGAAGCCGCCGACGACCGCCCCGACACCTGGATCAACGAAGAAATCGTGCGCCAGTTCGTCCAGTTGTTCCACCTTGGCCTTGCCCACTCGGTGGAGTGCTGGCGGGACGACACGCTGGTGGGCGGCCTCTACGGCTTGGCCCTGGGGGCGGCGTTCTTCGGCGAAAGCATGTTCTCGCGCCGGACCGACGCCTCCAAGGTGGCCCTGGTCCATCTGGTGGCGCGGCTGAAACGGGGGGGATTCAGGCTGCTCGACACCCAGTTCGTCACCGACCACCTGCGCCGCTTCGGCGCCATCGAGATTCCCCGCGACGATTACCGCCGCCGGCTTGACGCCGCATTGCAGGAGCGCGCCGTATTCCCAGGCGACCCCGCCATCCCGTGGGAGGAAGCCGCCCAGGACTAAAAGCTAGCGCCCCCGGCCGTTGCGGCAGTCCATCGTCCAGATGTCGTAGACCGGGTGCTCCATCGCCGACAGCGCCGGACTGGAAGCGAACATCCAGCCCCGGAACAGGCCGGTGGCCGGCTGCCCCGGCCGCAATTCCCAGATGTCGAGAAAGGCGGCGCTTTCCGGCTGGTCTTCGGGACGGCGCTTCTTGCACGCCCGGGCGATGATCTCCAGCGACCCGAAATGCACCGGCACCCCCACCGGGGCCTCGATGCTGACGATGCGGGCGGTGACCTTGTCGAGTCCCTGCAACACCGCCGTGTCGAAGGACAGGTCGGCACCGGCGGTCTGCGCCACCGCACCCGACGCGGCACCCAGCGCCAACACCAGAGCCAGAGCCGCGGTGCCAGGTCTCATTTCTCGGACGGAGCCTTGGCGGCGGCCGGCTGGTTATCGGCGGTGGCGAGGAAAATCAGATTGCCCACCATCTCCTCGATGGACTTGAAGTTCTTGGTGGGACCGAGATTGCCGCCGGCGGCAATCATGGCCTTGGACTTGCCCGGGGCCAGCTTGACGAATTTGCCGCCCAACAGGCCCTCGCTGGAAACACTGGCGACGGTGTCGGCGGGCAATTGGATGCCGTGGGCGATCGACAGCCGAACCACCGCATCATAGGTGTTGGGGTCCAGCGCCTGCGACATCACGGTCCCAACCTTGATGCCGTTGATCTTGACGTCGGCACCGGTGTCGAGACCGCCGACACTGGTGAAGGTCGCCACCACCTCGTAGCCCTCGATCTTGCGGATGTTGGCATGGGTGTAGGCGAACACCAGGAAGAACGCCGCCACCGCCAGCACCACGGCGCCCATGACGGTCTCGATCATATTGCGTCCCATGGGGTCCACCTTGCCTGTTCAGTTGGTGGCGGACGGCAGCGGACGGTCGAGATACCCCCGCTTCGCCCGCGCCTGCTGGATGATCATGTCCAGAAGATCCTCGATCACCACCGCATCCTGGGTGTAGGCGATCTCTTGGCCGGGCTTAAGCATCTCGTCCTCGCCGCCCGGCTTCAATTCGACGAACTTGGCGCCCAACAGACCGTCGGTATAGATCACCGCGGCGGTATCTCGGGTCAGCTTGACGTCGGGCCGCAGCCGGACCGTGAGCACCGCCCGGTACTGCTCGTCCAGTTTCTGGCCGACCACCCGGCCCACCAGCGTTCCCGACAGCCGCACCGGACTGCCGACGGAGATGCCGTCGGCGCGGTTGAAACGGGCGGCAAGGTCATACCCATCCGAGGCATCTTCTGACTTGCCGCCAAGGGCAAAGGCCATCGCCAACAACAGCGCGCCGACGATAACGACGGCGCCGCCGGTCACGGTGTCGCGATCGCCCCGGCTGGCCATGCCCCCTCCCCCAGAAAAGCGGTGATCAGATCAGGGAGTCCAGGGCTCGTAATCGCCGGTGGCGCGCTCGCGCCGGCCGCCAGCCAGATTATGCCCCGGCGGCAGATAGGCCTGCGAGGTACCGGTCCGGTTGTCCTCGTGCGGCTTCTGCCAGGGCTGACGCGCCACGTCGGTCAGCGGCTTGTCCGAGGTGAAATGCAGCCAGGCATGCCATTCCGGCGGAACCTTGGACGCATTGGTCTCGCCCTTGTAGATCACCCAGCGCTTGGTGCGGCGGCCCTTGGCCGTCGATCGCTCGGTGTAATAGCGGTTGCCGGCGGTATCGGTGCCAACCAGCTTGCCCTTGGTCCAGGTGAATAGCAGGGTGCCCAGCGTCGCCATAATCGTCCTCGCGCAGCAAGTGTCGGGCGGACTATAGGCAAAAGCCCCCCCGTCCGTCCAGAGGGGTTGAGAGGCGGACCTCGATCCACCATACCTTGGGGGTGTTCATCGTATTTCGTCACAATATAAAGCAAAATTCTGCATATCGTGGGTAAGGTTTGTGAACGAACTACATCTTGACGCGACCAGCTCGCGTGTCATAGCCTGCGTCTCTGTCGAGGGAGAACCACAACATCTTGTGGGGCGACGGAGGAAGGGGGGTGGCCGGGTGGCAACCGTCCTTTGTCTCGCGCTCCCTAGTCGAACGAGAGTCGTCCACGACCAGCCGAGCAGAGGGGATACAATGCGGGTCCAGCGTCATTACACCAAGACCGGTGAATCGGCCTATGCCGGAATCGAGTTCCGCAAGGCGACGAGCGAGATCCGCAACCCCGATGGCTCGGTGGTGTTTTCCGCCCGGGATATCGAGGTCCCGGCCGACTGGTCCCAGGTGGCGTGTGACGTGCTGGCGCAGAAGTATTTCCGCAAGGCCGGCGTTCCCGCCAGGCTGAGGCGGGTGGCGGAAAAGGGCGTGCCGGAATGGCTGTGCCGCCACGAGCCCGACGGCGACGAACCGGCGGTCGGCGAGACCAGCGCCCGGCAGGTGTTCGACCGTCTGGCCGGCACCTGGACCTATTGGGGCTGGAAGGGCGGCTATTTCGAGGGCGAGGCCGACGCGCTGGCCTTCCGCGACGAGATGGCCCACATGCTGGCCCGCCAGATGGGAGCGCCCAACTCGCCGCAATGGTTCAACACCGGCCTGCACTGGGCCTATGGCATCGACGGCCCCGGCCAGGGGCATTCCTATGTGGACTTCAAGACCGGCAAGCTGGTCCGCTCGAAGTCGGCCTACGAGCATCCCCAACCCCACGCCTGCTTCATCCAGTCCATCGAGGACGACCTCGTCAACGAGGGCGGCATCATGGATCTGTGGGTGCGCGAAGCCCGGCTGTTCAAGTACGGCTCGGGCACCGGCACCAACTTCTCCCGGTTGCGCGGCGAGGGCGAAAGGCTGTCGGGCGGCGGCCGCTCGTCGGGGCTGATGAGCTTCCTCAAGATCGGCGACCGCGCCGCCGGCGCCATCAAGTCGGGCGGCACCACCCGGCGGGCCGCCAAGATGGTGGTGGTCGACGTCGATCACCCCGACATCGAAAAGTTCATCGCCTGGAAGGTGCGGGAAGAGCAGAAGGTGGCCGCCCTGGTGGCCGGCTCGCGCCTGGCGTCCAGGCATCTGGGCGAGGTCATGGCCGCCTGCCGCGAATGGGACGGCGCCGACGACGGCACGTCGCGCTTCGACCCCAAGGTCAACAAGCGGCTGCGCGCGGCCATCATCGCGGCGCGCAAATGCGAGATTCCGGAAAACTATATCCAGCGCGTCATCCAGTTCGCCCGCCAGGGTTACACCAAGATCGACTTCCCGGTGCTGGACACCGATTGGGATTCCGAGGCCTACCTGACGGTGTCGGGCCAGAATTCCAACAACACGGTGCGGGTCGATAACGGCTTTCTCGGCGCCGTCATCAACGACGGTGACTGGCAGCTCAAGCATCGCAACTCCAGCAAGATCGCCAAGACGCTGAAGGCCCGCGACCTGTGGGAACAGATCGGCGAGGCCGCCTGGGCCTGCGCCGACCCCGGCATCCAGTTCGACACCACCATCAACGAGTGGCACACCTGCCCGGAATCGGGCCGTATCAACGCCTCGAATCCGTGCTCGGAATACATGTTCCTCGATGACACGGCGTGCAATCTGGCGTCGCTCAACCTGATGTGCTTCCGCCGCGACGACGGCAGCTTCGACATCGAGGGTTTCCGCCACGCCGTGCGGCTGTGGACGGTGGTGCTGGAAATCTCGGTGCTGATGGCCCAGTTCCCCAGCCCGCGCATCGCCGAACTGTCCTACGAGTTCCGCACGCTGGGCCTCGGCTACGCCAATGTCGGCGGCCTGCTGATGGCCGAGGGCATCCCCTACGACAGCGACAAGGGCCGCGCCCTGATCGGCGCCATCACCGCGCTGATGACCGGCGAATCCTACGCCACCTCCGCCGACATGGCCGAGGAGCTGGGGGCGTTCGAGGGCTACGACAAGAATCGCGCCGCCATGCTGCGGGTGATCCGCAACCATCGCCGCGCCGCCCACGGGCTGGGCACCGGCTACGAGGCCCTGTCGGTCTCGCCGGTACCGCTGGATGCCGCCAACTGCCCCGACGCCGCCCTGCTGGCCGCCGCGCGTCAGGCGTGGGACGAGGCGCTGGCCAAGGGCGAACGCCACGGCTTCCGCAACGCCCAGGTCTCGGTGGTGGCGCCCACCGGCACCATCGGCCTGGTGATGGATTGCGACACCACCGGCATCGAACCCGACTTCGCCCTGGTCAAGTTCAAGAAGCTGGCCGGCGGCGGCTACTTCAAGATCATCAACCGCATGGTGCCCGAGGCGCTGCGCACGCTCGGCTATGGCGAGGCCGACATTGCCGAGATCATCCGCTATGCCGTCGGCCACGCCTCGTTGCGCGGCGCGCCCCATGTCAACCACGACAGCCTGAAGGCCAAGGGGTTCGACGAAGACACCCTGGATCGCATCGAAGGCCAGTTGGAAAGCGCCTTCGACATCAAGTTCGTCTTCAACAAGTACGGCCTGGGCGAACAGTTCTGCACCGAGAAGCTTGGCATTCCCCGCGACCGGCTGGACGACTACAACTTCGACATGCTGTCCTGGCTGGGCTTCACCCGCGAGCAGATCGACCTCGCCAATACCTACGTCACCGGTGCCATGACCCTGGAGGGCGCGCCCTTCCTCAAGCACGAGCATCTGCCGGTGTTCGACTGCGCCAGCCCCTGCGGCCGCATCGGCAAGCGGTCGCTGTCGGTGGACAGCCATATCCGCATGATGGCCGCCGCCCAGCCCTTCATCTCGGGCGCCATCTCCAAGACCATCAACATGGCCAATTCGGCCACGGTCGAGGACTGCAAGGAAGCGTACATGCTGTCGTGGCGCCTGGGGGTCAAGGCCAACGCGCTTTATCGCGACGGCTCCAAGCTCAGCCAGCCGCTACAGGCATCGCTGCTGGACGACGCCGGCGAACTGGCCGAGGAACTGGCCGAGGCCCCCGCGGCGGCCCGCGCCGAGATCGTCGCCGAGCGCATGGCCGAGCGGGTGCTGAGCCAGGAACAGCGCCGCCGCCGCCTGCCCGACCGGCGCAAGGGCTATATCCAGAAGGCCATCGTCGGCGGCCACAAGGTCTACCTGCACACCGGCGAGTACGAGGACGGCAAGCTGGGCGAGATCTTCATCGACATGCACAAGGAAGGCGCCGCTTTCCGCGCCATGATGAACAACTTCGCCATCGCCATCTCGGTCGGCCTGCAATACGGCGTGCCGCTGGAGGAGTTCGTCGAGGCGTTCACCTTCACCCGGTTCGAGCCATCGGGCATGGTCGAGGGCAACGAGACCATCAAGATGTCCAGTTCGATCCTCGACTACGTCTTCCGCGAGCTGGCGATCTCCTATCTCGATCGCAGCGACCTCGCCCATGTCGAACCGGCCGATCTGATGCCCGATACCGTCGGGCGCGGCGCCTCGGAAGGCCAGCTCGACGTCCCCAGCGTCGCCGCTCAACATCTCGCGGTGGTGGAACGGGTGGCATCGCGCGGCTATGTCCGCTCGTCCAACCTGCTGTTCCTCAAACAGGGCGGCGGACAGAGCTCGGCGGCGGGCGATGCCTCCGGCGGCATGCAAATGGCGGCGTCGGCCCAGACGGCGGTCCCCGTCGGGGTCGATACCGAGGCCCTGCTTCAGGAATTCGACGCCCGCGCCGAACAGATCCGCACCGCCCGCATGAAGGGCTATGAAGGCGATGCCTGCCCCGAATGCGGCAACTTCACCCTGGTCCGCAACGGCACCTGCCTGAAATGCGACACCTGCGGCGGCACCACCGGCTGCTCATAACCCCCGGCGCGGACCCGATCCCAATATCTCCTCGGTCCGCGACGACAGGGCCGGTTCCCGCAAGGGAACCGGCCCTTTTTCCATTACCCTACCGCACGCCCCGCTCGGCGCCGGCGCGGGCGATGATGTCGGCGACCAGCTTGCCGTTGCGGCTCAGCCAGTCGTCGAATTCGGCGATGATTTCAGGCGCCGAAACCGACGACAGGCGGTAGGATTCGGCGATATGGGGCAGAGCGGGGGCGAACGCCAACAACCCGGGACTGTCGAGAACCTGATCGGCCCAGTGCAGCGCCACCGCGATATTGACATAGGCACCATCGATACGCCCGGTCTGGACCTGGCGCAACAACTGCTCGAAACCGGGGTTTTCGATCAACTCCACCTTTCCCGCCCGAATACGCTCGCCCCAGGCGAAGGGAGTGAAACCGGCGACGGTACCCAACCGGCGCACGGCATCGACCCCCATGCCGGCGTTGTCACGCAACACCACGGTGCCGTCGATATAGGCGAAGACCGGCTTGGAATAGGCGATGGACTGGCCCCGGCGCAGGCTCGCCTGCCAATCGGGACTGTCGGGAAACTTCAGATCGACGCCGCCATGGATCAACTCGGCCAGCAACCGTTTGACCGGTAACGGCCGGTAGACCAGCCGATGCCCCTTGGCCGCCGCGAAGGCATCGAGAATCTGCCCGCCGGCACCGACGAACCGCCCGCCGCGCACGCCGTAAGCCGGCGAATAGTCGATATCCTCGACCCCCACCGTCAGCTCGCGCGCCGCGGGAGCGACCGCCGGAATCATCATCACCACCGCCAGCGCCCACAACGACAGCAACCAACCGGATTTCATGACATTCCGCCCTGCTTCATCATGGTACGTCACGATAGAAGCACGTCCCGACAGCGCCATCAACCCCCACCGCACACCCTTGCCCGCACTCAATAATACACCTAGAATTGCCGCGAAACGACCAAAGTGTGCAGGTGGAGCAGCGGCATGGACGAGTCGATCGGCGAGCTGACCGCCATCCTGGCCGGGGCCGGGACTCTTGCCACCGCGCGGGATGCCTTCCGGCGCTTCGCCGTCCGGGCGGGGGTCGGCTGCCACGCCTATGCCTCCTTTGCCGCCGGCGGTAGCATCCGCTATCTTGACACCACCTACCCCGAACCGTGGATAACCCGTTATCACGCGATGAACTATCGCGCCATCGACCCGGTGGTGGCGCGGGCCCGATGCACCCTGACGCCGTTCGACTGGGGCTTTCTTGCCGGCCTCCCCCTTGCGCCCGCTCAGCGCCGGCTGTTCGACGAGGCGGCGCAATTCGGCCTCGGCGATGGCTACACCATCCCGTTCGAGCCGCGCGACGGGGGGTTCGCGCTCCTTTGTCTGGCATTTGAAACGTCGCAATGCCTGCGGCAAGCCCTCGCCACCCACCCCGGCCTGCCGGGGATCGGGCGGTGCTATCACGCGGCCGTGGACCGTTTGACGGCCTCCCGCCGGGACGAAGACGGTCAACGCCTCAGTTCGGAGGAGTGCCGCAGTCTGAAGGGTATCGCCGCCGGGGAGAGCCTGTGGCAGATCGCCACCGCCCTGGGATTGCCGGAAGCCAATGTCGGCCGCCTGCTGCGCACGGCGCGGACCAAGATCGGCGCCAGAACCACCGCCGAGGCGGTCGCCATCGCCGAGCAAAGCGGCCTCCTGACCGAACGATCCGCCGCCGTCCAGACCGGGCGACAGGCGGGCAAGCGCGGCCGGATACGGGGCGAGACCCCGCCGGTCAGGTAATCTCGAACCGAGCCAGGGTCTCGGCCAGATCGTCGCCGAACTTCGCCCCCTTGCGGATCAGGGCCGCCCGCTGCGGCATGCCGCGCAGCTTGGGACTGCCCCACTCATAGCTCGTGAACAGGGCGAAAGGGATCTGCTGGGTGGTGGGCATGGCCGCAAGGGCGCAGCCCAGGTCGATTCCGGTCAGCATCCCCAGTTCCATCGAGGCCAGCACCATGTCCGGCCGGGTGCGCACCACCGTCTCGATGGCGGCGAAGCCATCGCGGATGACCGACGTGCGATAGCCGCAGGCCGCCAGTTCCCGTTCGACGATGTGGGCCATCGCCTTTTCGGGCAACACCAGCAAAATCTCGATGTTCTTCTTTTCGATCTTGCCGAAATCCACCTCGGCGGTGCGTTTGGCCGGCAGGGCGCGGACCACCGCCGGAGCCTCGGCATCGGAGACTTGCTCGCCGTCGGCCAGTTTCTCGATCTTGTCGATGAAGACCTGGATCTCGTCGATCTCGGCCCCGGTGACCACGTTCAGCTCGCCGACATACTCGTCCAGCCGATGGGTGATCAGCTTGATCAGCGGCAGATTCATGCCGTGGGCGTGGCTGCGCAGGTTGCTGGCTTCGCGCTTGAGCGTCGCCAACCCCTCGGCCATGGGCACGCTTTTAGAACGCAGGTTTCCCAGCAACACCTGCAACTGGCTGGCGGTATCGCGAAGTTCGTCGAGGAACTCGTTGATGACCCTCAGTTCATTTTCGTTGTCGGCGCCATCGCTAAACGACATCGGTCCCCACTCCCCCACGGTGTTGATCCCCACACCAAGGGATACACCGTTTCCGGCCGGCGGGAAACCTCACCCAAACGGCAGTATTACTGGACGGCCCCCCGTTCGCTGTCCAGCATGTCCGCCAGGGTATAGCGATCAAGCTCGCCGAAGAACGCCCCCAGGCCGGCGGCCAGCGCGGTCTGGGCGAGACAGCGGCCCTTCAGTCGGCACTCGTCCCGCGAGTCGCAGCGCATGCAGCGGACCAGGGCGAAATCCTCTTCGGTCTCGCGGATGAACTGGCCGAGACGGATATCGGCGGGCTCGCGCAACAGCCGGACGCCGCCGAACTTGCCGCGAACCGTCTCCAGATAGCCGCTGCGTCCCAACTGATGGACCACCTTGGTCAAATGATTCTTGGAGATGCCGTAACAGTCGGCGATGTCGCTGATGGTCACCAGATCACCGTCCCGGAGACCGACGTGGACGAGAACCCGCAGCGCGTAATCGGTGTGCAAGGTAAGGCGCATAGCCATCCACGTCCGTGGAAAATCAGAAAGACACCATGCTGGAGCAATGCGCGGTGCCGGTCAAGATGGGGGATCGCCTGAAGCCCCCTTCCCTGCCGGGGTCCAGGCGCGTACCATTCCTTCGACCGTCTCTGAAATGGCATGGAAGCCGGATGGCACACGCTCGGTTCGTTCGCTGGATCAGGGCTTTGCCCATCGCTTGGCGCATTCCACTCGTGGTTGCGCTCAACGTGTTCGTGGCGCTGGCGGTGGGCGGGCTGGGCTGGCACGCCGCCCTGGTGGTCAGTGGCGATATCGACGAACTGCGCACGGTCCAGCGCCGTACCGGTGCCCTGGCCGACATCGACATCCGCGCCAGCCGCCTTCAGGGCCAGATCCGCCAGTACCTGGCCAATCCCACCGAGGATCTGCTGAAGGAGGCCATGCGCCATTCGGAAGAGCTGTTCGTTGCCATGGGCGACGCTACCGCCCACGAAAAGCCGCTGTCGGACGACGCCATCGCCATGCATCACGCCGCGCGCAATTTCGTCGCCGGCTTCCAGACGCTGAAGGCGATCAACGCCGATATCGGCCGCCTGTACGAAAGCCAGGTGCTGCAGAGCACGCGCGAGATGTCGGGCCTTTACGCCATTCTCAACTCGACCGCCCGAGCCCGGGGCGGCGACGCACTGACGCCGGCGCTGGTCAAGTCCCACGAGAATTTCGTCGATGCCCTGCTTGCCATCAACCTGTTCTACTTCAACGGCAACCCCGCCCGCGCCGCCAATGCCCACGCCAGCCTGCAACGCATGACGGAAACCATTCCGATCCTGGCGGGACTGGCGGCCAGTGACCTGCAACGCGACGCCCTGAATGCCCTGGCGCAGCGCGCCCGCTCGCTGACCGGCGCCATCGACGCCCTGGCGCGGAGTTTCGAGGAGCGTTCGCGCGTCCTCGGCGACGAGGTCGATGCCAGTCAGGCCGCCATGTCGGCGTCCATCGACCGCCTGATCGGCCGAGGCCGCCAGCGCGAGGAAACCCTACGCTCCCGCTCTCACTCGCAACTGGTGCGCCTGGCCGCCGCGGGGGCGGCGGCGGCGGCGGTTCTGCTGCTGGTCGGCGCCTGGATCAGTTGGGCGATCGGCCAGTCGATCCGCACCCCGCTGCTGGGCCTGCGCCGGGCGATGGAGGCCGGGGCCGGCGGTGACTGGTCGCAGGAAGTCGAAGACCGTGATCTGCACGACGAACTGGCGGCGATGGCGCGAACCGTCGCGGTGTTTCGGCATAACGCCCTGGAAAAGCAGCGGCTGGAAGGCGAACGCGCCGAGGCCGAACGCCGCGCCGGCGAGGCCAACCGAAGGACCCTTCAGGACCTGCTGGTCCAGATGGAGGCGCACGAACATCCGCTGTCCTTCGCCCTGCCGATTGCCGCCGCGCCCGAAACCGAGGCGGCCGAAATCGCCGCCGCGTTCAACCGGGTCGTGGCCAAGTTCCACGAGGCCACCGGCGACCGCGATGCCGCCATCGACGCCCTGACCTTCGCCAAGGAAGCCGCCGAGGCCGCCAACATGGCCAAGTCGTCGTTCCTGGCCGCCATGAGCCACGAGATCCGCACCCCCATGAACGGGGTGATCGGCACGCTGGACCTGCTGGGCCACACCGGGCTCGACGGCGACCAGCGACAGTTGATCGACACCACGCGGGCATCGGGGCTGGCGTTGCTGCGCATCATCGACGACGTGTTGGACTACTCCAGGATCGAGGCCGGACGCCTGGAACTGGAACGGGTGGCGATATCGCTCCGCCAGATCGTCGACGACGTCGCCACGGCGGTACTTCCCGCCGCCGCCGCGAAGGGAGTGTCGGTACGCGCCTTCATCGACCCGGCGATACCGCCGCTGGTAACCGCCGACCCGGCGCGGCTGCGCCAAATTCTGGTCAATCTGGCCAGCAATGCCGTCAAGTTCACCGTAGCCGGCAGGGTGAGCCTGCACGTCGAACGGATCGGTGCCGGCCCCGACGGTATCGCCTGGGTGCAGATCCGCGTCGTGGATACCGGCATCGGTATCGAGCCGGCTATCCGCGACAGGCTGTTCCAGCCGTTCACCCAGGCGGAAACCTCGACCACCCGCCGGTTCGGCGGCACCGGCCTGGGACTGGCCATCACCCGGCGCCTGGTCGATCTGATGGATGGTACCATCGGCTTCGATACTCGGCCGGGGCTTGGCTCGACCTTCTGGGTCAGCCTGCCGCTGGCGGCTGCCGGTGCGGAGGCGGCGGGAGAGGCGGCAGCCGGGGCGATCGAGCCGACCATCGAACTGATGGGCATCCGTGTGCTGGTGGTCGCCCCCTTTGCCGACGAGCGCGCCTTGATCGCGCGGGTGACCGAACAGGCCGGCGCCGCCGTGGTACGAGTCCCCGGCGCCCGCGAGGCGGTGGCGGCATCACGCAAGGCCACCGCCACCCAGGCGCCGTTCGATCTGGCGGTGCTGGGCAGCGACACGGTCGGCGTCACCGACCTGGAACCGCTGGGAACCACTCCGCTGCTGTTCATCGATGGCACCCTTCCCACCGGCCGCTTCGAGCTGGAACGCCTTCCCGGCTGCGTCGGCTTTCTTGGGCGGCCGCTGACGGCGACCCAGTTGCTGGACGCCGCCATCCGCGCGGCCCGGGCGCCCGCCGCCGCCGGAGCCGCCGCCGCCATTCCCGCCGCCCCCGCCACTCCCGCCGCGCCGTGGACCGGCGCTCCCATTCTGATCGCCGAGGACCACCCGGTGAACCAGCAGGTGATCTTGCGCCAACTGCATCTGCTGGGCTATCCCGCCGAGGTCTGCGGCGATGGCGCCGCCGCCCTGGCGGCATGGCGGCAGCGGCCGTTCGCCCTGGTGATCACCGACTGTCATATGCCGCGAATGGACGGCTTCCAACTCACCGCCGCCATCCGCGCCGAAGAGGCCTCGTCGGGCCGCCGCACCCCCATCGTCGCCCTGACCGCCAACGCCATGTCCGGCGAGGCGGAACACTGCTCGGCCGCCGGCATGGATGTCTATCTGGCCAAGCCGGTCGAACTGCCTCGCCTGAAGGAGGCTCTCGACCGACTATTACCGATCGCCGTCGTCAACTAAAACCACAAGCTGTCAAATCTTGTCGTTTGCCCGAATCCGGCGCACCCGATTAGCCTGGGCCGATTCTGAGACGAGTGACCATGCCCAGGGACGACGTCATCGCGCAGGGGTGGACCGCCGGCCGGGTCGCGACGGCTCCCGACCACAACGTCGCCGTCCGCGTCATCAATGACACCCTGAGGGGACCGGTGGCCGACATCTTTCGCAGCCTGGTCCCCGCCTTCGGCGAACTGGCCGGCGGCGACTTCTACGACGCCGTCATGACCAGTTCCCAACTGCTGGACGGCTGCATCCGTATCTTCCGCCGCCACCGCGACGCCTTCAAGGCGCTGCTGGTCGATTCCCGGGGGCGACCGGTCGGCGACGATTTCGTCCGCCTGCGCTGCGGGCGCTCGGTTCACGACATCGTCGCCATGATCGTGCGCACCCATGCCAAGCGCCATTTCAAGGCCGTACTGGGCGGCAACCCCGACGATCCCGGCACCCGGGCGGGACACCTTTATCAGGCGATGAACGAATACCTGATCCATGACTGGCAGGTCCCGCTGGTGCCGCACTATGCCCCGTTGCCGGTCTCCAAAGTGATCGAGATGGGGCCGCGCCTTCTCGACATCCGCGAGGCCGAATTGCTCGATGCCATCACCGCCGCCGCCGGCCCGCCACCGGCGCCAACGCCTCCGCCCGGCCCACGGCCGGGGCCGGGGCCGGCGGCGGCCCGCCGGACTCCGCCCACCGGAGCGGGTTCCTCGGTACGGCGCACGCCGCAGGAGGATTTCTGGTGGGAGGCCCTCGCCGACCGAAGCGTCACCGCGGTGCTGGGACAACCCAACGGCCACGAGGCGCGCGAATTGGTGGCCGCCATGGCCGGCGTCAACGACGCGGTGCGTGGCGAGTTGTTCGCCGGCCTGTCGCTGTCCACCGTCCAGGCGGCGGCATTCCTCGCCGTCGCCTTCCGGACGCTGGGGCGGCAGGGCTTCGCCAAGCTATACGGAACCCCCGGCCAGCCCCACCTCGTCGCCAAGATCGCCACCCGGTTGCGCCAGCGCAACGTCGGGTCGCGCACCGACCTCAGGACCCTGGTCAAGGTCGCCGAGGGCGTCGCCGGGCCGTAATCGCCTACTCCGCCTTGAACACCGGCTTGCGCTTGGCGCGGAAGGCGGCAAGGCCCTCGGCATAATCGGCGGTCTCGAGGAAGCGGTAACACTCGTCGAGTTCGGCGGGCGATACCGGCGCGGGATCGTCGAGGCGACGGATGAACGCCTTGTGCCAGCGGTTGGCCAGCGGCGCCCCGGCGGCGATGCGCCGGGCGGTGGCGGCGATTTCCGCTTCCATGGCCTCGTCATCCACCACCCGGTTGATCAGCCCCTTGGCCAGGGCCTCGTCGGCATCGAATACCCGGCCTTCCAGCAAAATCTCCAACGCCGCCGACGCGCCGGCCACCCGACGGATGGCCGAGAGTTCAGGGTAGGCCATCACCACCGAAATCTTGTTGATGGGCACGCCGAAGCGGCCCGACCGGGCCGCAATCCGCAGATCGCAGCAGCAGGCCAGTTCGAGGGCACCGCCGACGCAGGGGCCGTAGATCGCCGCCACCACCGGTTGGGGACAGTCGCGCACCGCGTCCAGCGCCTGGCGCATCACCAGATCATAGGCCTTGGCCTGGGTCGGGTTGGCGCGATGGGTGTCGAACTCCTCGATGTCGGCGCCGGGGGCGAACACCTTGTCACCGGCCCCGCGCACCACCACCACATGCACCGACTTGTCGGCCGAAAGGGCGGTGAACGCCTCGGCGAGGCCGCGCCACATGGGAAGGTTGAGCGCGTTCATGCGGTCGGGGCGGTTGAGCGCCACGGTGGCGATGGAGCCGTCGCGGCTGACCTCGATCACGTCGGACATTTCGATTCCTTGTTCTGTCGTCTTGCAGGAAAAGTCGATTGTGCCTATACCCGCCGGTACCGGCAAGGCAGGAGGGACCGACCATGGCGCAAACCGTTTCCCGTACCCCCGAGCAGAAGCAGGCGGCGCTGACCACCGCGCGCATTCTGCTGGAGATCAAGGCCATCAATTTCCGCCCGGAAGAGCCCTATATCCTGACCTCGGGATGGGCCAGTCCGGTCTATGTCGATTGCCGCAAGGTAATCTCGTACCCCCGCGCGCGGACCACCATCAGCAACCTGATGGCCACCGCCATCCTGCGCGAAGCCGGCCACGAATCCACCGATGCCATCGCCGGCGGCGAGACCGCCGGCATTCCCTATGCCGCATGGATCTCGCAAATCATGAGCTTGCCCATGCTCTACATCCGCAAGAAGCCCAAGGGATTCGGCCGCAACGCCCAGATCGAGGGTGACTTCCGGGAAGGCGACCGGGTGGCGCTGGTCGAGGATCTGGCGTCGGACGGCGCCTCCAAGGTCAACTTCGTCAACGCGCTGCGCGCCGCCGGGGCCAAGGTCGATCATTCCTTCGTGGTGTTCTTCTACGGCGTCTTTCCCGGGGCATTGAAAAGCCTGGAGGAGATCGGCGTCAGCATGGGCTATCTCTGCAACTGGTGGGACGTGCTGGAGGTGGTCGAGGAGGAAGGCCAGTTCGACCGCCGCGCCGTCGAGGAGGTGCGCTCGTTCCTCCACGATCCGGTGCAGTGGTCCAGCCTGCATGGCGGCCGCAGCGCCTAACCCCTACTCCTTGCCCCGGTTGCTCAGCTTCACCACCAGAATGGTACCGGCCAGCCCGAGGGTGGGAACGTTGGTCAGGACGATCGGCCATGCGGCGATCAGTACGCCGTAGATCGTCCACAACGCCACCCCGGTGCAGAACAGCAGCCACATCACCAGCGAGATGTCGCGGGTGTGGCCGGTCCGCAGGGTCTTCACCACCTGAGGGACGAAGGAAACGGTGGTGAGAGCCCCGGCGATCAGGCCGAGCGCATCCACGAACGAAAACGAGGCCATCGGGCGATCCTGGCGGGACAAGACAAGGGGTGGTGGGAGCGTCGTATATCACGGTTGCCCGCCCCTCAACCCTTTATTCCCGGTTCCGGCCGCGCTACCCTGCCGCCCCTCACACTCGGAGACATCGACCATGAGCGGACCCATCGCCTCGCGCCTTAAGGAACTGGGGATAGAGTTGCCGACCCCCGCCGCCGCCGTCGCCAATTACGTCCCCTTCGTTATGGCCGGCGATCTGCTGTTCGTGTCCGGCCAGCTGCCGCTGGAAAACGGCAAGCTGGTGGTGACGGGAAAACTGGGCGACACGCTGGGCATCGAGGACGGCGTCCGCGCCGCCCGGCTGTGCGCGCTGAACCTGTTGGCCCAGGCGCGGGCGGCGGGTGGCGGCGACATCGACCGGGTGCGCCGTCTGGTGCGGCTGACCGCCTTCGTGTCTTCGACTCCCGGCTTCACCGACCAGCCCAAGGTAATCAACGGCGCCTCGGATCTGATGGTCCAGGTCCTGGGCGAAGCCGGCCGCCACGCCCGGGTCGCCGTCGGAGCACCGTCGCTGCCGCTGGACGCGGCGGTGGAGATCGAGGGGATTTTCCAGCTGGGCTGAGCCGGCCTCAGCCCGCGGCGACAGCCTGAAGCGGGGCGGCAACCAGCACGTCGCCGCAGCCGATCACCCGGTCCTTGCCGCTCTGCTTGGCGGCATACATGCGATGATCGGCCTTTTCCACCAGGTCATGCCAGCTTTCGATATCGTCGGAAACCCGCTCGGCGATGCCGACCGAGGCGGTCAGCGGTCTGCCGTCGGGGCGGATGCCCAGGCCGGACAGCCGCAGGCGATGCACCGCGATCACCGCCCCCGCCGGATCGGTGTTGGGCATCACCGCCAGGAACTCCTCGCCGCCCCAGCGGATCAGCAGATCGCCCCGGCGCAACACCCGCCGCAGCGACGCCGAGGCGGCGCGAAGCGCGTTGTCGCCCTCCTCGTGACCGTACTTGTCGTTGATCGACTTGAAATCGTCGAGATCGACGAAAGCCACCGCCAGCGCGGCTTGCGACCGAGCCGAATTGACGAAATGCTGAGCCAGCATCTCTTCGCCAACCCGGCGGTTATAGGCCCGCGTCAAGCCATCATGGGATGCCTGATCCACCAGTTGGCTCATGAAGTGCAATTGGCTCATGCCCGACAGCGTCGCCACCACCGCCAACAGCATCAGCAGCCACTGCGCCCCCAGATGGGAGGCGAAGGCCAGCATCTGATATCCCAGCACCCCGGTGATCAGGTAGGCCAACAGCAACGGCAGGCTCAAGGCCGCCCCTTCCAGCGCCGTGATGGGAAACACCGACAATCCGGCGACCATGACGAAGGGCAGAAAGGCGTAGCTGGCCGCGATCACCTGTTGCACCGGGTCGGTAATGGCGAACTGGGCCAGCAACGGGTTGCTGATCAGGAAGAATACCGTCGGCACCGTCAACAGCCAGATCAGACTCCAGCGCGCCACGTCGGCGCTGTCCGAACCGCGATGGGACAAAGCCAGCAGCGTGAACGAAATGCTGGCCAACACCCGCAACGCCGCCAGATACATGGCCAGCGTCCTCTCGAACACCATCAGATCGATGGGGATCCACAGCGGCGTCAGTATGGCGAAAGCGATCGCTACCAGACGGACACGCGACAGTACCAGCAAGGCGCGGCGACGCTGGACGAACGCCGACTGCCGATTGGGCAGAAGTAGGTCAAGGATCTCGGCCATCGTCATCCCGGAGAAGACGACGGTAAGAACCCGCTTTACTAACCCCTTGATAAACAGCACTGGACCACGCCTCGCTGTCCAAATCCATAAGGGGTGACCGTAATGCCGGGTTGGAATGGTTGCAAGGAAAAGTATCCGACCAAAGTATGAGTCAATCACCATCCGGATAATCCGACGATTGACGTCCCCCACTCCAATTCGGTATTACGATACCTAATTAGGGTGAATTCCTCCGGGGGTGTAACGCGATGACCGATACGCGGAAGGCACAGACCGTGGCCGAGCAGGTCGGCGACGTGATTGCCGCCCGCGCCACCGCCTCGCGCTTGTTGGGCTTCTCCCTCGACGAGATCGGCCCCGGCCACGCCCGCGTTTCCATGACGGTCACCGAGTCGATGCTGAACGGCGTCGGCACCTGCCATGGCGGTATCACCTTCGCGCTGGCCGACGACGCCTTCGCCCACGCCTGCAATTCCCACAACCGCATGGCGGTGGCCGCGAACTGTTCGATCAGCTATCCCGCCGCCGCCCGGCTGGGCGACCGCTTGACCGCCGATTGCCGCGAGATATACCGCAAGGGCCGCAACGGCGCCTATGACTGCGTCGTCACCACCCAGACCGGCGAGGTGGTGGCGCTGTTCCGCGGCCAGTGCCGCATTCTTGAAGGCCATTTCATCGAAGGAATCTCCTGATGTCCGAAGCGCTGATCTGCGACACCGTCCGCACTCCCGTCGGCCGCTACGGCGGGGTTCTCGCCGGGGTGCGCACCGACGACCTCGCCGCCCATCCGATCCGGGCGCTGATGGCGCGCCACGGCGGGCTGGATTGGAGCCTGCTGGACGAGGTGGTCATGGGCTGCGCCAACCAGGCCGGCGAGGATAACCGCAACGTCGCCCGCATGGCGCTACTGCTGGCCGGACTGCCCATCACCGCCGGCGCCACCACCTTGAACCGGCTGTGCGGATCGGGCATGGACGCGGTGGGCTATGCCGCCCGTGCCATCCGCACCGGCGAGACCGGCTTGATGATCGCCGGCGGGGTGGAAAGCATGAGCCGCGCCCCCTTCGTCATGCCCAAGGCCGACAGCGCCTTTTCCCGCGACGCCCGCATCTATGACACCACCATCGGCTGGCGCTTCGTCAACGCCCTGATGGAAAAGCAGTACGGCATCGATTCCATGCCCGAGACCGCCGAGAACGTCGCCGAACAGTTCAACATCTCGCGCCAGGACCAGGACGCCTTCGCCCTGGCCAGCCAAGCCAAGGCATCGGCGGCCCAGGCCAACGGCCGCTTCGCCGAGGAGATCGCCCCGGTCGGCATCCCCGGCCGCAAGGGCGAAGTCACCATCGTCGATAAGGACGAACACCCCCGTGCCACCACCCTGGAGGCGCTGGCCAAGCTGAAGGCGCCGTTCCGCGCCGGCGGCTCCATCACCGCCGGCAACGCCAGCGGCGTCAATGACGGTGCCGCGGCGCTGCTGCTCGCCTCGCCCGACATGGCCCGACGTCTTGGCCTTAAGCCGCTGGCCCGCGTGCTCGGCATGGCCACCGCCGGGGTCGAACCCCGCATCATGGGCATCGGCCCGGTGCCGGCAACGCAAAAGCTGCTGGCCCGTCTCGGCCTCACCCTGGCCGACATCGACGTGATCGAGTTGAACGAAGCCTTTGCCGCCCAGTCGCTGGCCTGCACCCGCCAGCTTGGGCTGGCCGACGACGATGCGCGGGTCAACCCCAATGGCGGCGCCATCGCGCTCGGCCACCCGCTGGGCATGTCCGGCGCCCGTCTGGTCGGCACCGCCGCGCTGCAACTGGCCAAGACCGGCGGCCGCCGCGCGCTGTGTTCCATGTGCATCGGCGTCGGTCAGGGCATCGCCATGGTGATCGAGAAAGTGTAAATCTGGGTCTTGTGTCCGGCGAAGGCTCCAATAGAGGGCCTCGCCACTTCGGGAGGGTAAAATGTCCAAGTCCGCTCATCGGCGCATCGCGCCGAGCCGGGATCTGCTCGATCCCATCGAATACGCCAGCCGCGACGAGATCGCAGCACTTCAGACCAGCCGCATGAAGTGGTCGCTGGCCCATGCCTACGCCAACGTCGAGCACTATCGCAAGAAGTGCCAGGACAAGGGGGTCCATCCCGACGACTTCAAGGAGTTGAAGGATCTCGCCAAGTTCCCCTTCACCGTGAAGTCGGATCTGCGCGACACCTATCCGTTCGGCATGTTCGCGGTGCCCATGGACGACGTGGTGCGGGTCCACGCCAGTTCCGGCACCACCGGCAAGCCCACCGTGGTCGGCTATACCAAGAACGACATCGACATGTGGGCCGGGGTGATGGCCCGCTCGATCCGCGCCGCCGGCGGCCGCCGCGCCGACAAGTGCCACGTCTCGTACGGCTATGGCCTGTTCACCGGCGGGCTGGGCGCCCATTACGGCGCCGAGACCCTGGGCTGCACCGTCATCCCCATGTCGGGCGGCCAGACCGAGAAGCAGATTCAGCTGATCATGGACTTCAAGCCCGAGATCATCATGGTCACGCCCAGCTACATGCTGGCCATCGCCGACGAGATGGATCGCCAGGGCATCGACACCCGGACCTGTCCGCTTCAGATCGGCGTCTTCGGCGCCGAACCCTGGACCGAGGCCATGCGCGAAGAGATCGAAACCCGCATGGGCATCCAGGCGGTGGACATCTACGGCCTGTCCGAGGTCATCGGCCCCGGCGTCGCCTGCGAATGCGTGGAAACCAAGGACGGTCTCCATCTGTGGGAGGATCACTTCTACCCCGAGATCATCGATCCCCAGACCGGCGAAGTGCTGCCCGACGGCTCGCTGGGGGAGTTGGTGTTCACCAGCCTGAGCAAGGAGGCGCTGCCGATCATCCGCTACCGTACCCGCGACCTGACCATGCTGCTGCCGGGCACGGCGCGCAGCATGCGGCGCATGGGCAAGATCACCGGCCGCTCCGACGACATGCTGATCATCCGTGGCGTCAACGTCTTCCCCACCCAGATCGAGGAACTGATCCTCAAGGACTTCCGCCTGGCGCCGCACTATCAGTTGGAAGTCACCCGCGAGGGTCATCTGGATTCGGTGACGGTCAATGTCGAGGTCCGCGCCGACCAGCCTTTCGACGATTCGGCCCTGGCCGCCGCCGCCCACGACCTTCAGCACCACATCAAGAGCTATATCGGCATCAGCACCAAGGTCAACGTATTGGTCCCCAACTCGATCGAACGCTCGCTGGGCAAGGCCAAGCGGGTGGTGGACAAGCGGCCGAAGGCTTAGAGTTTCCCGCATTTAAGTTGAATCGGAAAATCGGGAAACTCTTGAGCCAGAGCGGCGTTTGAGCCATGAAAAAGCGCAGCTTTTTCGTACAACCAGAAGCCTAGGCTG
>CAIUSV010000086.1 GCA_903901915.1 uncultured Rhodospirillaceae bacterium | reverse complement strand
CGCAGCGTGCGACGCGCGGCCCCGAGTTTGCCGGGACGGCCAAGGAAGAAACCGGTCCCGCCGTCGATCTTGGTCCAATTCACGCCGTGTCAAACCTCGGGTGAAGGTTCCGTTCAGGCGGCGCGGAGCGCCGGGTGTCACCGGTCACCACTTGGCGGGGGCGGTTTTGGGACTACCAGAGAGAATATTCCATTCGAAAAGATGGGAGCCGTCCCTAAGATATAAAAAGACTGGTGACAGTGGTGACAGTGGTGACAGGATTGAAATCGTTCGGTTTTTTCGTCACCACTCTGTCACCAGTAGGGGGATGGACTGGTGACACGAAAAGGGCCGCGACTGCGGCCCTCTGCACGGAACGTTCGGCTCGTGGCGCTCAAAGGCCGCAGACGATCCTCGCCTCAAGCCTTTGATGAGCCGAGGCACCGTCGGCCAGCAGCGCGAAGGCCAAGCGCCTGGCTTCCGCCTCGCCCCCGGCGGGGAAATCGGCCAGATTGGCCCATCCCAGCATGTCCTCGGCGTCGAGGCATTCCGGCATGGCCGCCACTCGGTCGAAGATGTCGCCGTCGTCCTCGTCGAAGTCGAGGCCCCCGACCGGACGGACGGTGACCAGCCACTTCCAGGAGCCGTCCCGGTCGACCGTCACCTGGAACCGGCCGTTGGCGGCGAGCGCGTCGATGATGGGCATGGTCTCTCTCCTCAAGCGCGGATGGCGGCGGGGTTCAGCGGGACGACATTGGAGACGCCGTCCGGCCAGGCATAGACCCAAGTGCGTCCGCCCTTCGGCGTCCGCCGCTGCTTCCTCTCCATTCCGATGCGCTTGAGGATGCGCGCCACCCGGTTCTGGTCGACCTGGGTCATGTCGCCCTTCGACTTCACGATGGCGTCGGACAGGACGTCATGCACGGAAACTTCGCCCGTGCCGAGGTCGGCGAGATATTTGGCCACGACCTCGTGCCAAGCGTCCCGGTCCATCCGCTCGTCCTGCTGCTCGCGCGCGAACTCCTCCTCCTCCTTGGTGAGATGGGCCTGCTCCCCGGCCTCCATGCAAACGACCGCTTCGGCCAGGAGCTGCGGGAGCACCTCCCGAAATCCGTCGATGTCCAGATGGCCGTCGGCGGTCACGGCCCGGCACACCACCGGCCAAAACCGACGCCCGCCGGTCTGGTCCTTGATGTAGCCGACACCGTCGGGATTGAACGTCCCGAGGAACACGCACCGGCGCTGGAACTCGGTGTCCCGGCGGCCATAGGCGCGGCGGAAGCGGTCGGTCTCGGTGGCGAGGAACGCCTTGGCGGTGCTGCTGTCCTTGCGGGTCATGGCGTCCAGTTCGGCGACCTCGACGATCCAGGAACCCCGGAGCCCTTCGCGGCTGTCCTTGCTGCCCATGTCGGCCAGAGTGCCGTTGAAGAAGGTGCCGCCACCGCCGAGGACGCGGGCGAAGGTCGATTTGCGAAGGCCCTGGTCTCCTTCCAGCACCAGCATGGTGTCGAACTTGGTGCCAGGCCGCAGCGCCCGGCCGACCGCGCCGATGAGGAAGCGGCGCGCCACCGCCCGCGTATAGACCGAATCCTCGGCGCCGCAGAAGAGGGTGAGCCACCCGTCGATACGGCTTTCGCCATCCCAATCGGTGGCGCGAATCCAGTCGGCCAGGCTGTCGAACTTGGCGTCCTCGGCCACCGCCTCGACCGCCTTGGCCACCACTTCGGCATTGGCGAAGATGTCCATGGACTGCACCCAGCTCGTCGCCTTCAAATCGTCGCCATCGGTCCAGCGCCGAGGCTTGAACCCTTCGGCGGCGACCCACGGAGCCGCCCTCATCATCATGATGGTGTCCTTGAACTCGTCGAAGCCGATGACGCCGGCCATGGCTTCGTCGAACTTCAAGGCCAGCTCGGCATTGAGCTGCACCGCGCGAGCCTCGCCGGTGACCGTCCTCTTCAAGTCGGCGCGCCAATCGCCAGACTCATAGAGCGGGGCCGCCGCGACGGGCTTCGCCGTCGCCTTGCACCGGGCCGTGACGGCTGCCTTGAAGTCGCGGGCGGCGACCCGGCGGCCGACGGTGCCGAGCAGCATGTCGAAGGCGGCGCGGCTCTCGGTCCGAATCTCCGCCGCGCGCCGCACGCAATCCGCCGTGGCGAGGAAGGGCTGCCCGGCGGCGATGATTTCGCCGGCAAGGTCCAATGCCGCCTGATCGGCGTCGAACGCCGGGGTCATGGGCTGGGGGGCCATCGCATTCATGGACGTCTCCTTGTTGGTTGTTGGCGCCGTCGCGATGCGTCCCGCCTCGCCGGCACCGAGGAGATGGTGCGTTCCCCGTCCAGGAAAGTGCCTGCCCGTCGATTGTCGTTCCAGAGCGTTCCGGCGTTAGACACCCATATACGACGGGCGTTCGCCATCGCCGCCGGATCCACGGAAGTCACTGAAATAACGTGACGATTAGGCTCACGGAAATATTTTTCGCGTGGGACGCTCTGCGACGCCAACGGACACATATCCCTCCTGCGAGACAGACAGGCCAGCAAGCGGCGCCTCGCACGCCGACAGGGAGGAAGACATGCAAATCACGGCACCCGGCACCCACACCGACATCGCGCTCACCGACTACCACGGCGACATCTGCGACGCGCCTTCGCTGTCCAGCAGCATGGCCCGCACCCTCATCAACGAATGCCCCGCGTTCCTGCACGCGAACAGCTACCTCAATCCGAACTTCACGCCCGAGCCGAAAGAGCATTTCGAGTTCGGTACGGCCTCGCACCTGATGTTCCTGGAGCCGGACCTGTTGGCCGAGCGCCTCGATGTCATCGACGCCCCGGACTGGCGCAAGAAGGACGCCCAGGACGCCCGCGCCGCCGCCCGGACCAACGGCAAGGTGCCGATGCTCATCGGCCAGATGGCCGAGTTGGAGGCCATGCGCGCCGCGCTGTTCGCCCACCCCATCGCGTCCAAGGCGTTCGTGGGCGGCCAAGCCGAGATGTCGGCCTTCGTCCGCGACGGCAACATCTGGCTCAAGGCCCGCCCGGACTACGTTCGGCCTGAGTCCCTCGTGGACTACAAGACCGCCACCAGCGCCAACCCCAAGGAATTCGCCCGCAGGGCCTTCGCTCTGGGCTACCACCAGCAGGCGGCGTGGTATCTCGACGTGCTGAAAGCTGCCACCGGCGAAGTCCGGAGCGACTTCTGGTTCGTCACCCAGGCCAAGGTCGCGCCGTATCTGGTCACGGTCTGCCGCTTCGGCGACGACGCCATCGATGCCGGCCGCGCCCTGAACCGCAAGGCCATCGACGAATTCAAGCGTTGCGTCGATACCGGCGAATGGCACGGCTACCGGAATCCCGAGACCCCGGACCAAGACACCGCCTTCATCCTCAACCTGCCGACCTTCGCCCAGCGCGAAGTCGACCAGCTCATCGCCGCCTGAGGAGGGCACGACAATGACCGGTTTCACCGACAAGCAAATCCGCACCCTCGCCGACGTCCTCGACGCCGGTGTGGTCAAGAAGCGCCAGCAGGCGAGCCAGACGTTGTTCTACATCGAGGCGTGGCGCGCCATCGACGAGGCCAACCGAATCTTCGGCTTCGATGGCTGGCGGCGCGAGACGGTCCTGCTCGACCGGACCGTGACTGAGACCTTCCCCAAGACCCGGTTCAACGAGCGGGCCGGCAAGAAGGAGATCGTCCGTGGCCCCGACGGCGAGCCCGTCACCATGACCCGTGTCGGCTACCTGGCGAAGGTCCGCGTCACCGTGGAGGCCGGCGACAAGGTGGTGGTCCGCGAGGGCACCGGCTACGGCTCCGGCATCGCCGAGGACCCCAACATGGCGTTCGAGGGCGCGGCGAAGCAGGCCGAATCCGACGCCATGAAGCGCGCCCTGATGACCTTCGGCAATCCGTTCGGTCTGGCGCTCTACGACAAGGCCCAGGCTTCGGTCGGCACGCCGGAGCACCTGACCGAGGCCCAAGTGGAGAAGGCCCGCCCCATTGCCGGCGCCCTCATCGCCGCCATGGAGCAGGCCAAGACCCTCGAACAGCTCGCCGGGGCGTTCCGGGCCGCCACGGCGCGCTTCGGCGAGTTGCCCGAGACCCTTCAGGAGGCGGTCATCGCCTGCAAGGACGAGCTGAAGGAGGCCATGGCCAAGGGCCGCAAGCCCAGAGCCAGCCTTGCCGACCCGTTCGGCGCCAAAGCCGCCTGAACGGCGGAGACCACCGGCGGGGCGTGGTGCCCCGCCGCCATCACCAAAGGAGACTGACATGGCCACTCGCTTCGACCTCACCGTTCCGCGCCAAGGCCGCGACGGCAAGACCCGCTTCGTCCGGATCGGCACCGGCTGGCAAAACGCCAAGGGCTTCAGCCTGGACTTCGATGCCCTGCCGATCCCCGACCACGAGGGCAAGACCAAGGTGGTGATGTTTCCGGCCACCGACCGGAGCCCCGCCGCCGAGGACGCGGCCGAGGCTCCGCCCCCCGCAGCCGGCGGCGACGCCGTCACCTTCTGACCAGCGGATGGGGCGGCGCATTGGGAACGCCGCCCCGCCCCGAGAGCACTAGGTT
>CAIUSV010000085.1 GCA_903901915.1 uncultured Rhodospirillaceae bacterium | reverse complement strand
GAAATTGCGAAGGCCCGGTCTAAATTAACAACGAAAACAACGATTAAATCATCATGAGTGCAGTTTGCATATTAACCCCGGTGGTCATAATGGCGTGGCCCGCCTTCAGCGCGGCTGTGGTGGCGGCGGCGGGTTCGCTGGGCTATCAGGTTGCGGCCGAAGCCACCGGCGTCGGCGACACCATCAAGCACGTGACCGGCGTGGTCGCCGCCACCGCCACCGAGCTTGAAGCCACCGCGCAACAGATGTCGGCCATCGCCACCCAGACCAGCGACCAGTCGTCCAGGGTCGCCGCCGCCGCCGAGGACGCCTCGATCCACGTCGAACAGGTCGCCGCCGCCGCCGAACAGGTCTCGGGCGGCATCCGCGACGTGGCGGTGCGCATCCAGGCCTCGGCCCGCATGGCCCAGGAGACCGTCGTGGTCGCCACCGAAACCGATTCCGCCATCGCCGGCCTCAATCAGGCGGCCCAGAAGATCGGCGAGGTGGTCAACCTGATCACCGAGATCGCCAGCCAGACCAACCTTCTGGCCCTCAACGCCACCATCGAGGCGGCCCGGGCCGGCGATGCCGGCAAAGGCTTCGCCGTGGTCGCCAACGAGGTCAAGCACCTCGCCAATCAGACCGCCAGGGCGACCGAGGAGATTTCCAACCAGATCGCCGGCATGCGCCAGGCGACCCAGCAGGCGGTGGGCGCGGTGCGCAACATCGCCGGCAAGATCCGCGAGATCAACGACAACGCCACCGGCATCGCCGCCGCCACCGAGGAACAAAGCGCCGCCGTCGCCGACATGAGCCGCAACATCCGCGGCGTTGCCGCCAACGTCCAGACCGTGGCCAACACCATCGGCGAGGTCGCCAGCACCGCCGGCACCGCCACCGACGCCGCCGGTCAGGTGCTGGTCGCCGCCGGCGATCTGGCGGCCCGCACCGTCGGCATGAACGACGACATCGATGCCTTCGTCGGCCGGGTCTGCTCCGGGATCGGCAAGTAGACGTCGAAGAAAAAGGGGAAGGGATGAAGCCGGTCGGCACCAGGATATCGATTCCGGCGTGGAGCCGGCTGCTTTCGGTCGGCAACCCCATCATCGACGGCGAGCATCGTGCATTCCTGGAGCAGGTGGGACGGGTGGTCGTGCTTCTGGACCAGGGCGATGCGTCCCGGATCAGAGCCGCCCTCGCGGAGGTGGTCGAGAACCTCAAAGCCCATTTCGAGTCGGAAGAACGCATCTTCGGCGCCACCGCCTATCCCGCCGCCGCGCCTCATGTGATGGAGCATCGCGTCCTGTACCACATGGCCTACAGCTTAGTGGAATCGGCCGGCGGTTCGGATGAATTGGATTATCTTCGCCTGTCGGTACGCTATCTGGCCCAATTGATGGTCGAGCATCTGGTCGAAACCGACATGGGCTACAAACCCTATCTAGGCGGCGAAGGCTAAGCTAGTCTGTACTCCGCCATCCGGAGACGACGCCCCATGCCAGTAACGGTCAGCATCATCCTCGACGACGATCTGGCGCGCCGCCTGGAGCGGTTTGCCGCCGAGCGCGGCTTTGACCGGACAGGTGCGCTGGATCACGCCCTGCGCTGCTTTCTCGACGACGAGGAACGCGCCGGCAGCGCCCGCGACGCCATCGTCGCCGCCGCCCGCCACGGTGATGGGACCTCTGGTCCGGACTCTGCCAGCCATCACGATGATATCCGCCGGTGGCTCTTGAGCTGGGGGGGCAACGGCGAACGCAAGCGTCCCCGCAGTTGCTGATTCCACAGACACATGGCGATACAGATCATCTGGTCCGATGCCGCCCTCGACGACCTTTACGCCGTTCGCGTCGGTCTGGCCGATGACACCGCGGCACGGGTCGGCCGGCTTATCGTCGAGGCCACCGACTGTTTGGTCGACTTCCCCGACCGGGGCCGTGAGGGCCGCGCCGCCGGAACCCGCGAGCTGCCGCTGCCCGGCCTGCCGTGGCGTCTGATCTATCGGTGGACGAAGGATACGGTCACGGTGTTGCGGCTGCTGGCGGCACCATGATCACGTAGGTCAGTCCTTGACCTTGGCGGGCGCCGTCTTGGCGGCTTCGGGGGTCATGCCGGCCCGCACCGCCTTGGTCACCGCCATGCCGGCGGCAAAAGCCGGTGACAGGTAGGGCGAGCGCCCCTCGGGCAGGCGCACGGGTTCGAGTCCCATTCCCTTGAGGGCATCGTAGATTTCACGCAGTTCCGCCGGTCCCAACATCCTTACGCCCCGATCATCCCTGTGGCGAGATCAGTCTGCACCAACATCCCGGTCCTATGCGACAGGATTTTGTGCATCGCAGCAATTTTGTCGCGCCCGACAAAAATCCGCGCCGGGCAAAGATATGGGACGGGCAAAAGAGTTTGCCACCGAGTCGCGGGCAAAAAAGTGGCGGGACCTGGCTCATCACCACGCCCCGCCCAATCTCAGGGAGACAAAGCAGTAATGGGCATTGTGGTACCAGAATGCCGAAATGGCGTCAAGCAAAAATCCTCTTCGCCAGGACCGCAGACCCCCCGCCGCCGGAGAGCCTGCCGCCCAGACGAGAGGATTTAGGCGATGATCGCCACCGTATCAGCCTGCGGCCCCTTGAGCCCCAGAGTGGTGGTGACCCGCACGCGCTGGCCGGATTCCAGGGCCTTGATGCCCGAGCGTTCCAGCGCCTTCACATGTACGAACACGTCCTTGCCGCCCTCGTCGCAGGCGACGAAGCCAAAGCCCTTCTCGGCGGAGAAGAACTTGACCACGCCCTCCACCGTCTGGGTCGGGCCGCGCTCTTCACGGCGCGGCGCCTTGGGCGCGGCGGTCGTGCTATCGACCTCGTGGACCGTCACCACCTGCGGCCCACGCTGACCTTGGCCGAGATCGCACACCAGGGTGGTGCCTTCGGCCACCTGGGTGAGACCGGCCCGCTCAAGCGCCGAGATATGCAGGAAGGCGTCCGGCGACCCGTCGGCGGGAGCGACGAAACCGAAGCCCTTCGCGGCGTTGAACCACTTGACGGTGGCGGTCACGTTGGACTGACTGACCAGTTGACGATCGAAAGAGGAGGAGGCGGGAGGGCCGGGTGTCCGGGTGGGACGCGGCTCGTAAGCCGGCTCGCCGAAGTCGTCCCGCCGCCCGCGCTCGCGCGAGCCCCTACCATGATTATCTCGGTTCCATGCCATGTGTCGTTCTCGTCGTAAGTAAAATAAAATCCCCCGCACCCACGCGAGGGCACTCTGCCCGGTCTATCGTGTCCAGGTCAGCCTGAGCTGATATCATTACCCGAAGAAATGCCCGCCGCCTAGCCCGGATTTCTTTCGCTATCGCGAGATGCCTTCACCTCCGGGGCGACGATCAGGCCCTGAAGCAATCGCGCCACGCCAATGACGATCGCCGCCGAAAAAGCGACGTCGGACAGGAAATGCGCCCCTTGGGCGATGCGGGACAACCCAACCGCCGCGCCAACTCCCAGCGCCGCCGCCAGCGACCACCGCCGCCAACGAGGCGGTGCCAGCAACGCGAACGTCACCAGCCAGAAGCCCAGGGCGGCGTGCCCCGACGGAAACGAGCAATTATCGGAACACTGGCCGGCAGGCAGCAGCGGCGGAGTATAGCGCAAGATTTCCGCCTGATTCGGTCCGGCGAATTCGGCGATGGTCGATGGCCGCGCCCGCCCCCAATGATCTTTCAACACCGCGTTGACCACCAGGCCCGGCCCCAACGCCAGCGACGCCACCACGAAGACGGCGATGCGCGGCGTCACCCCGGCCAGACGGCGGCGCGACACTCCCGCCGCCACCCCCAACAGCGCCACCCCCCCGGCCAGGGCGAACAGGATCAGCGGCAGGGTCTTGCGCACAAACTCGCCGACGGGATGGGAGCGGAAGGGAAACCCCCGGTGTACTTCGTCGAAAAACAGGGCGGAAAACGCCAGATCGATCCGGGGAAACAGCACCAGCGGCACCAGCAGGACCAGCACCCAGCGCCAGGGACGGCGCGCAACGAAGGACAACACCCTCACCCATCCTCCAGGTGGAACAGGCCGCCAAGACCGACCAGACTGGCGAACAGCGCCGGCGTCCACGCCGCCAACCCCAGCGGCAGGGTGGCCGACAATCCCAGCGCATAAATCACCTTGGAAAAAAAGTAGACGCTGAAGCCGGCGCCAACGCCACCCGCCACCCGCGACATCAAGCCGCCCGAACGGTGATTGGGCGTCAGTGAAAAGATCGCCGCCATCAGCACCATGCCGCAATAGAGCACCGGCGAGGCCAGCAGCGATTGAAGATACAGGCGATGCTTGTTGGCGGTGAACCCCGCCCGCTCGAAAAAGCGGATGAAACCGGGAAGCTGCCAGAACGACAGGGTCTCCGGCGAGGCGAAGTTGTCGTGGATGCGCTCCAGGGTCAACTGGGTGGGAATGCGCATGGAGGAGACGAACGTGGACGGCTTGCCGCCCTCCATCACCCAGGCGCGACGCACATCGAACACGCCATCCACCAGAGTGGAGGTTTCGGCGCTGATGCGGCGGAAAAAGTGATCGGGCTTGTCGTAGATGAAGATCTGGGCATCCTTGAGGAACAGCGTCAGCCCCTCCTGGCGCACGTCCTCGGAATGAACCACCATCTCGCCGTCGTCATGGGGCTCACGCAGCCATAGCCCCACCTCGGACAGGTCGAAGGCGCTGCTGCGGCTGTTGATCACCTCATCCTGCAACCGTTCGTAACGGCTGTACATCGCCGCCGCCAGGGGGTTGAAGGCGGTGACCTCGAACACGCCGAACGCCGCCGCCGCCGCCAGGACCGGCGCGAGAAACTGCCAGGCCGAGATGCCGGCCGAGCGTGCCACCACCAGTTCGTGGGTCCGCGTCAGACGCCAGAAACACACCATCGCCCCGATCATCACCGCGAAAGGCAGGACCGTATGCAGCATCTGTGGCAGCTTGAGCAGCGCCATGGTCACGATCGAGCCCATGCCCACCTCGGCCCGCCCGGCGGCGCGGCGGATCAGCTCGATCAGGTCGAACAGCAAGATGATGCCCAGAATCACCACCAGAACGGTGGCGAAGGCCAGGGCGAACTGCCTCGCGATGTAGCCGCTCAGGACGGGGGAGAGACGCATGGGCCATGGTTCCGTGGGAAGTCGCCGGCGAGTATAGTGCTTTCCTCGCTGCTCGTGTCATAAACCTGTTCGACCGGGCACAATTCGGAGAGTCGAGTATGGTCAGGCTGACGCGCATCTACACCCGGACCGGGGACAAGGGCAAGACCTCGCTGGGCGACGGAGCCAGGGTGGACAAGCATAACTTGCGTGTCGACGCCTATGGCACCGTGGACGAGGCCAACGCGGTATTGGGTCTGGCCCGGCTGCACGCGTCCGGCACCGTCGCGGCGCGGCTGGCCGCCATCCAGAACGACCTGTTCGACCTCGGCGCCGACCTGTGCACCCCCCTCGCCCAGGCGGAGAAACCCGGTGCCGCGTTGCGGATGATCCCGCCCCAGGTCGAGCGCCTGGAGTCCGAGATCGATGCCGCCAATGCCGGCTTGGCGCCGCTGGACTCGTTCGTGCTGCCGGCCGGCAGCCCGCTGGCCGCCCATCTCCACCACGCCCGCACCGTGGTCCGCCGGGCCGAGCGTCTGATGGTGGCGCTGGCGGTGGCCGAACCGGTCAACCCCGTGGCGCTGGCCTACGTCAATCGCCTCTCCGACCTGCTGTTCGTGCTCGCCCGCGTCGCCAACGCCGAAGGCACTTCCGATGTCGCCTGGGTCCCAGGCGCCAACCGATAGCCGCCACCGGCGGTGTCGTTGACATCCCTGTTGGGTCATCATATTGTGCGTTGCAATAGCTAATTCCGCTTGGCTATGCCGATTTGACCACGCCCGGATAGAAGGTTGAAAAGCCACATGAAACTTCTCGTCTCGATCAAGCGGGTAATCGACTACAACGTCAAGATCCGGGTCAAGGGCGACCAGACCGGGGTAGAGACGGCCAACGTCAAGTTCTCGATGAATCCGTTCGACGAGATCGCGGTCGAGGAGGCGGTCCGGCTGAAG
>CAIUSV010000084.1 GCA_903901915.1 uncultured Rhodospirillaceae bacterium | reverse complement strand
GACCCTCCCGCTTGTCCGGCAGAAAATCGCACCGCGCACGCAGCGCCGCTATGTATGAATCGAGCCGTTCCACACAACCTATTGAGTCAGACTTCTCCCGCCTTGGGAATCCCCTTTCGTTCCATAATTAGAACTGCTGCCCGTCCCCCGGAGCGCGGAGGAATGACGTCGAGTCGCCGGTTTTGCGCGGGACGCAAGACGCACCCCACTTCGGTCATCCAGGCTGGGGCCGCGAGGACAATGGCCCCCGTCATCCCTCGGCCCCCTAGCGCCCGGCCCAAATGGAAACCCCCCAAAACCTTTCGGTTTCAGGGGGTTAATGGTGCCCAGGGGCGGAATTGAACCACCGACACTGCGATTTTCAGTCGCATGCTCTACCAACTGAGCTACCTGGGCAGGGCGCTCTCGGGTCGAGAGGAGGCGCTTATAAAGGACGAACGGCCATGTGGTCAAGCCCCCCCGGTGGGATGGCCGGGCAGTTCCTCGCCGGATTCGTCAGTCTCGACCCGATAGACTCCACTCAGCCAGCGATGCAAATCCACATCGGCGCAACGTCCGGAACAGAACGGGGCGTATTTAGCCTCGGCGGCCGGCCGGCTGCACACCGGGCAGGGCTTCGACGCAACGGCCTCGGTCATTTCCTCGCCTCCTCGATCATCGTATCTTCCCAGGCGCGCCCCGGCTCGGCCCGCACCATCAGCGGACGGCCCAGCCGCCGCCCGGCTTCGGCCACCGCCTCGCCCAGCCGACCCAACGCCGCCGCCACCTCGGGCGCCACCACCAGCACCGGGGCAAGGCCGGGACGGCCCACAGCCTCGGCCAGCACCCGCCGCAGCGCCGTCAGCGCCGTCGTCTCGGCCGACGGCCCTTGCGACCGTCGGCACAGAACCTCGGCCAGCGACGGCCCGCGCCGCTCGCGCACCAGTTCCACCATCCCCAGCGGCGTCACCCCGAACACATGGGTCGGCACCGGATCGGCCGCCACCACCTTCTTCAGCCCCGCCGCCAGGCGATAGGGCGTTCCCTTGGGACCGGAGACGAAATCCACCACCACCTGCCCGCCGATCCGGCGCAGCCGCAGTTGCCGGGCGATGGCGGCAACAGCCTCGCGGTTGGCATCGCCGGCGCGGCCGGCACCGGAATCCACGTCGATGGCGGTCAGCGCCGCCGTAGGCTCGATCACCAGCCGCCCCCCCGAGGGCAGCACCACCACCGGCGCCAGGGCGGCGGCGAAGGCGTCGTCGAGATCGACCTCTCCCCGCTCCGCCAGGGTGGGAAACAGCGCGCGGGCCTCGGCGAAGGCGGCGACATCGTCCGCCACGATGCGGGTGATGGCGGGATAGGTCTCGACCAGCCGCTCCAGGGGGTGGGAACGCCGCAGCAGGGCGGGCGCCTTGCGGTCGCCCGCGCCACATTCGGTCGCAACCGCCAGCAGCGGCCCCTTGCCGCCCCAGGCGTCGGCGCGAACTTGCACCGGCAACGCCTGGCCCTCGGTCAGCCCCAGTCTCTTCGCGCCGGGCAAAAAGCCGGGTCGGTCGCCGATTCCGATGTCGACGAAGGCGGCGTCAAGTTGCCGATCCACCGCCACCACCCGGCCAAGGAACAACGATCCCGCCCACAGCTCCGGGCGGTCGACGACCAGTTCGACCACCTCGCCATCGGCCAGCAGCGCCAGACGTGACTCGCCCGGCCCCCACGACCACAGAACGGTATCAGGGCCTGCCATGACCGAAACCGTCGAGCAATTGCGCGGTCTCGAACAGCGGCAGGCCGACGATGTTGGAATAGGACCCGGAAACGGCGCGGACGAAGCGGGCGGCAAGCCCCTGGATGGCATAGCCGCCGGCTTTGCCGTCCCACTCGCCGGCAGCGACATAGGCGTCGATTTCCGCGGAGGTCAGACGCTTGAAGGTGACGACGGTCGAGACCAGCCGTCGCCCCACCTTACCGTCGGCCGCGATCAGGCAGACCCCACCGTGGACGCGATGGCGCCGCCCCGACAGCAGGCGCAGACAGTCACGCGCCGTTGCGGCATCCTCGGCCTTGGGCAGGATGCGCCGCCCCACCGCCACTACCGTGTCGGCGGCCAGCACCAGACAACCGGGGTGGCGGGCGGCCACGGCCCGGGCCTTGGCCTCGGCCAGACGGCGGGCATGGGGAACGGGAAGCTCGCCCTTGGCTGGGGTTTCGTCGATGTCGGCGGGATCAACGGCGGCGGGAAAGACGGCGATCTGGCGGAGAAGGTCAAGGCGTCGGGGCGAAGCCGACGCCAACACCAGCGCACTCATCAACGACTACTTGTAGCGGAAGGTGATACGGCCCTTGGTCAGGTCGTAGGGCGTCATCTCCACATTGACCCGGTCACCGGCCAGAACCCGAATGCGATTCTTGCGCATCTTGCCAGACGTGTGGGCAAGAATTTCGTGGTCGTTGTCGAGTTTGACCCTGAACATGGCGTTGGGTAGCAGTTCCGTCACGGTCCCGGAAAACTCGATCACATCCTCTTTCGCCATTGATCCTCCAAACGCCATACCATCCGCGCGGGGAGATAAGTGATCGCTGGCCGGGGATTGGTCAAGCGTTTTCGAGCGGTGACGCGGATATTACTCGCGGGCCATGCCCTGGGTCGGGAATCTTTTGCGGATATGACGCTCCAACTCGTCGCGCACCGCCCGATAGGCCTCCAGTCGGACGTCGCGACTGCCCTCGACCAGGGTGGGATCGAAGGTCGGCCAGAATTCGACCTCGCAAGCGTTGGTACGGGTGAGGTCCACCGCCTTGTGCTGAGCCTCGGGCGACAGCGACACCACCACGTCGAAGCTGTCGTCTTCTAGTTCGTCGAAGATGCGGGGGCGATGCTTGGACAGATCGATACCGATCTCGTCCATCACCTGCACCACGAAGGGATCGAGTTCGCCCCGGCGCACGCCGACGGAATAGACATAGATCCGCTTGCCGTGAATGCGTTTCATGATGCCTTCCGCCATGGGCGAGCGCACCGCGTTCATGGTGCAGCAGAACAGGACGGCGGACGGCAGGTCCCCCACCCGCTACCCCCTGATATGAAGGACGCAGAGCAGGGTGAACAGCCGCCGGGCGGTGTCGAAGTCCACGTCGATCTTGCCCTCCAGGCGCTCGCGCAGCAGTTCCGAGCCCTCGTTGTGCAGGCCGCGGCGGCCCATGTCGATAGCCTCGATCTGCGACGGCGTCGATTTCTTGATGGCGGTGAAATAGCTTTCGCAGATCAGGAAATAGTCGCGAACGATGGACTGGAAGGTCTTGAGCGGCAGCGGCACGAGAAGCATCGGCTCCTCGTCGCCACTACGCACGTCGAACATCAGGCGGTTGTCCTCCAGCCGCAGGCGTAGGCTGTAGGGGCCGACATAGTCGCCGTTGGGGGCGAAGTAGTTTTCCTCCAGCAGGTCATAGATCGCCACGGCGCGCTCGTGCTCGACCTCGGCCGAGCGGCGCACCATGGTCTTCTCGTCGAGATTGACGGCGATCAGCCGCTGCCGGTGGGGCATCAGTTCTCCCCCGGATTAAGGCGCAATGCCACCGACAGACCATGCGCCCCCAACCCCTCGGCCTCGGCCAGCCGCACCGCCACCGGACCGATGGCGCGCAAGCTGTCGGCGTCGCAGCCCAACAGGGTGGTTCGCTTCATGAAGTCCAACACCCCCAGCCCCGACGAATAGCGGGCCGAGCGGGCGGTCGGCAACACATGGTTGGGGCCGCCGACGTAATCACCGATGGCTTCGGGGGTATAGCGCCCCAGGAAGATGGCGCCGGCATTGCGAACCTTTGCCGCCAGGGCCTCGGGCTCGGCCACCGCCAGTTCCAGATGCTCGGGCGCGATGCGGTCAACCAGGGGTATGGCGGCCTCGATGGACGGCACCGCGATGATGGCGCCGAAACTGTCCCAGCTTTGGCGGGCGATGGCGGCGCGCGGCAGAGTTTTGAGGTGGGACTCCACCGCCTCGGCGACCCGGCGGCCGAAATCGGCGTCGTCGGTGATCAGGATGCTTTGCGCGGCGGTATCATGCTCGGCCTGACTCAGCAGATCGGCGGCGATCCAGCCGGCGTCGTTCGCGCCATCGGCCACCACCAGAATCTCGGACGGCCCGGCGATCATGTCGATGCCGACGGTACCGAATACCCGGCGCTTGGCGGCGGCGACATAGGCGTTGCCCGGCCCGACGATCTTGTCCACCGGCCGGATGGTGGCGGTGCCGTAGGCCAGGGCACCCACCGCCTGAGCGCCGCCAACCCGGTAGATCTCGTCGATACCGGCGATCCTGGCTGCCGCCAGCACCAACGGGTTGAGAACCCCGCCGGGGGCCGGGACCACCATGACCAGCCGCTCCACCCCCGCCGCCTTGGCGGGAATGGCATTCATCAGCACCGAAGAGGGATAGGCGGCGGTGCCGCCCGGAACGTAGAGCCCGGCGGCCTGAACCGGCGTCCAGCGCAGCCCCAGCGAGACGCCGGCACCGTCGATGAAACTCTGGTCCACCGGCAACTGGCGATAATGAAAGGCGTGAATGCGAGCCGCCGCCAGTTCCAGGTCCTTGATCAACTGGGCGTCGCAGCCGGCCAGGGCGGCATCGACCTCGGCGGCGGTGATGCGCAAGCCCGCCGGTGTCAGCTCCAGCCGGTCGAAGCGGGCGGTGTACTCGATCAGCGCCGCGTCGCCGCGCCGCCTGACCTCGGCCAGGATGGCGGCGACCTGGGCATCCACGTCCTCGTCGGCCTCGCGCTTCATGTCCAACAGAGCGGCAAACGCCTGCTCGAAACCGGGATCGTCGGAGCGCAACTGCCGCATCATCAGCCCCCGCACGCACGGCGGAAGGCGTCGATCCAGCCCGACATCTCGTCCGAGCGGGTCTTCAATGCCGCGCGGTTGACGATCAGGCGGCTGGTCACTTCGGCAATCACCTCGACCTCTTCCAGGCCGTTGGCCTTCAGTGTCGCCCCCGAGGACACCAGATCGACGATGCGGGTACACAACCCCAGCGACGGCGCCAGTTCCATGGCGCCGTTCAGCTTGACGCACTCGGCCTGGACACCGCGCGCGGCGAAATGGCGCCGGGTTACCTCGGGGTACTTGGTGGCGATGCGCACATGGCTCCAGCGCCGGGGATCGTCGGCGCCGGCGACCTCGGCCGGTTCGGCCACCGACAGCCGGCACTTGCCGATGCCGAGGTCGAGCGGGGCATAGATTTCGGGATAATCGAATTCCATCAGCACATCGTTACCGGCAATTCCGAGATGGGCGGCGCCGAAAGCGACGAACGTGGCGACGTCGAACGATCGCACCCGAATGATATCGATATGGGGATGGTTGGTGGCAAAGCGCAACAGCCGCGTCTTCGGATCGTCGAACGCCGGTTCGGGCAGGATGCCGGCGGCACGCACCAACGGCATGGCTTCGTCGAGAATACGGCCCTTGGGCAGGGCGATCACCAGTTTGTCTAAGGTCTGCACGTCGTTCGACTCGCTCCTTCGGGGGCTGAAATATCTACAGGGTTTCGCGCGTCGACACCAGTAGCCGCTGTTACCATCGGTTACCGAAAAGCAACCGACGGGCCGTCCGTGCCGCGCTATAAGGATTTCATGGAGATCAACCCTCATATCCTGGTGGTCGACGACGACCGCGAAATCCGCGATTTGCTGGCCCGCTTCCTGGTGCGCCACGGCCTGCGGGTGACCACCGCCAGGGACGGCATCGAGATGATGAAGCTGCTCGACGAACGGCGCATCGATCTGGTGGTGCTCGACCTGATGCTGCCGGGCGAGGACGGCCTGACCCTGACGCGGCGGCTGCGTCAAAGCCGAGCCGAGCTGCCCATCGTCATGCTGACCGCCATGGGCGAGGACACCGACCGCATCGTCGGCTTGGAGATGGGCGCCGACGACTATGTCCCCAAGCCGTTCAACCCGCGCGAACTGCTGGCCCGCATCAAGGCGGTGCTGCGCCGGGCGCAATCGGGCGGTGAAGGGTCATCCGCCACCACCCGCCAGGGTCCGAAGGCACTGTTCCAGGGTTGGACTCTGGACCTGACCACCCGCGACCTGCGCTCGCCCGACGGCGTGATGGTCGGCCTGTCGGCGGGAGAGTTCGGCCTGCTCCAGGTCTTCGTCGAGCATCCCCGCCGGGTGCTGTCGCGTGATCAGCTGCTCGACTTCGCCCTCGGACGCTCGGCGGTGCCGTTCGACCGCAGCATTGATATCCAAGTCAGCCGCCTGCGTCGGCGCCTCGGTGACGACGCCCGCGATCCACAATTGATCAAGACCGTGCGCGGCGGCGGTTATCTGTTCACCGCCGAGGTGACCCGGGCATGAACCTCCCGGTGACGGCCCCCCTGCGCCGCATTTCCAACCGGCTGTTGCCCGACAGCGTGATCGGCCGCACCACCTTGGTGCTGGTAGCGGCGCTACTGCTGACGGCGTTGGCGGCGCTGGCGGTTTTCGACGCCCATCGTGACGAGGTTCTGTCGTCCCTTGGCGGACGCAACGCCGCCGAACGGGTCGGCGCCCTGGTCGGCATCGCCGAGGGCACTGCGCCCCATCTGCGCCACGACACCATGCGCACCCAAAGCACGCCCGGCTTTAGGGTGGGCTGGGGTCCTTCGCCCATCGTCACCGAGAACGAAGCGTTCGGTCTGGCCAATTTTGTTCGCGAGGTATTGGAAAAAGGCCTGGAAGGGCGCGAGATCCTTATCTCTACCCGCCCGCCGCCGCCGCCGCCGCCCGGAAGCGTCGGCCCCCGCCCCGGCGGCCGTGGTCACGGCATGATGGGGCCGGCACTGAGAATTTCGGTCAAGCTGAACGACGGATCGTGGCTCAACGTGCTGGCGCCGTTCGACCTTGGCGACACCATGTGGCATCCCCGTTTCGTCCTGACGTTGCTGCTGTCCCTGCTGTTGGTCACCGTTCTGGCGCTGTTGGCGGTGCGCAAGGCGACGCGGCCCTTCGCCACCTTCGCCACCGCCGCCGAACGGCTGGGGGTCGATGTCTCGGCCCCGCCCATGGCCGAGAGCGGCCCGCTCGAGGTGCGCACGGCGGCACACGCCTTCAACGTCATGCAAGGCCGCATCGCCCGTTTCGTCCAGGACCGCACCCAGATGCTGGCGGCCATCAGTCACGACCTCAAGACCCCCATCACCCGGCTGCGGCTGCGGGCCGAATTCGTCGACGACGACGAGCAACGCGCGCGCATGCTGAACGACCTGGAGGAAATGGAGACGATGATCTCCGCCACCCTGGCCTTCGCCCGCGACAATGCCACCAGCGAGCCGCGCACCCGGCTTGACCTTGCCGCGCTGGTCCAGGGCTTGCTCGACGATCTGACCGATCTGGGGGCCGAGTGCTCCTATTGCGGTCCGCAATCTCTGGTGATCGAGGCGCGGCCACTGGCGCTCAAACGCGCCTTCGCCAACCTTGCCGACAACGCCGTCAAATACGGCGGGCGGGCGATGGTCACCCTGGTCGAGGCCGGGGACGAAATCCACCTTGCCATCGACGACGACGGCCCCGGCATTCCCGAAGCCGATACCGAACGGGTGTTCGCCCCCTTCGTCCGACTGGAGGCGTCACGCTCGCGCGATACCGGCGGCACCGGGTTGGGCCTGGCGGTGGCCCGCGCCGCCGTCCGCGCCCATGGTGGAGATATTTGTCTCGCCAATCGGCCGGAAGGTGGGTTGCGGGTTACCGTAGTCCTGCCAAGATAGGCGGCATGATCAAGTCCTCCCCCGCCGAGACGCGCCGTGGCGTCCTTTTCGCCGTGGCATGCTACGGCGTCTGGGGGCTGTTCCCCGCCTTTTGGAAGCTGGTGGCGTCGGTGCCGCCCACCGAGGTGCTGGCCCATCGCGTCATCTGGTCGCTGGCGGCGGTGCTGGTGCTGGTCACCTGGAACCGCCGCTGGGGCGAACTGCTGGTGCTGGTGGGCTCGGGACGGCGGTTGGCGGTGCTGGCGGCTTCGACCGCCTGCATCAGCGTCAACTGGCTGATCTTCATTTCGGCGGTGGGGCGCGGCAACGTGCTGGAAGCCAGCATGGGCTATTTCCTCAATCCGCTGGTCAACGTCGCCCTCGGCGTCGTGGTGCTCAAGGAACGGCTGCGGCCGCTACAATGGCTGGCGGTGGCGCTGGCTGTCGCCGGGGTGGCCGAGTTGACCGCCGCCACCGGCTCACCACCCTGGGTGGCGCTGAGTCTCGCGGTGACCTTCGGCATCTATGGCCTGCTGCGCAAGCGGCTGCCGGTGGCGCCACTGACCGGCCTGGCGGTGGAAACCGGCCTGTTGCTGCCACTGGCGGTGGGATATCTGGCTTGGCGAACCATGGACGGCTCGCCCCTGTTCGGCGGCACCTGGCCGCTGGCGGCGGCGCTGGTGGCCGGCGGCCCGATTACCGCCCTGCCGCTGATGTGGTTCGCCGCCGCCGCCATGCGCCTGCGTTACACCACCCTGGGCTTCTTCCAGTACATGGCCCCTAGCGGTCATTTCCTGCTGGCGGTTCTGGTCTATGACGAAGTGCCCAGCCTCCATCATCTGGTGACATTCGCTTGTATCTGGGCGGCGATCGCGCTGTATTCGGCCGAAAGCTGGCGGCATTTCCGTGTCGGCAAGGCCTGACGCCCCCCTCGCCCGACCGGGGGGATCTTGCTATCATCGCTCGATCGGAACGCCGGATGGGAACGCGGCATGGTGCGTGGAATGGCAGTGGTGTGGCTGGTCGCCCTGGTCTGGCTTGGCGCCTCGGGCGCCATTTCCTATGGCCGCTGGCAGTCCTGGTCGGAACAGAATCCGGTGACGACGGCCGAGGACTGCTCGCCGCGTTTTCCGCCCAGTTCGGCCGACCTCGCCGCCTGCTACCAGGGCGAGATGCAAAGCGCCCTCGACCGCCGGGTCAAACTGACCCTGCACATCGCCATTCCGCTAGGCCCCGCCGTCATGCTGGTGTTGTTCGCCGCTGGTCTGGGCTGGGTGCAACGCTTCTAACGCTGGGCCCATTCAGCCACCAGTTTGACCAGACGGTAGTTGGCGGGCTCGAAGCATACGACCACCGCCTCCTTCTCGTGACGAACCAGACGGCACGTACCGCCGACCCCCTTGTTGATCTCGACCTTGGCACCGTCACTGGGATAGAGGGTGAACCGCATGACGCCGCCGACCACCGCGAACCCGGTTTCCAACACCATACCGCCGGCGGATATCCCCACGACGCGGACCAGACGACCACCGATATTGGCGATCAGGCCCGAGCCATGGAAACGGGGATAGCGGCGTCGTTCCGAAGTGGCCGTCATAGGCATGAACCCGCCGATCCTGTCGAAGCTATCGGCCTCACTCTATCACGGCCTGATCACTCCTGCCATTTTCCAGAAGGGGATAATACGAACTGTTCTAAAAGTTGCCCCGCCGCCCTCCTTTTAAATCTATACTATTGATCCATGACATCCGGGTGTTCATATTATGAATACTGGATTCCGGTGGCGTGAAAATGATCGATTGTGATCGGGAGCAACACTTGGACGGGTCTGGTCAGACATCCCGGAACGAAAGTGCCGATCCCGACCGGCTGGTCGAATTCGCCCACCTGTCCCTGACCGACCCCGACATCCTCCAATCGATCATCGACCACCTACCCTGCGGCGTCACCCTGTTCGGCAACGACCTCTTGATGAGGGCGTGCAACGACCGGTTCAAGGAATTGCTGGACTTTCCCGACAGCCTGTTCGCGGCGGGCCTGCCGTCCATGCGCGATCTGGCGGTATTCAACGCCGGCCGCGGCGAATACGGTCCCGGCGAGCCGCAGGAACTGGCCGCGCGGGTGCTCGAGCGGGCGCGGGCGATGCAGCCGCATGTATTCGAGCGGGCGCGCCCCAACGGCACCATCCTGGAAATCCGGGGACGGCCGGTCGGCAACGGCGGCTTCGTCTCCATCTACACCGACATCACCGACCGCAAGCTGGCGGAACGGGCCTTGGAGGAACGAACCCGCGAGCTGGAGGCCATCAATCAGGCCCTGGCGGCCTCCAACGAGGAATTGGTCGAGGCGCGGCTGACCATGGAACGTATGGCCATGCACGACCAGCTTACCGGCCTGGCCAACCGCCACCGCTTCCTGCAAGCCTTCGCCATCGAGACCGAGCGGCGCAACCGCACCGGCCAGCCGCTATCGCTGCTGCTGATCGACATTGATCACTTCAAGATGGTCAACGACCGCTTCGGCCATCTTGCCGGAGATGCCTGCCTCAAGACGATCGCGGCGATCCTGGAGACCAACCTGCGCACCGCCGATCTGATCGGCCGCTTCGGCGGCGAGGAGTTCGTGGTGCTGCTGCCCGACACCGACGCCAACGGCGCCAAGGCCGCCGCCGAAAATCTGCGTCAGCGGGTGCGGGCCGCCGAATTGGACCTGGATGGACAGAAGCTGACGGTCACCATCAGCATCGGCATCGCCGCCCTGCCTCCCGGCCCGCCCGGCGACTTCGAGTCGCTGATCCGCCGCGCCGACGGCGCGGTCTACCGGGCCAAGGACCAGGGGCGCGACACCGTCGTCGTCAGCGACGACATTCCGGATTAGCGAGACGGGCCGACAGCCCTCTCAGAACGCCCGCTCGATACAGAAGTCGATGACGTCGATCATCGCCTGCTTGATCGGGGAATCGGTGAAGATGCCCAACGCGTCGCGGGCGATCTCGCCGTAATGGCGGGCGCGGGCGACGGTGGCGGCCAGACTGCCGTGCTTTTCCATCAGGGCGATGGCGCGGTCGAGGTCGCCTTCGGTCTGCTCGAGGTCCTCGACGCAACGGCGCCAGAAGGCGCGTTCGTCGGCGTCGCCACGACGGAAGGCCAGAATCAGCGGCAAGGTGATCTTGCCCTCGCGGAAATCGTCGCCCACCGTCTTGCCCAGCACCGCCTGCTTGGCCGAATAATCCAGCACGTCGTCGATCAACTGGAAGGCGATGCCCAGGTTGAGGCCATAGGATTCCAGCGCCTCTTCCTCGACCTTGGGACGCTCGGCCACCACCGCGCCGATACGGCAGGCGGCGGCGAACAGGGCGGCGGTCTTGGAACGGATGACCTCCAGGTAGGAATCCTCGCTGGTTTCGGTGTCGTTGGCGGTGATCAGCTGCAACACTTCGCCTTCGGCGATGACCGAAGAGGCGCGCGACAGAATCGCCAACACCGACAGCGAGCCGTCCTCCACCATCAGCTCGAACGAACGCGAGAACAGGAAGTCGCCGACCAGCACGCTGGGCTTGTTGCCGAACAGGGCGTTGGCGGAGGCCTGCCCCCGCCGCAGCTCGGATTCATCGACCACGTCGTCATGCAGCAGGGTGGCGGTGTGGATGAATTCAACGCAGGCCGCCAGCTTGACGTGACGTTCGCCGGTATGACCGGCCAGCTTGGCCGACGCCAGGGTCAGCACCGGCCGCAGGCGCTTGCCCCCCGCCGCGATGATGTGCCCGGCCAACTGCGGAATCAGGGCGACCGGACTGTGCATGCGGTCGACGATGGTGCGGTTGACCTTCTCCAGGTCGGGCTTGACCAGCGCCACCAAGGTGTCGAAGCTCTTGGCCTTCCTGCCGCGTTCGTCCTCGAATTTGACCACGATCGCCACGATGCCGACACTCCCTAAGCGCAGGCCGAAGCCTAACTGAAGGACGAACATAGTGTTGCAGCGGAAAGGCGGTCAAGATTACATCGCCGAAAATTATGGCCTTTGGGTGATTCATGGCGATCGACGGCCCCTTTGACTTGACCGAGGACCGCCTTCTGGGCGGTCGCGTCCGGCTTACCCAGCCGGCGGATGGCTACCGCGCCGCCATCGACCCGGTTCTGCTGGCGGCGGCGGTAGAAGCCGCACCGGGGGAGAGCGTGGCCGACCTCGGCTGCGGTGTCGGTGCCGCCGCCTTGTGCCTGTTGGCACGGGTGCCGGGCGTGCATGTCGTCGGAGTCGAGGTTCAGGCCGTCCTGGCCGACCTGGCACGGCGCAACGCCGAGGCCAACGGCCATGGTGACGATTTCGTCGTCGTCGAGGCTTCGGTGGCGGCATCCGTTTTGCCACCGGGAAGCTTCGACCACGTCATGACCAATCCGCCGTTTCAGCCCGCCGGGCGGGGCACGCCGCCGCCGACCACCGTCAAGGCGCGGGCCAACGTCGAGGGTGACGTGGATCTGCCGGGCTGGATCAGGGCGGCGGCGCGGCTGTTGCGCCCCAAGGGACGGTTGGTGGTGATCCACCGCCCCGACCGATTGGGCGATCTGCTGGCCGCGTTGGCGGGGCGCGGCCTCGGTGCCGTAAGGATTTTACCGCTGTGGCCGGCAGCGGACCGCCCGGCATCGCGAGTGATCGTCAGCGCCCGCAAGGGATCGAAGGCACCGCCGGAGTTGTTGCCCGGACTGGTGCTCCACCGCGACGGCGGCGGTTTCAGCGACACGGCCGAGACGGTATTGCGCGGCGGGGCGGCGCTGGCTTGACCGGGGACGAGGGCAGGATCATAACGGACGCCATGTTTACCAAGATCCTTCTTACCATCACCGTCGTCGCCGTCGTCTGGTGCGGCTTCAAGTTCCTCGGCCGGCTGGCGGAGTTGAAGCATCGCGCCGCCGCCAAGCCCGACGTTCCGCCCCAACGGCAAGCGGTCGAGGCGGAAGTCTTGGTGGAATGCCGGGTTTGCGGCACCTGGCAGTCGGCGCATGCCGCCAAATCATGCGGCAGGACCGACTGTCCCTACTGACGACCGCTCACGATCCCTTAACCAGTCCGGGTCTAGCCTGACGGGGTAGTCTCTTCCCCAGAAGGAGTGAAGACGATGGGCCAGAAGGCTGTTCGCCGCGAGAAATTGGCGGCAATCCGTGAAAGGGCTTGGGAGATCATCACCGCGCCGGAAATCCACTCGCTGATGTCCAGGGAGCGGGCTCTTGATTCCCTTGGCTACCTCTGGGAAATCGAGAAGGAACAGGTGGGGTCCCTGCTGGCCTGCTGATGGACCACGGTCCGCGCATCGCACCACACGGGCAAGGCGCGGGCCGTGGAACATTCCGTCGGCAATCGTCCGCCGGCGCGGGATCAGCCGGGGCCGCGGCGCCGAGCCATTTTGGCCAGGGCCTCCAACTCATCGGCGCAATCGTGGCAATGCTTGGCGTAGGGGTTGGCCTTGAGCCGGTCGGGTTCGATCGGTTCGTTGCAAGCCCGGCAGATGCCTGACGACGGAACCGTCTCCACCTTGCCCAGAACCGCCTGAATGGCGGCGGCATTCAGCATGTCAATCCGTTCGGCAGCGAGATCGATATCGTCCATGCCCCTCACTCCAGAGAGTCCCGACAGGCCGATATTGTGGCAAGGTCGGAGGGTGGGATCAATATATATGATTGGCAGGGGGACGAAGGGCCGCCTATTCCACCGCCCGCGGTGACCAGGTCAGGGTCGGATTGCCCTCTTCCTGGTTGCACAGCTCGGACAGCTTGGCGGCGGAAACCCGCAGCGGCACCGTGCCGTTGATGGACAGCAACCCCTTGCGCACCAACTTCCACCCCACCGAAACGCAGACGTTGGGAGGAACGTTTTCGGCGGCAACCACCACCTGATTGCCCTGACGCGCCACCCGGATAGCACCGCCATAGACGCTGTGTTCGACGGAGCCGGACTCGGACGCCGCCAGGATCTGCTCGGCGAAAGCCTCCGGCGAGGCGACGGCGACCGGCCGGTTGACCCGCAGCAGGAACAGGGCGAGGGCGACCGCGATCACCACAAGCCCCGCCCCGGTCACGGCCAACATCTTGGCGATCCCTCCGGACCTGGCTTTATGGTGGCGGTGGGCATGGTGGGGGTGGGGCGCCTGATGGACGGTAAGAGGACCCAGCGGCTTGCCTGGAGCTATCGAATGACTGACCATCACCCTCCCCCACCCTCTCGGTTGCGACTCGTTCTATATTAAAATATGGCGCCAAACCTTTAAGACATAGTTATACCGGCCGCGCTCGCGCTGAGCGGCCGGCGAATACCCGCGTCGGCAGCTTCGGAACACCACCCGATTGACCGTTGACAAGCCGGGGACGAGGTCCGAAATATCGGGACCGACCGTTCCGCCGATCTGGGGGGTTTTCATGCGTCGTCTTGCACTGTTGGCCGTGGCTTCGGCCATGGCGCTGCTATCCTCGCCGCTCCGGGCCGAGGAAGAGAAGGTGCTCAACGTCTACAACTGGTCGGACTATGTAGCGCCCGACACGCTGGAGAGGTTTACCGCCCATACCGGCATCAAGATCAACTACGACGTCTACGACAGTAACGAGATCCTGTCAGCCAAGCTGCAAGCGGGCCGCTCGGGCTACGACGTGGTGTTTCCCTCGGCATCGCCCTTCCTGGCGCAGCAGGTCCGGGCGGGCATCTACCAGAAGCTCGACCGCTCCAAACTCAAGAATTACGGCAATCTCGATCCGGCGGTGATGAAGACCCTGGCCGCCGTCGCCGACCCCGGCAACCTCTACGCCATGCCCTACATGATCTCGGCCACCGGCATCGGCTATAACATCGACAAGGTCGCCAAGGCGGCACCCGGTCTGGTCGTCGATAGTTGGTCGGCACTGTTCGATCCGGCGGTAGTGGCCAGGATGAAGGGCTGCGGCGTCAGCCTGCTCGACACCCCGACCGAGGTGTTCGCGGCGGCCCAGCTCTATCTCGGCCGCAACGGCGCCAGCCTGGCCAGCGACGACATCAAGGCCGCCGCCGAGGCGGTGACCAAGGTGCGCCCCAACATCAAGTACTTCCACTCGTCCAAGTACATCAATGACATCGCCAACGGCGACACCTGCCTGGCCCACGGCTATGTCGGCGATCTGGTCCAGGCGCGCAATCGCGCCAACGAGGCCGGCAAGGGGGTCAAGGTCGGCATCGCCATTCCCAAGGAAGGCGCGGTGATCAACATCGATGCCGCCGCCATTCCGGTGGACGCCCCCCATCCCGGCAATGCCCACAAGTTCATCGACTTCCTGATGCAACCCGAGATCATCGGTGCCGTCAGCAACACCACCGGCTACGCCAACGCCGTTCCGGCGTCCAAGCCCCTCCTCCGCAAGGAGATTCTGAACGATCCGGTGATCTATCCCCCGGCCGAGGTGGTGGCCAAGGAATTCCAGGTGCCGCCGGCCGACATGGCCAAGGAGCGCGAGCGTACCCGCGTCTGGACGAGCGTGAAGACCGGCCGATAATGAGCGAACGCCAGCCCTTCGCCCCCTGGACAGATCCCGGCGCCGATCCGCTGATCCGCTTCGACCGGGTGACGAAGCGGTTCGGCGACTTCACCGCCGTCGAAGCGGTGGATCTGGCCATCTATCAGGGGGAGTTCTTTTCGCTGCTGGGAGCGTCCGGCTGCGGCAAGACCACGCTGCTGCGCATGCTGGCGGGGTTCGAGACCCCCAGCGAGGGGCGGATTTTCATCGACGGCGTCGATGTTTCGGCGGTTCCGCCCTACGAGCGGCCGGTCAACATGATGTTTCAGTCCTATGCCCTGTTCCCCCACATGAGCGTCGAACAGAACGTCGCCTTCGGCCTGCGGCAGGACGGCATGCCCAAGGCCCGCATCAAGGACAAGGTCCGCGACGTACTTGATCTGGTGCGGATGACCGGCTTCGCCGGGCGGCGGCCGCATCAGCTGTCGGGCGGCCAGCGCCAGCGCGTCGCCCTGGCCCGCTGTCTGGCCAAGGAGCCCAAGGTGTTGCTGCTGGACGAGCCGCTGGCGGCGCTGGACCGCAAACTGCGTGAACAGACCCAACTGGAACTGGTCGGCATCCAGGATCGGGTTGGCATCACCTTCGTCATGGTCACCCACGATCAGGGCGAGGCCATGACCATGTCGTCGCGCATCGGGGTGATGAACACCGGACACATCCGGCAGATCGGCACTCCCGTCGATATCTACGAATACCCCACCAGCCGCTTCGTCGCCGACTTCATCGGCGCCGCCAACATGTTCGACGGCACCGTCACCGGCGGCGGCGATGGCCGGCTGACGGTCGCCTGCCCCGAACTGGGCCACGATATCGCCGTCGATTATTCCGGCGCGCTGGCCGCGGGCGCCCCGGTCACCGTCATGGTGCGGCCGGAAAAGATGGCAGTAAGCCGCGAACGGCCGGTCGAGGGGATGAACTGGACCGAAGGCGGGATCGCCGACATGGCCTATCTCGGCGACGTCTCGGTCTATCATGTCCGGCTGGAATCGGGGCACAAGATCGAGGTTCTGCGCACCAACCTGCGCCACAGCGGCGACCGGCCGCCGGACTGGGACGACCGGGTGTTCGTCTCGTGGCACCCGGCCAATGCCCTGGTGCTGACCCGATGAGCAGGTTCCGGCGCCTGGGCCGCTTCCTGGTGGCCCTGCCGCCCTATGCCTGGCTGGTGGTGTTCTTCCTGATCCCCTGCCTGATCGTATTCAAGATCAGCCTGTCGGAAGCCCAACAGGGGATTCCGCCCTATCTGCCCCTGGTGGATTGGGCGGCGGAAGCCGGCACGCGGCTCAGGGTCAATCTCGGCAATTACGGCTATCTGTTCGGCGACGAACTTTACGCCGCCGCCTATCTCGGCTCGCTGCGCCTTGCCGGCATCTCCACCCTGTGCTGCCTGCTGATCGGATACCCCGCCGCCTACGCCATCGCGCGGGCGCCGGGGGCGTGGCGCCATTCGCTGCTGCTGCTGGTGGCGCTGCCGTTCTGGACGTCGTTCCTGATCCGGGTCTATGCCTGGATCGGCATCCTCAAGACCGAGGGACTGCTGAACGGCCTGCTGCTGTGGCTGGGGATCATCACCGAGCCGTTGCAGATCCTCCAGACCAACCTCGCGGTGGTCATCGGCATGGTCTATTCCTACCTTCCCTTCATGGTGCTGCCGCTCTACGCCAACCTGGAGAAGATGGACCTGTCGCTGCTGGAGGCGGCGGCCGACCTGGGATGCCGCCCGTTCCGCGCCTTCCTGGCGGTGACGCTGCCGCTGTCGGTGCCGGGCATCATCGCCGGCTCGGTGCTGGTGTTCGTACCGGCGGTGGGCGAGTTCGTCATTCCCGACCTGCTGGGCGGTCCCGACACCCTGATGATCGGCAAGGTGCTGTGGGCCGAATTCTTCGACAACCGTGACTGGCCGGTAGCCTCGGCGGTGGCGGTGGCGATGCTGGTGTTGCTGGTGGCGCCGGTGATGGTCTTCCAGCACATCCAGCACAAGCGTGCCGAGGCCACCCGATGAAACGGAACGGCCTGCTGCTGTATACCGCGCTGGCGTTGGCTTACGCCTTCCTCTACCTGCCCATCGTGCTGATGGTGATCTATTCGTTCAACGCCTCGCGGCTGGTGACGGTGTGGGGCGGCTTTTCCACCAAGTGGTATGGCGAATTGCTGCACGACGACAAGGTGCTGGACGCGGCGTGGCTCAGCCTCAAGGTGGCGGTGACCAACGCCACCCTGTCCACCATCCTCGGCACCCTGGCGGCGGTGGTTCTGGTCCGTTTCCGCCGCTTTCCCGGCCGCACCCTGTTCGGCGGCATGGTGGCGGCACCGCTGGTGATGCCCGAGATCATCACCGGACTGGCCATGCTGCTGCTGTTCGTCGCCATGGAAGAAACCCTGGGCTGGCCGGCGGGGCGCTCGATGACCACCATCGTCATCGCCCACGTCACCTTCAGTCTGTCCTTCGTCACCGTGGTGGTGCAGTCGCGACTGTCGCAGATGGACGTGTCGCTGGAGGAAGCGGCCATGGATCTGGGCGCGCGACCGCTCAAGGTGTTCCTGGCGATCACCCTGCCGATCATCTCGCCGGCACTGCTGGCCGGTTGGCTGCTGGCCTTCACGCTGTCCATCGACGACGTGGTGATCTCGGCCTTCGTATCCGGGCCGGGGGCGACGCCGCTGCCCATCGTCATCTATTCCAAGGTCAGGTTGGGTGTCAGTCCGGAAATCAACGCCCTGGCCACCATCGTGGTGGCGCTGGTGGGAGTCGCTATCGCCGTCGCCGGACGAATGACGCTGCGGCGGGAACGGAACGGCTGAGCGATCAGCGGTGCCGGGCGCCGGCATGCACCACGGTGGGCGCGGCGCAGACGTCGCGCAGGCTGTCGGCCAGGACCGCCAGGGTTTCGGACGGCGGCGCCCGCCCCTCCGGCCAGTAGGCCAGCAACCAGCCCTCGCGGCCGATCAGGAACTGGCCTCCGGCCAAGGCCGATGATCGTAGCCCGGCCACCACCGCATAGGCGGTCCACACAGCGGCATCGCGAGCGGTGCAGCCCCCCGAAGGTAACGCACCGGGGTCCAGGGCCTCCACCATCAGGCCGTCGCCGACGGCGACGACGCGAACCGGACGGCCGCGAAGTTGGGCGAGATCCAGGGTACCACCATCGGCACAGGTGGCGGTAAAGCCGGGGGCGAATACCGTATGCACCCACCGGCCCGCCCCCACCAGATCGGCCCCGGCGGCATTGGCGTGAACGAAGTCGATCAGAGTCCAGATGTCGCCGTCGGACAGTCGCTCGGCCATTCCGGGCATGACCGGCAGGCCGTCCATGCCGTCGATACCGTGGCCGAGCCACCAGAACATGTCGCCATCGGCATGATCCCACAGATGTTCGGCGGTCAGATCGGCGGGCGGTACCGGTTGGCGTGCCGCTTCGGGGCCGTCGCCATGGCCGTCGGCTCCGTGGCAGGACCGGCAATGGGCGGCATAGAGAACCTCGCCTCGGGCGATGGATGCGGCGGCGAAACCGGTGGGAGAGGTGAAATAGCTGGTGGGATAGGCCGGCACCAACAGCGGCCCCAGACGGGGCGCCGCCATCGCGGCGGTGGTGGTGGCGAGAACGGCGATCAGAAGCGGCCAGCGCCGCCGCCGGAATCTCCAGGCGACGACCGCCAGCGCCACCGCGACCACCAGGACGACGACGCCGAGAACAATATCGTCGGCGATACGAGGTTCCGCCAACGCCACCAGGCTGGGCCGCAACGGAAAGGGCCATGGCGGCGACTGGCGTTCCTCGCCCGAGGCCGCCTGCGCGATCCGTTGGACCCAATCCCATGCCGGCACGGTTGCGAGTTCCCCCGCTGCTGAAGACCCGCCGAGTTTTACCTTCACCAAAGGCAACGGGCAACGATGGCGAAAATCACGGTTGCCCTGCCCGCCGACATGGCTAGGATAGGCCTGCCAGAGGGGGCTTAGGGACCACCATGAACCGCCGCGCCGGCGACATCGTCGCACAGGTCTTCGACCGTCTTCGTCCCAAGGCGAAGTCACTGATCATCACCGTTTACGGCGATGCCATCCAGCATCATGGCGGCAGCGCCTGGCTGGGCAGCGTCATCCGGCTGGTCGAGCCGCTCGGCCTCAACGAGCGCATCGTGCGCACCTCGGTGTTCCGCCTGTCCAAGGAAGAGTGGCTGTCGTCCAGCCAGATCGGGCGGCGCAGCTATTATCGCCTGACCGATGTCGGCCGCCGCCGGGTCGAGGCGGTGCATGGCCGCATTTACCAATACAATGCCAAGCCCTGGGACGGCCGCTGGGCATTGGTGATCACCAGCGCCGCCGAGATCGCCGCGGACCGGCGCGAGGCGTTGCGCCGCGACCTCGGCTGGCTTGGTTTCGGCCAGTTGTCCGGTGGCGTCATGCTGCACCCCGATCCCGACGACACCGCCATGCGCCAAGCCCTGGCCGAGGCCGGGGCCGGCGAACGCGCCATGGTGATGCGCGCGACCACCGAGTCCTGGGTCGCCCCCGAAGCGGTGCATGGCGTCATCGAAAGCTGCTGGGACATGCAGCGGCTGGCACGGGACTACACCGAATTCCTCGATCTGTTCCGCCCGGTCTGGCAGACGCTGAGCGGCGGCGGCGAGCTGGACCCCGAACTGTGCTTTGTTGTGCGCACCCTGCTGATGCACGGCTATCGCCGGGCACTGCTGCGCGATCCCATGCTGCCCGACGAATTGCTGGCGGCACATTGGCCGGGAACCTCGGCCCGGCTGCTGTGCCGCAACCTGTATCGTCTGGTCCAGGCGGGGGCGGAAGCCCATGTCATGAGTGTGCTGGAAACCGCCGAGGGTCCGGTGCCCGAGGCGCACCCCGGCTACTTCACCCGTTTCGGCGGCTTGCAGACCGCCGACTGACCCTCCCCTTTCGGCTTGCCTTCCGATCCGGCGTCCGCACGACGCGCGGAAAGCGATACGGTCATGCCTAAATCTTCGTATCAAGTCGGCATATATACGACAACCTCAACCTCCTTCACCGCCGCCGCACGCGGGCAAATGCGATACAAAAAAATTGACTTTATGCGTAGTTTCGTAATACGTTTAAAAAAATAGGGACGGGCCACGTAGCCCGTCATGCCGATCCTGGGAGGGTTGTCGCCATGTCAGGCCATACCGGTGCCGCGAAAAAGTCGGTTCCGACCTACTGCTACAACTGTGTCTCCGGCCCCGATCTGATGCGGGTGACCGTCGAGGACGGGGTAGCCACCACGGTGGAACCCAACCACGACGCCGCCGGCATTCATCCCGCCGACGGCCGCCCTTGCGTCAAGGCCTATGGCCTGGTGCAGAAAACCTACAATCCCCATCGCGTGCTGACCCCGATGAAGCGGACCAATCCGAACAAGGGCCAGAACGAGGACCCCGGCTTCGTTCCGATCTCGTGGGACGAGGCAATGGATCAGATCGGCGCCAAGCTGCGCGACATCCGGGCACGCGGCGTGCTGGATGATGCCGGCCTGCCCAGGGTGGCGGCCACCTTCGGCATGGGCGGCACCCCCGCCAGCTACATGGGAACCATGCCGGCCTTCCTGGCGGCGTGGGGCGCCATCGATTACAGCATGGGGTCGGGCCAGGGGGTGAAGTGCACCCACTCCGAACACCTCTACGGCGAATTGTGGCACCGGGCCTTTACCGTCTCGGCCGATACGGTGAACACCCGCTATATCGTCTCGTTCGGCGCCAACGTCGAAATCAGCGGCGGGGTGTGCGCGGTGCGCCGCCATGCCGATGCCCGCATTCGCGGCATCAAGCGGGTCTATGTCGAACCCCACCTGTCGGTGACCGGCGCCTGTTCGTCGGAATGGGTGCCGATCAAGCCCAAGACCGATCCGGCCTTCATGCTGGCGATGATCAACACCATTCTGCACGAGGCGCCCAGGGACGCCCTGGACATTCCGTTCCTGCGCGACCGCACCGCGTCGCCCTATCTGGTCGGCCCCGACGGCTATTACCTGCGCGATGTCGACGGCGGCAAGCCGCTGGTGTGGGACGAGGCCGGCGGCCGGGCGGTACCTCACGACACCGCCGGCGTGGTTCCCGCGCTGGAGGGGACCTTCACCGTTGCCCTGGCCGAGTGCCACGGCCCCGACGGCGAAGTCTTCCGCCATGAAGGCGTCGCCGGGCGGACCGCCTTTTCCGTCATGGCCGACGAGATGAAGGACTATACCCCCGAATGGGCGGCGGACATCTGCGACGTGCCGGCGGCGACCATGCGGCGGGTCGCGCTGGAATATCTCGAAAACGCCTGCGTCGGTGAAACCATCGAGGTCAACGGCCGCACCCTGCCCTTCCGGCCGGTGGCGGTCACCCTGGGCAAGACGGTCAACAACGGCTGGGGCGCCTACGAGTGCTGCTGGGCACGAACCGTGCTGGCGGTGCTGGTCGGTGCGCTGGAGGTGCCGGGTGGCACCCTGGGGACCACCGTGCGTATCAACCGGCCGCACGACAACCGGCTGAAGAGTGTCAAGCCCGGCCCCGACGGCTTCATGGACACCACCTTCAACCCCACCGACCGCGGCAACTGGAGTGAACGCCCCACCGGCCGCAATGCTCATCGCACCTTGGTGCCCATCGTCGGCAACGGCCCGTGGAGTCAGGCGCTGGGTCCGACCCACCTGGCCTGGATGTTCATGAACGAGGCACCGGCCGACTGGCCGAAGCCGACCCTGCCGGAAATCTGGTTCGCCTACCGGACCAATCCGGCGATCTCGTTCTGGGAAATCGCCCGTCTCAGCGAGACCATGGCGAAGATGCCGTTCATCGTGGCGTTCGCCTATACCATGGACGAAACCAACCACATGGCCGACATCCTGCTGCCCGAGGCGACCGACCTCGAAAGCACGCAGTTGATCCGGATCGGCGGCAACAAGTTCGTCGAACAGCATTGGGATCACATCGGCGTGGCGTTACGTCAGCCGGTGGTGGAACCACTGGGCGAGTCCCGCGACTTCACCTGGATCGCCACCGAACTGGCCCGTCAAGCCGGACTGTTGGAAACCTACAACCAGCGGATCAACAGCGGCGCCGCCCTGGTGCCGCTCAAGGGCGAAGGCTACGACTTCTCGCTGCCGACCGACCGGGTGAACGAGATCGACGCGGTATGGGATGCTGTGTGCAAGGCCGCCACCGCCATGCTGGCCGGTCCCGCCGAGGCCAAGGGCCTGGACTGGTTCAAGGACAACGGCTTTTTCGTCGTGCCCCATAAGCGGGTCGACTGGTACCTCTATCCCACCATGGTCGATCAGGGCTTGCGGTTCGAGCTGCCCTACCAGGAGCGCCTGTTCAAGGTCGGCAAGGAACTGGGCCGCCGCCTGCACGAGAAAGGCATCCACTGGTGGGACAACCAGTTGGGCGAATACTGCCCGATCCCGGAATGGCACGACGTCCCCGGTCGCTGGACCCAGTCGATCATCGACGCCGGAGCGAATCCCGACGACTATCCGCTGTGGGGCATCACCACCAAAAGCATGCAGTACGCCGCCGGCAACAATATCGGCATTCCGCTGATGGACGAGGTCGGACGCAACATGCGCGGCCACGGCGCCGTGGTGATCAACACCTCGACGGCGCGCGCCCTTGGCATCAGCGACAACGACTGGGTCGAGGTCGCCTCGCCGTTCGGTTCGACCCGGGGGCAGGCGGCGGTTATGCAGGGCTGCCGGCCCGATACCGTGGTCATCCCCGGCCAGTTCTCTCACTGGAAGACGCCATTCGCCAAGGACCTCAACTATCCCACCCTAAACAAGCTGACGCCGCTGTCGAACGCGACACTGGCGCTGACCGACGCCACCGGCTCGGGATCGGACGTGGTGCGGGTATCGCTGCGCCGCATCGAGGCCCCCAGCGCCGAGACTCTCGCCGTGGGAGGCGCGGCATGACCCGCTACATCATGGTCGCCGACCTGCGTCGCTGCGTCGGCTGTCAAACCTGCACCTCGTCGTGCAAGGAGACCAACGCCACCCCGCCGGGCGTGCAGTGGCGCCGGGTGCTCGACATCGAGGCCGGTGAGTATCCGTTGGTGCGCCGGGTGTTCGTGCCCACCGGCTGCCAGCACTGCGACGATCCGCCGTGCATGGAGGTGTGCCCGTCCACCGCCACCGGCCAGCGCAAGGACGGCATCGTCACCATCGATTACGACCTGTGCATCGGCTGCTCCTACTGCGCCCTCGCGTGCCCCTACGAGGCCCGCTACAAGGTCGATGACGTCGAATATGTCTATGGCGCCGCTGCCACCGCCACCGAGGTGGCGCGGCGGGATCAGCAGAAGATCGGCATCGTCACCAAGTGCACCTTCTGCGTCGATCGCATCGACGCCGGGACCAAGGCCGGCAAGGTGCCGGGCGTCGATCCCGAGGCAACGCCGGCTTGCGTCAATTCCTGCATTTCCGGGGCGCTGCGCTTCGGCGACATCGACAATCCGGACAGCGCCGTATCGAAACTGGTGGCCGAGAACAAGTGGTTCCGCATGCACGAGGACGAGGGCACCGGCCCCGGCTTCTATTATCTCTGGGACAAGGGGGCATTATGAAGCAGATGAACACCTCCCGGCGGCAACGGAGCTGGGACCTGCGCGCGGCCGCCAACTTCATCGGCGGCGGCACCGGCACCGGGCTGCTGATGGCCTCGGTGGTGGCTGCGGCATTCGGCCCCACCACTCCCGTCACCATGGCCGCCGGCGCTGTTTTCGTCATGCTGGGTCTGTCCATGGTGTGGCTGGAGATCGGCAAGCCGTGGCGGGCGCTGCACGTCTTCTTTCATCCCCAGACCTCGTGGATGACCCGCGAAGGCATCATCGCCGGCCCGCTGGTGGCGGCAGTGGGCGCCTGGGTGGTATTGGGGCTGTCGGCGGCGTTGCCGCTGGTGTTCGTCCTGGCCGCCGGCTTCCTGTTCTGTCAGGCGCGCATGTTGCGCGCCAGCCGCGGCATTCCCGCCTGGAAACAGGCCGAGGTGGTGCCGTTCCTGATCGCCACCGGTGTGGCCGAAGGGACCGGCATGATGGCGGTGCTGGGCGGCTCGTCGCCAGCCCTGGTTGGCTTCGCCCTGGCCGCCGGACTGGCGCGCGAGGCGGCGTGGTGGGCCTATGGCCGTGGCCTCGCCCGCAGCCACGCCCCCAAGGCCAGCATGGACGTGCTGATGAAGTCCGCACCGGCGATGGCCTGCCGTGCCGCCCAGGTGGCGGCGCTGGTTCTGTGGCTGGCGACGCTGTCGGGCGTTACCGACGTCGCGCTGCTCGCCGGCCTGCTGGCGGCGGTGTCGGGCTGGGGCATCAAGGCCCTGCTGATCACCCGGGCGGCCTTTACCCGTGGACCGGCCATCGCCATGTGCCCGGTTCGCGGCCGCGGCATCGGCCTGCCCATCGAGGCGTGAGGAAAGACGGTTAATACAGGCCCTTGGAATTAAGAAACACCGCCGCCCTGCGGTCGTCCGACATGGTGTGGGCCACGATCCCTTCCTGCAACAGGGTCAGGACGTCGGCCTTGTCATAGCCCTTGCCGTCGGCGATTTCGGCCTGCAGCTCGGTCAGCTGTTCCAGCAGGCGGGCGTGGCGGGCGCGGTGGGGGGTGATGTCGGGGTACTTGTAGCGGATCATCAACCCCTCTTCCTCGCTGAAGTGGAAGCGGGCGTATTCGCGCAGCAACCCCATGGTCTCGGCCACCTCGTCATCGCCGCAATGGCGTTCGATCTGGTCAAGCACCGAATTGCCGATCTCGAACAACCGGCGATGATGGCTGTCGACGCGCTGGACGCCGACGGAATATTCGTCGTGCCAGCGGATCAGCACCCGGGCATGCTCGCCGGCCTCGGCAATGGCGCGGGTGCGCTTGGTCCCGGCCTCGAACAGCTTCCAGCGCACCGAGGGGATATCGCGCAGCGTCTCGGCCGGAACCAGAAAGACCTCGCACGGTTCCAGCGCCCTGACCCGGAGCAGACTGGGCACGCCGAATATCGCCACCTCCTCGCCGAAGAAGTCGCCGACCTTGAGGGTCTCGAACAGGAATTCGCCGAGGAAACGCCCGGCACTCCCCGACTTGATCATACCGACACGGTCATTGCCGGGGTCGATGGTGGTGTCGCTTTTCACCAGCGTCCGCGTCATCCCCTGGGCGATGCGGTTGAGCGAACGGGACGACACCACCTCGCCGAACAGGCTGGTCCGGTGCAGGAATTCACGGTGTTCCAGCAGCCGCGACACCCCCGAGAATACGTTGTTGAAGCGGATGAATTCGGCATAGAGGGAACAGGGAATCGCCAGGGCTTGGACGAAGCTGGCGGCGCGATAGGTCTCGGAAGCGGCGGCGCCGAACAACCCCGACAATTCTCCGACCAGCGCGCCCGCCGACAGGACCGAGCGCATCTCGATTTCAATGGGGATCATCTCGACGCTGCCCGACAGCAACAGGTAGATCTGCTCGTTGACCACCCGCTCCTTGACCAGGATGGTTCCCGGATTGAACGACACCACCGGGTTGTTGAGCAGTACCCGGATCTGATGACGGGGAATGCCGGGAAAATAGGCGTCCAGGGCTTCGTAGGCGTAGGGCCAGATGAAGTCGTGGTTGGACGGAATCAGCACATCGACGGTGCCGAACGATGCCGAGGACCCGATGGCCTTCTGGGCGCGGGAGTTGCGTTGCGAGGTGTGGGCCAGGATGATCTTCTGGGACTTGTCGTCGCGGAAATCGTAGGCATCGCCATGGATCATGCCGCCGCCGACGTCGATCTTCTTGACGTCGGCCGGGATCATGTAGTCGGCCGCGACCTGATCGTACAACGTCTCGGAGATACCGGGCGCGTCGGGATCATCGGTGATGAAGTCCTTGAGCACCGCCAGCCGGCAGATATCGGCGAAGTGGGCGTAGCTGCGATAGCCACCCTCCCACATGGCGCGGAAATGCATGACCGTGGTCTCGACCGGATGCGGCGAGAACACCGGCATGACCTCCAAACCATCAATGAAATTCCACTCGCCCTCGATCAGCGGGCGGACATCGAAATAATCGGCGAAGGCGTCTTCGTCGATGGACAGCAGGGCCGACACTTTCTTGGCCACCGAGGCCCGCACCAGCGGCGTCGAATAGTATTTCAGCTTGTGGTCGGAGCGGATCAACGTGGTCAGGCCGGCGAAGTGATCGTCGTGGGAATGGGTATGAAAAATACCCTCGATCTCATTGATGCCGATGCCGAGTGCATTGAGGGAATAGAGGATATTGGGGCCGGCATCGACCAGATAGACCTTGCCCTGGAACATGACGATGGACGACATGCTGGGCCGGTTGATGTCCCAACCGTCGCCCTCGCCGGAATGGATTACCGCGAAATATTCCCGACGCAGGTGATAGAACCCCAGCGGGTAGGGCGCCTCGTAGGTCTCGAACGGCGGCAGGTTGAGGTCCACCACCGCCGTCTCGCCTTTGTAGGTGAACTCGAACACGTTGAACAACATGCGGCGGACGAAGAAACCGTCGCGAATCTCCACCGGATCGGAATCCACCACCAGGGTATCGATCAACTCGCCGGGGTGACGAATCTTGCCGAAGGCGAATCTCAGCTTCATCCGCATCAAATCATGGGCGCGCTCGGGCGTCTCGCCGGCCTCGATGATCTCCTCTTCGGTGACCAGACCGTAATTGCCCCGATAGATGTACTGCATCTGCGCCTGAACCTGATCGGCACTGCCGATCAACAGGGGCTTGATACCGGTATTGCCCGGGTGGCCGGGCACCATCATGCCTTGGCGGTACAGCATCTGAAGAACGGGAAACTCGGCCAGATTGGAGAAACTGCCGTTCTGCACCATGGCATCGGACAGCAGGATCACATTGGGGCCGGTCTCGAAGGGAACGCCGCCGTCTTCGGTCGAAACGATCAGGCCGCGCTTCATCAGATGCTTTACGGCATCGGCGGGACAACCGCACAGCACCGATATTCCGGCTTGGTGGGCTTCGATCCACCACACCCCGGTGGTTACCTCGATCTTGCGCAGCAACGGCATTCCGCCCCCCTATCCGATACTTCACATATAGCACGGGCGTCGGGGGGAAACAGCCCCCCCGCCGCGCATACCACGCGATCGAAATGGGGTCAGTTCCGGGCGATTTCCTGCCGGAGCGGGCCAGACAAAGACCCGGCCGCCGCCGGAGCCTCGCCGCCGCCCGGAGCCCGGTGCGCCGCCGGCGGTGACGGCGAATCCGCCGCCATCAGCTTCAGCAGCGCCACCTGCTCGTCCACCTTCGCCTGAATGTGGGCAAGCTGGCCGGCATCGAGATGGCGGTATTTGCCGATGGTCCTGACGTAGTCGACCACCGGAATCGGATTGTCGGGCGAGCGGGTGAAGCGCAGCCCGGCGGTATTGGTGTATTCCCACAGGGTGACGAAATTACTGTCCACGCTCATGCGGCAGGCTTCGATCACCTTGGACGACGGCACCCGCCAGCCGGTCGGACACGGCGAGTAGATGTGCAGGTAGGAAAAGCCCTCGAACGACGCTTCGACCGCCCGGTCGAGCTTCTCGTACAGATCCTCCATGTAGCCGGTCGAAGCGGTGGCGACGTAGCGGCATTTATGGGCGGTCAGGATCAGCGGCAGATTCTTGGCGTCCTGGGTCTTGCCCTTGAGGTGCTCGCCGACCGGCGTCGTCGAGGTCCACGAACCATAGGGCGTGGTGCCCGACCGCTGCATGCCGGTGTTCATGTAGCCTTCGTTATCGACGCAGATGTACAGGATCTTCTCGCCGCGCTCGGCGGCGCCCGACACGGCGTGAAAGCCGCAATCGGCGGTGCCGCCGTCGCCGGCCAGCGCCATCACCACGATATCCTTGCGGCCGATGCGGTCGTAATAGCGCCGGATGCCCGACAACATCGAGGCGGTGTTGGTCAGCAGCGGATGGAATACCGGCACCTTGGTGCCGGTCTTGCCGTTATAGCCGACCGACCCCATGCCGGGAATGCAGCCCGGCGGCGTCGCCAGCACCGAATTGCGACCGATCTTGCGCATGGCATGGCGCATGATCAGTTCGGAATTGCAGCCCTGGCATCCCGACAGGCCGGGCACGAACAGATCTTCCTTGTCACCGTATTCACGGTACAGGCTACCGGCCCGGCGCCACTCCAGCGCCCCGGTGGGACAGGCCTTGACGCAGGCGGGATCGCCATCGCATTGGTCGCACTTGGCGACGCGGGCCGCCTGGGGGTCCACCGCGATACCGGCATAGGCGCACCCGGCGGTGCACAGCAGGCAATCGACGCATTTTTGCGCATCCCAGCCGATCACCCCCGAATCGCCATCCTTGGCCAGCGCCCCCGAGGGGCAAACCTGGACGCATTTGGGATCGCCGCACTGGCGGCAGATGGCCAGCTCGAAGCCGCCCTCCTTGGCGCCGGGCACGATGGCGAGGCGGCTGGCACCGCCCTTCACCTCGGAACAGGTTTTCATGCAGTCGCCACAGCCGTCGCACAGACTGGCCTTGAAGGCGATGGTGTCGAATGCCGCGCCCATCCTTACCTCCACTGCTCGCTCATCAGCCGGCGCCCGGTATCCGCCGGGCGGGCGATGAACGTGTCCTTGCATTGCGACAGATCGACCCGCCGACGGATCAATTCCCCCATCACGCCGACGTCGAACGGCTGATCGACGCTGGCGTAGCCGACAAGACGATTGTCGGCCAGCACGATGCGGCGATAGCCGTTTTCATCACTCTCGGAAACTTCGACGCCGTCGGTGGCGGTGGCTTGGCCGATGGACAGCGCCACCCGGCCGAAAAAGCGATAGGTGTTGACCGGCAGGCCGCCCGGATAGTCCTTGCGATAGGGATCGTCGGCCATGCCCGCTCCCGCGATGCGCCCTTGCTCCACCGCCGTCGGGATGATGCCGATCAGCGCCGGCTTGCCGGTATGGAAATCCATCGCCTGGGCGACGTCGCCCGCCGCCCATACCCCCGCCACCGAGGTGCGCATGGCTTCGTCCACCAGCACGCCGCGATCGATCGCGACGCCCGAGCCGTCAAGCCAGTCCACCGCCGGCCTGACACCGGTGGCCACCAGCAGCAGATCGGCCTCGACCGCCTTGCCGTCGTCCAGCATCACCCGGCAGGAATGGCCACCATCCAGGGCGGCAGCCTCGACCACCTTGCGTCCCAGTAACAGTTTGACCCCGTGGCCGGCAAAGGCAGCCTCGATCCGCTCCGACGCCTTGGCGTCGAAATAGCCGGGCAGGACGTGACCCTGCATTTCCACCACCGTCACCGACAGCCCGGCCTCGGCCATGTTCTCGGCGGCATGCAGCCCGACCAGACCGGCGCCCAACACCACGGCCGAGCGGGCGCCGCCCATGGCCGAGCGCAGACCCTTGGCGTCGTCGAGCGAGCGCAGGACGTGGAACTTGACGCCGTCCAGCCCCTTGACCGGCGGAATCGCCGGCGCCGCGCCGGTGGCGATCAGCAGAGTCTGGTAGCGCCAGGTCTCGCCGCTCTCCAGTTTCACCGTCTTGGCCTTGGCGTCCAGGCCGACGGCGCGGGCATTGGGGACGAAGGCGCAGGCGTTGGCCTCGAAGAAGGTGCGGTCGCGCAACAGCACCGCTTCCGGTCGGGACCGGCCCGACACCACATAGGGCAGGATGGTGGGCGAATAGGGCGGATGGGTATCCTGGGTCAACATCGCCATCGCGCCGTCCGGATCGAACTGGCGGATGGATCGCAACGCCTCCAGCGCCGCGTGCGACGAGCCGACGAGAAGGTATTTTGCCTCGGGCATGATCGACCTCAATCGTTCTCGTTCAGCCAAACCGGCCCGTTTGCCGCTTCACCCGCCGCCAACCGCAGGGTGCGATCCACCACGCCGGCGAAGTGCTCGACGGTGATATCGGCACCGGCCAGACCGCCGATGAAGCTCATGGCCGGCACGCGCACCGGCAGGTGATACAGCGCCGCCAGCACTTCCTGATACACCGGCCCGGAATTCCAGCCGAAATTCACCGCGCGATCGACCACCCCGATGGCGCGGACCTTGGACAGCGCCTTGGCGACGCGCTGGACCGGAAATGGGCGGAAGGTCTTGATCTTGACGATGCCGACCTTGCGACCGTCCAACCGGGCCTCGTCCACCGCGTCCTTGGCGGCGCCGGTCATGGAACCGATGGTAACCAGCGCCACCTCGGCATCGTCCATGCGGTATTCCTCGATCAGCGGCGACCAGTAACGGCCAGTGCGGCGGCCCCAATCGGCATGGGCCTCCTCGATCACGGAAAGTGCCGCCTGCATGCCGGCACAGTGGCCCTTGCGATAGCGCACGAAGGTCGCCGGGCCGACACCGCCGGAGCCGCCGGTCAGCGGGTCCACCGCCATCGGCCGTTCGGGGTCGAGGCAGGCGTGCCAGTTGACATTCTTCTCCCCCAGGAACGAATCCACTACCTGCTGATCGGGCAGTTCAACCCGCGCCACGCCATAGGACAGATAGTTGCCGTCGTGGTTGACGTTGACGGGCAGCATCACGTCGGGATGCTCGGCCACCTTGTAGGCGATGGGAATGGTGTCGAGGATTTCCTGCTGGGTCTCGCAATACATGTGAATCCAGCCGACCTCCTTGACCGTCATGGCGTCCTGCTGACCACCCCAGACGCAAGTCGGCGACACCGCGTCGCGGGTGACCAGCGATACCACCATGGGCAACCGCAGGCCGGGAGTGCGGAAATAGGGCTCGAACATGTAGGCCAGCCCCTGGGCCGAGGTGGCGGAATAGGTCCGCGCCCCGGCCAGACAGGCGCCGTGCAGCACCGACAGCACCGAATGCTCGCCCTCGACGTCCATCAGGTCGGCGCTCATGCGGCCGTCGGCGATGAACTCGGCCAGATATTCGACCAGCGACGACTGCGGCGTGATGGGATAGACCGCCACCATGTCGGGACGCGACAGACAGGCCCCCCAGGCCGCCGCCTCGTTGCCATCGCAGACGATGACCTTACCGGTCTTGACGTCGCTCATGCTCAGCCCTCCGCCTCTTCAACCATGGTGATGGCCCGGTGAGGACATTCCTCGGCGCAGATGCCGCAGCCCTTGCAGGTGTCGTAGTTGAAGTCGAACCACGTCACCCGCTCGACCACGCACTGCACCGGGCAGTACAGCCAGCAGGTGGCGCATTTGACACAGCGGTCGCGATCCACCACCGGGCGCATCGCCCGCCAATCGCCGGTTAGCATGGTGGTGTATTCCACCGCGATCGGGCACAGGTTATCGGGAACGTTGCGCCCCCGGATAACGGCCTCTTGCTTCGGCTTCACCTCGCTCATGCCGCCGCTTCCTTGCCCAGGGTGACCACGGTGGTCTCGGCAAAGCCGCGCCGCACCGCCTCGATGTTCTGCTTGAGACCGGCATCACGGAAATGCGCCTGCTCCAGCGCCTTTTCCAGCGACTCCACCGACACCAGCCCGGTCGCCTTGGCGAAGGCTCCCAGCATGATGGTGTTGGTGATCTGACGCTTGAAAATATCCATGGCGATACGGATCGCATCGCATACCGCCACCCGGTTGAGGTGGTTGGGAAGCTCGAGATCCGCAACCGCCTTGCTGGTGGCGAGGACCAACGTCCCCCCGGCCGGCATGCCGGCAAAGACATCGACGGCGCGAACCACGGTGGGATCGATCACCACCACGATATCGGGGGCATAGATATTGGTGACGCGACGGATTTCCCGGTCGGACAGCCGCAGGAACGCCACCACCGGCGCGCCTCGGCGCTCGAAGCCGAAGGCCGGAATGGCCATGACATGCCGCCCCTCCTCCACCAAGGCGGCGGCGAGAATGGCAGACGCCAGGACGGCACCTTGCCCGCCCCGGCCGTGAAGGCGCACCTCATGCATGCCTTCGTCTCCTCCCTGTTGCCGGCCATTTCGTCGGGAGCCGGTCATTCTGGTATCACAATACCTATTACACTTTTTTCAAAAAGTCATCAACTTTTGTATCATAACGTCATTTCGTCATAAATGCATAGCTCGTCTGCATCCAAATGACTGGATCGGCCTGGGCGAATATGGCATTAACACCTACGCATATGTACCGATTGCCGCTTTCGTATAGGATGCAAGGACCGATGGACACGTCATCCCAGGACACCACCGAAACACGGTCGGGCGAGACCCTGCGCCGCGTCGCCTTGTGCGCCGTTTATCTCGGTGCCCTGACGTTCGCTGTTCTGTGTTCGCCGGCAGCGGGCTTGGTCGATCTTCGTCCCCACGGCATCCGCCTCGCCGCCGTGTCGCACTGACGACGGCGGCCGGGGCGAAGGCTGCGGGCGCCGGTACGGCCCCCGCCCCCGTCACAGCCCCAGATAGGCTTCCTTGACCTTATCGTCGGCAAGCAGCTTGGCCCCGACATCCGACAGAACCACCGAACCGGTCTCCAACACATAGCCACGGTCGGCGATGGCCAGGGCGGCATAGGCGTTCTGCTCCACCAGGAAGATGGTGGTGCCGCCGTCCTTGAGCGCCTGGATAATGCGGAAGATCTCGGCCACCAGCAGCGGTGCCAGTCCCATGCTGGGCTCGTCCAGCAGCAACACGCGGGGATTACCCATCAGGGCGCGGGCAATGGCCAGCATCTGCTGCTGACCACCCGAAAGCGTCCCGGCCGGCAGGTCCCGCTTCTTGTGCAGGATCGGAAACATCTCGTACATGCGGTCCATGTCGGCCCTGACGTCGGGCCCCTGGCGGCGATAGGCGCCCAGCCGCAGATTGTCTTCCACCGACATGGGGCCGAACACCTGACGGCCTTCCGGCGACTGACCGATCCCAAGACCGACACGACGTTCCGGCGACATCCTGGTGATGTCCTGACCGGCGAACTTGACGCTGCCGCCACTGACCGGCTGCACCCCGGAGATACAGCGCAGCAGCGTGGTCTTGCCGGCGCCGTTGGCACCGACCAGGGCGACCAGTTCGCCCTCGGCGACCTGGACGTCGATGCCCTTGAGGGCCTGGATGCGACCGTAATGGCTGGTCAGGCCCGAGATTTCGAGCAGCATTCCCATCACCCGTGCGCTCCGAGATAGGCACTGACCACTTCCGGATTGGCACGGACCTCGGCGGGAGTGCCCTCGGCCAGCTTGCGGCCGTAATCCAGCGCCAGGATATGATCGGAAATGCCCATCACCATCTTCATATCATGTTCCACCAGCACCACCGTCACCCCGGACGAGGCGACACGCTTGATGACCTCGTCGATCTCGCGGCTTTCGGTGGCGTTCAGCCCGGCCGCCGGCTCGTCCAGCAGCAGCATCTTGGGCTGTGCCGCGAGGGCGCGGGCGATTTCAAGCCGCTTCAAGGCGCCGTAGGGCATCGAGCCGGCATCGGCGTCGAGATACTTGGCCAGACCGACGAATTCCAGCAGCCCGGCGCAGTAGTCGCGGCATTCGCGGTCACGCCGCGTCACCGTCGGCAGCCGCAATAGCGACGGCAGGAAACGACGGTCGAGATGCAGATGATGGCCGACCATGACGTTCTCGATCGCCTTCATGTTGAAGAAGATCTGTAGATTCTGGAAGGTCCGGCTCATGCCCAGGGCCGCCAGCTCGTAGGGCTTCATTCCCGACACGACCCGGTCCTGAAACAGAACCCGGCCCGAGCTGGGGGTGTAGACCCCGGTGATCAGATTGAACAGGGTGGTCTTGCCGGCACCATTGGGGCCGATGATGGAGTGGATGTCGCCGGCCTCGACCGAGAAGGTCAGATCCTCGATGGCGTGAATGCCGCCGAATTCCTTGGACAGGCGCTCGACCTTAAGAAGACTCATCGCTCCTCTCCCTCAGGCGCCGGGCACGCGTGTCCGCGCGCTTGGCTCGCCTTCGCTGGCGCTTCGGGCCGCGCAATGCGGCCGCGCTCCCCGCGGTCGCTCATCTCCCCCCTCCCCGCCGCCGGAGTACGGCGACCAGACTGGGCAACAGCCCCTTGGGCATGAAGATCATGGTCCCCATCATGATGGCCCCCAGGATCATGGCTTCGTATTGTTCCACCGCCGCCAGAACCTGCGGCAACAAGGTCAGGATCACCGCCCCGATCAACGCGCCGAAGGTCGACGCCATGCCGCCCAGCACCACCATGGTCACCAGTTCGACCGAATGGAAGAAGCTGCCGATATCAGGGGTGATGAAGCCGTTCTTGTGGGCGAACAGGCTGCCCACCACCGAGGCGAACACCGCCGAGACCACGAAGACCAGAACCTTGTAGCGCGAGGTGTCCACCCCCACCACCTCGGCGCCGACCTCGGAGCCGTGCACCGCCCGCAGCGCCCGCCCCACCGGCGAGTCGATCAGGTTCAGCGCCAGCCACACCGACCCCACCAGGGCGATGCCGGCGACCCAGTACCACATGACGTCGCCCTTGATGGCGAAGCCCAGCATCTTGAAATTGTCCAAGGACATGCCGTCGGGACCGCCGGTGATCTTGGCCTCGGTCTTCAGCACGATGTGGATGATGATGCCGATGCCCAACGTCGCCATGGCCAGATAGTGGCCCTTGAGCTTGAGAATAGGGCGGCCCACCGCGAAAGCCAGCAATCCGACCACCGCCGCCGACAGCACCAGCGCCCCGATGGGGGGGAAGCCGTAGACGGTGGTGAGGATGCCCGAGCCATAGGCCCCCAGGGCGAAGAACCCGGCATGGCCCAGACTGATCTGTCCGGCATAGCCGATCAGCAGATTGAGGCCGACGCAGACGATGGCGTTGAACATGGCGTTGACGCCGACATCGTAGAAATAGGTGTTGGAGAACCCCAACGGCGCCACGGCGATGATGGTCGCCAGGATCGCCAGGCCTCCGGTGCGGGCGGTGTATATATTCATGATCCTATACCCGGTCCGTGCCGCGCTTGCCGAACAGGCCGCTCGGCATGAAGAACAGCACGAAAAGAATGATCAGGAAGGCGATCGCGTCCTTGTAGGCCGACGACAGGTAGCCCGAAGCCAACGCCTCGGCGATGCCGACGATCAGGCCGCCGACGATGGCGCCGGTGCCGTTGCCCAGGCCGCCCAGCACCGCCGCGCTGAAGCCCTTGAGACCCAGCATGATGCCGGCTTCGTAATTGGTGAAGGTGATCGGCGTCACCACGATGCCACCCACCGCCCCCAGCAGCGCCGACAGGGCAAAGCTGGCCAGCAGGACTTTCTTGACCCCGATTCCCACCAGTTGCGCGGCCAGCCGGTTATGCGACGTCGCCAGCATCGCCTTGCCGAACAGGGTACGGTTGAAGAACCACCACAGCACCACGATCGCCAGCCCGGCCACGCCGAACACCCACAGGCTTTGCGGCATCAGCGTCGCGCCGAGAATGCCGATGGGGGTTTCCCCCGAGAAGGCCGGCAGGGCGTGGAATTCCTTGTCCCACAGCAGCTGCGCCCCGCCACGGAGAAAAATCGAGGCGCCGATGGTGATGATGATGATCGTCACCACGTCGGCGTTACGCGCCGGCTCGATGGCGAACTTCTCCAGCGCCACGCCAACCAGCATGGACGCCGCCATGGCCAGGGCGATCGCCACCGGTACCGGGGTTCCCGCCGCCACCATGGTGGCCGTGGCCATGCCGCCGATCATGATGAATTCGCCTTGGGCGAAGTTGATCACATGGCTGGCGTTGTAGATGATGGCGAAGCCCAGCCCGGCCAGCGCGTAGATGGCGCCCGAGGTCAGCCCCGAAAACAGATATTGCAGGAATGCGGCGAACATGCTGCTCCGGCTCCCTCATTTGGATCGACCGGCGGTCCGTGCTTCCGAAAAAGACGGACCGCCGCCCGAGCTGCGGATCAGTCGATCAGCGCCCACTCGCCCTTGCGGATTTCCAGCATGTGGAACGCCGACGGCGACAGGCCCATGTGGTCGGATGCAGACATGGAAACCAGACCGCCGGTGCCGACATAGCCCGAGGTCTTCTCGATCTCGTCGCGGATCTTGGCCTTGTCCACCGCACCGGCGCGCTTGATGGCGGCCAGCACGATCTGCAATGCGTCATAAGCGTGGCCGGCAAAGGTCGAGACGTCGGACTTGAACGCCGCCTCGTAGTCCTTCTTGAAGGCCGTCACCACCAGCTTCTGCGGATCGGTCGCCGCCAGTTGCTCGGGAACGACGATGCCGGCGGCCGGCAGGCGGACACCCTCGGCCGCGTCACCCGCCAGCCTGATGTAGTCCTTCGAGGCGACGCCGTGCGACTGGTACAGCGGCACGGCCATGCCAAGCTGCTTGAAGTTCTTGGTGACGATGGCCGGCCCCTGGCCGAAACCGAAATTGAACACCGCCTGTACGCCCCCGGCGTTCTTGATCTTGGTCAGCTGGGCGGTAACGTCGGGGTCCTTCGGCGAATAGACTTCGTCGGCGACGATCTCGATGCCGTAGTTCTTCACCACCGCAAGCGACTGATCGTGGCCCGACTTGCCGAAACCGGCATCTTCCGAGATCAGGCCGATCTTGGTGATGCCGCGCTTCTTCATGTCGCTGAAGACCTTCTCGGCCGCCATGCGATCGGTATGCGGGGTCTTGAAGATCCACTTCTTGACCGGCTCGACCACCACCACCGCGCCCGCCAGCGAAATGAACGGCACTTCGGCACGTTCGGCCAGCGGCGCCGCCGCCATGGTGGCGGCGGTGGTGCTGCCACCGATCAGAATATCGACCTTGTCGCTTTCAATCAGACGCTTGGTGAAGGTGGACGCCTTGTCGCCGGCACCGCCATCGTCATAAACCACCAGCTCGATCTTGCGGCCCAGCACGCCGCCTTCCTTGTTGATGCGCTCGACGTACATCTCCAGCGTCTTCTTTTCCGGCTCGCCGAGAAAAGAAGCTGGCCCGGTCACCGACAGGGTCGAGCCGATCCTGATGGGATCGGCGGCCCGGGCGTGTCCCGCCAAACCGCAGAGTCCAACGGCGACGACGGCCGCCGTCCCCCACTTAACGAGGTTGTGCATTTCGTGTTCCTCCCAGAAGCAGCCCGCAGCTTATTTCCGCCGCGTGGCTTATCTAAGGGCGTATTTAACCCGAGAGCAACCGATTGCGCCAGAAAAAAATACGCAATTGGGTACCGGTTTGCCTATTGATCAGCCCACGCCAAAAGTATGTTACATCCGATCCACATACGTAATGAGCTTGCAACGATATATGACGTTTTGTAACATGCCAAATGGGGGAAGCGCCGGAAAGGCGCGCGGGAACGGGAGGCCTCTGCGGGCTCATGACGGATAGCAGCGATGCCCTTGTCGAGAAACTGAAGCAGCAACGCGACCGCTTCATCGCCTTCGCCTTCGCTGGCGCGGATCTGCTGCTGGAGATGGACGACGCCGATGTCGTCACCTATTCCGCCGGGGCCGGCGAGGCGCTGTACGGTCTGTCAGACGCGGAACTGTTGGGCAAGCCGCTGGTGGATTTCATCGTCCAGCGCGACCGCCCCAGATTCGCCGAGGCCATGCAGCGACTGCGCAACACCGGCCGCCTGGATCACACCCCGTTGACCCTGGTCGGCTCGAAAGGCGCCATGTCGCGGATGCGGATCGGAGGCATCAAGCTGCCGCAGTTCCCGACCGGCTGTCATCTGGTGCTGTCCCGGGTTTCGCAGATGGCGGCGACCGACGAGGAAAAGGCCCACTCGGTCGATCCCCGCGTCCGCTTCGTCGAAATGGTGCGCCAGCGGCTGAACGAGGCCAATCGCCTGGGCGAGGAATACACCCTGACCCTGTTCGATCTGTCGGCGACCCAACTCCCCAACGCCGAGCCGGCGTTGCTGCAAAGTTTCTTCTCGACCGTCCATCACACCCTTGAGCAGCATTCCATCCGTCATTCTTCGGCCGGGGCGTTCAATGAACGCGCTTTCGGCCTGGTCCACGACAGCACCGTGACCGCCGGGGTCGTCCGGGAAAAGATGGTCGAGGTGATGAAAAAATACGGCGGCAAGGTCAAGGGCGCCGCCCTCAAGATGCATTCCGCGACGCTGGACATGGATGACAAGACGCTGTCCGAAGAGGATATCGGCAAGGCGCTTACCTACATCGTCAACGGCTTCGTCCGCGACAGCGCCGGTTTCGCCATCAAGTCGCTGGCCGAGGGCGCCAAGGTGGCGGTCGAGGACACCCTGGTCCGTGTCCGCAACTTCCGTAAGATGATCAAGAGCGACCGACTGGTCTTCCTGTACCAGCCCATGGTCAACGTCAATACCGGGGCGGTGCTGGCCTACGAGGCATTCGGCCGCATCTCCCACGACAAGGGGTTCTTCAACCCCTCCCAGATCATTCCGTTCGCCACCGACATGGGGGTGATCGGCGAGTTCGACCTGATGGCGGTCAGGAAGGCCCTCGACACCATGAAGGCCGCCCAGAATATTTCGGCGCTGGCGACCATCGCGGTCAACGTCTCGGGAACCTCGCTGGGCAATCCCGCCTTCTATCACGCCCTGCTCAAGATTCTCGAGGGCCACAAGACCCTGCTGGCCCGGCTGGTGCTGGAAATCACCGATGCCGCCCGGATCTACAACATCGACGAGGCCAGGCGGCTGCTGGCCCGCATCAAGCGCATGGGCGTCAGGCTGTCGCTGGACGATTTCGGCTCGGGTGGCGCCGCCTTCGACATCCTGAAGATCCTGCCGGTCGATTTCGTCAAGATCGATCAGACGTACATCTTCGACGCCCGCGAGAAGCGCGGACGATCGGTGCTGCGCGCCCTGACCAGCCTGACCCACGACCTCGGCATGACCACCATCGGCGAATGCGTCGAGGACAGTCATATGATGAATATCCTCAAGGATGTCGGCATCGAATACGCCCAGGGACACTTCTTCGCCAGACCGGCACAGGACGCCGCGAAAAAGATCAAATATTTCAAGGACCACCTTAAGGTCGCCGAACAGAGCGCCGCGGCGGAATAGAAGCCCCCCCTTCCCCATTCCGCTGGACCGCATCCGGCGTTATGGCTATTTTTGCCCTGGCGCACCGTCCAGGGGCGGCGCCGTCACTTCGAGGGGGCCTGTCCGACAATGCACGATCCGCTGAACGCTTTCGCCCTCGGTGGCGACGTCTATATCGACGGCGCCAAGACCGGCCTGCTGGCCGACATGACCTTCGCCGCCAAGGACGTCTTCGACGTCGCCGGCTATGTCACCGGCGCCGGCAACCCCGACTGGCGCCGCCTCGCCTCGCCGGCCACCACCACTGCCTGGGCGGTGGCCACCCTGCTGGCATCCGGCGCCCGGCTGGTCGGCAAGACCGTCACCGACGAGTTGACCCGTGGGCTGTTCGGCGACAATGCCCATTACGGCACCCCCGAGAACCCCCGCGCCCCCGGCCACGTCCCCGGCGGCTCGTCCTGCGGTTCGGCGGCGGCGGTGGCGGGCGGCCTGTGCGACTTCGCGCTGGGCACCGATACCGCCGGCTCGACCCGGGTGCCGGCCTCGTTCTGCGGCATCTACGGTTTGCGCCCCACCCTCGGCTCGATCGCCATGGACGGCGTCCTGAGCCAGTCCAACACCTTCGACACCGTCGGTCTGCTGGCCGATGACCCCGACCTGCTGGCCCGGGCGGGATCGGTGCTGCTGCGCAAGAAAATCCGCGACACCGTCCCCGACAAGGTGGTGGTGCTGGAAGACGCCATGGAGTTCTCGGACCCCGCCGTCGCCGGCGCCGTCGAAGGCGCCCTGAGCGGCATCGCCAAGACGCTGGCGCCGGTGGTGCGCGGACACCGGCTGTCGCCGGTGCCGCTCTCCGACTGGCTGGAGCCGCAGAACGCCATCCAGGGACGCGAAGCCTGGGAACGCTTCGGCGAGTGGATCAACCGGTCCAACCCCCGCTTCGGGTTCGAGGTGGCCGACAACTTCCTGCGCGGCGCCCGCGTTTCCAACCGGACCCTGTCGTCGTCGCGCGGCTTCCGACTGCGAGCGCGGCGATGGGTCGCCGAGGCGCTGGAAGGCAACGCCGTGCTGGTACTGCCGACCACACCGGTCACCGCACCGCCACTGCAAAGCCCTCGCTCGATGCTGTGGGATATCCGCGCGCGCATGATCTGCCTGACCGCCATCGCCGGCATGGCCGGCTGCCCACAGATCAGCCTGCCGTTGTGCCAGGTGGCCGGACTGCCGGTCGGCGTATCGCTGATCGGCCCACGCGGCAGCGATGCCATGCTGCTGGCTGCGGCCAAGCGCATCGGCAAGCCCCATCGCGCGAGCTGAAGTCACGGCGGATCTGAACGGGTTTTACGGTGCGGGGGGGGGGCCGCCCCTAATCATCATGAATGTTGCCCACGGGCAGCCTGATCGTGAACACCGCCCCGTGCCCCTCACCCTCTCCCACGACCAGCGAACCGCCATGCTTTATCGCCACGACATCGTGGCAGATCGCCAGCCCGAGACCGGTTCCCATTCCGACGGGTTTGGTGGTGAAGAATGGATCGAATATCTGCTCGCGTATCTCCGGGGGCACCCCTCCCCCGGTATCGGCAACCTCGATTTCGACCAGATCACCGCTCCGGCGCGTGGCAATGGAAATCTGGCCCGGCAGTCTCTCGGCGGACGCCTCGATTGCCTGCACGGCGTTCAGGATCAGATTGATGAAGACCTGACCGAGTTCACTGGCGTGGCACACCACCAAGGGCAACGCCGGGGCCAATTCGAGTTTCACCTCGGCGACGGAAGCCCAGGTGGAACGAGACACGGCCAGAGTGTTCATTATGGCCCTGTTGATATCGGTCGCGGTACGGCCGGTGGTTCCCGGCCGGGAAAATTCCTTCATCGCCACCACGAGATGGTCAATCCTGTCCATTCCGTCTCGCGAGTCCGCCGCCGCTTTCGGCATTTCGGCCAACAGGCTGGCAAGCCGCCGGTTGGACACGGCCTCCTTGAGCCGAGCCAGGCGATCGCTGAAAACCGGAGTGCCGGGCGCGCCTTCGGTCACGGCCTTCGCCGCCTCGATGATCCCGGCCAGAACATTGAGGCCGTCCTCGATATAGCAAAGATTGCTGGCGATGAACTGAGCCGGCGTATTGATCTCGTGAGCGACACCTGCGGCCAGATGGCCGACGACGGCTTGGCGTGCCGCCAGCATGGCCTCGAATTGGACTCGCTTCTGCGCGGTGATGTCGCGGAACGTGATGATCACGGCGCGACCAAATTCGGACGTATCCAAGGGAGAGCAGCCGTAGGATACGGTAATTTCCTTGCCCGAGGGCGAAAGGAAGACGGTGTCGCTGTCCACGTAGGTGGCACCGTGATCGATCACATCCTGCCAGGGAAGGGACGAGGGGTCGTCCCGCCTGAGTTGAAACAACCGCTCTCGATGGCGCCCGACGAGATCCTTCGGACTGTCATTCAGCCCCATGATGCGGATCGCCGGCCGATTGACGAACAGCAGCCGGTCCCCCATCCCGACCAGGACAATGCCCTCAAGCAGATTATCCGAGATTCCCCGCAGGCGCTGACGCGCCTGATTCAGTGCCAGATGAGTTCTGATACGAGCCAACAGGATGGGCTGGGAAATGGGCTTGGTGACATAATCGACGGCCCCGAGTTCCAATCCTTTCAGTTCATCGCCGACATCGCCCATCGCCGACAAAAAGATCACCGGAATGTCGCGGGTATCGTCGTTGTCCTTCAGCCTGGAACAGACATCGTAGCCGCTCATCCCCGGCATCAGAATATCGAGCAGGATCAGGTCCGGCGGAGGTTCGGACGCGGCGATGGCAAGGGCCCGCGCCCCGTCGCGAGCGGCAATAACCTGAAAGTCGTCTTCAAGCAGCCCCGTCAGAACTTGAATATTGATCAAATCGTCATCAACGATAAGGACAGAGGCCTTTTCATGCGTCATGTGAGCGTACCGGAACCATGATGATCGATCGACAAGCGGCGAAGCGCAATTATACGCCGATAACTTCTTTTCGCCGACCACGTTCGGCCATCATCGTCATGATCGCGGTTGACGCGACGCCGTAGCGCAGTTCGACGGCATCGATCAAGGAAGCGATCACCTCTGGATCGTCGCCGTCGATAATCGCCCGTTCCAGTTGGGCGGCCGCCTCCTGAACCCCGAAAAAGCCCAGAAACGACGAACTTCCCTTGATGGTATGGACGATACGCCGAGCCTCGGTGCTGTTCCCGGCGGCAAGCAGTCCGCTCACCCGGGTCATGGGATCGCCGTACTCGTTGGCATACGTCTCAAGAATCGCACGATAACGCCCGACACGACGGCTATACTTGATGCCGGCGTCGATATCGATCCCTTCGATGTGCCCGAGATGGCGCCGCAATAGGGCCTCGTCGTCATCTTCGGCCACCGGCGGCGACATGATTGCCGCCGCCGGTGGCCGCAAATGGTCGCCAGCCGAGGACGAGACCGAAAGCCACTTCAGGAGTACGGCGTACAGGGTGTCGGGCAATACCGGCTTGGCGAGATGATCGTTCATGCCGACGTCCAGGCATCTCTTGCGATCCTCGGCAAAGGCATTGGCGGTCATCGCCACGATGGGGACCCGCTGCGCCGACGGCAGGCGCCGGATGATCCGGGTGGCATCGAGTCCGTCCATTACCGGCATCTGCATATCCATCAAGATCAGATCGAAACCGGCCGCCTCGACCGCCTCGACGGCAAGCCGGCCATTCTCGGCGATGTCGGCCTTCAAGCCGATGTCGGCCAACATACCTTGCACCACGTCACGGTTGGTCGGGTTGTCTTCCACCAGCAAGATCCTGGCATCGCCGTGGCTGTCGGTCAGCAATCGTTCGATCTCGATTGCGCTCAACCCATCTTCGTCAGAAACGGCATCGTCCCTGTCATCCGCCCGGCACAATGCAGCGTCGAACCAGAACAGGCTGCCTTTCCCCGGCGTGCTGCTAAACCCGGCGTCGCCCCCCATCATGATCGCCAGACGCCGCGTGATGGCCAGCCCCAGGCCGGTGCCGCCATACTTGCGACTGGTGGAATCGTCGGCCTGCTGGAAGTCGTTGAACAATTGCCCCTGGGCCTCGACCGGAATACCGATGCCGGTGTCTTCCACCTCGAACCGACAGAGGACGGCATTCTGGCGGTCCTCGACCAACCGGACCCGTACGACGACCCCTCCTTCCGAAGTGAATTTGATGGCGTTGCTCAGGTAGTTAAGGACACACTGCCTCAACCTCAGTTGATCGCCGATCAATCGAGCGGGCACCGCCGGATCGATTTCCACGCAGAGTGACAGGTTTCTGTTTTGAGCCAGTTGGTCAACCTGAAGATGGGCAATATCTATTGCGCGACGGACATCGAACTCGTCGGCATGTATCTCAAGGCGGCCGGATTCTATTTTTGAGAAATCAAGAATATCGTTAATTATAGCGAGAAGATGCTGGCTAGACAGCATAATCTTATGAATCATATCGACGTTTTCAGCCTTCTCGACACGCTTCTTCAGCAACGCCGATAATCCAATGATAGCATTCATCGGAGTTCTCATTTCATGGCTCATATTGGCGAGAAATGAGGTCTTCGCACGGTTGGCCGCCTCTGCCTCCCGCATACTATTCTGTAATTCCTCCTCCATCGCCTTGCGCAGCGAGTCCGTTCGCTTCCTGTCCGTGATGTCGGAGGCGAGTCCGAGATAGCCATCGATCTCGCCGGCATCATTGCGAACCACCGTAACCACCAGGGATACAATCAGCTGCGCCCCGCCCTTATGGACATACGTCCATTCGCGGCGCTCGCTCCCGTCAATTTCCGCTTTTACCGTCAGGGCCTCGAACGCCGTCACCGGCCTCGCCAATTCGGCGGTGAGTTCCACGGCACGCGCTTCGATCTCCTCGGAAACGTGGAAGGCCGCCACCGCGGCATGGCCGACCATGTCACCGGCGGCATATCCCAGCATCTTTTCGGCACCGCGGTTGAACAGGGTAATGGTGCCCGACATGTCGCACGCGATGATCGCGACCTCGGAGGCCGCCGCCAGCACGCCCTCCAGGCGACGGGACAGATCCTTGACGGCCCGCTCGGAAGCAATGCGCTGGGAAATATCGCGGGACGAACAATAAAGCACCTTCTGGCCATCCAGATCCAACGCGTGACTGGAAATCTCCACCGAAAATACACTGCCGTCCTTGCGCCGATAGCGCGGCGAGAATGTGGTAATTCCGCTTTTCGCCAGCCTCCGCGATACGGCTGACGCGACCTCGGTCGGCGCCAACCCCTCCGCCCACTCCGCGACGTTCATGCCGATCATCTCGTCTCGGCTATAGCCCAGGCTGTCGCAGAAGGATTGGCTGACCTCGATGATATTTCCCCGGCCATCAAGGATATGAACGCCGTCGCTGGCGTGATGCAGCAGCAACTGGGCGCGGGCGAATGCGATGGCATTTTCCGCCTGGGTAATGCGCCCCCTCAGATTGGCGACGTAGAAGGCAGTGGCCAGCAAAGCGACCACCAGCATCACATAGGATACCACCGGCCGGCTGGATGCCAGGAAGGCGGGGCTGGGTTTGGCGATCAACAGCCACGACCGCCCGGCGACATCGAACGACTCGGTTTTATGAAGGCCGGACGCCAGGCTGTCCGGGGACGTTGCATCCGATTTAGGATACAATCGGCGTTCGTCTTCCGCGCCGCTCATGTCGAATAGATGGACGTCCACCAGCGGCAGCGCCTTTGCCATTGATCCGGCATGGGCCGTGGAATTGATCAGATCGCCGATCCGGAACACCCCCGAGACATATCCGCTCAAGGATTGCCGGTTGCTCTCGACGTCGCCGGGACCGGTAGGACCGAAGACCGGCGCCAGGATCAGGACGCCGTACTGGTCACCATATTCCTGGACCAGGGTAATCCGCCCGGTCGCCTCCGGACGCCCCTTGTCCCGTCCGGCTTCAAGGGCGAGACGCCGAACCGAGTGGGACGACAGGTCAAAACCCAATGCCGGCCTGTTGGTGGCGGAGGGTTCCATGTAATAGACCGGGATGTACTGATCCCTGTCTCCGGCCGGACGCAGCCGGCCTTGGCTATCACGCTCGGTGAATTGGAAGTCGTCGACACCTTCCAGCCGGGCCTTGTTCTCATAGGCCGCACGATCGGCCCGCGACACCCTGGGGTCCCATGACAGCCCCTGGATGAAGGAATGGCGGGCCAGAGTCTGCGCCGTCATCCGTCGAAACCCCTCTCGACTGGTGTATTGCGGCGATGCGACGGTAAAATGGCCGGCGACCAGATTGACGCTGTCCTGAGCAATGGCGACGCTGGCCCGGATCGCGATGATCCGCTGCTCCGCCAGTTCATCGAACCGAACCTCGGAACTGCGGCGCTCCAGGTAGAAGGCGATGCCGAACACGATCAGTGACGCGACGACCCCGACTACGGTCATGGGAAGCAGTTGCCGCGTGATTTTGAGAATAGGCGTATTCATCATGGCAGGCCTCCCGCACGAAGAATGGGATCCCGCCAAACCTCGACGTCAGTATCCAGCATTCGTTCTGAAAGGATTGAAAGCTGCCGATTGGGCGCCCGCGCTAGTCCCAAATGGGCTTTTCCGCCATTGATCGGCGAATTATCCCACCTCCGATTGGCGTCGGCGGAACTGCCGCCATTACAAGTTCCTTTTGGAACTGGCCTGCGGGCGACATTCGGACCGATCGGTCAAGCAAGCCTGACATCGGCATTGACTTTCGTCGCAAGAACATATAGAGAACATAAGCGGTATGAGACTCAGGAGGAGAGGCGCCATGGGCCAAGTCGATCCGGTTTTACAGCGGGTGATCGCCAGGGCGATCAGCGCCGCCCATGCTTTCGGTCGGGACATGAACGGGCAGTCCCAGGCGGCTGTCGCCGCCGTGCTGATCGTCCGTCCGGACATGACGGCACTGGAAGCGACAAGGGCCGTGTATCGGCTCGGCATGACCTCGGCGGGAAATATCCCGCAGCGACCGGCGAACGGGCGGGCGGCGCGAGCGACACCATTTGTAGGATAGGGAATATGTGCCGCTTGACCACCTCCCTCCGATCAGGGAGGGTCTTCGGGCCGGCGCCGTCGTCCATGCCGATGATCGGGAGAATCGCGATGACGCTGTGGGCATTTTCCATCGCCTGTGATGACGGCACGATCGTCGAGCAGACCGTTCTGGCCGAAGGCGCCGGTGAAGCCGATGCCGCCGTCTCGGCACTCACCGCGATCAACGACCAATCGGGGCTGGGCCTTTCGCGGCCGGGAACGGAACTGCCATCCGACGTCGAAGGGAGATGGCGGGAGGTTTTCGGCACCGCCTTTCCCGGAATCGTGTCCAACGCCGGTCGGCTGGCGCTTTATGCCAGGGGCGACACCGATCCGCCGGTTTCGTCTTGAGCGCCCTGCTCAGATGATCGGTTACGGGACCTTGCTCCGGGAAACCCCGCATGGTTCAATCCGTTGAAGCTTATCCGGCCGTGATCGGAAGGGGGGGCGATGGCGGAGTTTCAACGCCTCAGGGTATTCATCTCGTCCCCTGGCGACGTGCGCCCCGAACGGCTGATCGCCGAGCGGGTGATCGAGCGGCTTGACCGCGAGTTCTCGTACCATTTCCGTATCGAGGCCATGCTCTGGGAACGCGAGCCGCTGGTGGCCGGCGAGAATTTCCAGGACGGCATCGTCCCCCCGCACGAGACCGACATCGTGGTGGTGATCCTGTGGTCCCGCCTCGGCGTGCCGCTGCCAGCCGACAAATACACCGGCCCTCTGTCCGGCGGCACCGTCACCGGCACCGAATGGGAGTTCGAGGACGCGCTGGCGTCTTACCGCAACAGGCGCCAACCCGATCTGCTGCTGTTTCGCAAAAAGGCCGAGGCCCGGCTGAGGGACGACGAAACCGCCGCACGGGAACACTTTGAGCAGAAACGGCTGGTTGAGGAGTTCATGACGCGCTGGACCCGCGCCGCCGACGGGTCGTTCACCGCAGCATCGTGGGAATTCACCGACGCCGCGTCGTTCGAGGACCTTCTGGAAAACCATCTGCGCGAATTGATCCGGCGCCGCCTGGCGGGTGCCGATGAAGGCCCCTCAAGCATCCGCTGGCACCATGGCAGCCCGTTCCGCGGTCTCCAGTCCTTCGACCTTGAACATGCGCCGGTGTTCTTCGGCCGCACCCGCGCCCGCAACGACGTGCGCGAGCTGCTTGTACGCCAGATCGAACGTGGCACGGCCTTCGTTCTGGTGATGGGGGCGTCGGGGTCCGGCAAGTCGTCGTTGGTCAAGGCCGGGGTACTGGCCGATCTCAAGTTGCCCGGCATGATCGGGCGGGTAGCGCTGGTCCGCCACGCCATCTTGCGTCCGGCCGATGGCGGCGGCGACCTGATCGGCGGTCTGGCGGCGGCGATACTGGCATCGGCTGCCCTGCCGGAACTGGAGACCCTGCAATACGACCAGAAAACCTTGACCGCGCTGCTTCGCGATGCCCCGTCCCAGGCAAGTCTGCCGATCCGCCAGGGACTGGCGGCGGCCCGGCTGAAGGCTGAGCTGACCGAACGGGGTGAGGCCCGCCTGCTGGTCGTGGTCGACCAGTTGGAGGAGATATTCACCCAGGATGGCGTGTCCCAGCCAGAGCGCGATGCCTTCGTCGCGGCGTTGGCGGCGCTGGCCGAAAGCCAATTGGTGTGGGTGATCGCCACCCTGCGTAGCGACTTCTTCAATCGGCTTGAAACACTGCCGTGCCTAGCGCGGCTTTCGTCCGAGGCTCGCTATCTGCTGACGTCTCCGGAACCGGCGGAAATCGCCCAGATCATCCGCCAGCCTGCCCATGAAGCGGGAGTACGCTACGAGACCGATGCCACCAGCAGCCTGACATTGGACGAGAAAATCCGGGCGGCGGCATCCAGCAATCCCGGCGCCCTCCCCCTTCTCTCCTTCCTGCTCGACCAGCTTTGGCAGAACCGAAGCGAACACGGCGACCTGACCTTCGATGCCTATGGAAAGCTGGGGGAACTGGAAGGAGCCATCGGCAAGCGCGCCGAAATGGAGCTGGCGCGCCTGTCCGACGAAGCCAGGGCGGCGTTGCCGACCGTCCTGCGGACGCTGGTGACCGTGGGCCAGGGAAGCGGCGGCACCGCGACGGCACGCGCCGCCGCGATGTCTCAATTCCCGGTCGGCAGCCCGGCCCGCCAGTTGGTGGACGCCTTTCTCGCCCCCGAGACGCGGCTGCTGATCGCCGACGGAGACGCCGAAGGGGTGCGGGTTCGGGTGGCCCACGAGGCATTGCTCAGTCACTGGCCTCGCGCCAGCGACCAGATCGCCGCCGACAGCCGTGATCTTGAACTGCTGGGGCGCCTCGAACACGCCGCCGCGCGCTGGGGGGCCTCCGAGAGAAAATACCGCGACAGCCTGGCCCTGCCCCGCGGCCTGCCGCTGATCGAAGCCCTAGCCCTGAAGCGCCGTTGGGGGAAAAGTGAACTGCCGGCGGAGGTGGCGGCATTCATCGGCGAAAGCCACCGTCTGGCGAAGCGACAACGACGGCGGACGATCCTGACCCTGGCCGGCGCGGTGGCATTGCTTCCGATCGTGGCCGGAATAGTATGGGCGGTGCTGGTCTGGCGCGGCGTACGGCAGGTCGAGGGGGAAATGGCCTTCGTACCCATTCCCCAGGGTTGCTTCGTCATGGGCAGTCCGCCGAGTGAGGTCGGCAGGTTCGACCATGAAACCCCGCATCAGGTCTGTATCCCCGCCTTCGACCTGGGCAAATTTGCCGTCACCCAGGAGGAATGGCGACTGGTGATGGTCGAGAACCCGGCGCCGTCACGGTTCCGGGGGGCGCGCAATCCGGTGGAAATGATCAGTTGGGACGACGCGCGCGCCTTTGCCTGGCGGATGCGTTTCTTCGGCAGCCACCCCTATCGCTTGCCCAGCGAGGCGCAATGGGAATACGCCGCCCGAGCGGGAACCACCACCGCGTGGTTCTGGGGCGACAGGGTGGAAAGCGGCTGCGCCTACGCCAACATGCGTGACCTCACCTACAAGAGCAAACACTTCAACGTCGATGAAGCCATCATCAATTGCGCGGATGGCTACGACGAGACGGCGCCGGTGGGATCGCTGAAGCCCAACCCGTTCGGGCTGTTCGATATGGTTGGCAACGTGTTCCAGTGGACGCAGGATTGTTTCGGCGACTACGCCAAGGCCCCCTCGGACGGAACTGCGGCGGAAGCGGAGGATTGCAAGTTCCGCGTCGTCCGTGGCGGCTCGTGGACCGCCAAGCCGCGCTTCACCCGCTCGGCCAGCCGCGACATCTACGCGCCGGTAAACCGCAACGACGTCGTCGGCCTACGGCTGGCCCGATAATCGCGCCTGACGGACATGCACCACGGCACCGTCGTCGGCGAACAGACGCGACCAGCCGGACAGATGATCCATCACCACCGCCCGTGGGTTGCCCGGCTCGAAGATTGTCCAGGCGATGGCGTATTGCTCCAACAACCCCGGAAGCTGGTCCAGCGCGCCATACCGGGTCATGAAGTCGTTGCCGTACATGTCGGCGCGGCCATCGACGAAAGGGGCATAGCCTTGAAAGATCAAATATCCGCCAAAGTTATAGGCGTTCAGCACCGGGCCGGTGATGCCGCGCGCCTGAACCGCCGCCAGGGCCGCCGCCGGGGTAAAGCGATCCGGCCCACGACCGATGTCGCGCCATACCAGTGATAGCGATAGAAGCACGCCGATCAGCACACTCCCCGCCACCGACGCCACCACCGCCGGCCGCGCCAGAACGCCCCAGGGCCGGGCCAAAATCACCGTGCTTCGGGACAGCCTGTCGGCAATGGCGTTCCCCAGCAGAAGCGGCGCGGCCAAACCAAGCAGTTCCGTATGACGGCGATGAGCAAAAGCCATGTAGAGAAGAATAAGAAGCATAAAAATTCTGAGCACGGGAAGCCGGACGCCCGACAGGGTAGACGCAAAAATAAGAATGAACACCCAAAGTATTAATGGCATATTATTCGACACGCTGGATGGCTGCCATTCGTTGATGGCCGCCACGGCGGGGCCAAGCCCCATCATGCGAATCGGAAACAGCAGCCCGTCCAGGCCATGCGGCGTGACTGCGGCGGCCAGAATGCCGGCACCCAGGAATAGACCCCAGCGCCGACCCGCCCGAACGGCTTCGGCCATGGCCCCGGACTCCAACACGGCTTCCGCCGCGAACAGCGCCGTAAACGCGATGCCGAACAGAAACGCGCCGTGAAGATTGGCCCACAGCGCCATGAGCCCGGCCAGATACAACGGCGGCACGCCGCCGCCGCGCCGCGCCCGGACGTGGGCGGCAATCCAGATGACGGCCAAGGGCAGCGACAGGACATGCGGTCGCGCCACCAGATGGCCGACACACAACCCCCAGCCCAGCACCGCCGCGGCCAGCGCGCCGACCGGACCGGTGGTGCAGACAGTCTCAAACGTCAACACCCCGATGGCAACCGCCAGCAGCAAGGCGGTCGCCACCACGAGTCCCGTCCAGCCCAGATGGTCATACAGCAGCGCCATGCCGACCGATGCCAGCCACTCATGCGCCACCCAGGGCGCAGAAGGCATGGTGCCGGAAAACAGTCCGAAATCGGGGACCGTCCGGTTAGCCAGAATCCATCGGCCGCAACTGATATGAAGATACAGATCCTGGCTGGCCAGAATCTGTGCCCTCATGAAAAGAGAGACGCAAAATACGAAGCCGGCAACGGAAAACGCGAACGCCCGTTGCGACCGCGGCGACAAGATCAACGGCGGATCCGGGGCAAGGAAAAGTGCCGCGTTCCCCGCCCGTTAGTTACTGTTGGCATTGTCGGCCATCGCCGGCGAAATGAATGCCGTGGTGACGAAGGCGGTCGCCAGACCGCAGCCAACAAGAATCGCGAACGCCAAGACAAGAGCCTTCATGACCTACCTCCTGAGCCGTCCATCCCACCGCCGGCAGGCTTTGGCACCTCCCGACTGTCAACCTTTTCAGTTAGGCAGGAATGCAAGGCGATTGCAAGCAGCGCGGCGATGGCTTTTGGTGCCTCGGCGCCTCCCGGCCCGCCTTCAATCTCCGATCGGAAGAGAAAGGGTGAATTCCGTCCACTCCCCCACCGAGGACTTTACGCTGATTTTGCCTCCGACCGATTCGATCGCGCGTCTGGCCAGGGCGAGACCGATCCCCGTTCCGGGATACTGATCCTGGGCATGCAGCGTCTCGAACACACCGAAAATCTTGTCGAAATACTGGGGATCGATGCCGATCCCGTTATCGCGGATCGACAGTGTTCCGTATCCACCGGACGAGCTCCCCGATACGATGATGGCCGGGGGGATGCCCGGCCTCCTGAACCGAATGGCGTTGAGGATAATCTGTTCCAGCACACCCGCCAACGCGGCCGGACTGATACGCACCGTCGGCAATCTCTCGCGATGGATGGTCGCCCCCATGGCATCAAGCGTGCCGGCCATGCGCGAAAGCACGGTGTCCAGGGCCACGTCGGCGGAACAGACCCCCGAGGCATCCTGGCGGCAGGCGGCCATGTAGACCTGAACGTCATTCATCAGGTTAAGCAGCCGTTGCCCGCCCCTGCGAATGTGGTCCAGGCACTCCGCGACGTCTTCGGACGGCTGGGAAATCAGCTTTCCCAGCTTATCGGCATAAATCGACTGCAGACGAACCGGTTCGCGCAGATGGTGGGCCAGGACTTCGGAAAACCTGAAGATATCCCGGTTGGCGTGATCGGCATTGTCGGCGAAGCGATCGGCAAGCGCCTGTTGTCTGGCATATAGCGCCCGCTGCGGGATGACCAGCCCGGTCCACGCCACGGCGGTATAGATCAGAAGGGATTGCACGAGGCCCAGAACATGCCCGGCCATGTTCAACGCCCCGTAGACATCGGCGTAAACGGTGAATGCGGCGGATTCCAGGCATCCGATCGCCAGGGCGGCGATGGAGAAGATTCGAATCTTGGGTTCGCGCGGCGAACGGTCACGACAAAGCCTCACCGTCGCCCAGGCGAATGCCGCCATGACCATGTATTCCATGACGATCTTGAAAGGCGTCAACCCCTGCCCCTCAATGAAGCAGTCGGGAAAATATCCCCCAAGGATGGCGGCGACCAACGCCGACGTGACCAGCGCGCCCCCCGCGAGAATTCGTCCGGCCGGCTGCTTCGCCACCGCCGGCACCGTCGCGGCAAGCATGGCAACAGCGTGAATAATTTGCAGGGCAATCCAAAGCTGTGTGGGAAGGTTGCCCCCATTCTCGGAGAACACCCCCATGCCCCTGTAGGCCACGGTGTGCAGCATGGCCACGATGGCCGGCGGCCCCATGGCCAGTCCGACGACGAGAAGGAAGCCATCCTCGATATGGGTGCGCGTGTTCCAGGCCAGTGAAAACGCGGTAAGGGCGACGCAGATCCCGAACAGTTCCGCCAGGGTGTGAAACATGATGTAGCTGTGAAGGCGGCTCATCACGATCCCGCCGATCACCAGTGCCATCGCGATCACCTCATATCGGCTGACCGGCGGCCGTGGTGCATCGTTCAAGACATATCGGTCCATTAACGGGGTCCTTACGGCTGGGCGGAAGGCCGCAGCAAGCCCCGGGCGAGATGATCGACTGACCACGACGAGCTATGCTGAACGTATGCCCATCGCGATAGTCTCTCCCCGTCGCAACGCTGTCAATCTGTCGCCGGGCCGCGCCAGCCGAACGCCGCCGTCGGCACAGTCCGTCCGCATTATGCCGACCTACCCCCGCGCGAAGCTCATCACAGCCCGACTTCCGCCATTTTCATAGCGAAGGTCGGAGAATGCCAGGCTTCTGGCGACAACGATACCGCGACCCTGAACCCGGTTCTCCAAATTCACCTCGTCGGCGAGATAGCGATGCCAGGAAAATCCCGCCCCCTGATCTTCAACGGCAACCCCTACAAATTCGTCGGTCGCATCGAACCGGACCACCACCACCTTGCCCTGATTTTCCGGCAATTCCATCCGGCGCGCAATTTCGGCATCCCAGCGATTGTCACGGATCAGGCGCTCTTTTTCGGCGCCGCCAATGCCAAGATTGCCGTGTTCGATCGCATTGGCGATCAGTTCCTGTAGGGCAAGGTTGACGTTGACCGGTTCCTCGGCGTGTTGGGAAATCAGCCAAACCACCGTCCTGGCCTCTTCCAAAGAGGAAAAGTGGAACTCCCCTTTCACCAGGCTATGTGCCCCATCGAACATGACGGAACTATCGTTGATGTAGGAAGCAAACTGCCGATTTTGCTTATATCGATCCACGCCGGACCTTACAATAGCCGCCAGCGTGCTTTCATTATACGGCTTTGTGATGTAATAAAACGCCCCAGCTTCAATCCCCTCCCGCATCTCTTCAGATCTGTTTGCGGCAGTCTGGAATATTACTGGTATATTTACAGTATCATCATTATTACGAATGGCATCCAATACGGACATGCCGTTCATTTCCGGCATCATGCGATCGATGACAACCGCGTCGAAGCGCTGTGGATCGGCCTGCAATATGTCAAGCGCCTCACGGCCATTAGTCGCCGTAACCACCTCAAACCCGCTGTCCTCAAGGGTATCCTTGATGATCCGAAGGGTAAGCCCCTCGTCATCGACCGCCAGAATCGTACCATTTGCCATCGGCGCCACCTCACTTCCGGTCCCCGCGCGTTCCCGCATCAATGGACGCTCCCCCCCTGAATCAAAGAATCGACCCGTCGCGCGTCACGCCACGCCACGCCACGCCACGCCGCCCAAAAAGCGACCACGCGCGATAAACTGCCCTAATTATAGCGGCAGCCTAGTCCCACTTGGGATCCGGAAGTCGGGTGCGCCCAGGATCTCCGTCCGGCGACAGCCAGCCAAAGCGAAACCGGAAGGGTGTCGATCGACACCGAGCGGGTCTACAGTTCGACGGCAAACCGCAAAGCGCCCCAATGGCGCTTGCCCACCATGATCGGTGCGTCGAACTCTTTCAGCAGCATGAATTGACCACCACCCATGTCGCGAGCATAGGTCTGAGCCAAATATGGCTTTATGCTGCGAGCCGCCAGGATTCCGGTACGGTCGTCGAAGATACGGCGATTGCGGCTGTGCGCGGTATTCCACACCGTATCGCCCGGCCGCTGGGGCTGGGAGCATTTCTTGTTGTGGGTGGCGATATAGCCGTTGCGGTCGGTGGCGCAGCACAGCACGACCCGAGGCTGGGCGGTCAACGGCGGCTCGATGATGGACGGCAGAACCCGGTCGGCAAAATCGGTATGAGCGGCCATCAGTTGCTGGGGGTCGGTGCCCTCGATGGGGCTATAGGTGCTGTCGAACAGATCGGCGAGCGAAATCTGGTTGCCGGCGACGGCCTGATCGAACACTTGGCCGATCTGGGTGGCGATCCGCTGGGCGGTTTCGATGAACGGGATATCCCTGGCCTTGGCCTGTTCGATGGCGGCGGCGAGATCACGTCTCTGCTGGGCGCTGATCTTGGTGAACTGGCATTGGATGCCCAGGGCGCTGCCGAGAATGGCCTTGGCGGCAAGGGCGCCGATACCGGGAAATTCCACGGTTCCGCTCTCGCCTTCCAGCTTGGGCGCGTTCCCCACCACCAGCAAGGCCCCCATGGTCGACACATCGCCGGTCTGGCCGCGAAAGGTCTGCCCGGCGAATTTGGCGGAGAATTCCAGGCCGGCAGGAATGCGTTCGACGGCGCGGCGATTACCGCTGTACGAGGTCCGCAGGATGACGTTGAGCCGGCGCTGCAAGGCGCCGATATCGTGACTGACCATGGCGGCCAGTTCACTGACCTTGCGCGCGGTAACGCCGGTGAGGTCGGCGCCCTTCAGCACGGACTCCGTGGTGCTGGCGACCTCGCGGGTGTGGTCGGCTGCTTGGGTCGCGCTGGCCATGATCTCGCCGGTGGCGGCGCGCTGCTCGTCGGCCGCGGCGGCAACCTGGGATGCGATCACGTCCATGTCGTGGATGGCCTCGGCCACGGTCTCGACGGTGGCGACGGATTCGCGGGTGGTCCGATCGATTTCGTTGGCCTGGGCGTGGACCCGGCCGATCGCCTGCTCGGTCTGTTCGGCCAGCCCCTTGACCTCGTTGGCGACGACGGCAAACCCCTTGCCCATCTCGCCGGCCCGCGCAGCCTCGATGGTGGCGTTCAACGACAACATACGGGTCTGTCCGGCAATGGCCTTGATCAGCCCGACCACGTCGCCGATGCGGGCGGTGGCTTCGGTCAAGGTGCTGACGCTGGCACAGGCGACATCGACCTTCTTGCGGGCCGACTGGCTGAGGTCGGAACTGCGCTGGACCCTCGATGAAATTTCGTGGGACGAGGCTTCGAGCTGCTGGGTGGCACCGGCTACGGTCTGGACGTTGCCGTTGGTGATCTGAATGGCCGAAGATACCGACTGGGCGATGGTCCGCAGTTCGCTGGCGGTATCGAGCATCTGCGCCGCCCCCTCCTTCAGACGCTCGGCCTGCGTGGAAATCTCGGCGACGGTGGTGTCGACCTCGCCCTCCAGCAGTTCCGTGAGCGAAAGCATGTCGCGCTTCAACTGCTGCTGGGCACGCTCGGTGGTTTCCTTCTGGGCCAGGGCGGAATAGCCCAGCTTAGCTTCCATCGCCCGCAGCATGGCGTTGGAACGCTGGAACTCGCGGACTTCCTCGATCCCGATTTCGTGGGTGAAATCGCCGCGGGCGATGGCGTCGAAATGCTTCTCCTGGCGGGTCAGCGGCTTTTGTATGTAGCGGACCAGCAAGGTCGCCAGAACCGCGACCACGGCCGTACTGACGCAAAAGAGCGTGACCGGAACGGCGGCGGAATCCCCGTTGCCGGACAGCGTCATCCAGGTGTTGAGGCCCATCGCGCCGACTTGAAGCGCGACCATGCCCGCCAGCCGTCCCGCGACGCTGTGGGCGCTGCGGCTGAGGCGGGCGGCAAGAGTGGTGGAGACGATCCGGCCTTCCTCGATTTTGATGTGGCGGGCCTGATCCGCGCGAATCTGGCCATAAATCCGCTCGGCGGCCTCGATTTGCGAACGGGTGGCCGGCGAGCGGATGGAGATATAGCCGGTCACCTCGCCGTTGCTCACCTCGGGGGTAACGTTGGCGCGAACCCAATAATGGTCACCGTTCCTGGCGCGATTCTTGACGATGCCTTCCCAGGGCTTGCCCGCCTTGATCGTCGTCCATAAATCGGCGAACGCCGCCGGCGGCATATGGGGATGACGCACCAGATTGTGGGGCGCCCCGATCAGGTCCTCCTCGCCATAGCCGCTGACGTCGATGAAAGCCTGATTGACGAAGGTAATGCGTCCACCAAGATCCGTGCGGGACACCAGTATGGCGCCGTCGGGAAGCTCGATTTCCTGACCAGTGATAGGTTCGTTCACACGCATGGATCGGGACCTGGGGCTTTGTGGTGAATCTGCGGGAACGGAGTTCCTCTAAAGACTCGTTTTCATATCATAGCCCGTTTGCCGGCGGTGCCCAAGTCGCCTTGGCGGGAGAAATTCATCCCCCCTACCCCTGCGCGCGGCGGCGCAAATTGGCTTTGACCAGATCGCCGATGGAGACCAGCCCGACAAGACGCCCGTCGTGCACGACCGGCAGATGACGGCACCTCGCCTCCGTCATGATCGCCAACAGGTCGTCGATATCGTCATTGAGCCCGCAGGCGACGACATCCCGGCTCATGAATGTCGCGACCGCCATGCCCAGGGCCTTTTCCCCATGGCGGGCCACGGTCTGGGTCAGATCCCTTTCGGAAACGACACCGATGATACTGTTCGACCGATCAACGCAGACCAGCAATCCCGTCTTGGTTTCGAGCAACCGGCAGGCCAGCTCCCTCAAGGTCTTGTCGGGAGAGATGGTGTGGGTCGCCTCCCCCTTGATACCCAGAACCTGTTCGACATTCATCGCGGACCGCCCCAATCAATACCTTCGTCGCCTGCCTATCGACCTGCGCGATTTCCCAATACCCCATCAATCGACGGGCGTCAGGGTGCCAGGATTCAAAGCCGAGAACAGTGCCATTTGGGACTATGCCAAGAATATAGCCATCCCATTACATTGGTGACCATGGATGTGAGCCAGCAAAGCGACACAGGACCGATCAGGGGTGCCAGTCTGGCGCCCGCTGCGGCGTTGATGGCTTTCGGCCTGGCCTGGACAGTGGCACTGGCCGTGTGGCCTCGGTCGGACCATCCGCTCGCGGCCATTTTCCCGCCGACCCTGGCAGGTTCCCACGCATTGGCGGCGGCCGTGGCCGCCGGAGCGGAAGAGGTCCTTACGTTCGGAGGCTGGCCCGCCGTAGTGATCGTCCGCTCAACAACCCCCAACGTCATTGAGCGCCTTTACCGCGCCGGAGCGCTTGTCGTTCTTCGAGCGCCGGAACGGTCGGACTGCATGCGATAGAAAGGGCCATTTCATGAATGACATCCATCAGATCCGGATCACCGTCGAGCGTTTTCTGATCGCCTATTTGTGGCTGCATTTGCCCCTGGTGGCGGGCATAGGTTTTCTGCTGGATGGCAACGGAACCGCTATGGGGATTGGCGCCCTGGTACTGGCAGGAACCGCGACGGCGACAAGCCGGGCGGCACCGGGATCGGCATCCTCGCGCTATACCATCGGCGTCGCCCTGGTCGGAATGGTGGGACTGCTGGTGTACGGGTTCGATGGCCATCCGTGGCAGGCTGACATGCACATGTATTTCTTCGCCGTCCTGGCCATGCTCACCGCCTTTTGCGACTGGAAGGCCATGATTGTGGCCGCCGCCATGGTCGCCGCCCATCACCTGCTGTTGAACTTCATCTATCCCGCCGCCGTGTTTCCGGGTGGGGCCGCCTTCGGGCGGGTGGTTCTGCATGCGGTGATCGTCGTAGCGCAGGTGGCGGTACTGGGTTGGGTCGCCTGGCGCCTGACCAAGGCGTTCGAGAACTCCGCCGGCGCCGTCGCCGAGGTACGGCTGGCCCAAGCCGCCGCCGCCGCCGCCGCCGAGGACCGCGACCGCTCGGCATCGGCCGCCCAGACACACCATCGCGACGAGATGAACAAACTGGCCGGCCGGTTCCGCTCGGCCATCGGCGAGGTCGTTTCCCGGCTGTCGTCCAGCGCCACCGCGTCGCGTGGTTCCGCCCGCGAAGTCGATCGGCGCTTGAGCCAAATGGCGGAACGTCTGATGGAGGCGGCAAACAGTGCCCAGCAGGTCACCGGCAACGTCGAAACGGTTGCCGCCGCCGCCGAGGAATTATCGGCAAGCGTCCGCGAGGTCAATCACTTCATCGAGGAATCCAAGGGCATGGCCAGCAAGGCCGTGAGTGAAGTTGAGAAAACCAACGCGACGGTGGAAACCCTCGCCGCCGCCGCCCACCGGATCGGCGACGTGGTCAATCTGATCCAGGATATCGCCAGCCAGACCAACCTGTTGGCGTTGAATGCCACCATCGAAGCGGCACGGGCGGGAGAGGCCGGCAAGGGCTTTGCCGTGGTCGCCAACGAAGTCAAGAATCTGGCCAGCCAGACCGCTCGGGCGACCGAAGAAATCGGCACACAAGTCGGTGAGATTCAGTCTGTTACGGGAGGGGCCGTGGCGGCGATGCGTGAAATCGGCGCCATAATGCAGGGAATCGAACACGCCATCGGTACCATCGCCGGATCGGCCGCCAACCAAAGCCAAGCCATCTCCGAGATTGCCCAAAGCACTCAGCGGGCCGCCGGGGTGGTGGTGGAGGTCGGAGAAAACGTGACCCATGTGACCGAGGTTGCCCGCGATCTGGGCACGCTTGCCCATAAAGGAACGACCGAAGCATCGGAAATCGCCGACCAGACGGAACGACTCTCCAGTCAGGTGGAAGAGTTTCTTACCCAAATCCAAGGCGGATAACGGCCAATTCCTATCGACGATATCAAATGGGACTGGCGCGCCCAGCCTGGCCCTGCTTGAAGTCATTAAATCGGGATTAACAGCCGGAATATCCACCGATGATCGCGCCTCCCGCTTTGTTCTCGGCCGAACGCCGTCTTCTTGAGCAGCGAAATCGAGCCGCGTGGCGATCCCCCGCGGCTCCTTCCGATCAAATGGGCACCGCTCTGATGGAAATGCGCAACGAATTTGCCGCGCTCCGTCACGAGGTCGCCACGTTACGCCGTGACTTCGCGAGATGCCGGCCGACGGACGGCTTTGACGGCAGCCGTGGCCTCCCCGAGGAAACGACGCCCGATGACGCGGGCGAAATGACGGCCAAGGGTGAGGACATCTCTGTTTTAAAGACGGAGATCCGCGCCTTGGCGATGTGCATCAACAAGACGAAGTCAGAGATTGCGGCAATCCGGCCGGCGCAAAGTGGCGACGATCATATCGTTATCGTCTCCAACGAGTTGGATACGATTGTGGTGGCAACGGAAAACGCCACGCAGGCCATACTTGATTCCGTCGAATCCGTCGATGCCCTGGTACAGGACCTGCGCCTGCACGTTTCCGACCCCTACGTGAGTTGTGTCGCCGACATCGTCCTTGAAAAGCTGGTTTCGGTGCTTGAAGCCTGCAATTTCCAGGACATTACCGGCCAGCGGATCACAAAGGTCGTCCATACCCTCAAATATATCGAAGACCGGGTCAATTCCATGATTGCCATATGGGGTGGCGTTCACGGCGAAGCTGCCCCCAAGCGTCGCCCCGACACCGATGAATCCAACCTCTTGAATGGCCCTCAGTTGGTCGGCGAGGGGTGCAGCCAGAACGACATCGACCGAATGTTTGAGTGATTCCGCGCTTGGAACGACAACTCCCTATTTAACGGCGGGATGAACATGGGCACGGCTTTACGGTCCAGCGAAAATCTCGGGTGCAAGGCCCGACATGAAATGCTCCCGCAACTGGCGGCATCCGCGCCATTCCGCTCGGATGCCGCCAGCTGCGAGGACGAGCGTTGCGGCCTATGCATGATGGCCGTGTCCTGCGGCATGATTCCGTTCTGCCGCCCGGTACCCCGGCGGCAGTGACGTCGGCTACGGCGAGTCGATGGACAGCATGGCGACGTGGCGCCTGTCCACCAGATCCGAACGGATCCAGCGGGTGTATTTCATGTCCTCAATAAGAATGTGCGCCTTAAGCCACCCTTCGACCAGGGCAGGTAAGCCGTCGACCGCCGACAAACACCCGGCCCGGTATTGACGGGTAATGGTGGCGATACGGTCCCGAAACTTGGCATGAAGCGCCGCGTGCTCGGCAAGGCCGGGAAAGTCAACCAGGGCCATGGCCCCCTCCTCCCGCCGGAAGTGCCCATCGACGTATTGCTCCAGAATGAACAGCATGCTGCTGGTCACCAACTCATGGATCGGACCGCCGGGGCAATCGCGGAACATGCGGACCAGGCTGAAGAACCGTCGGTGATCGTCGTCTAGCGTCGCATCGCCGACGGACATGATCACATCCCCCTCATCGACCGCGTTATCCATGACCGGCAAAGGAATGAGCGCGGCGACGACATGGCTATAATCTTGAAGCATTTTTATTCTACCGTTTTGGGAATCCACATTAAGTTGGCTCCGCCGCCCTCACGGCCGCAGAGATCGATCACGATCGCCCGGGACAGGCGATTCGGGGTAATGCCGTTGATGGTTAACAGCCCCTTGCGGGCGAGGGTCCAACCGGATGCACCGCAAACCCGGGGGGGAATATTTTCGGCGACGACGACGATACGGCCTCCGCTTTCGACCACCTTGATTTGCCCCCCGAACAGGTGACGGACTTCACCGGAGCCTGATGCGGCGTCCAAGACCTGGGAGGTGAACATGCGGGCATCCGCCAATGTCGTACTCTCGGTGGACGTCCCCCCAGACCACTGTGTGAGCAGCCACGACACCATCGTCAGCGCCGCCGCTCCCGCCGCCATCGCGACCCAGTAGGCCGAGGAAACTGCGCCCCTCCGCCCCTGCACCGCATCACCGGCTCCGGCCGCCAAACCACTTGGGCCGCGCGCCCCCCCTGGGGCACTCGGGCACGGCCGAGAGGCCACGGCGGGCGTCGGCTCGATATCGCCATCATGAACCGCCTCGTCGGCGTCGGGCGGAGACAGGACAAAACCGGCAGTGCACGTTTTCTCGGCCAGGGAATAGTGTTCAGCCAAAGCCCCCGGCGCCTGCACCATCACCTTATAAAGCTGTTCGATGGAGCGAACGGAGACGAAGCCTTCGACGGCCTGTTCCTCCAGAGCCTTGGCAAATACCTGGATCGCAAGACCTGCCCGGTGTTGGCAGTGCGACGGCTGTGCAGCGGCACCCATTTGCGCCTCCACCCGATTACTCCATTCTCCACCCTATGATGGAAGCTTGGGGAGACCTCGGTAAGTCCTAAATGAGACTCCTGCATACCGAATTTGAACGCCGTCAGTACAATCGGAAGCCACTCAGGTGGCCTCGCCCCGGACCTTCAGCAAGGCGTTGTGAAACGTCCTGATCGAGAACGGCTTCCTGACAAAGCAGCTGGCGCCGGCAGCCATCGCCGTTGCCTCGGCGCTATCACCCAGAACGCCCGTCGCCATGATGATGGGAATGCCCGGATCAATACCGTCCTGTCCGGCCCGGATACGGCGGATGCATTCGATGCCGTCCATCACCGGCATCATCCAATCCATGACGACGATGTCGGCCCCGCCGGACCGCAGGGCCGCCATGGCGCTGGCGCCATCCTCCACCTCGACCACCTCCCGCACGCCGAACTGACAAAGCAATATCTTGATCAACGTCCGCATCTGGGGGGCGTCGTCGGCGATGATTGCGCGTTTGAGTCGGCTAAGCATGCCTCATTCCATCCCCCTGGCTACGAAGGCGCCAGCACACATCAAGCCCCCCCCTCTCTCGACGGAGTGACGTGAACGTTCGAAGGGGCGCCGTCACATTTGAGCAAATATTGATTATTGAGGAGATGGAAAAACGCCAGCATGATAATACTTATGGACTATGCCTCCGGGGATGGCGTCAATGTGTTCTTATCGTGTATCCGCCCTATCGCGAAGCGCCCTCGTCACGGCACTTTGCCGCGTTAGCCAGGGACCGGCTTGCCGCAGGGCGAGTGGAGGCGTGGCGTTCGCATGGTCCTGACATCGGCATCCCCCCTAGGCTTGTTGGTCGCGATCGAAAATGCCGTGACCAGAAAGCTGATTATTTCCCTTCTCCGAGAGATCGGAAACGCCAACATCACCGAGACCAAGGACAAAGACCACACACTCCTCCATCTCCGACGCGGCGCCACCACCAAGATCGACCTTATCATCTGTGACAACCTCGGCGGGAACGGCCACCTTGCCGTGCTGAAGCTGGTCCGGTGGGAACAGGGGCTTTTCCTCAGTTCCCTGCCGGTAATCTGCGTGGCGGAGCAATGGACCGGCGATGACCTGATCATCGCCAGGGATGCCGGTATCTCGTCAACCCTTACCCTGCCCCTGACCAAGCGCTCCCTCGACATGGCGATGATGGCGGCCCTTTCGCCGCAGAAGGCATTCGTGGCGTGCGCGACGTTTCGCGGGCCGGATAGGCGGGCCGCCACCATCAAGGGGTACAAAGGCCCCTTTCGCCGGGCGGACGATGCGCAGACCCAGCGCGCCCCCGGATCACCCCTGATCACCCCCGCCAGCGTCGGGTCTTCCGTAGCGGAATCGCCTAGCGCGCCAGGCGTGAACGCTGAATTTCAGGCCGAGTTTGAATGGACAATGGCCATTGCCACGGGACGGGAAGACATCGATGGGCAACACAAAAAGATAATAGACTTCATAAATATCCTGTCAAAAAAGCCCGATAATGATTGCAATGAAGACCTCATATTCAGCGTAATATCCGGACTAAAGGACTATATAAAGACCCACTTTGCCTATGAAGAAGGCCTGATGCATACGTTCGATTATGATGACAGGGATCACCACATACATCTACACACCGAGTTTACCGCCAGAGTTGACAGTTTGTCCGACGATGCATTTACCGACGACGACAAACGTCTGAAGCTATTGTTCGCAATATACAATTGGCTGGTCTCGCACATCGCCGGAATCGACCGGGTCATGATCGCCAAAATGAATGGCGAATACGATGACGGCTTCAATAGCGACACCAACCACAAACAGACCAGGCTGGTCATCAACAACGCCTATTTGTCGGCGACGCAGATTGCCCAGATTTCCGTACAACTGAAGCGGGCCCGCGGGCGTTACCGTCAATCTCAATTGTCACGGCAGATCGCCGACGCCACGGAACGCCTGATCAACCTGATGTCCCTTGCCGATTCCCGCATCGAGGTTACCGGTTGCAATGCCTTTCAGCTGCGGCGCCTAAGCGAGATCCGGGCGGCCGTCGCCAGCAACGCCAATGCGTTGGCCGAAACGGCCGCGCGACGCATCATCGAATACGGAGCAAGCATCCTGTCGGGAAAGTACGGGCTGCCGCTGGGTGTCGGCGCCATCATGGAACGTCACCTGGACCGGGTGTCGGCCCTGGTGGCGGCGATCGGCGGCACCGAGGCGATGAGTCCGTCAGCCAAGGCGACCACCCAAGAGGCGATCACTATTGCCAACGCCGTCTTCGCCATGGAAGAAGCCTCGTCGACGGTGCTTCCGGAACTGATTGCCAGGGATCAGGCGATCTAGCCACCGAAAGTCCGCGCCTCCTTGCGCCCCCGCCCGCCGACGATCAGGCCGATTGACGGACAAACCACTCGAAATCCGCCAGGGGTAGTGGCCGGCTGAAGAAATAGCCCTGGTAGGCATGACAGCCGGAGTTGGCGAGAAAGTCCCGCTGCTCGGCGGTTTCGACCCCTTCGGCGATGACACCCAGACCAAGGCTTTGAGCCAGACTGACGATCGTCCTGGCGATCGAGGCGTCGTTGGGATCGACCAGAACATCGCGAACAAACGACTGGTCGATCTTCAATTGATCCAACGGTAAGCGCTTCAGATATGAAAGGGAGGAATAGCCGGTTCCAAAGTCATCCAGCGAAAATCCAACCCCCCGCCCCTTCAGGGAAAACATCTTCTCGATAATATCCTGGATGTTATCCACCAGCATACTTTCCGTCAGCTCCAGCTTCAGCCGTTGTGGATTGGCCCCGGTTATCTTGATCGTCTCCAGGACCGTATCGACAAAATCGGGCTGCCGGAACTGACGGGCGCTGACATTCACCGCGATGGTGAGATCGGCCATCTCCGGGCGCCTTGCCCAGTCGGCCAGTTGACGGCATGCGCTTTCCAGCACCCAGGCGCCCAGGGATAGAATCAGGCCCGTTTCTTCGGCCAAGGGAATGAACTGACCGGGCGACACCATGCCGCGTTTGGGATGCTGCCAACGGACCAGGGCTTCGGCGCCGGTTACCCGCCCCGAGCCGACCACCTGAGGCTGATAGTGTAGAAGAAACTGATTCTGCCGAATGGCCTCCCGCAGGTCCGCCTCCATGGCGGCTCGGGCCATGACCACGGTTTCCATTTCCGGATCGAAGAAACGGATTGTATTCCGGCCGGCCGCCTTGGCGCGGTACATGGCCATGTCGGCCTGCTTGAGAATGTTCTCGGCGGAACTGGCGTGCCCCTTGAATAAGGTAATTCCAATGCTCGGCGTACAATGGCGCGGAAGGTCATTGATCTGATGCGGCCTGTTGAGTGCCGCCAGGACGGTTTCGCTGACGGCTTCGACCTGACTGGCGGCCTCGGTTTCGTTGTCACTCAGCCCAACCAGCATCAGGATGAATTCATCCCCGCCCAACCGGGACACGCTGTCTTCGGCACGAACACACTCGGTCAGGCGCTGCGCCACCTGCCTCAACACGAAGTCGCCCATTTCGTGACCGAGAATATCATTGATCGTCTTGAAGTCATCGAGATCGGCGAGCAGCAGGGCACAATGACTTCCGTTGCGGGCGCTGGCCGTCATCGCCTGCTTCAGGCGATCGAGCAACAGCGTTCGATTCGGCAGTCCCGTCAATTGGTCAAAGAACGCCAGGTTCTGAATCCGCTCCTGCGCTTTTTTGCGTTCCGTGATATCGAATTGGGTTCCAACGTAGTTCGTTACCGCGCCATCGCTGTTCTTTACCGCCGATATGGTAAGCCACGCCAGATAGTCCTCGCCCGTCTTGCGGCGGTTCCAAATCTCGCCCTGCCACATTCCGGATGCGCTCACCGACTCCCACATGGCGCGATAGAATTCGGCGTCATGCCGCCCGGATTTGAGCAGACGGGGGTTCTGCCCGACCACCTCGGCCGCCGCGTAGCCGGAACTGGCGACGAAGGCTTGGTTGACCCGCAGAATGATGCTGTTCGCATCGGTGACGACCATGCCTTCCTGTGAATTGAAGGCAGTCGCGGCAATGGCCAGTTCCGCATTGGCCGCCTTGTTCTGATCTCGCATTCGCAATGCCGCGATACCAAACGCCAGATTAAGGGCCAGTTCTTCCAACAGGGCCACTTCTTCCGCATTGAAGGCGTCCGCTTCGGCGGCGTAGATGGACAGAACGCCGATGGTGGACCCCCGGATCTGCATGGGCAGGCCAATGCTTGATTTATAGCCTCGCCGACGGGCGGCCTCACGCCAGGGAGCCAATTGGGGATTGGTGTTATAGTCCTGGTTTACCTCTGTCTGTCCGGTTCTGATCGCGATGCCGATGGGACCGCGCCCGATATCTTGGGCTTCATCCCAGGACACCCTGATACCGTCCAGATAGCCGTCCTCGAAACCGGATTGCGCCACCGGACGCACGGACTTCCCGTCGTCGTGCTCGGCAACACCGATCCAGGCCATCAGATAGCCGCCGGACTCGACGACCAGCCGACAGATATCGAACAGAAGAGTTTGCTCGGTCTCGGCATGAACCAGAGCCGCGTTGCTGTCGCCCAGCAGGCGAAGCGCGCGGCTAAGGCGTCGCTGTTCGCGCGCGGCCGTCTCGCTTGCGGTGATATCCTGAACGGTACCGCGCGACCGCAACGGCCTGCCCGCCACGTCGAAATCGGATATGCCGCGCTCTTGAACCCACTTTATGCGGCCGTCGGGCATGAGCAGGCGATGATTGATGTCGAAGGGCGTGCGATTTGCGAGGGACTCGGTGTAGGCGCGATTGACCGCGTCGCGGTCATCGGGATGAACGGCATCGAGAAACGCGTCGTAGGTGGCACCAAACCGTTTGGGATCGACTTCAAACAGACGAAATATTTCGTCGCTCCACAATAACTTCCCGCTCGCCGGATCCAACATCCAACTGCCCACATGGGCGATGCGCTGGGCCTCGTTCAACCGGTCGGCGCTTTTTTGCACCGCACTGAACGACCGCAGCAGGAAGCCCCCCAGCAACAGCGACAGCAGGAAAAAGCCGAAATCCATCGCAATCGTCTTGTAGACCTCCGTGTACCAGTCCGCCAGATAGCCCTTGCTCGCCAGCCCGACCACCACGACCATCGGCACCGCCTCCAGGCGGCGGAAGGTCAGAACGCGCCCGATGCCGTCGGCCGGTGCCACGGCTTGGTAGGTGGTGGGGGAAGATCCCGACTGAAACAGCCTGACCAGTTCCTGCGACACCTCGCGGCTGCCGACCTTTCCGGCCGGATGGTCAACCAGAAGCGGATAACGGGCGATAAGCCCGAGATCGGAATCCCGAATCACGATCGTGTCATCGGGGCCAAGTCGGTAGCGTGACAGGACTTCGTTGAAATGATCCAGGGCGATGGTGGCATAAACCACTCCGGCAAAACTGCCGTCAGGACGATTATAGCGTTGTGAAAAAACAATAATATAATGGTTTGAAATGCGCCCCCACAGCGGCTTCGATATGTACAAGTCGTTGCTGGCACTATCCCGGTGGTGAATAAAATAGTCGCGGTCCTCCAGACTGACCCGGTCTTGTTCGTTAATGTCGTTTCCTAGAATGATCAGGCCATCCCTGTTGGTCACGCGAAGGCCTTCGATCTCGGGGATGCGCGGCAGATACCGGGTCAGGAAGTCGTTCACGGCCGGCTTATCGAGGCCCTTGCCGATTTCGGCCTCGACCTTTTCAACCATCGTGTCCATGGCCAGACGGACTTTTTCGATCGTCTTGGAAACGTTCAGATCCACCGCTCCGGCGATGGTCTGTGTCAGCGTTTGCGCCCGAAGTTCATATTTCCCCCGGCTTTGAAACAGCCAATATCCCGACAGGGTGAACATCAGCAGGTTGATGCCGACCAGACCCAGGATCAACAGCAGGCGTATCCGCGGCAAGGGGCGCATCCGTCATGTCCCGACCGGGCGGCCAGCCCGCCCACGGTCGCTGGCAGATTAACTCGATCGGCGGCTGCCAAGAAGTCCGATTATACAAAAAGCATAGATCTCGGACTCATATGCCGCTGTGACGAGACGATGGATCATTTGGCAGGATTCCCACGGCGCCCACTCCATATGGTTGACACGCTTTCGGTGAACATCGTCTAAGGACATCCGCCGCGCCGGATCGGCGAGCCTTTATTGTCATGGTACAAATCGTCATCAAGATGGACTCGACCACGGTCGGCAAGCCCGTCACAGTTTGAAGACCGATCCCTCCTTGCCCGCCAGTCAAGAGGGAATGGTTAAGCCGGGCGATGCCTGCCATTACGGTCTCGCTCGGCCAAACGCACCACCGCCTTGGAGGCGACAATGGCCGGTTTCCGACACTTTGGCCTTACTGCCTGTCCGCGATTGATCCACCATCGCCGTCGCAATCACGCTTGGGTATGGTCGGCTCTGGCCGCCGTGGCTTGCGCCGCCGGATGGCTTGCCACCCAGTGACGTGATCTCGTGGAGCGGAGAGGCCTTATGGCGCGACGACGAGCAGCATCGCCGAGGGAGAGTGGCTGGCATTGGTGCGTGCTTCTCCTGCTCGCCCTGATCGTGATGCTGCCTCGCCAGTCCCTTGCCGCCGAAAGGCCGCTGGTAAGGCTGGCGGTCTCGCTTACGCCGCTTTCGGCTCCGGTGATCGTCGCCCTCGAAAAGGGCTATTTCGAGCGGCAGGGTATCGATGCCCGCCCAATCAAGATCATCGGCGGTCACCGAACCATCGCGGCGATGTTCGCCGGAGAAGCCGACATTGCCACCTCGTCCGAGGCGGTGGTCATGTTCAACAGCTTCAAGCGCGACGATTTCGCCATTTTCGCCACTTTTGTCAGCAACGAGGACGATGTCCAGCTGCTGGCCCGGCGCGACAGCGCAATAGTCACCCCGCGGGACCTGAAAGGCCGCCGGATCGGCACCATCAGGGGATCGGCGGCTCATTTCTTTTTGTCCCAGATCCTCGTGTTGCAAGGACTGACGCCCAGCGACGTGTCCATCGCCTATTTCCAACCCGAGGAATTGGCCGACGCCCTGGCCTCGCATGCCGTCGACGCGGTTTCCGTCTGGCAACCCTTTGGCTTGATCGCTCAACGGAAAATGGGCGACGCGATCGTCGCCATCCCGCATGAGCGAGCCTATATCGAGACGTTCAATCTGATCGCACGGCGCGACTTCATCGCCGGCAACTCCAAGGCCATAGAGGCCATGCTGCGGGGGCTGATCCTTGCCAACGAATTCATCGCCAGCCATCCCCAGGAGTCCCAGGAACTGGTTTCCAAATTCATCAATCAGGAATTCTCGCTTGTACGCTCCCTCTGGCCGACGTTCACTTTCGAGGTAACGTTGAAACAATGGTTGCTGGCGACCTTGGATTCGGAAGCCCGCTGGGCGATGGCAGAGCATCTTGTGGAAGGCAACAGCTTGCCTGACTATCTGGATTTCGTGTCGTATGCGGCCCTGGAGCGTATTCAGCCACGGGCGGTGACGATCTATCGCTAGGATATCGGAGCGAAAAGAGGGGCTGCGCATGCGGATCTCGGTATTGCTCTGGATAGCAATAGCCGTTTCATCATCGGTCACCGCCGTGACCGGAACAGTGGTCTATACAACCCTAGAACAAGAGAAACACGCCGGTAGGAACGATGAGTATGCCGACCGGCTTGCCGACGGCGTGTATCATTTGACGGCGTTGACCAACGAATACACCGTCCACCACTCGCGGCGGGTGGAACGCCAATGGCTGGTACGCCACGCCTCGGTCGGAACCATGATCTCCAGCCCCCCGGTCGGCGGCTTCGGCTCGGCACAACTGCCTCAGATGGCCGAACACCACGCGAAGCTTGGCGAATTGTTTCAGCGGGTGGTCGAATTGAACCAGGCGCCGCCCAACTCGGGTTCCGAGGTCCAGGAAGCCGCCCTGCTCGAGCAACTGCGGTTGCGCATCGGTGCCTTGGCCGAACAGGTGGCGGCCGTCTCCAACGCCAACCGCGACGGCATACGCGAGGCGGAGCGTCAGATCAGGGTGGCGTCCTGGATCTTCGTATTGACATCCGTTCTGGTACTTCTCGCCACCTTCAGCGGCGTCGTGGTTCTGGTGATCCGGCCGCTGGAATACCTTCGCATAGGTATTCGCCGTTTCGGGCAGGGAGAGCGCGACTACCGGTTCGGCTTCGCGGGACACTCGGAAATCGGAGCGGTGGCCACCGCGTTCGACAGGATGGCGGACACGTTATATGACAGCATGGTCTCGCGGCGGGAACTGTTGAAGGAAATCGACGAGAGGAAATTGGTGGAAGGCCAACTGGCGGACGCCGTCCGCGAGGCGGAGCTTATAAACGCCAACCTGCGCGCGCGTGAGGAAGAACTTCGGCTGATCTATGACGCCTCCAGCGTGGCCATTTTCTTTGTCAACACCGATGGGATCATCACCCATGCGAACCGTCGCATGGCGACCATGTTCGGCAGTCCGCCGGAGCAGCTGATCGGCAGCGAATACGTTGCCCATGTTCACGAGACGGAACGGTCGGAAGGACGCGCCCGCATGCTCGCCCTGCTGGCCAGCGATATCCAGAGTGTCGATCTGGAGAGGCGCTATTGGCGCGGCGACGGCGTGGAATTCTGGGGCCACCTCACCGGCCAACGAATGCTGACGGAGACCGGACAGACACTGGGGCTTGTCGGCGTCATCGAGGATATCACCGCCCGCCGCTCGGCCGAGCAGGGGTTGGCGGCCAAAACCCTTGAACTGGAAAAACTGAACCGTGACCTGTCGGCATCGAATGCCGAACTGGAACAATTCGCCTATGTCGCGAGTCACGATCTGCGCGAGCCGTTGCGCATGATCAGCAGTTACCTGTCGTTGATCGAACGCCGATATGGCCACCACCTCGATCACGATGGTCATATCTTCCTGGATTTTGCCCGTGATGGCGCCAAGCGGATGGATCAACTGGTACTGGACCTCCTGGCGTTCGCCCGGATCGACAACCGCGGCGACCCCATCGCCCCGATGCCGATTTTTCCGGTGCTCCAACTGGCCCTCATTCACTTGAAGGCGGCGATCGATGACAGCCAGGCGGAGGTGACCATCGATGAAACGGTACAGGCGGCCGTGGTGATGGGCGATCCCGTTCAGGTCATGCGGCTGTGCCAGAACCTGATCGGCAATGCGCTCAAATACAGTTCCCCGGAGCGCCCGCCGTCGGTCCTGATATCATGCCGCCCGATCGATGGCGCGTGGGAGTTCCGGGTTGCCGACAACGGCATCGGCATCGATGCCTCACATTTCGACCGCATTTTCGGCATCTTCCAGCGGCTGCATACACGAGACCAATACGAGGGAACCGGCATCGGCCTCGCGATCTGCAAGAAGGTGGTCGAACGGCATGGCGGCCGCATCTGGGTGGAATCGGTTCAAGACAAGGGATCGACCTTTTTTTTCACCCTCCCCGCCGCCGGTGAGGTCGGAGGCCCGGAGCAGGGAATGCCGGCCCCACTCCCCGCGGCGTAGCATCAAATCGGCCGCGTCGCTCCGTGAAGGAAATTCATGCCGGGACCTCCCGGAGCTCCGGTGGTGGACCATCAACCGGCAATCGTACAAGGAAACAGGCACCGGCCCCCGGCTTCGACTCGACGCGAATGGAGCCGCCATGGCGAAGAATGATTGCCCGGGTGATGGCCAGACCTTGCCCGGTGCCCTGGCCCGGCGGCTTGGTGGTGAAAAACATCTCGAACAACCGGCCCTGGTTCTCGGCGGAAATGCCGACACCGGTATCCGCAACCGAGACTTCAATATCGCGGTCCACCAATCGGGTCGCGATATCGATTCGGCCCGGATCCCGATTCTCGGCTTCGCCGATGGCCTGCGCCGCGTTAACGATGAGATTTATAAGAACCTGATTAATTTCACCTTCTATGGCATTCAACGCAGGGAGATCGTGATCGAGCCTCAGATCGAGAGTCGCAACGTATTTCCATTGGCTTGATGTCACTGTCGCGGCCATCTCGATCGCCCGGTTGATATCAAATGGCATCGGCGTCTTGCCACTGGGGTACGAGAACGCCTTGATCGCCGTAACAATCGTGGAAATTCGTTCGATCCCGGCCAACGCCTGGTCGGCGGCAACGGGTAGTTCCTGCACGGCGAAATCATAATTGAACGCGGCCGCGGCAGCGGCCACCCTGGTCCAATCCCCGGTCGTAGCCGCCGCACGGGCCTCCGTGGCGACATCGAGAAGACGGGGCAGCAAATCCTTGATGAAGGACAGATTGTCGCCGATATACTGCGCCGGCGTATTGATTTCATGCGCCACCCCGCCAGCCAAGGTACCGAGCGATTCCAGTCGGCTTGCCTCGGACAGCCGCTCAATCAATACCGTTCGCTCGCGCTCGGCGGCACGCTGCTGCGTCACGTCTTGCAAGGTAACGACGAAGGTATTCTCTTCCAGAGTTGTTTCTGTTGATTGCCCAAGGGCATGAAGAATCTTGCCATCCACTTTCATTTCTATATCAAGATTATTGAAATCAAAGCGGCCAACGATATCGCGCAACCTTTCATAATCGTCAGAAATAACATTACAAAACACAGAATCCATCATACCAGATGACACCGATGGACTTAACCCAAGCATATCATGCGCACCATCGCCAATCGTCCACACACCGGTTGCGCTGTTCATTTCAATATATCCAAGACGGGCGATACGGTGAGCCTCGCTCAGCTTATTTTTAATCGTCGATATTTCGTGACTTGACCTCAAAACGTCAACCATTCTATTGAACGCGACGATGGTTCTTCCGATCTCGTCGTGGGAAACAGCCGATGCCACATAGCTAAACTCACCATTGGCAACCTTCATCACACCATTCTCCAACAACTTGATCCGTTGGGTAAGATGTGTCCCGAGAAGGTAGGAAAATAGAGCGACAAGAACGATTTCAACAAGTGCAATAGATATGAATAAGCGTCTTGCCTCCAAAACAGCCTCGCGAATTCCCCTGGTATCATATCCGACATCGACCCGGCCGAACACGATTCCGCCTTCCTCGATTAGCGCGCTTCCTTTTGAAATAATCGAGTCTTGTTCCAATGACTTACTGAACCCAGAAATTTTTTGTCCGCGCTCATCAAAGAGATATGCTGATGCAAGATCATTGTTCTTTTCATTTTCCCTGAAGAAGGCATATATGGAGGCAATATCAGAAGAAATTATATAATTTTTTAGGTTTGTTGAAAACATCAGCGCCGTATCGGAAGCGCGACGATTAAGTGCCGTTTCATTTGTTGTCTGAATATAACCAAGACCACTCCAAACGAGAGTGACGAGGAGAGCCGCTTCAATCGCGGCAATCCCCACTATTGTCTTCAGACGAAATGACATCGCCATACCGATGCACCCGCACACTATTTATAAAAAAATCAGCCATGACGTATCGAACACATGTTATTTGGCGACCTATTTTCCGAGCGCCTCGGCCGGAGTAATCTCCAATTGCCGGATATCATCCCAATCCGAATTCTTCGCCACCTCGATACCGTTGAAGCCGATTGCCGCCAGCAAGCCGCGCCCCTCTTCGCTGTCCTCAAGCGCCAGCATCACCCGTAGCAGGCGGTCAACATGACCTGCGGGAACTCGGGGATGAATGGCGATGGCATGCGGGGTGAATTTTTCGGTAGACCAAAGAATCCTCAAGCTTGCCTGAATTTCCGGCGGCATGGTTTCAAGTGTACGAACGATGCCTCCTCCCGCCGGCAATAGTCCACTCGCCACGGCGAGATAAACGGATTCGTGCGAACCAACATTCTTCGCCTCGATGGCAATCCCCTTACTCCTCAGCGCGGCTCGGGGCAGAATGCTCGCGGCAAACGACTGGGGCGAAGGGAATGCCACGGTCACTCCCTTGAGGTTTTCCAAGACACGAATGGGGCTATCCGCCTTGACGACGACGATTCCCTGAATTTTACGTGCCTTTTCCTTGGCAATAGCCTCGAATCCAACCTGGGAGTGGGCACTTATGTACTGATACGGGTTCAAATACGCTATGTCATACTCTCCGGATTCCACGCGTTGATAAAATGTTGGAATATCGGGAGCTGTCTTGAAACTCAAGTTCACTCCCGAGTCCCTGGCGATCTTGGCGAGAAGGGGGCCCCAGGTCGATGCCAGCCGCGAGGCGGCCTGTTGCGGAACGATGCCAAACGAATAGCTCGGCGTGGTCGCGACCTGAGCTGATGCGGGGATAGAACCGACAAGGACGAGTAACCCGCATGCCGTACAGATCGTCAAAATCCGGCATCGCGATGAACGGGCAATCTCATCTATAAATGATACGCATCCATTATTACCGCTAAATACCATCGACCAGAAGGCCACGGCGATTCGAGATATAAGCTCGGCGCTGTTGCGTACTTTATTCATGCTGTATTCCAAAAATATCAAGGGTACGGCGAATAGCGGTGAAACTTATTTTCGCAATCCGGAGAGGATCGGGGCGGACTGAGGACGGTCATCACGAGTTTGACCCGTTCGCGGAACATGCCGCCCCCCCTAATGCCGTGATTGCCCAAGCCGCCTGGACAGCCCAAACAGGGATCGCGCCTTGATGTTAGCACTACAGTATTGATTTGACGCCATACGTTTTTTGGAATGCATATACTTCATGGACAGAGATCCTCGTCAGCTCGGAGCTGGCGCGGCCTCATGGAATAGTGAATGACAGTGCGATTTGGGACTATAAATTCATCATGGCGCCCGGAGATAGTATAGGAACGAGTGATCTGGGGCCTGGATCAATGCCGAACACACACGATTCATCGCGTAGCGCCGGATATTTCGCCAGCAACGACAATGGCGACACCAGCCTGAATAGGCGCATTCATGAGGCAAGGACCGAGCTTGCTCGATATTCGTCTATTATCGGTGCGGCAATCTCGCGCGGAGACACAATCAGCGCACAGAGATATGCCCTAGAAGCAGTTGAATACGCCAATTCATTCAACGTTCATATTACGGAACTACTCGATAAGTTGGTCGATTCCGTCAGCGCCGAGCTGATGTCGATCAAGACACAAATCGACTATTCCAGACCGCACAACGATTAGCCGTCAACCTTTCAGCCGGTATACTTGCGGGCGGCGGCGAACATGGCCCGCACGTTCTCCACCGGGGTTTCATCGGGAATGCCGAAGGCGGTGTCCAGAATCAGGTTCCCTCCCCTGGCCCAGACATTGTCCACCAGATGCTTGACCGCGGCATCGACATCGGCGGGGGTTCCGGTGGTCATCATCGACGGCGACAGATTGCCGCGCAGCGCGACCACGTCCCCCAGCACCTCGAACGCCTTGACCATGTCGGTGCGCTCGAACCAGTAGATGCACTTGCCGGGCGGAACATCCCGGATGATCTCCAGCCGCTTGGTGCAGTCGGCTTCCCACAGCGGCATGGGGATCAGGTCGGCATCGATCAGGTCGAGCATCATTTGGCGGAAGCTGGGCCACCAGAATTCCTCGAACTGCTTTCTGGACATGAAGGCATCGGGGGCCCAATGGATGGGAATCATGACGATGGGGTTGCCCGTCGCCTTGGCGTTGGCGATGGTCATCCGGGTCAGGTTCCGGCGCATCATCTCGATGGTTTCGAGAAGCAACTCCTTGTTGCGAAATAGATCCTTCATCATGCCGGTGGCGCCACGGAAATAGTCGGCGATCACGTCATAGGGCGCGCCGGAATTGCTGCCGTTGATCAAGGGATAGCCGAGACTGGTGATGCGGCGGTTCCACTCGGCCGCATGGGTCATGTAGCGGTCGACCTCGTCGGCCGCATCCAGCACACGCTGCAAAGACTTGCGGAATTCGGGGCTGGCCAGCGGCCTGAGACCGGTAATCGCGCGAAAATAGAACATCCCCGGAAAGGCGGGAAACGCGTCGAACCCCTCGAAGGCGCCAAAGATCCGAGGCAGATAGGAATTCAGATAAAAGCCGGTGGGGTCTTGCAACAGCGCCGGAAACTCCTCGGGCTTCATATACTCGCGATCCAGGTACTGATAGGGCTGGTTGTCGCCGACCCCGTGGCCCGGCCACTGGAGTTGCTTGAAGTCCACCGCCTCGAACACCCGCCCCAGGGCCGTGGCCCCCACCAGCGGAGCGACGGCGTCCGGCTCGAACTCCAGCACGGCCCGCTCGGTGATTTCCTTGGCCTTTTCGTAATCGTACATCAGCTCCTTGAAGCTGATGCCGCCATACCTGGCGAACCAGAAGGTGCCGTACATGACCACGGGCATCCGGTCCGGTTGCTTCAGCGCGACGCAATCTTGGATGCGGCGCCAGCGGACGTCAAACTGGGCCTTGGCCTCGGCAGTCCCCGCGGGAGTATTCATCACGCCGCCTCCAGCCATTTCTTGCACAGATTGACCGCCTCGACGGCATTGACGCCGAAGGCATCGGCGCCGGTATAGGCGCGGACGGTTTCGTCGATCTGGCCGCCGCCGATCATGATCTTGAAGCCCTGGCGCACGCCTTCGCTCTCGAAAGCGGCGATGGTTTCCTTCATGGAATCAAAGGCCAGGGTAAGAAAGCCGGACAAGCCGACCACATCGGGCTGAAAGGCGTTGATCTCTTCGATGAAGGTCTTGACCGGCACGTCGATGCCGATGTCCTTGACCTCGAAGCCGTTGATGTCGAGCATGAAGCAGACGATGTTCTTGCCGATGTCGTGCAGGTCGCCGTGGACGGTGCCGATCAGCACCTTACCCCGTTTCTTGGCCGCCGCTCCGCCGCTCTGGGTGATGAGCGGCTTGGCGATGGCGGAAATCTGCTCCAGCATCTCGCCGGCCAGCACCAGTTCCGGCAGGAAGTACTCCCCTTCCGCGAACAGCTTGCCGACGGCATCCATGGCCAAGCGGCAAAGTTCCAACACCCGGATCGGGTCCTTGTGGTCTTCCAGCAGCATCCGTTTGGCCAGGGCCAGGGCTTCGTCCTCCTCCATCGAGGACAGCAGGTCCACCAGTCGCTTTTCTTCATCGGTCATGAGCAGCCTCCCTCACGCGGTATCGACGCGATAACCTTCGGGAAACGCGGGAGCATGCGCACGGCGGCGCTTGCGAGCGGAATTATCCGCCGGCTTGGTTCCATCCCCGTTTCCGCCCGCATTGCTTGATCGTCGGGCTTGTGGTGAATCCTAGATAGCGGATGTGAGTTGAATTATCAACTCGTTTCGCGACACCGAAGGCGCTACGCCATCGAACGGCCCGGCCTATCGCGGAATGTCGATGGGTCCGTTGACGGTGGGAATCCGTTGATGCATGCGGTTGAGCATGCTGATAAGCGCCTCGCGCTCTTGCGGCGTGATGTCCGCCAACAACCGCCCTTCCCTCTCGAAGGCCACCTGGATCATCCTGTCGTACAGTCGGCATCCCGTCTCGGTCAGGGCGACCTCGAGGAAACGGGCGCGCTGGCTGCTGGAGCGAACCTCCACCAAGGCCTTCTTTTCCAGCGAGCGAATGCTGCGACTGACCGCCGCCTTGTCCAACCCGATAACCTGACAGATCCGATTGGGCGACGCCCAGGGTTCGATGGCGATCAGCCCCATGCATCGCCACTCGATGACGCCGACGCCAAAGTTCTTGCGGTAAAGGTTGGAGGCGCCGTTGGTGATCTTGTTCGCCAGAAAAACCAGCAAAGCCGGAACATAGCGCTCCAGGTCCAACGTCCATTTGACCATGGCGCCATCAACCTGGGGCTGGGCGCCTTTCACCGCTGCGGTGGATTTCGCGATTTTCATCAGTGACCCGAACGCCTGCTTTTTCCGAACACATCCCCGGGGGCGAACACCCCAGAATAGCGATAGATAGGACGCCGCTCTTCGGGACGCAATCTCGGCATGTTGACTCCGCCGCCGAATCCAGTTGATAGTTCAACTCACAATAGACGAGACAAATCTCGTTAAAAAAGTGGGAGGGAACATGCGCGATATCCTGGAGACTTTCAGAACCCTGACGCTTGGTGTCGCGACGCTGGCTTTGGCGGCGTTGACGGGAACCGCGCAGGCGGCCGAGCAACCCATTCGGATCGGAACCTTCCTGTCGGTGACGGGGCCGGCATCATTTCTCGGCGAACCGGCGAAGAAGACCATGGAACTGGAGGTGGCCCGCCTCAATGCTTCCGGCGGCCTGCTCGGACGTCAGATCGAGATGGTGATGTATGACGACGGCGGCGCCCCCGACAAGGCGGCCTCCCTGGCCAAGCGCCTGATCGAGAACGACGGCGTCGATATCCTGATCGGCGCCAGCACCACCGCCACCACCATGGCGGTGGTCCCGCTGGCGGAAAAGGCCGGCATTCCCTTCATCTCCAACGCCGGGGCGATCGTCATCGTCAATCCGGTGCGCAAATGGGTCTTCAAGATTCCCCATACCGACCGGATGGCCGCCGAGAAAGTGTTCGTCGACATGAAGGCGCGCGGCTTGACCAAGGTGGCGTTGCTGTCCGAGGACTCGGCGTTCGGCAAATCCGGCCGCGAGCAGATCATGGCCGTGGCCCCGTCCTACGGCGTCCAGATCGTCGCCGATGAAACCTACGGGGCCAAGGATGCCGACATGACCCCGCAGCTGACCAAGATCCGCAGCAACGCCGACCCCCAGGCGCTGATCATTTGGGGCCTGGGACAAGGCCCGGCGGTGGTCAGCCGCAATTACCGCCAGTTGGATATGAAGCTGCCCACCTACCATTCCCATGGCGTCGCCTCGAAGGATTTCATCGCCATGGCCAAGGAAGCGGCGGAAGGGATGCGTATTCCGGCCGCCACCGCCGTGGTCGCCGACAAGCTGCCCGATTCCGATCGTCAGGCCCCGGTGGTGAAGGACTACCAGAAGCGATACGAGGCCCGTTACAAGGAATCCGTTTCGGCTTTCGGTTCCAACGCCTTCGACGCCATGCTCATCTTTGCCGACGCGATCAAGCGGGCGGGCAGCATGGACAAGGAAAAGGTCCGTGATGCCATCGAAAAGACCAACGATCTGGTGGGAGCCAACGGCGTCTTCAATATGAGCGAGACCGACCATAACGGCCTGTCCTTCGACTCGTTGCGCCTGCTTGAGGTCCGCCGGGGCGACTGGGTGATCATCAATTAGAGTTTCCCGCATTTAAAAATCGGGAAACTCTTGAGCCGGAGCGGCGTTTGAGCCATGAAAAGGCGCAGCTTTTTCGTACAACCAGAATCCTGGAGTATCAGCTTCAAGCTGAAACTCTAGGAAAGCCCCGACGGAAAGCCGGACTCGAAAAGCCCCGGTCGCAGGACCGGGGCTTTTGCCTGCCGCGCGAAACGGCGGGCAAGGCACATCAGGCCAAGATCACTTCTTGCCAAGCATCTTGGCCAATTCCTCCTGCGACATGGCGCCGAGCGGAGACGGCGGCGGCTGTGGCGGCGGCGCGGGCCGGCTTTCCGGCGCGGCGGGCGGCTTGGCCGCGGGCTTGCGGTGAACGGTGATTTTCTGCGCGATCACATCGGTGAACCGCCTGAACGGCCCCATATAGCCGGGATCGTTGCGGTGGCGCCGGTCCGGACCGCAATAGCCCTCGGTCGAAACGAACTGGCGCTCGGAATATATCGACGACAATATCCGGCGCTGCATGGAATATTGCGACACCGGAAAACTTAATATATCCGATACGCCTGCATCCCTATATGCACCGATCTTCTCATGCGTCCAACTGGACCCGATGGCAAGAACGGGAAGATTCGATCGCGAAAATCCCCGGTCAAACCTGACAAACTTCAGGACAGACAGACACCCACCAACCGGAACGTCATCCTGACAAATAACAAAGTCAACAAACGGCGATTTCCTTAATGAGAAAATGGCGGCCCCGCCATCACGGACAATCTCAAAATTTGTTATTTTCATATTATAAAGAATATCACGCGTCGCCTTCAGGCACATATCATCTGATATGGCCAGTATACAACAACACGATGCCAGAGGTTTCAGCCTCCCATGCATATCAACCTCGATTGATCGCTTGGGGCGAATCGTCAGATCGCCGCCACGGCCCCTTGTATGTGATATCCGGATGCTTCCGCCGATCCGGACCACGATAAAGGGGCGCCATGATGAACCGTCGTTCCTGATACAGCGCCGATACGAAGCGGCGCATGAAGGCGTAGATGGCGATTGGCGTGCCGATGATTTCCGTAACTCCGGCGTCCCGCGCCTCCTTCACCAAAGGAAGGGTCCAGCGATCCCCCAGGGCAACGATAGGCAGGTGTATCGACGGAGAAGCCTTGTTCCAACGAACGAATTTAGCGATTGCGAGGTGGTGACGGGTGCTTTCATCCGCCTCGCAAAGCACGAAGCCCGCCTGCCGTTCGTATTGAAGCTTCAAGATGACCGCCTCGGCGTCGGGAACATGCTCGACCCGACGCATATCGGCCATGGCCAGCATGTCTTCGACAATCCGCCGATGGCGCGGGGTCCGCGTCACCACCAGACCGGACCTCAACCGGTAGGATGACTGATGATCACGAGTCTGCGCGGCGGGGCGCATCATGGTGGAGCCCTCGGGGGTCAAGCGGCGTCGAACGTGATACGTACGCGACGGCCGCCGTCGCTGTAGGCGATGGATTTGAACGAGAAGGCCGCCGCCATGGCGATACCCCGGCCATGGGGATCATAGGCGCGGCTTTTATCGAGCCTGAGATAGGGGCTCGGATCGAACCCGGCACCGCAATCCTGGATGTCAACCGTCACCTCGGCACCGGAGACGGAAAAGGTGATGGTCACCACCTTGTCAACATTCTCGGGCAGATAAAGCCGCCGCCGCAGTTCCTCATCCCACCGGCCAAGCGCGATGAAGCGCGCCTTGTCACGATAATCGATACCAAGATTACCGTTCTCGATCGCATTGGTGATCAGTTCCAACAGGCCGCTGATAATGGGAGCGGGACGTTCGGCAAGATCAGCCAGAAGATTGGAGACCATGTGTCCTTCTGACAGGGTTTTGATCTCGAAGACGCCGCTGCGCAGCAGCGCCAGCCCGGCGGTCGCCTCGATCCCCCACGACATGCCTTCGCGGAACTGGCGGAATTTCTCCACCGCGGCACGCACGACCCTCAACAGGGTTTCATGATCGTAGGGCTTGGTGATGTAATAGTAGGCTCCGGCCTGGATCGCCTCCTGGACCTGATGATCCTCGACCTGCGACGTCTGCATGATGACGGGCAGGCCGATAAAGCGGGTGTCGGCGGCCATGACTTTCAGGACGTCCATGCCGTCCATGCCGGGCATCAGCCAATCGAGGACGACGGCATCGAACTCATCGGGGCCGTCGTTGAGTATCTCCATGGCTTGCCGGCCATCAGAGGCGCATACCACATCGAATCCGTCGTCGATCATGGACTCGCGCAACAACGTCAGAACAATGCTGTCGTCATCCACGGCAAGAATTCTTATTTCAGCCATGTCCTGCTCCAATCGATAGGCAAAGCTTTCCACCACCCAGGGCGACTACACCAATCCCATTTGGGACTAGGAATATCATTAACGGCCAAACTACCCTGAATCGCTTGTTATTCTTAGCAAAAAACATACTTCTTGCAAAGACGGGCGATGGCGGATAGCGGCACATCCATCACAAAAAGTAGCGGCTGGACACGACTTGGTCTCGCGGCAAGCGTTTCCATAATATTCACAACCCCCATGCTCTGGTCACTTGGCATATTTGGCACATCGAGTGATGCTATTCGTCGCGCACTGGTATTCGGCACATCGGGCGTCTTATTCTTCGCGACGACACTCTATATGATGGGCTGGGCTTTGCAGGGCTTTGTCGTGCGCAAGAAGGCGCAGGCCAATGATGACATCCCGGCCGGCCGGCGCCCCTCCTCGGTCCGGGGGCCAACTGCTCCAATTCGGGGCACCAAGCCGGCCTAGGTGTTTCGCCCCAATCGGGCATTCGGGCGGCGGAACACGGAAATCTCACACGGCGAATCACAGAATTGGTAAAATAGCCAGTCCCGTTTGGGACTATCCGCGTCAAAACCGGCCTGCTGTACTCATTGCGGGATAGCATTTATATATTTGCACTCTCAGATAGGGCGGGGGGGCGGGTATGGCACGCATGGCCGACGGGGCGCATGAAGGGTATGCGGCAGCCGAAACACAACTATCGATAGCGGAACTGCGGGTGGCGCTCCTGGTAAGACAGGGGCTGGCGACCAAGGAAATAGCACGGCGGCTGTCGGTTTCACCGGAAACCATCAAGGTTCACCGGAAACACATACGAAAGAAACTCGGGATTTGCGGCAGGGATACATGCCTATCATCCCGCCTCGATCGAATTATGCAAGCAACCCATGACCATGACTTGGGCATAATCGACCATCAAGGCAGCGACCGCGAAAATGATCCGTGTACACTCTATGGCATGGATACAAGCGCCTTGCTGTTCCATGCCATGGACATAATGTTCTCGAGTCAGGATGCGGAGATGAGGGCGTCCGGCTTTCCCCAAGCGGACATCCATGCCGAATGGCACAATCAGCTTCTCGATCGCTGCCTGGCCACCATCGGCCGCCATCGCGGCGGCGGTGTCGCCCCCATCGACACCATCAATTTCATGCTCAACGAGCTCGTCGGCCACTTGCTCAATACCGATCCGGCGTTCGCCGAGTATCTGCGCGCACGATAACCGCGGGCCGGAAACGGCCGCCCGGACGGGACCATCAGAGTCCTTGCGCCTGGGGAAACAGATCCAACTGATGGCTCTCGCGGCTATCCTGGGGCAACACATGTCTCGCCATCAGATACGAATACAGATTGGCGCTCCGGTCGGTGATACCCAATTTTTTCCTGATGTGCTTGCGGTGAATGTTTATGGTCTCAGGAGAGACAGATAAACGGCGCGCGATCTCCTTTGTGGAAAACCCTTCCCCCACGAGAAACGCCACCTGAATTTCGGCCTTGGTCAACCGGGCACGGGCCAGTTCTGTAATGTCATGTCCTGAGGACATGGCGTTTTTCTCTCTAGCGATTGATCCCCGCGCTCTAGTATTGCAGCGCACAATTCAACATCAAGACAAAATTTTGTCCATTTATGGGTATTCCTGTGGGTATGGTTAGATAATGGGGATCAAGGACTAGCCCCGGCAGCCACATAAGATAGATGACATATAACCAACGTATAACTGTCGGCGTCGATTGAGGCCGCCCGGCCCCTCCCCATAAGATCGCGACAACAGGCATTGCCAGCCTCCTTCCTATGTCCCTCCCACGGCCGTAGCGGACGAAAGAAGTACTGGCAAACCATTGCGCCGGGAGAACCGCCTTGCAATCGACCCTTCCCATCCGCCTGAGTCTCGAGGAAAGCAGCGTCGCCGCCCTGGCCGAGGCCGCCGACCGCCTCGGCGACGCCGCCAGCGCCGACGCCTTTCTGTCGGCCCTTGACGGCAACTACCGCCTCTGGCGCGCCTTGATCGACGCGTCCCGGCGAAACCGCTGGGACCTTTTCGACCATCGCACCAGCGACTTCATCATGGCGACATTGCGCAAATGCGGCCGCGGTGTCGTCGATGCCGACATCGAGACGCTGATCGAGATCAACCACCGCACCTCACGGAGCCTGGCTCCCGACGGCGACGTCGGCCGCATTCGCGAACGCGCCACCCTCGCCTGGCGGAAATCCTCGCGCAACAAGGCCTTGCCGCTGGGTGCCTGGCTGGTCGACCAGATCGAACTTCGGGCCGGACTATAGGCCGCCCCCCCTCAAATGATCAGAAATGTGGAGAAACGCGATGGGACGCCTGCGCTCGTTGGCGACATATGACACCGGCCATTCCGACATCGACGGCATACATCGCGAGATATCGGAATGCATCAATGACTTGATAGTCTCAATCGAGACGGGATCAAGCAAATCAGCGATCAGCCTGCGCATTGACGAACTATGCGACCTGTGCGCGATACACACATTCATAGAATGCACAGCATTTATCTATATTGGCCACGGCTTCGACAATACAATAATTGATGATTTTGCATTTAACCTATACGAGTTCACGCGCCATGGGTACGACAAATCCGGACTTATCTCCGCGCTGGAGGAGATATCAACCCTGCTGACGGTTGATATGTTGACGGACAGATTGGACATATCGCGTCAATGCGTCGCTGGCGATCGGGATTACGAAAGCCCGTGGATCGTCGCGCCCCGTCCCGGCTGCGCGCCGGACCGTGAAGGAGAGCCGTCATGCCCGTGACGCCGCACCCGACCGCGATCCGCCATCTCGACGCCGCTCTTGTGAATGAGGCGCTGTTGGCCACCTCCACCACCGGAGAGACGGCAACATCGGAGGAACCGAGTGCCGAGGACATCATCCGGTACAGCACGAGAATCCGCCAAATGATCCTGCGATGCCGTCCGGGTCCTTGATCCCCGCGTGGACTGCGATGGCGGTATGACGCCGCCCCATCCTGACGACAGGCCGGGGGTGTGCCGGTCGGCAAGAAAGAGGTTGAGCGGCATGCCCCCTGATCCTGATCATGACTCCATGCTGGTTGCCGTCATCGACAGCAATGCCGAACGCCTGAGCGATGAGGGACGCATCCTGGCGTCCCGCTATCCGGTCGCGCTGTTTCGCGATCCCGGCGAAGCGATGGCGTTCCTGCCCACCGCACGACCGAGGGTCATCGTCGTCGACGAAAGCAGCCGAGGAGGCGAACTGATCGGTAAAATCCGCCGGATCGATGCGCTGCGCGCCGTTCCCCTCATTCTCGCCTCGGCCGACCTCGCGATGACCGCGCGCGAGGTCGATGCCGACGTCATCCTGCAGCGTCCCTTCTGGCCGCGAAGCCTGCTCCGCGCCGTTTCCCGGCTGTCCAACCGGACGGTGGAAGCGTCCTGGAACGATCTGCCTCCAGGCCAAAAGGACGCGCTGTGCAAGACCGTCTCCGTCTTCACCGACATATCGGACACACTGATGAGCGGAGAACCGGTCGACTACCCTTCCCTCACCGAGGCATGCGGCCTTCTGGTCGAGGCGGTCTCGCGCAACGATCACAGAGCCATTCTCGACGGCGTGCGCGATCACGACAATTACACCTATGTCCATTCCTTGCGGGTAGCGACCTTCCTGGCCATGTTCGGCAACGCCATCGGCCTGACGCAGAAGGAAGTGCTGGTGTTGTCGGTCGGCGGCCTGCTCCACGACATCGGCAAGACGGCGATTCCGTACTCGGTACTGAACAAGCCCGGCTCTCTTTCTCCCAGGGAATGGGACGTCATCAAGACCCACGTTCCCAAGACGGTGGACTATCTCTACCGCCACACCTCCCTCCCCCATGCGGTGATGACCATCGCCAAACAACATCACGAGAAGATAGACGGCTCGGGTTATCCCCACGGATTGCGTAACGGCAAGATAAGCGACCTGGCGAGAATGGCGTCGATCGTCGACATCTTCGGCGCGCTGACCGATCGGCGGCCGTACAAATCGGCGATGTCTCCCGAAAAGGCGCTGTCGCTGATGTATGGCGAAATGGCATCGGCGCTGGACGTGCATTTGCTGGTCACGTTTCGGGAGATGCTGCTCGACGCCGCCGATACCGTGATCGTCCACTGAAGCGAATAGCCAAGGCATACCGACTCGACGCCATACCAAATTATTGTGCGACGCAGCATGATGCGTTCCTGCCAATATTTTATCGCGAACGAGGTGAGTCGTGCTGGAAACCAATCACATTCTGATCGCAGAACGGGACGAGTTATTGCGACAGCTGACCCGTATCATTCTGTCATCTGCAGGTATACATCGCGTTACCGAAGCTATTTCTTATGACGATGTCTGGGCTGTATTACGTACATCGGACATTGATTTACTGATCATGGAATACATCATCGATGGCGAATCCGCCCTGGACCATGTCCGGCAGATCCGCGACGGCCACGCCGGGAGAAATCGTAACGTCCCGATCATCATTCTTACCGATCCCGACGACGAGGATTGGCACGACGCCTGGGTGGTCAAGCGGGCGACAAGGGCGGGAGCGACCGCCTGCGTACCACAGCCGATCTCGATCAAGACATTGGTTCCCGCCGTCCTGGACGGCCTCAGCCGCCACGCCGCCGAGACCGGCTCGGGGGCTCATATCGTCGCCCCGACGGGCTTCGCGTCCGGCTCTTCCTCCCTGGACTAGCCGCCGCCGCCTGCCGCGTCATTACAGGGGCCAGACGGTCAGCACCAGCGCGGTGCCGACCACCACGACGATAGTGCTGAGCGGCAGGCCTAGCCGCCAGTAATCGCCGAAGCGATAGCCGCCCACGCCCATCACCAGGGTGTTGCACTGATGGCCGATGGGGGTAAGAAAATCGCACGCGGCTCCCACCGCCACCGCCATCAGGAACGGATCCATGGCCAACCCCAGCTTGGCCGCCATCCCCGCCGCCACCGGCCCCATCAACAACACCGTGGCGGCATGGTGCAGAAACGGCGCCAACAGCATCGACGCCAGCAACACCAGGCCGACGGCGACCGCCGAAGGTACCTGCGAAGCGGCGATGGCCAGCCACCCCGCCAGCAGATCCGAGGCGCCGGTGCTTCGGATGGCATCACTGATCGGGATCAACCCGCCCAGCATGACGATGATCGGCCAATGGATTGCCTCATAGGCTTCGCGCAACGGCAGACAACGGGACAACACCATGGCGATGGCGGCCAGAAAAAATGCCGGGGCCACCGGCAACACCCCCACCGCGACCATGACCATGGCGGCCAAGGCGATAAGCACCGGCATCACGGCGCTTGAACGGCTGGCCAGCCGGATGTTGCGCTGGGCCAGGGGCAGGCAGCCCAGCCGGGACAGGGTCTTGGGCAAGGCGTCGCTTGCCCCCTCGACCACCAGCACGTCGCCAGCCAAAAATTCGATCTGCCGCAACCGTTCGACCAGATGCCGACCGCCACGGCTGATGGCCAGGACGGCGATACCGTATTGCCGGCGCAATGCGTTCTGGGCGGTGGTGGTGCCCACCAACAGCGAGTTTGGCATCACCACGGCTTCCATCACCGACAGCGTCTCGCCGGCAAGATCGAGGCTGCCCCCGACCATTGCCAGCCCAGCGGAATCCAGCAGCGGCTTGATGGCGACCGGATCACCCTCGATCACCAGGATATCGTTCTCGGAAAACACCCAGTTTCCGCCCGGAACATAGCGATGCCCCTGGTCGCGGACGATGGCGGCGACGGTCAGCGCGCCGCCGCTGAACAGTTGCTCCAGATCAAGCACGGTGGCGCCGATCAAGGGTGACTGCGCCAAGATGCGCACCTCGGCCAGATAGTCCTCGATCCGAAAGCCGTCGCCCGCCGAGGCGGTCCCCTGGCGTTCACGCGGCAGCACCCGCCAGGCGAAGGTCAGGAAGGCGATCGCGCACAGGCAGATCCCCAGCCCCACCGGAGTGAAATCGAACATGCTGTAAGGATGGCCGGTCAGATCCTCCCTCACCCGCGAAACGATGATGTTGGGAGACGTGCCGATCAGGGTCATCAATCCGCCCACCAGGGAGGCGAACGACAACGGCATCAGAACCTGCGAGGCCGGAATATTGTTGGTGCGGGCCAACCGCATCGCCAGCGGAATGAAGATGGCCAACGCCCCGATATTCTTCATGAAGGCCGACAGCACCATCACCAGGGCGCACAAGGTGCCGATGAGCGCATCGGGCGACTTGAACCGACCCAAGGGCCGCGCCAGCCGTTCGACGATCCCGGATCGTTCGATGCCGGCGCTCACCACCAATGCGGCCGCCACCACCACCACCACCGGATCGCTGAAGCCGTGGAACGCCCGGTCGGGGGGAACCAGCCCCGACACCAGGCCGGCCGACAGGGACAGCATGGCCACCAGATCGTAACGCAGCTTGTCCATCGCGAATAACGCAATGGTTCCGATCAGGATGGCAAACGCGATTCCCTGCTCGACCGTCATGTCCCTCGGGTCCCACGGCTTGAAGTCCATCGCGCCGGGCGAAACGACCGGTACGATTCCCACAGTACCTCAAGCCCGGGGAACACGGGAATTATCCCTGGAGCTGCCCTCCCCTGAGAATCCGGATGTAGTTCACCCGATCATAGGCCGTCTGGCCACCGATGGCGGCACGGCTCATGCGGCCGCGTATCTCGGCAAGGCTTTGGACCTCGCGAACATTGAGGTCGGCCACCAGCCCGTCATGCAGGGTCTTCATGTAGTCGATGCCGTGACGCATCAGCGCCGACGTCGTCATCACCACGTCGGCGCCGACAAACAGGTACTTCATCACCTCGGCCGAACTCTGAACGCCGGAACTGGCGGCGATCGACCCCTTGACCTTGCCGGCCAGCGCCGCGATCCACAACAACGGCAGACGGATTTCACCGCGGTTGCTGAGCTTGAGATCACGAACCAGCGCCAGATCCTCCAGGTCGATGTCGGGCTGATAAAAGCGGTTGAACAGCACGAAGCCGTCGGCTCCGGCGGCATCCAGACGCTGAACCATGTTGCCGACCGAACTGAAGAACGGGCTAAGCTTCATGGCCACCGGGATGGAAACCTCCCGCTTGACCGCGCTCAGGATATCGACATAACGGGCTTCGACCTCGTCACCGGACAACGTCAGGTCGGTGGGCAGAAAATATACGTTGAGTTCGAGGGCGCTGGCGCCAGCCTCCTGAATCTGCCGGGCATAATCGATCCAGCCGTCGCGGGAGGTTCCGTTCAGGCTGGCGATCACCGGCATGTCCACGGCGGCGCGGGCGCGACGAATCAGGTTGAGGTAGTTCCCGGGGCCGACATTGTCGGCCAAACCGGACGGAAAATAGGAAAGCGCCTCGGAATTGCCCTCGACGGCCAGACGTTCGATCTCTTCGATCTCGTTCTCGATATCCTCCTGGAAGATCGAGGGCAGAACGATCGCCGCGGCGCCGTGATCCTCAAGCTTTCGGATATTGCCGATATCAAGTCCCAGGGGAGACGCCGAAACCACCAGCGGGTTCTTGAGGGTCAAGCCGAGATAGCGAGTGGACAGATCCATGCTTAAGTCTTCCTGTTGCCGAAAGGGTTCCGGGTTGGCGCCACCAAGGCAATGGCATCCACATACGAAAGTAACAAATACCTTCGGCTCAGGCGACCTTTTCAGCGATCGCCAAAGGACGGCGGGTTGCCGCCCCGCTCAGGGGACGATGGGGGGACGGGAACGAAGGGCGGAGCCTTCGATCAGATCGGCGAACTCATCAACGGCCGAGGCCGCATCGATGACCCGGTCACCGGACGTGCCGCCGGACTCGGGAACAAAGCGAATACGGATATGGCAGGCATGAGACATTTCACGGCCGATCCGCGCCTCGATCTCCTTCTCCAGGGTGTGGCACTCATCGACCGTGACCTGGCTTGAAATCGATAGCCGCAGATCCACTTCCCATGCCTCGCCCATGCGCCGCCCGCGCAGATCGACGACGCGAATGCCGGGGTGATGGGCCGCCAGCAATTGCCGGATCGCCTCGATCCGATGGGCGGGAACACTGCCGTCCATCAGACCGTGGATGCTGTCCCAGGCGATGATCGCACCGATCCGGATAACCAGGACAGACACCAGGATCGCCGCCAGATGATCAGCGGAAACCCAGCCGAGAATCGACAACACGATGCCACCCAGCACGGCCAGCGACGAATAGGCGTCCCCCCGGTTGTCGGCGGCGGCGGCCATGATGGCGGGGCTGTTGGTATGTTCGCCGACACACCTGAGATAGCGATGCATCAATTCGGCGGTGCCGGCGGAGATAAGCGCGCCCAGGACCGCCGAGAACTCGGGAACCTGGACATGTCCAGCCCCGAGATGGCTGATGTTGTACCACAACATGGCGAAGGCGCCGCCCATCAGGCTGATGCCGATGAAGTTGGCCGACAGGAACTGGATCTTGCCATAGCCGTAGGGAAAGGCCGAATTCGCCGGTCGGCTGGACAGCTTGACGCTGGCGAGATTGATCCCCTTGGTCAGGAAATCGCCAAAGGAATGCAGCGAATGGGCTTGCAGCGCCATGCTGCCGCTCAGCACGCCCAGGGCCGTCTTGAAAATAGCCAAGGCCAGGGCGGTGAACATATCCAGCCAAGCGGCACGGTCCCGGCAATCCTGGCACTTGTTCGGCATCATCACTCGGCCTCAACACCGGCTTGGACACGTCTTGGCCGGATCGTGGTCTATAGCAGCAGGTCGGCACCAAAAGCAACCGCGCCCGGGGCATGACATCCCGGGCGCGGCCATATTCGGCACGGTTCAGTGATTCGACGCCGCCGCCGCCCCGATTCCGGTCTGGGCCCGGACGCACTGATCGTCGAACCGGGACCGTTCGGCCTTCGCCGAGGCGCTGTTGTCCAACTTGGACACGACGATGGTGACCAGGAAGGCCAAGGTCATGGAGAACAGGGCCGGATGCTCGTAGGGGAAGATCGGCGCCGGGTTGTTCAGCACCACCACCCACACCGCCTTGGACAGCACGACGCAGGTCACCGCCGAGACAAGACCGGCAAGCCCTCCCCACAACGCCCCGGCGGTGGTCAGGCCCCGCCAGTACATGGACAGGAACAGCACCGGGAAGTTGGCCGAAGCGGCGATGCCGAAGGTCAGGCCGACCAGGAACGCCACGTTCTGCTTCTCGAACATGATGCCCAGAACCACCGCCAGCACGCCGAGCACCAGCGAGGACAGCTTGGAGACCCGCATTTCCTCGGCCTCGGTGGCATGGCCCTTGCGCATGACCCGCGCATAGATGTCATGGGCGATGGCCGATGCCCCCGCCAGGGCCAGACCCGACACCACCGCCAGGATGGTGGCGAAGGCGACCGCCGAAAGGAACCCCAGGAACAGGTTGCCGCCCAACGCCTTGGCCAGATGCATCACCGGCATGTTGCCGCCGCCCAGCAGCTTGCCGCCGACCTTGCCACCCTCGAAGAACTGAGGGTCGGTGCCGACGATGCTGATGGCGGCAAGCCCCAGCACACAAACCACCAGGAAGAAGAAGCCGATGAAGCCCGAAGCCACGAACACGCTCTTGCGCGCCTCCCTGGCATTGGGCACGGTGAAAAAGCGCATCAGGATATGCGGAAGGGCGGCGGTGCCGAACACCAGACCAAGCGACAGCGACACCGCCGAAACCGGGTCGGCCAGCAAGGTACCGGGCCCCATCAGCTTGATCCCGTCGCTGTGGGACGCGACGGCCTTGGCCGCCATGGCCTCCAGGCTGAAGCCAAAGCGGGAAAGCGCCAGGATGCACAGCAGAACGCCACCCCCCAACAGCAGGCAGGCCTTGATGATCTGCACCCAGGTGGTGGCGATCATGCCGCCGAAGGTGACATAGATCACCATCAGCACGCCGACGATGATTACCGCCACGGCATAATCAAGGCCGAACAGCAGCTTGATCAGCTGGCCGGCACCGACCATCTGGACGATCAGATAGAAGCACACCACGGTCAGCGAGCCGATGGCGGCGAATGTGCGGATCTTCGACTGGTCGAGGCGATAGGACGCGATATCGGCGAAGGTATACCGCCCCAGATTGCGCAACCGCTCGGCCAGCAGGAACAGGATGATCGGCCAGCCGACGAAGAAGCTGATGGTGTAGATGAAACCGTCGAAGCCCTTGGCGAATACCATGCTGGACAACCCCAGCAGCGTCGCCGCCGACATGTAGTCGCCGGCGATGGCCAAGCCGTTCTGGAAGCCGGTGATACCGCCGCCGGCGGTATAGAAGTCGGCAGCCGATTTGGTGCGCCGGGATGCCCAGTAGGTGATGCCCAGGGTGCCCATGACGAAGGCGAAGAACATGCCGATGGCGATCACGTTGATCGGCTGCTTCTCGGCGCCGCCAAGATCGCCCGGTCCGGCCAGGGCCGGGGCGGCGGCAACACAGGCCGACACCGCCAGGAGTACGAGGATGCGGCTCATTCCAGCACCTCACGGACCACGTCGTTGTTCAGAGCCTCGAACTCGCCGTTGGCGAAGTGCGAATACAGCCCGGTCAGCAGCCACGAAATGACGATGATGGCGGTTCCGACCGGCACTCCCACCGTCAGGTTGGACCCCTGGCTGAGAGGCGTGCGCAGCATGTCGGGGGCGAAGGCCACAATCATCATGAACGTGTAATAGGCGCCCAGGACGATGACCGACAGAGCAATAGCCAACCGGCTGCGTTTGCGGACAAGTTCATGGAATTTCGGGTTGCTGCGAACCCGGGCATAAATCATCGACTCTGGCATGTCCCCTCCGAACGTGAATGTTTTTCACGCTCCGAGTAACAAGAGACCTTTGCAGGATTTTCTGGCAATCGTTACGAATTGTAGCCGGGACCCAGCCATGCGCAGGCAATGACGTCATTGAGAGCGGAGGCTTGGTTTGAAATGATGGGCCGCCGTCAGCGACAGCCCATGAAGGCGTCTTCCATGATCCGTTCCCGCCTGTTCCTCCGACTCTTTTCCGCCATCGTCGGCGCGGTGGGGCTGTTCTCGGTGGCGATCTACGTCTTTTCGGTGCCGCTGATCGAGGAAAAGGCCTACGAAATCGAACTGAACGCCAGCCGCACCATCCTCGACAACGTCTTCGTCATGGCCGGCAAGATCAACGGCAGCCTGGAAGACCAGCGGGCGATCACAGTCGACTCCTACAAGACCCAGCTCCGCCATGTCGTATCGCTGGCGGCCTCCTATCTCGACTACGTCTTCGCCCGCGCCGAACGGGGAGAGATCAGCGAACAGGACGCCCGCCGCCAGGCGTTCGACGGACTGCGAGCCTTCAAATACGGCAATAACGACTACATCTGGGTGACCGATTATTCCTCGGTGATCCAATCCCATCCCGACCCCGAGTTCCAAGGGCGCGATGCTTCCGGCCTGCACGATTCCGGGGGACGGCCGATCCTGCCCACCATCATCCAGATCGCCAGGGAGAAGGGAGAGGGCTTTCACACCTATCCCTGGCAGCGCCTGGGCGAGACCAGGACCAGCGAAAAGCTTTCGTATTTCATCGATCTGCCCCGTCATGGGCTGGTCATCGGCACCGGCGCCTATTTCGACGACATCGACCGCGAGGTCGAGCGGCGCAAGATCGAGGCGATCGACGATCTGCGCCAGGCATTGCGCAGCATCCGGATCGCGCGCACCGGCTACGTCTACATCTTCGACGCCGCCAACAACATGATCATCCATCCCAACGCCAACATCGAGGGCACCGAGTTCGGCACCTTGACCGATCCCGCCACCGGACGGCTGATCAACGCCGAACTGAAGGAGGCCGCCGATAGTGACCGGCCCCTGACCTATCTGTGGGACAAGCCCAGTGATCCGGGCAACTATTCGTACGAAAAGATTTCCTGGGTCCGCCACTTCAAGGGATTCGACTGGTACATCGCGTCCTCGGTCTATGGCGACGAGTTGAAGCGCTCGTCGGCGGTTCTGGGCAACCGCCTGATGACCATTGCCCTGGCGCTGATGCTGGTGGCCAGCGGCCTGGGCTATCTGGCGGTTTCGCGACTGGTTCGGCCGTTGAACCGGCTGGCCGAGACCGCCGAACAGGTTCAGTCCGGCAATCTCCATGTGGAGAGCGGCATCCGCCGCGATGACGAGATCGGCCTGCTGGCCGGCGCCTTCGACGGCATGATCCAGCGGGTGCGCGGCGACATCGCCACCCTGGATTCCCGCGTCCGCGACCGAACCCGAGACCTGGAGGGGGCGGAGACCCGCCAACGCCTGATTCTTGACGCCATCCCCGCCGCCATCGCCTATCTCGACCGCGACGAAATCATCCGGTTCGCCAACCGGGGTTGGGCCGATCTGGTCCGCCGGGACGCCGCCGCCGTCATCGGACATGATCTCGGCTCCGCCATCGGCCGACGCGCCCATGCCGGCATCGAGCCCCATATGGTACGGGCCTGGAGGGGCGAGGAGGTCACCTTCGAGTACAGCTTCCCCCACCCGTCCGGACACACCGTCATCACCAAGAACACCCTGATCCCCCAGGTCGCCGCCGGTGGCGAGGTGGTGGCGCTGTTCGTGCTGACGCTCGACATCTCGGACGAGAAGGAAACCGAGGCCCGGCTGATGGAAGCCCAGCGCATGAAGGCGGTGGGGCAGTTGTCCGGCGGATTGGCCCACGACTTCAACAACCTGCTGTCGATCATTCTGGGCAATCTGGCCGCAGCCCGCGAAAAGTATGGCGAAACCCCCGGCCTGGACGCCTACCTGGAACCGGCGGTGCGGGCCAGCCGGCGCGGCGCCGACATCACCAGTCGCCTGCTGGCGTTTTCACGTCAGCAACCCTTAAAGCCCGAGCCGGTCGAGGTCTGCACCCTGGTCCGCGAGGCCGCCATTCTGCTGCGGCGCTCGCTGCCCAGTTCGATCAGCCTCTCGGTCCCCGACGGCGAAGATGATTGCTGGGCCATCGCCGACCCCAATCAGCTGGAAAACGCCCTGATCAATCTGGCGCTCAACGCCCGCGATGCCATGCCCGACGGCGGGCGGCTGGACATCGGGGTCACCGTGCGCCGAATCACCGAACCGATGAATTTCGACGAAAAGGTGCTTGCCGACGACTACCTGGAAATCCGCGTCACCGACACCGGCTGCGGATTTGTCCCCGACGTAATGAGCAGGGCTTTCGAGCCCTTCTTCACCACCAAGCGTCTGGGCTCGGGATTGGGCCTGTCCATGGTCTATGGCTTCGTCAAGCAGTCGCGCGGCTACATCAATCTGGAAAGCATTCCGGGCGAAGGCGCCGCCGTTACCATCCTGCTGCCCCGGGCCACGCCGGTTTCGCTCGCCGTCGATCCGCCCGGCGACCCCGGCGGGACTGGCGATCTCGACTGGCGGGGACAACTGGCCCTGGTGGTCGAGGACGACGCCGACGTCCGCGAGGTTCTGCGCGGCCAACTGGTGGATCTGGGATTCTCGGTGGTCGAGGCGGCAAGCGGTGACGAGGGCGCCTATCTCGTCGATCAGATCGACGGCCTGCGCCTGGTCATCTCCGATGTGGTCATGCCCGGCATGGGGGGGATCGAACTGGCACGGCGGATTCAAGCCGATCATCCCGATATTCGCGTCATTCTCGTCAGCGGATTTTCCTTCGACACTAGCGTCGATACCGCCGATCTGGTCATATTACGAAAGCCTTGGGACAAGGCCGCTCTGGTCGGCGCCATCGGCCGGACGACGGAGGCTTGCGATGTGGCGTGAGGATCTGCGGCTTGAGTGGCAAGAAGCGCATCTATGTCATCGAGGATGAACCCGACATCCGCGCCCTGCTGCGGCAGGTACTGGAAGGGTATGGCTACCGAGTGACGCCTTTGGCCAACGGGCGCGACGCCCGCCAGGCCATCCGACGCGAACCGCCCGATCTGTGCCTGGTCGATCTGGGGCTTCCCGACATGGACGGCCTGACCCTGGTGCGCGAGCTTTGGGAGGACGTGCGCTTCGGCGTCATCATCCTGACCGGTCGGGGTGGGGTTTCCGACCGGGTGCTGGGGTTGGAACTGGGGGCCGACGATTACATCGTCAAGCCGTTCGATCCGCGCGAGCTGGTTGCCCGCGTCAACAGCGTCATCCGTCGCCGCGACCAGCTGGCCTGCGCCGCCGGCGCGGCGCTTTCCACCCGCGCCGGCTTTGCCGAATGGGTGTTCGATTCCGGCAACCTGACGCTGAGCGCCACCGACGGCCGCCAGGAAGTGCTGACCGCCGCCGAAGCCAGCCTGCTGCTGACCCTGCTCAAGGCCCCCAAACGAATTCTGTCGCGCGAGCAGTTGCAGGGCGAGGACATGGAGCGCGACGACCTCCCCTTCGACCGCTCCATCGACGTCCGCATCTCGCGCATCCGCAAGAAGATCGAGGCCGATCCCAAGGCGCCGCGCCTGATCAAGACCGTCTATGGCGCCGGCTACCTGTTCGCCGCCGATGTCTGCTGGCTGTAGAAACAATTCGTCATAATCCTGAGAAATTCCGGTAATGCCGGTCTGTTATGCATCCGTTCAACGCTGTGCCGAAGCGCGGCAGGCATCTGTGCCGCAAGGGAGAAGTCGTCAATGTCCGCCTCCAATCCGTACGACCTGGGTCTCGACCGGAATCCGGCCAATTTCGTTCCGCTGACGCCGCTGACCTTTCTTGAGCGCGCCGCCGCCGTCTGGCCCGACCGTGTCGCCATCGTCCATGGCCCGGTGCGCCGGACTTGGGCCGAAACCTTCCTGCGCTGCCGCCGCCTGGCCGCCGCCCTGACCCGGCGCGGCATCGGCCTGGGTGACACCGTCGCGGTGATGGGCGCCAATACTCCCGAGACCTTCGAGGCGCATTTCGGCGTACCCCTGGCCGGTGCGGTGCTCAACGCCATCAACACCCGTCTTGACGCCGACGCCGTCGCCTTCATCCTCAATCACGGCGAGGCCAAGATCCTTCTCACCGACCGCGAGTTCTCGCCGGTGGTGAAAAAGGCCCTGGCCACCCTGGGGCGCACCATTCCGGTGATCGACATCGACGATCCCCAGTACGTCGGCGGCGAGCTGCTGGGCGAGAAGAATTACGAACAGCTGCTGGACGAGGCCGGCGACGATCTGCCGTGGACCATGCCCACCGACGAATGGCAGGCCATCGCGTTGAACTACACCTCGGGGACCACCGGCAATCCCAAGGGCGTCGTCTATCACCACCGCGGCGCCCATCTCAACGCGGTGTCCAACGCCCTGTCCTGGCAGATGAGCGACGAGACGGTCTATCTTTGGACCCTGCCGATGTTCCATTGCAACGGCTGGTGCTTCCCTTGGACCATGGCGGTGGTGGCCGGAACCAGCGTCTGCCTGCGGCATGTCCGGGTCGACGCCATCCTGGCGGCGGTGCGCGAGGAAAAGGTCACCAATTTCTGCGGCGCCCCCATCGTGCTCAATATGATCAACAATGCCCCCGCCGCGATGAAGGACGGCATCGTCCACACGGTCAAGGTGATGACCGCCGGTGCCGCCCCGCCGGCGCCGATCATCGCCGGCATGGAGCGCATGGGCTGGGACGTCACCCATGTCTATGGCCTGACCGAGACCTACGGCCCCGCGGTTCAATGCGTCTGGCACGGCAAGTGGGACGGCCTGTCCATCGAGGAAAAGGCCCAGATCAAGGCCCGCCAGGGCGTGCGCGGTCCCATGCTGGAGGGGCTGATGGTGGGCGACCCGCTGAGCCTCGCCCCCATGCCCAAGGACGGCAAGACGGTGGGCGAGATCTTCATGCGCGGCAACAACGTCATGAAGGGCTATCTCAAGAACATCCCCGCCACCGACGAGGCCTTCGCCGGCGGCTGGTTCCATACCGGCGACCTGGCGGTATGCCATCCCGACGGCTACATCGAGATCAAGGACCGGTCCAAGGACATCATCATCTCGGGCGGCGAGAACATCTCGTCGATCGAGGTCGAGGACATCCTCTACGGCCACCCGGCCATCATGGAAGCCGCCGTGGTCGCCCGGCCCGACGAGAAGTGGGGCGAGACCCCGTGCGCCTTCATCGCCCTCAAGGAGGGCGCCGAGACCACCGAGGCCGAGATCATGACCTTCTGCCGCGAGCGCATGGCCCACTTCAAGGTTCCCAAGACCATCGTGTTCGGCGGGCTGCCCAAGACTTCGACCGGCAAGGTCCAGAAGTTCATGCTGCGCCAGAAGGCCAAGGAGCTTTGACCATGAAACTGCTCGTCTCGATCAAGCGGGTAATCGACTACAACGTCAAGATCCGGGTCAAGGGCGACCAGACCGGGGTAGAGACGGCCAACGTCAAGTTCTCGATGAATCCGTTCGACGAGATCGCGGTCGAGGAGGCGGTCCGGCTGAAG
>CAIUSV010000083.1 GCA_903901915.1 uncultured Rhodospirillaceae bacterium | reverse complement strand
GGCCGGCCCCGCAAGGATGGCACCAAGGCGGCGCCGGTCATGGGCTGGACCCTCAACCACGACAAGGTGATGGGAAGCGGCAAGGAGGCTTTCGCCGCCCGCCAGGATCGCTACGCCGATGCCATGGAGCCCCTGGGCCTGAAGCGCGGCCAGCGCCAGAGCAAGGCCCACCACAAGCCAATCCGCAAGTTCTACGCCGAGCTGGAGGACCGGGTCGCTGCCGCCGAAGCCGAGCGCCAGGCCGCGCGCGAAACCCGCCTGCAAGCCGAACAGGACGCCATCCGCGCCGACATCCTTCGCCAAGGTGCCGAGCACGCCACCTTGCTGGCCCGACAGGCGCAGCAGGCCGCCGAGGAATCCCGCAAGGCCACCGTCGCCGCCAGGACGGAGGCCGAAGAATCGCGGCGCCGGGCGGTCGAGGCCGAACAGGAACAGATCGCCCTGCTCACCAATGTCAAAGGTGAGCGGGATTCCGTCGAGGATGACAAACGCGCCCTTGGCATTTTCGTGAAGGGCCATGGCATCGAAGCGGAGTTTGACCAATGGCGGGCCGACACCAAGGCCGTCGCCGCTCTGCGACAAAACAAGGGGCCGGAGTGGGGCCAGTATGAAAAGTCATTGACGGCCTATGCCACCGACCTCAATCAATACGGCACCCTGCGCGATATCATCGTCCGCCGGGCGGATCGGCACCTGCGCTTTCTGCTGGAGGTTGGTGCCATGGCCCTGGGGCATTCCTCGATCATCCGCAATCCTGCCCGCCTGGTCAGTGATGGCATTGCCGCCTGGCTACGGCTCGTCGGCGGGAATGAGCTGGTCCAGCGGCACCGCACGGTGGTCGGCTGGATGCGGGAGATCTGGGCCACCGTGGTCGATGCGGCCCTTGAGGAGCCGCAGCGGAACAGGGGGAGGGAGCGGTGATAATGGTCGCAGACTTTATGAATGGCGGATATCTGGGAGAACAACGGTCAGACGCAGAGCCGGGGCCAGTCGGCTGGATCTGACCCAACCCGGTCATTCTCGAAATCTAAACCGTCAGGGCGGAGCGAACGAGGGTATAGGCCGCCAAACGTCCGGTAAGGTCGTTCGCGCCATAGGATCGCCCCATCGGCAACAGGCTGGCCATCGCCGTGGCGCCCGCCAATTGCAACAGGCGCCGCCGGGTCGGAAGCAATCGTTCACGATGCCGACTTTCGCGCATTTGCGACCTCCCCGATCTGAGCGTGTGAATGATGCCGGACAATTCCGGGAGCCGCAATCCAGGGGGCGCACTGGCTGCGGCGACCGTTGACTCCGCTTTCGGGCGATGGCACCATAATTCTGTTGGGCGGAATGATAGTCTGTCAGATGGACTTTTTGGGCCATGGCGCGAGCGCGATCGAAGATCAAAATGCCAGTCGGCTCGGAGGCGAGCGGTGTCGATGTTCTCGACCGCGCCTTTGCGATCTTGTTCGCTTTCAAGGCGGGCGACGATCCCCTGACCCTGGCGCAACTTTCCGAGCGGACCGGCCTTTACAACAGCACGCTGCTGCGGCTTGCCGGTTCGCTGATTCATCACCGCTTTCTGACCCGCCTTGATGACAAGCGTTACAAGCTGGGCCCCGCCGCCTTCACGCTCGGCAGCATCTATCAGGCCAATCTCAATCTGGGCGACGTGCTGTTGCCGTTGATGCGGGAATTGAATCGCGACCTGGGCGAAGCCGTTTCGTTTCACATTCGCGAAGGGGATCGTCGCCTCTGTCTGTACCGGATCGCCTCGACCTTCGGCATCGGCCCGCAGGTGCGAGTCGGTGACATCCAAAGTCTGGAGCGTGGTGCGGGAGGACGCGTGTTGCTCGCGTTTTCCGGGGAACCGGGCGACCTATACGACCGCGTCCGCCGCGATTGCCATTACATTTCATTGGGGGAGCGCGATCCCGAAACCGCCGGCATCTCGGTTCCCGTGTTCGGCCCCCAACAACGCTTGGTCGGAACGCTCGGCATCGTTGGCCCCATCAGTCGCTTCGATCTGGCCGCCATGCACCAAGTTCGGCCGAGCCTGCTGAGGGCGGCCGCCGAGGCGACCCACGCGCTTGGCGGCAATCCCGGCCTGCTCGAACGCGCCGCCATCCAAGATCATGATACGGAAAGGAAGGGTAGCGATGCCTGATACGCCCAAGACCGCGTTGGTCGTCAGCGCCCATTCGGCGGATTTCGTCTGGAGGGCGGGCGGCGCCGTCGCCCTTTACGCGGCGCGCGGTACCGAGGTGACGGTGGTTTGCCTCTCTTACGGCGAACGCGGTGAATCGGCCAAGCTTTGGAAAGTGCCGGGAATGACCGTCGAGCAGGTCAAGACCGCCCGCAGGGCCGAAGCCGAGACGGCGGCGGCCATCTTGGGCGCCAAGGTTCGCTTTCTCGATATCGGTGACTACCCAATGCGGATTCCCGACGAAACCGTGCTCGAACTCGCCGATATCTTCCGAGAGATCGACCCCGCCTTCGTCCTCACCCATTCGCTCGCCGACCCCCATAATTTCGACCATCCCCGCGCCTCGCATCTGGCTCAGGAGGCGCGTGTGGTGGCGCAGGCCCATGGACATCGCCCCGATCACGGCCGGGTGGTCGGCGCGCCGCCGGTGTTTCTGTTCGAGCCGCACCAGCCCGAACAATGCGGCTGGCTCCCGAATACGCTGCTCGACATTTCCGCGGTTTGGGAGAAGAAGCGGGCCGCGTTCGAGACGATGGCCGCTCAGGAGCACCTCTGGGAGTACTACACCCGCGTCGCCTTGCAGCGAGGCGCCCAGGCGTCTCGTAATTCAAACCTCAAGATCAAATACGCCGAGGCTTATCAGCGCCTATTCCCGCAAGTGACCGGAGTTTTGTCATGAGCGGAATCGTTGTCACCCGCAAGCCCACCTTCACGGCGGAGATAGCGGCTCGGCTGGCGCGCCTCGGTGTCGCCACCACCCACGAGGCGATGGGGCGCATCGGCCTGATGCAGCCTTACCTGCGGCCGATCTATGCGGGCGCCGCCATTGCTGGCCCGGCCGTCACCATCCTGGCCCCCCCTGGCGACAACTGGATGCTGCACGTCGCCATTGAACAATGCTCCCCTGGAGACTTGGTTGTTCTGGCCTGCACGTCCGAGAATGCCGACGGCATGTTCGGCGATCTTCTCGCCACCTCGATGCAAGCGCGTGGCGTCGCCGGGCTCATTATCGACGCCGGCTGCCGCGACGTCGCCACGCTGCGCGAGATGGGCTTCCCGGTCTGGTCGAAGGCCGTTCACGCCCGTGGCACGGTCAAAGCCACCCTGGGTTCGGTCAATGTGCCCATTGTCTGCGCTGGAACCCTTGTGAACCCTGGCGACGCCATCATCGCCGATGACGACGGCGTCGTCGTCATTCCCAACCGGGACGCCGCCAAGGCCGCCGACCTGGGCGAGGAGCGCGTCCGCAAGGAGGAAGCCAAGCGCGCGCGTCTGGCCGCAGGAGAACTCGGTCTCGACATCTACGACATGCGCCCGACCCTGAAAAATATGGGGCTGCGCTACGTCGAATCGCTCGAAGAAGCGTCCTGATTCACGCGCCGCCGGGCGCGGCGGGGGAGGAATGTCATGCTGCAATGGTTCACCGAGTTGTCGAAGAGCGAGAAACGGACCTTCTGGGCCTGTTTCAGCGGCTGGGGCCTGGACGCCATGGACACCCAGATGTACGCACTCACCATTCCGACCCTGATCGGCCTGTGGCACATGAGCAAGGGTGATGCCGGTATTCTCGGCACCGCCGTGTTGATCATGGCGGCCCTTGGCGGCTGGATCGCCGGCATGCTGTCCGACCGGTTGGGCCGCGTCCGCGTCCTGCAAATCACCATCCTGTGGTTCTCGGCCTTCACCTTCCTGTCCGGCCTCACCGATAACTTTTGGGAATTGCTCGGGGCCCGTAGCCTGCAAGGTCTCGGCTTCGGTGGCGAGTGGGCGGTGGGCTCGGTGCTGATCAGCGAAGCCATCTCGCCCAAGGTGCGGGGTCGGGTGGTCGGCGCCATCCAGGCCGGCTGGGCGGTGGGCTATGGGCTGGCGGTCATCATTTCCACCATCCTGTTCAGCCTGCTGCCGCCGGACACCGCCTGGCGCGTGTTCTTCTTCATCGGCCTGGCGCCGTCGCTGCTGGTGCTATGGATTCGGCGCAACATCGAAGATGCCAAAATCTACACGGACGAGAAGCGTGATGCGTCGTCATCGCAATCTGGACGGCTGTGGGACATCTTCAAGCGTGAGCACCTTTGGACCACCTTCCGGGCGGTAATGCTGACCACCGGCATCTACGGCGGCAATTATGTGATGATCACTTGGCTGCCGGCCTATTTGAAGATGGTGCTGGGGCTGTCGGTGCTGAATGTCGGCGGTTATCTGGCCATCAACATCGCGGGCACCTTCTTTGGCGCCTTTCTCAACGGCTGGATGGCCGATTTCATCGGGCGGCGGCGAACCTTCATGGTCATCGCCTGCCTGCAAGCGACGACGGTGGCGATCTACACCATGGCGCCGATCAACCAGATGGTGACCTTTGTCCTTGGCTTCGCTCTCGGCACTCTGCAATCGGGCACCGCCGCCGGCACCGGCGCCTTCCTGGCGGAACTGTTCCCCACCCGCATCCGTGGCACCGCCCAGGGCTTCTGCGGCAACGGCGGTCGGGCGATCGGCGCCGTCATGCCGGCGCTGGTCGGCATCATCAGCGCCGACATGTCACTCGGCGCCGCCATGGGATTGTGCGCCTGCTCCGCCTATGTCCTCGTGGTGATTTTCGCCTTTCTGCTGCCGGAGACACGAGGGCGCGATCTACGCTCATTGAAGGTCGAGGAGGGCGCGAGATGATCACGCGACGCCGCTTCCTGGGGGGCGTCGCGACCCTGACCGCCGCGCCGCTGCTGCCACGGTCCAGCGCGGCCGCATCCAGTGCCGCGCCGCGGCTCAAAACCCTTCTCGGCGATTATCCGAACACTGCGGCGCTCAAGAACGGGCGGCTGTCATCGCCGTTGGTCGATTTCGATTTCGTCGAGATCAAGCCGGTCCATGCCGGCTTCAAGCGGACCGTGCGCGACCTTGAATTCGACATTTCGGAGTTGTCGGTGGTCACCTTCCTGCAGGCGAAGGCGGCCGGTGTCCCCTTGGTGCTGATTCCCACCGTCATGTTCAGCCGCTTCCAGCACCCCTACATCGTCTACAACGCGGAGCGCGGCACGCTCACGCCCTCCGACCTGCCGGGCAAGCGGGTGGCATGCCGGCTTTACACCGCCACCACCGCCACCTGGCTGAGAGGTATCCTGGCCTCGGATTACGGTGTGGATCCCGCCAGCGTCCATTGGCTGGCTTTCGAAAAGCCCAATGTCGCCGGTTACCGGGACCCCGCCAACGTCCAACCCGCCCCGGAGGGCGCCGACCTCGTCGGCCTTCTGCTCGCGGGCGAGGTGGACGCCATCATCATTGAGCCGCTACCCCAGGACCCGCGCGTCAGGACGCTGATCGCCAATCCCACCGCCGCCGCCACGTCCTGGCAAGCCCGGCACCAAGCCATCCAGATCAACCACATGGTCGTCGCCAAGCAATCGCTGACCCGCTCGAATCCCGAGGCGGTGCGCGAATTTTACCGCCTGCTGTCGGAAAGCAAGCGGTTGGCGGCGAAGCCCGAGGGCAACGATCCGACGCCCTATGGGGTCGAGGCGAACCGCCGCAACCTCGGGGTCGCCATCGACATGGTCTACCGGCAAGGCATGATCCCCCGACGCTTCGGGGTCGACGAACTATTCGACGACGTCACCCGCTCCCTGATCTAGGAGGTTGGCAATGTTCCGGCGACTGCTCATGGCGATTGTGATGGTGGCCTGGGCGGCCGCCGCTCAGGCTGACGACGGCCACGTCAAGCTGCTTTGGCTCGGACAATCCGCATTTCGCCTGACTACGGCCGCTGGCAAGACCATCGTCATCGATCCGTGGTTGGTGACGAATCCCAAGACTCCCCCGCGCTACAAGGATCTCGATGCCCTCGGGAAGGTCGATCTCCTGCTGGTCAGTCACGGGCATTACGATCACATCGCCGACGCCATTCCATTGGCGCTCAAGCATCAGGCCAAGATGTACGCCCCCGGCGACCTCAACCAGACCCTGGTGACGCTGGGTATGATCCCCGCCGAACTGGCGCCGCGCTTCAACAAGGGAGGCACCATCACCCCCTTCGCAGGGGTGCGGATCACCGCCACCCATGCCGAGCATTCATCGACGCTCGTGTGGATGAATCCTTTGACCGGCAAGGACGAGACTCGCCCCGGCGGCGAGCCGATTGGCTTTCTGATCGAGCTGGAGAACGGCTTTCGAATCTACCACATGGGCGATACTGGCCTGTTCGGCGACATGCGCTTCATCGCCGAGTACTACAAGCCGGATTTGGTGCTGATCCCGATCGGCGGCAATTTCACCATGGATCCCAAGGATGCCGCATACGCCATTTCCCAGTTCCTGCACCCGAAATACGCGGTGCCAATGCATTACGGCACCAATCCTCTCAACAAAGGGACACCGGAAGAGTTCATCGGCGCGCTGGGGGAGGCGCCGACCAAGGTCTTGACCATGGTTCCTGGAGTGGAAATCGAGTTCTAGGCTGATTCGACATTCAATCGCACCAGACTGGTAAGGTTGCGAGGCAAAGGAACGCCATGAAATTGGCGATCTTGCGGTCATAGCGGGTTGCAATACGGCGAAAGTGCTTGAGTTTGTTGATGGCGCGTTCGACGAGG
>CAIUSV010000082.1 GCA_903901915.1 uncultured Rhodospirillaceae bacterium | reverse complement strand
TCGTCCGAAAAGCCGAGGAGCGAACCATCGAAACCACATGGAGAAGGGTCGGTAAGCTCCTGGAGGCGTTCTCACATCAAGAGTGTGCCGCATACCTGAGACATGCCGGATACGCTTCAGCCTAAGTCAGACAGACTCTAGTCGGAGGCCTCCCAATTGGGCGGGTCCTGATCCTCGTCCCAATCATCGGGGGGCAACGGCAACGCTTCGCGTCGGGCCTTGATCAGCGCGACATGGCCGCGCTCGCGCTCGGCCAGACGTGCCGCCTCGGCCCGGACCTCGGCTATGGTCGAACTTTCGGCCACCAGCACGAAGAACGCCAACGATCTCTCTTCGTGCCGAAGGGCCAGATCGACGGCGTGCCAGGGATGCATCAGGTAATGAACGGCATCGGGATCGGCGATCTCGGGGTCTTGTTCGCCCCAGGGAAGGCCCGCCGGAACCGCACCGGCCGGGACGGGAAACTCGGCCATGTGCCGGTCCTCGTCGTCGGCCAGTTCGTGAAAGGCCGCGGCAGTGTCGATGTTGCAAGACATCTCGAATGCCACGGCCAGTTCGCGATATCGCTCCGCCGACCTTTCGTCCATCACGCGAGCGACGGCCAAAAGATCGGCGGACGAGCGAATCGCCCCGATGTCGGGGGTGTCGCTCAAACGGCGAACTCCGCCTCCAGATTGGAAATCGAGGCCGAAGCCTTCTTTTCCTTACCGAACGGCTTGCGATTGCCGCGATACAGAACACCGATGTTGAAACCGTCATCGGTGGTCAGATTGCGGGCCGCCTGGGACGCATCGGTGGTGGGCTCGTAGGTGGCGGGATGGACGATGGACTTCCAGTCGCGCTGCTCCTCGCGGAAGGTGATGCACGGCGACATCACCGCCACGAACGAGAAACCGGGGTGGCGGATGGCATCGGCGATCAGAGCGGCGGTGCCGTTGGGATCGCCGGCGAACCCACGGGCGACGAAGTTCGCACCAGCCGCCAGGGCGATGGACAGCGGATTGAACGGCGTCATGCCGGTGCCGCCGGCCGGAGCCATGGCCGAGGCATCCCAATCCGGCTCGGTGGTCGGCGAGGGCTGGCCCTTGGTCATGCCGTAGACCCGGTTGTCCATGACCACGTAGGTCATGTCGACGTTGCGACGGCAGGCATGGATGAAGTGGTTGCCGCCGATGGAGAAGCCATCGCCGTCACCACCCGCCACCAGCACGGTGAGGTCGGGACGGCCGAGCTTGAGGCCGGCACCGACCGCCAGCGCGCGACCGTGGATCGAATGGAAGCCGTAGGTGTTGGTGTAGGCGGGAATGCGCGACGAACATCCGATGCCCGACACCACCGAGGTATTGTGCGGTTCGAGACCGAGATCGGCGAACGCCTTGGTGATGGAGGACAGCACGGCGTAATCGCCGCAGCCCGGGCACCAAACCGGCTTAACCTCGGACTTGAAATCCTTAACAGTGTAGCTGACTGCGGTCATGACTTACTTCCCCATCGACAGAAGACGCGCGTGGACTTCGCCGGGCCGGATCGGCAGCGGGCCGGCACGGTTGATCAGCTCCGGCTTGGCCGGCAGATCGTATTCGCCACGCAGATAACGGTTGAACTGGCCGAGATGGCTCTGCTCGACCACCAGGACCTTTTTCACGCCCTTCAGCGCGGCGGCCATCTGCTCCGGCCGCGTCGGATAGATCAGACGCAGCGAGATCAACTTGGCGTTGACGCCATCGGCGCGGGCGCGCTCGACACCCTCGAGGGCGGCGCCGGTGGACGAGCCCCAGGTGATGACGGCGATGTCGCCCTCACCCTCGATGTTCGCCCAGTGGGCACCGTAATCGTGGGTGGTGAGCTTACGCATGCGCTTGTCGAGCTGCTTGGAGTGGTCGGATTCCTGCGAGGACGGGGTACCGCTCTCGGCATGCTCCAGGCCATCGGCGGTGTACTGGCAGCCGGGGGTGCCGGGGATCGGCATCGGCGACACGCCGCTGTTGGTGATGGCGTAGCGCTTGAACACCTCACCCTCCGCCGGGGTCTGGGCGGTGACGCGCTTGCCGACGAAAGCGATGTCGGCGGGCTCGTCGATGATGGCGCGGCTTTGGCCCAGCGACTGCTCGGACAGGATGATGCAGGGGCTTTGCAGCGCCTCGGCGAGGTGAACGCCCCACTGGGCGGTGAACAGGCAGTCGCCGATCGAGCTCGGCGCCACCACCAGATGGGGCGCGTCGCCGTGCAGGCCGTAAACCGCGATGTTGAGGTCCGACTGCTCCGACTTGGTCGGAATGCCGGTGGACGGGCCGCCGCGCTGGACGTCAAGCACCACCACCGGGGTTTCCGACGCCACCGAGAGGCCGAGGCCCTCGGTCATCAGCGCCAGGCCGGGACCGGCGGTGGCGGTGATGGAGGGCTCGCCGCCGTAGGACGCGCCAATGCACATATTCACCGAGGCCAATTCGTCCTCGGCCTGAACGAACACGCCGCCGATCTTGGGCAGGGCCTTGCTCAGGTATTCCAGGGTCTCGGTCGCCGGGGTGATGGGATAGGCGGCACAGAACTTGATGCCGCCACGGATGGCGCCCAGACCGGCCGCATGGTTGCCGGAGATGGTCCAGCGCTTGCCGCCGCCCGCCTTGGCCTTGCCCAGCTTGCGGCACGGCCCGAGGGACTTGGCCGCCTCGGCGCCCTTCTTCACCGCCGCCACCGAAGCCTCGTAGGCGTCGGCCCGCTTCTTCTTCAGCGACTTGCCCAGGATCTCGGTCAACGGCCCGACCGGAAAATCGATCAGCGCCGCCACCGCGCCCAGCGCGATCATGTTGGGACGGCCACCGGGGATTTCCTTGGCCAGATCCTTCATGGGCAGCTCGACGATGCGGGCGCCGCTCTTGGAAATCGCCTCCGGCACCTCGCCGGCGGTGGGATCGGTGATGATGATGCTTTCCTTGTTGAGCGGCAGCTCGGCGGCGAAACGGTTGACGTTCTGCCAGTCGACCGCCAACAGGATCTGGTAGGTGTCATCGACCGAGGTGATCGGCTCGGGCGCCATGCGCAGCAGAGCCGCCGCTTCGCCGCCACGGATCTGCGGCCCGGAAGACCGGCCGAACAAAGCATAAATACCCGCCTCGGCCGCCGCATCGACCAGCATGTTGGCGGCGGTCATCACACCGGCGCCGCCGCTGCCGCACAGCGCGATCGAGACAGAACCTGATCCGGAACTCGTCGTCATAATCCATTATCCCCCGAAAGGCCCCCGGACCTGATTGTCACGGTGAGCCGGGCCAGTGTTTTGATCGCCAGCATCGACACGGCTTTGCGACATGGGCGTCGCGCCACCGCATCCATGCAGTGTTCGTTGGCATCGTCGGTTGAACCAGCGAACGGATGGGAATAGGTGCATACCACCCATTTGGGTCGGACTACAAGCTGCTCTTGACGGCTAAATCGGTATTGTGGTACGCATTTACCCAATAATACACTTCCAGGCGCCCCGCCATCATGGCCAAAGCCGCTTGGAACCTGGGAAGGAGAGGGAACGCATGACCACGTCACCGTACCGCTGGATGATGACCGGGGTGGGCCAGCCCATGGTCAAGGAGCCGATGGATATCGGCTCGCTGGAACCCGGAGAAGTTCTGGTTGCCATAGCCGGCTGCGGCGTGTGCCATACCGACCTTGACTATTACTATAACGGCGTGCGGACCAACCTGCCGTTGCCGCTGGCGCTGGGTCACGAGATCAGCGGCCGGGTCCAGGCCGCCGGTGCCGGCGCCGAATCGTGGGTGGGCAAGGCCGTCATCATCCCGGCGGTAATCCCGTGCGGCGAATGCGATCTGTGCAAGCGTGGCAAGGGCACCATCTGCCGTTCGCAGAAGATGCCGGGCAACGACCTGCAAGGCGGCTTCGCCACCCACATCAGGGTGCCGTCCCGCGGCCTCTGTCTGGTGGACGAAGCCCGCCTCAAGGCCGCCGGCCTCGAACTGGCCGAGGTTTCGGTGGTGGCCGACGCGCTGACCACCCCCTATCAGGCGGCGATCCAGGCCGATATCGGCCCGGGCGATCTGGTGATCGTCATCGGATGCGGCGGCGTCGGCGGCTATTCCGTCCAGGTGGCCGCGGCGCTGGGTGCCAAGGTGGTGGCGCTGGACCTCGACCCCGCCAAGCTGGAGGCGGTCAAGGCCTCGGGGGCGACACTGACCATCAACCCGAAGGATTTCGCCGGTACCCGCGAGATCAAGAAGGCAATCGGCGCCTTTGCCAAGGCTCAAGGCTTGCGCGCCACCGAATGGATCATAATGGAATGCTCGGGCAGCACCCCCGGCCAGCAGACCGCCTTCGACCTGATGGTTCACGGCTGCACCATCTGCGTCGTCGGCTACACCATGAACAAGGCCGAGTTCCGGCTGTCCAACCTGATGGCCTACCACGCCCGCGCCCTTGGCAACTGGGGCTGCCCCCCCGAGCTTTATCCCGGCGCCCTCGATCTGGTGCTTTCGGGCAAGGTCAACGTCAAGAATTTCGTCGAATGCCGGCCGCTGGACTCGATCAACGAGACCTTCGCCGCCGTTCACGACCACAAGCTGTCGCGCCGCGCCGTCCTGCGGCCCGGAACCTGACGCATCGCCGCTACCTGACGCATCGATCGAGAGAGGGAGACCAAAAATCATGAAAAAGGAAACCGCCGCCATCATCGACCGGACGGCGCCCGCCCACCTCAACGACCATAATCTGGTCAAGACCGAGGTGGTGCCCGGTGTGCTGTACGAGAAGCGGCCGGCCAAGCGCCCCGACGGCAGCGTCGCCGAGGGCCTCTACAACGCCTGGATCACGCTGGACAACCAAAAGCAGTTCAACTCCTACACCACCGACATGGTGAAGGGCGTGATCCTGGCGTTTCGCGACGCCTCTTCCGCCCGCGACGTCTCGTCGGTGGTGTTCACCGGCGCCGGCGACAAGGCGTTCTGCACCGGCGGCAACACCAAGGAATACGCCGAATACTACGCGGGCAACCCCCAGGAATACCGCCAGTACATGCGGCTGTTCAACGACATGGTGTCGTCGATCCTCGGCTGTGACAAGCCGGTGATCTGCCGTGTCAACGGCATGCGTATCGGCGGCGGCCAGGAGATCGGCATGGCCGCCGATTTCTCGGTAGCCCAGGATCTGGCCAAGTTCGGCCAGGCCGGCCCCAAGCACGGCTCCGCCCCCATCGGCGGCGCCACCGACTTCCTTCCGGTGATGATCGGCGCCGAACTGGCCATGGTGTCGGGCAGCCTGTGCGAGCCGTGGTCGGCGCACAAGGCCTACCGCACCGGCATCATCATGGACGTGGTCCCGGCGCTGAAGGTTGACGGCAAGTTCGTCGCCAATCCGCTGGTGGTCACCGACCGCTATCTTGACGAATATGGTCGCATCATCCACGGCGAGTCCAAGACCGGGGCCGAACTGGCCGCCGGTAAGGAGCTGCTGAAGAAGGGCACCATCGACCTGTCGCTGCTCGACGCCAAGGTCGAGGAGATCTGCGCCAAGATCCTGATGACCTTCCCCGACTGCTTCACCAAGACCATCCAGGAGCTGCGCAAGCCCAAGCTGATCGCCTGGAACGCCAACAAGGAAAACAGCCGCGACTGGCTGGGCCTCAACATGATGACCGAGGCCCGCACCGGCTTCCGCGCCTTCAACGAAGGCCCCAAGGAGGATCGCGAGATCGACTTCGTGGCGCTGCGTCAGGCCCTGGCCAGGGGCACGCCGTGGACGCCCGAGCTGATCGAGTCCCTCATTCCCAAGAAGGCGGATTGAGATGACCGGCTGTCTCAAAGTCTGGCGTGACCGCGACGGCAAGCTGCTGCGGCTGCGGCTGTCGCGGCCCAAGGCCAACATCGTCGACGCCGAGATGATCGCGGCGCTGTCGGCGGCGCTGGCCGACGGCGCCAAGGACACCCACGTCCACGCCGTGCTAATCGACCACGAAGGGCCGCATTTCAGCTTCGGCGCCTCGGTGGCCGAACACATGCCCGACCAGTGTGCCGCCATGCTGAAAGGGCTGCACGCCCTGGTTCTGGCCATGGTCGAGTATCCGGTGCCGATTTTGGTGTCGGTGCGCGGCCAGTGCCTGGGCGGCGGCCTGGAGGTGGCCATGGCCGGGCACATGATGTTCGTCTCGCCCGATTCCAAGCTGGGCCAGCCGGAGATCGTCCTGGGCGTGTTCGCCCCGGCGGCATCCTGCCTGCTGCCCGAGCGCATGCCGCAGGTGGCCGCCGAGGATCTTCTGTACTCGGGCCGCAGCATCACCGGCGAGGAGGCCGTCCGCCTCGGTCTCGCCAACACGGTGGCCGACGAGCCGGAAGCCGCCGCCTTGGCCTGGTTCGACGCCGGTGCCGCAAATCATTCCGCCGCTTCGCTGCGGTTCGCGGTTAAGGCCGCCCGTCTCGGCATGGTCGAGCGGGTCAAGGCCAAGATCGCCGCCGTGGAAGAGCTTTACCTGAACGGCCTGATGGCCACCCGCGACGCTGTCGAGGGGTTGAACGCCTTCATCGAGAAGAGGGCGGCTACTTGGGAGGACCGATAGGATGTCTGGAAAGAATAAGACAGTCGCCGACATCGTGGCCGTTTGCCAGGCGATGTACGAGGACCTTGATTTCAGTTACGCCCGGAAGTGGAAGGCGGCGCAGGCGGGCCGCAAGGTTGTCGGCTTTCTGCCGGTTTACGTTCCGCTGGAGATGATCCACGCGGCGGGCTGC
>CAIUSV010000081.1 GCA_903901915.1 uncultured Rhodospirillaceae bacterium | reverse complement strand
ATCTGGGACAGTTCCTTGATCTCGTCGTCGCCAAGCATCCCGAACAGCTTCGACGAATGCTCCTCGTTCAACGACAGCATGAACATCGCCGCCTTCTGCGGGCCGGTCAGGCTGCGATAGTCTTCCTTCATCCTGGGCATGGCGGATCAGCTCTCCTGATACAGCCAGTTGCGGATGATCGACAGGGCCTCCTCGGGATGCTTTTCGACGATTTCGCCGATCTTGCGGATGGACGACGCCTTGACGCGGCCTTCGACCTTGTCGATATCGATCAGTTCGTCGGCGATCACCTCTTCCTCGCCTCCCAGTCCGGGCGCGGCCAGGGCGACGGCGCCGGGACCGGTGAGCTGCGGCATGCTGCCACCCTCGGCGGTCAGCAGGCGGCGGCCGTCGGGACCGACCTGACCCTGCATCGACTCGATGGCGCGGCTGATCAGCGGGCGCAGCACCAGCAACAGGAACAGGATGGCGACGATGGACAGCCCCAGGTTCGAGGCCACCTTCTCGACGAAGTCGCGGCGCATGCCGAAGATGAATTCGCCCGGCTCTTCGGCCTGGTCCAGTTCCTCGCCCTTGTAGAAGGGCATCGAGGCGACCTTGACCTGATCGTCGCGGTCCTTGGTGAAACCGATGGCCGATTTGACCAGCGCCTCGATCTGGGCGATTTCCTCGGGGGTACGGTCGCGATAGGTGGTCTGCTTGCCGTCGGACGACTTTTCGCGGACACCATCCACCAGCACCGCGGCGGAGACCTTGCGGACCTCACCGGTTTCCCGCACGGTATTCTTGGTCTTGCGCGAAATCTCGTAGTTGACGGTTTCCTGATTCTTGCTGCTCTTGCTCGACGTGCGGACGTTGCCCGAGGCCGAGGCGTTGGGGTCGGGCAGGTTCTGCTGCACCGTCACCGGGGTAGGCTCGGAATCCTGGCTCTGCTCGCCCTCGTTGGTGGTGACCTGCGAACGGACCACCTTGGTTTCGGGATCGAAGGTTTCCTCGGTGGTGACGGCGCGGCTCATGTCCATGTCCACCGTCACCTCGGCCCGCACCCGGCCCGGTCCCAGTGAACGCTCCAGCAGATCCTCGATGGTCTTGACCAGCCGGGCTTCGTAATTGAGCCGCATTTCATCGGCGTTGGCGGCGAGGTATTCCTGGCTGTTCTCGAAACCCTTGGCCAGCAGGGTTCCCTTGTCATCGACGATGGAGATGCGCGACGGCTTCATCTTGGGCACCGCGGCGGCGATCAGGTGCTGCACCGCCAGGACCTGCCCCTTCTCCAGGCGCTGGTTACCCTGCATCTTGAGAATGACCGAGGCCGACGGCTCCTGGGTATCGCGCGAGAAGGCTTCGCGCTTGGGCAGCACCAGATGGACGCGCGCGGCCTTGACCTTGTCGATGGAGCGGATGGTCTTGGCCAGTTCGCCCTCCAGGGCGCGGACCATGGTGATATTCTGCTGGAAACTGGTGGTCCCCAGGGCGTCTTGCTTGTCGAACAGCTCGTAGCCGGCCATACGGCCGCCCGACGGCAACGCCTGCTCGGCCATGCGCACCCGCAAATCCAGCTTGCGATCCTTGGGCACCCAGATTTCGGTGCCGTCCTTGCGCAACTCGTAAGGAATCTTCTCGGTGGTGAGCTTTTCGATGATCTGCTTGGAATCGGCCAGATCAAGATCGCCGTACAGCAGCTCCATCTGCGGCGCGGCGACACGGCTCATCAGATAGATGAAGAAACCCAGGATGCTGACACCGACGCCAGCGATGGCAGCCAGCCGCATGGGCCCCAGGCCGCGCAGCATCTGTAGCAATGCGTTCACGTCTTCTCCATCGACCCGGCACCGTGCTTGAACGCCAGCCTAGGCCCCAGTCGCTGAAGAGTTGGTTAACGCCCGGCAATTTTTGCCGGGTATGAAAAAGGGTCGGCGGCCCGTCTCGCCGCCGACCCTCCGTCCGTTCGCCGGGAAAAACGCTTAACGCTTGATCTGCACCAGTTCGTCGAGCATCTGGTCGGCGGTGGTGATGATCTTGGCCGCCGCCGAATAGGCCCGCTGGGTGACGATCATCGTGGTGAACTCGGTACCGATATCGACGGTCGAGGCCTCCAGAGACGAGGCCGCCACCGAACCGGCGCCGGCATTGTTGGCCTGACGCAAGGTATAGGCGCCCGAGGTGTTGGTCTCGATCCAACTGTTGCCGGTCAGCGATTCCAGGCCGTTGGGGTTGGTGAAGGTGGCCACCGGGATCTGGAACACCGGACGGCGCACGCCGTTGTCGAACAACGCCGTCACCACACCGTCCGAGCCGATGGATACGCTGGAGAAGTTGCCGAACTTGGCGCCGTTCTGGCTCAGATACGACAGCTGATAGGTGCCGCCCAACTGGGTCATGCCGTCGGCCTGCGACGTGCTGCCGACGAACCAGTTGATGCGGGTGTCGCCACCGGTGCCATTGGGAACCTGCATCATGCTCTGGGCGCCGTTGGCCCAGATCACGCCGATCTTGCCGACGTTGATGCTTTGCGGCGTGCCGTCGCCGTTGAAGGTGATCGCCGGGTTGCTCTGGGTGATCTGGTTCAGGGTGAACTTGCCGGTGATGGTGTCCACCGTCGGGATCGCCGAGCTCCACTGGCGGGCCTGCGACTGGGTGCAGGACGAGCCGAGAGCGGAGACATCGACGGTGATGGCGGGGCCGCCGACCTGCTGAACCATCCGCACCGAGCCGCCGGTGGCGACGAACAGCGGCAAGGTGTTGCCGGCGGTGACCAAGGTGCTGGCCACGGCCGCATTGGTGGCATTGTCCCAGTTCTGCGGATTGCGCAACGCGTTGGCCACCAGATTGGCGACGTCGGACCCCGAGGTATACGAGGTGTTGCTGAGATCGATGACGATCTCCTTGCCGCCGGTGGCGGCGGCCACCGAACCGGTGGTGTCGAAATAGATCTTCATCGTCTTGCCGTTGACGGTGAACGACATGGTCTTGGTATCCATGGCGAGCACATCGGCGCGGGACGAGGCGGTGAAGTCAAGGCGAGCCTGACTGCCATACACCAGTCCGCTGGAGTCGAGCACATCCATGCTGGCCGAACCCGAGGGCGGCTGGAGACCGCGCTGGACCTCGAACGGCTTGGTATCGGTGGCGATGGTATCGGCCGCCGCCAGGGTATAGGTGTATGGCGCGCCGCCCGGAATGGCGGTCACCACGTAATAGCCGTTGTTCGACGACGAACTGACCTGGACGATGTCGCCGACGGCGAAGCCGGTGGAGGCGGTGAACGTCATGGTCTGGGCGCCGTTGGCCGCGGTGACGCCGGTATAGGTGGTCGAGGTGCCGTTGCGGCTGACCGTCACCGACTGGGCGCCGGCGGTGGCGATGGCGGCCGAGGTGGTAAGCGCGGTCTTGACCACATAGGTGCCGTTGTTGGCCGAGGTGGTGGCACCCGAGACCTGGAACACCGATCCCACCGGCAGCTTGTTGCTGGCGGCCAGGGTGCCGCTTTTCATGGCGAAGACGCCGCCGCTGGCGAAGAAGGCGAAGGGGCCGTGGCCCACGCCCACCGCCTGGGCCGAGGTGACGGCGGTGGTGTTGCCGCCGTTGGTGATCGGATCGGCGTTGCCCAGCATGCTGATGACCGCGGTGGCATCGGCGCTGGTGTCGGTGAATCCGTTCTGGTTGGAGCCGAACACGTTGGTCTGGGTCTGCACGTCCCACTGGTTGGCGTTGGTCTTGGCCCAATCGACGTTGAAATTGTGGGTATCGCCCAGCGAGTCGTACATCAGCACGCTGGTTTCATGCAGGCCGCTCGACGAGGTCGCGGACGGGTCGTACACCGTATCGCCCGACGGCAGGTTGGCGCCCATCTTGATCTGAGTGGTCTGATCGGCGGTACCGCCGATGGTCTTGAGGTTCAGCGACTTCAGTTCCTGCGGATTGATGATGTTCTGATTGCAGTAGTGATAGTTGCCGGTCGAATCCTTGTAGGCCTTCATATAGGTGTTGCCGTCGATGTTCGTCTCGGTCGGCTTGGCCAGCGAGTTGTTGTTGGTCGGCGTCAGCGGCCATCCCTGGAGATAGAAACCCGACACGTTGGTCAGGTAGCCGTTCTTGTCGGCCTTGAACGATCCGGCGCGAGTGTAGGCGAACATGCCGTTGCCCGAGACGGCGGGATCGGAGTCGGTGTTGACCACGAACATGCCCTGGCCCGACAACGCGACATCGGTCGAACTGGACGTCGCCTGCAACAGTCCCTGGGTGTCGATGGCCGCGCGCGGCTTGGACTGGACGCCGCCGGGCGAATATTCGGTGATCGACACCTGCTTGGTCACCAGGGTCTGGAAGTTCACCTGGGCGCCCTTGTAGCCGATGGTGTTGACGTTGGTGATGTTGTCGGAAATGGCGCCCATGGCGCTGGACTGTGAGGCCAGGCCCGAGACACCGGAGAAAAGCGCGCCGTATAAGCTCATAATAGCCTCCTGGAACTACTGGCCGGTCGTGGTGGACGACGACGAAGACGGTGTGGACGCCTGAAGCGCCTTGTACTGGGCCGTCGCGGCCGCGTACTGCGCATTGGCGGCGGCCAATTGGGTATTGGCCAAGGTGGTGTTGGCATCGACGCTGACGACCTTGTCGGGCGTGACCGCGACCTTCGCGCCGTTCGACCCGGCCCCCAGTTCGAGGGTCGCGCCGTTGGTGGCGTCGTTGACGATCTTGGTGACTTGGCCGAACACGGTGGTGGTGGGCGACAGCGAGGCGCCGTCCTTGCCCGAGGCGATGACGCTGACGGTGTAAAGCCCGTCCGACTGGGTCTTGCCCGAGGTGTCGGTACCGTCCCAGCCCAACTCGTGGGTGCCCATGCTGGTGTCGCCGTTGGTCTTGTAGACCAGATTGCCCGACGAATCCCGGATCTGGACCTCGCAGGTGCTGGCCGCCGCCGGCAGGGTGTAGCTGAACTTGGCGGCGCCGCCCTGCAACGGCAGGGTGGAACCGGAAACCTCGACCGTCTGCCCGAGATAGGATACCGACTGGGCGGTCTGGCTGGAGGTTTGCAGCGTGATCAGCTTTTCCAGGTTGGAGTTGGCGTTGATCTGCTGTTCGACCATGGAGAACTGAACCAACTGGTTGGTGAACTGGGTCGAGTCCATGGGCGACAGCGGGTCCTGGTGCTTCAACTGGGTGGTCAGCATGTTGAGGAAGGTGTTGAAGTTGCTTCCCAACGTGGTGGCGCTCGTCGCCGACTTGCTGGTGGCGGTCGAAGAGGCGGTCGATGTGCCGGCGGCAGTGGCGGCGGTGGCGGCGGTGGTGGTCATGACGCGTCCTCCCTACACCGAAATATCGACGCCCGAGCGCAGGCCGGCGCCGCGTGACCGCGCCGCCATGACCGAGCCGGCCGCCAGGTTGGCATCGCCGCCGGCATCCTGGCCCTGCTGACGATTGCCCCCCGAACGTTGGTTGTTGTTGCCGCGGCCGGCGTTCTGCTGATGCTCGCCGCCGCGCAGGTTGAAACTGGTCGAGTTGGCCTCGGGCTTCAGGCCGGCGCTTTCCAACGCCTTTTCCAGGCCCTTGGCGTCCTTCTGCAACAGCGCCAGGGTCTCGGGCTTGTCGGCGGTCACCGTGGCGGTGACATGGCCGTCGGAGGCGACCTCCAACTTGACCTCGATCTTGCCCAGCGCCAGCGGCTTCAGCTGGATCTTGACGGTGTCGGCGCCGTCCTTGACCGCTTTGTCGATCTGAACGTTGATCTGCTCCATCACCTGCTGCTGCAACGGCACTCGCGGAGCGCGGGGTCCTTGGGCCGCCTGACTGGGCGCGGGCTTGTCGGTGGCCTGGGTGGCGCCGACGCTGGCCAGCCCGGCGACGGCCGAAGGCTGGGCGACGGTCTCGGCGGCCTGCCCGTTGCCCTCGACCTGGGCGGCAAGAACGGCGCTGAACACCCGGACCTCGTCATCGGGCGTCGCCGCGGCCTGCGCGGCGGCGGCGGAGACCTGGGTCGTCTGAAGGGTGGCCGCGGCCCCGTCCTGACCGGATCCGCCGGCCTGGCCGTTCTGATCCGCCTGATTCTGGGCGGTGCCCTGGCCCGACGGCTGCTGCCCCTGGATCGCCAGATCCATCTGGGTCAGGGCGTCCACCACGGTGGCGGCATTCTGTGTCTGAGGAGTGGCGACGGCCTCGGTGACCTGGACCTTGACCGCGACCTGGGTATCGGACCCGGCCAGCATGGCGGCCAGATCATCGGCCTGGGCCTGGGCGGCATCATTCTGGGCGCCGGCCTGCTGGGTATCGAGGCTGGCGACGGTATGCTGACCGACCTTGGCGACCAGTTGAGCAACCAACTGGGTGGCCGCATCGAGGGCGTCATCGGCATCGCCCTGCTGGAGATCGGAGACGATGCGGTTTTGCAGGTCGACGATGCGCTGACGGTCGTCCTTGCTCAGACCGGCAAGAGGGTCCTGGGCATTGCCGGCGGACGGACCGGTTGCACCCTGGGTGCCCTGGGCGGCGGCCTGCTGGAGCAATTTGCCGGGATCGGCCTGCGCACCCTGGCCGGGACCGCCGGCCTGCACCACCTCGACCGTCTCGGTCACCGTGATGTCGATCTCGACCACGACCTGTTCCTGCTGCGCCACGGCGGCAACCACTTCGGGCTCGGGAGCCTTGCCCTGGTCGTTCCCCTGGGCCTCTTGCTTGTCGTCGTCTTGCGACGACGACGCCTTGGGCGCCTTGTCGTCGCCGGCGACGGCGGCCGGCGCCGAGGTATCCGATGGAGCGGCGGCCGGAGCGGCGGCATCGGCGCCGGTATCGGCTTTCTTCGCCGCCGAAACGCCGGACTGGCCCGGACGCTGCTTGTCATTCTTGCCGACGGCCCGCGGGTCCTTGGCGACCTGAGCATGATCGCTCTGGCTGTCGGTTCGGGCCGCCGGCGTCTTGTCGGCGGTGGTGGCAACCATGCGCGTGATATGTTCCGCCATCATGGTATCGGAGGCCAGCACCCCACCCGTGGTATTGGCGTTGAAACGCTGGGTGGCCTGCCGGAGCACCGCCATGAAGGCGGCCTCCACCGAGGTCGCCGCCTGGGCCTTATCCGCCGCAGGGGTCATATTGGTCTCTGGCGCCACTCGGTTGTCGATCGATTGCACGGTCATGGTCTGGTCCCCGCAAATGGGATTGTCGCGGCGAACTACCAGCAAACGCCGGGCCACATGCCATGCCACAGGGCAACGCATTGATTTTTATCGATATATTTTTAGAGGGTCGCCATCACCACCCGGCCGATTCGCCGGGGAAGCGGTAATTTCTGCCGGGCGGCGGGAAAAGCCTGCCGGGATGCCCGGCCTTGGCGGCGAGCGAAGTCCGGCCCGTGCCGTGATCCTAGTGGTGCGATCCTGACGCTTGGTTCCCAAGCGCCAGATGAATCGGCCCACCAACAGATTGATTTGGTTCCACTAGGCCAGGATATCCAGATAGGTGCCGCGCGGCGCAGAGCGGTCGAGGCTGTCCACCGGGGTGTCGGCCGCCAGCATGCGCCGGCCCCGCGGGCCATTGGGCGTCGCCCCCCGCGATGCCCCGCCGCCGCCGGCAATGTCGCGCGACGCCCGCGAATCGCGCACCACCGTATCGCGGACGTTGGAAACAACGCCGCCCAGGCCGGACGAACCGACGCCGCGGGAACTATCGACCATGACCCGGATGCCTCTGATTACAAGATATGGGCTATCCTATCACCTTCCTCCCCCAGGGGAAAGACGGGCATACGCCCTGGCTGCGCCATTATCCTTGCCCGCGACTCCGTGTTGTGGCTGAATGGCGCGATGGGTTCGACACACGCACCACGCCCCCAGCCGCAATTGGCCAGAACTCTGGACTTGGCCACCCATTTCATGGAATGCGGCGCGCTCAACACCAATCTGAGTCTTGCCCCCGGCGGGCGGCTGGTGATCACCGATGATCTGCTTGACGGCACCGTAACCGATGTCGCCGCCATGTCCATGGCCGCCATCGTCGCCCGCGATGGTCAGGTGGCGCGCGCCGCCATCATTCCGCTGTCGGTCGCCGCCAGCAAGGTCAAGCCGCGCGACCGCGACAAGTACGAACGCCTATTCCTGTTGATCGAGGAAACCGCCTTCGCCGATACGGTGCGGGAATCGGCCGAGGCGCTGCTGGCGACCAGCTTCCGCGAGTCCCAGATCCGCGAGCTGGCGGCCGAGCTGGGCGGCACCATCGGACCGGCGCGCAGCCGCTATCGCGCCTTTCTCGACATCGTCAAGCTGCTGACCGATAAGAAGATATCGGAAGCCGCCTTCCTGGACGAGTTCCTGGACTTCACCCGCGCGGTGGCGGGTAAGCTGGACTTCGGCATCTACTCCATGTGCGTCGATCGCCTGTTCGTCAGCGAGTACATCCCCATCGTGGTCAAGCTGTCGCTGTTCCGCGAGGTGCTGACCTACCCGCCGCTGATCCGCAAGGAACTGGTCACCAACCTGCTGTCGTCGCCCAAGGTGCCGCCCGAACTGATCGGTCAGGTTCAGCGCGAACTGGCCGGTGGCCTCAGCCACGACCAGCTGACCGAGATTTTCCTGTTCACCGTGCTCAAGCGCGCCTGGCAGGCGCAGAAGCTGGCCCCCGGCCGGCCCACCGTCTGATCCCATGAAGGCCGTCATCTGCCCCGCCTTCGGCCACGGGCTGGCCGTCACCGACTTCCCCGCGCCGGCCCTGCGGCCGGGGGCGGTGCGCATCGCCGTCCACGCCGCCGGCGTCAACTTCGCCGATTCGCTGATCGCCGCCGGCAAGTACCAGGAAAAGATGGAGCCACCCTTCATCCCCGGCATGGAACTGGCCGGAACGGTGCTGGAAGTGGCCGACGATGTCACCGCCTGCCGGGTCGGCGACCGGGTGATGGCCACCGTCACCGGCGGCGCCTTCGCCGAGGAGGCGGTGGCCGAAATCGGCGACGTCTATCATCTGCCTGATACACTGGACTTCGTCACCGCCGCCGGCTTTCCGGTGGCCTATGGCACCTCGCATCTGGCGCTGACCGCCAAGGCCGGGCTCAAGGCCGGCGAGACCCTGGTGGTCCACGGCGCCGCCGGCGGCGTCGGCCTGACCGCCGTCGAGGTTGCCAAGGCGCTGGGAGCCACCGTCATCGCCACCGCCGGTGGCCCCGACAAGGTCGCCGTCGCGCTGGAACACGGTGCCGATCACGGCATCGATTACAAGACCGAGGATATCCGCGGCCGCATCAAGGCGCTGACCGGCGGACGCGGTGCCGAAGTGATCTACGACCCCGTGGGCGGCGCCGTGTTCGACGCCTCCCTGCGCTCGGTCGCCGCCGACGGCCGCATCCTGGTGATCGGCTTCGCCAGCGGCACGGTGCCGCAGATTCCCGCCAACATCCTGCTGGTCAAGAACATCACCGTCATCGGCTTTTATTGGGGCGCCTACCGCAAGCTCGATCCGGCGATGGTGCGCCGCTCCATGACCGAGGCGCTGGACTGGTGGGCCGCCGGCCGGCTTTTCCCCCATGTCTCGCGAGTGATGGAGCTGTCCGAGGCCGGCGCCGCCATCGACCTGCTGACCCGCCGCGCCGTCACCGGCAAGATCGTGCTGACCACCGGCCGCTAGCTGTGGAGTCGCAAGACGTTGTCCCCGGTCAGACCGAGTCGGCTGATTGGTGTCTGCGCCTTGAGGCTACCATGGGGCCGATGCCAATTGTAGCGATGGAGCCATCGCGGCAGTTCATCGGCGCGGTCATT